>NZ_CACSJS010000004.1:0-458873 GCF_902706165.1 Pantoea sp. 18059
CTGTAAAACGTCATAATGAATTTCATTATGTGTTCACTCGTGAGGCTTGATATTTTTTACGTCCGGAGACGCTGATATCAATCCTGCGAGTGCCCACACAGATTGTCTGATAAATTGTTAAAGAGCAGTGCGAACAGTGCGTTAGCGTCCTGTCGCGAGGTGGCGTATATTACGCTTTCCTCCTGCAGAGTCAACCTCTATTTCAGAAGTTTTTCTCCGGCGGCGCAGTCTCCTGTGCCTCCTGACCCGTTTTCCGTTTCCGGTTTGCCGTGTCAGTGGAGGCGCATTATAGGGAACGGCTCAGATAGCGCAAGTGCAAATTGAGACTTTTTTACTGACCGTTCATTTTGCACTCAAAAGGAGTATTAAATAAGCAAAAACCCCTCAAAAGGGCAAAAAAAACGGGCCAGAGGCCCGTTTTTCATTCCACACCCTTACTGATGTGCAGTAATGATGTTGTTCTCCACATCCATTTCGATGGTTTTGCCTGGCACCAGTGAACCAGCAAGGATCTGCTGAGCCAGCGGGTTCTCGATCTGCTGCTGTATCGCACGTTTCAGCGGACGTGCACCGTAGACCGGATCATATCCGTTCTCCGCCAGCAGTTTGATCGCATCATCAGAGATGTGCAGCTGATAACCCCGTTCATCCAGACGTTTGTACAGCCGCTGCAGCTGAATCTGCGCAATGGACGCAATATGTTTCTCAGCCAGCGGATGGAACACCACCACCTCATCAATACGGTTGACGAACTCAGGACGGAAATGCTGTCCGACCACACCCATCACGATATCTTTCATTTCCGGGTAACTGAGATTGCCGAACCGCTCCTGGATTAAATCTGATCCCAGGTTAGAGGTCATAATCACCACGCTGTTACGGAAATCGACCGTCCGGCCCTGCCCATCCGTCAGACGCCCATCATCCAGCACCTGCAGCAGAATGTTAAAGACATCAGGATGCGCTTTCTCTACTTCATCCAGCAGGATGACCGAATAAGGCCGACGGCGCACAGCTTCGGTCAGATAACCGCCCTCTTCATAGCCGACGTAGCCCGGAGGTGCACCCACCAGCCGTGATACTGAGTGTTTTTCCATAAATTCAGACATGTCGATACGAACCATCGCATCGTCACTGTCGAACAGGAAATTAGCCAGCGCTTTACACAGTTCGGTCTTACCGACCCCGGTTGGCCCCAGGAACAGGAAGGAACCGATAGGCCGGTTTGGATCAGAAAGGCCTGCGCGACTACGGCGAATAGCATTTGATACCGCCTCAACCGCTTCATCCTGTCCGATGACCCGGCCATGTAAGTCCTGCTCCATGCGCAGTAACTTATCGCGCTCACCTTCCATCATTCGTGCGACCGGAATACCGGTCCAGCGTGCCAGAACATCGGCAATCTCCACATCGGTTACCCGGTTACGCAGTAACTTCATGGTCTTGCCTTCCGCCTGAGTCGCTGCGGCTAACTGTTTTTCCAGTGCCGGAATTTTACCGTACTGCAGCTCTGACATCTGAGCGAGGTCACCCTGGCGACGTGCCTGCTCTAAATTCAGACGCGCCTGCTCAAGTTCCGCTTTAATGTTCTGCGTGCCGGACAGCGAGGCTTTCTCTGTCTTCCACTCATCTTCCAGCTCGGCGTATTCGCGCTCTTTCTGGTTGAGCTCGGTTTCCAGCATTTCAAGACGCTTGATGCTGGCATCGTCCGCCTCTTTCTTCAGCGCCTGCTGCTCCAGCTTCAGCTGAATGATACGACGCTCAAGGCGATCCAGTGACTCCGGCTTCGAGTCCATCTGCATACGAATGCTGGAAGCTGCCTCATCGATCAGGTCAATCGCTTTATCCGGCAGCTGCCGGTCAGCAATATAACGATGAGACAGGGTCGCCGCCGCGACAATCGCCGGGTCAGTGATTTGCACATGGTGATGCAGTTCATAACGCTCTTTCAGACCACGCAGAATGGCGATGGTATCTTCCACACTTGGCTCAGCCACAAAGACTTTCTGGAAACGACGCTCCAGCGCGGCATCTTTTTCAATGTACTGGCGATACTCATCAAGCGTAGTGGCACCCACACAGTGCAGTTCACCACGCGCCAGCGCAGGTTTAAGCATATTGCCGGCGTCCATCGCACCGTCCGCTTTACCGGCTCCCACCATGGTGTGCAGCTCGTCGATAAACAGAATGACGTTGCCTTCCTGTTTCGACAGGTCACTCAGTACGCCTTTCAGACGCTCTTCGAATTCACCGCGATATTTCGCCCCGGCCACCAGCGCACCCATATCCAGTGCCAGTACCCGACGTCCTTTCAGACCCTCAGGCACTTCACCATTGATGATGCGCTGCGCCAGCCCTTCGACAATCGCGGTTTTACCCACGCCAGGTTCACCAATCAGTACCGGGTTGTTTTTGGTACGGCGCTGCAGAACCTGGATGGTGCGGCGAATCTCTTCGTCACGACCGATGACCGGATCGAGTTTGCCCTTCTCTGCTCGCTCGGTCAGATCGATAGTGTATTTTTTTAATGCCTGGCGCTGATCTTCAGCCCCCTGATCGTTCACGTTGTCTCCTCCCCGCATCTGTTCAATCGCACTGGTGATTTTTTCACGCGTTGCGCCCGCTGCTTTGAGCAGATCGGCCAGTGAGCCCCGCGATTCCAGGGCGGCCAGAACAAATAATTCGGATGAAATAAAGTTATCGTTGCGCTTCTGTGCCAGCTTGTCGCACAGGTTTAATACCCGGACGAGGTCAGATGAGGGTTGTACATCGCCTTCGCTGCCTTCAACTTGTGGCAGGCGATCAATAGCCTGCTCAACCTGAGCGCGAAATGGCGTAACGTCGACACCGGCCGAAGTCAGTAAAGGTGAAACCGATCCGCCTTCCTGTTTGAGCAATGCGCTCATCAGATGCAGAGGTTCAATGAATTGATTGTCGTGTCCCAGAGCGAGGGACTGCGCGTCGGCGAGAGCCAGCTGAAATTTATTAGTAAGACGATCCAGACGCATAATTCCTCCCATTACAGGTCAAAATGCTACTGGAGATTAAATGAGGTCATCCCTCAAAATTTCAAGGTTAATGACCTGAGATTTGAGTAAAAAATACGCTAACTGGACCGTCTTATGGCGTAAGGTTATAACAGCCAGATCAAAGTTGCCATACGCCCGGTGATCCCATCGCGGCGGAAAGAGAAGAAATCGTCGCGCTGCGTAAAGGTACAAAGGCTGCTGGCGCTGACTGAATTCACGCCCGCTGCCTGTAGTCGCATCTGCGCCAGCAGGCCGATGTCGGCGTAAAAGCGGTCACCTGATGGACGGAAAGCCTGCACAGCCCGGGGTTCCTGAGCCATAAAGGCCTGACGGACTTCTTCGCCGACCTCAAACGCATCAGGTCCGATTGCCGGTCCAAGCCAGGCATGAATCTGATCAGGCGGCGAACGAAACTGCGCCAGCGTATTTTCCAGTACACCCGCACAAAGTCCGCGCCAGCCTGCATGTGCCGCCGCCACTTCCGTCCCATCCTGTGAACAGAACAGGACCGGCAGACAGTCAGCGGTCATGATGGCACAGACGACACCGGGCTGATCGGTAATACAGGCATCAGCACGTAATGGCGTACTTTCCCCTGCAGTCAGACGCACAACCTCAGTGCCATGAACCTGATCCAGCCACTGCGGCATGGCAGGCAAACCCGCCTCTTCCAACAGCAACTGCCGGTTACGCGCCACCGCATCCGGATTATCTCCCACATGCCCGCCAAGATTCAGTGCATCCCAGGGCGATGTGCTGATGCCGCCCTGTCGCTGCGTCGAGCAGGCCCGAACGCGTGACGGAGCGGGCCATTGAGGAGTAATCAGATTCATCACCAATTCAACTGGTCTTTAAATTCTTCAGTGTCTGCTTTTAACGCCGCGATGAGATCAACCATGTCCTGCGGAAGCGCAGCATGGAACTCCATTTCAATACCACTGATGGGGTGATAGAGGCGCAACATCGTGGCGTGCAGTGCCTGACGATCGAAACCGCGCAGCGTAGCAATAAATGCTTCAGACGCCCCTTTTGGCGGACGCGGACGGCCACCGTAAAGCGGATCGCCCACCAGCGGATGGCTGATGTGAGACATATGCACACGGATCTGGTGGGTACGACCGGTTTCCAGACGCAGGCGCAGACGGGTATGGGCCCGGAAGTGCTCCATGATGCGGTAATGAGTGACCGCCGGTTTACCCATTGGGTGTACCGCCATGTGGGTGCGTTTGGTTGAGTGACGGCTGATAGGCTGCTCAACGGTGCCGCCCGCAGTCATATTGCCAATCGCAACCGCTTCATATTCACGGGTGATTTCGCGACGCTGCAGCGAGTCCACCAGATGCGTCTGAGCCGGAACGGTTTTCGCGACCACCATTAAACCGGTGGTGTCTTTATCCAGGCGGTGTACGATGCCCGCGCGCGGCACATCCATAATCGCCGGATAGTGATGAAGTAAGGCGTTTAACACCGTGCCATCCGGATTACCAGCGCCAGGGTGAACCACGAAGTCGCGTGGTTTGTTGATGACAATAATGTCTTCATCTTCATAAACGATGTCGAGTGGCAGATTCTGCGGTTCCCAGCGCTGCGCCTCCTCGATCTCAGCGTCAATCGCGACCAGCTCGCCGCCCAGCACTTTTTCTTTGGGTGTATCGACCATGACGCCGTTTACAGTAACGCGACGATCGAGGATCCACTCTTTTATGCGAGAACGTGAATAATCAGGGAACAATTCCGCCAAAGTCTGATCTAAGCGTTGTCCGAGTTGTGATTCGGATACCGTTGCGGTGAGTTGAACTTGTTGTGCCATATACAGCTTCTTCGTTAACGTTGGGTTTTCACGGCGATGCCGTTTAATATAATGTGCTATCGTACCTGGTCATTACCGGGAGCTATACGGACAGCTTCCGCCATAACATTTGAGGATAATCACTTCGTCATGACGCGTATGAAACATCTGGTGGCTGCTGCCACACTGAGCCTGGCACTTGTTGGTTGTTCCGGCTCAAATGACGCGGTACCGGACAGCCCGCCTTCTGAAATCTATGCTACAGCGCAGCAAAAGCTGCAGGACGGTAACTTTAAAGCTGCGATTAAGCAACTGGAAGCGCTGGATAATCGTTATCCGTTCGGTCCTTATTCGCAGCAGGTGCAGCTGGATTTAATCTACGCGTACTATAAAAATGCCGATCTGCCCCTGGCGCAGGCTGCCATTGCTCGCTTTATGCGTCTGAACCCCACGCATCCGAACATTGACTATGTCATCTATATGAAAGGTCTGACGGACATGGCGCTGGATGACTCCGCGCTGCAGGGCTTCTTTGGTATTGATCGTTCTGACCGCGATCCGACGCACGCTCGTGATGCTTTCCGCGACTTCTCTCAGCTGCTGCGGAGTTACCCGAACAGCCAGTATGCGGCTGATGCTCAGAAACGCCTGGTCTATCTGAAAGACCGTCTGGCTAAATATGAGCTGTCAGTGGCGCAATTCTATACTAAGCGTGAGGCTTATGTCGCGGTTGTTAACCGTGTCGAAGGTATGATGCGCGATTATCCGGATACGCAGGCAACACACGATGCCCTGCCGCTGATGGAGAATGCTTACCGCAATCTGCAGCTGAACGCTGAAGCCGATAAAGTGGCGAAAATCATTGCAGCTAACAAAAGCTGATCGTTCGAAGGATTTTCAGCCATAAAAAAAGCAGCCTCTCAGGGCTGCTTTTTTTTGCTCACAGAACAGTCAGATTTGGATCTGTTCTCAGCGAGCTAACTCATCAAGCATGCCGTGTTAATCGTTTCGCTTCAAGCCATTTCGGCCAGTTTCTCTGCCTTTCTCACAGAATGTTGTGACTGACAAAAAGTGACATTTTTTCGTGATCGAAATCCCACATTGAACGCTTTTTCGCGCTATGCTGAGAAGACCAAGACGGAAATGACAGAGAGGTAAGAACGATGATTCTGAACATTACCAGTAAACAAATGGACATCACTCCGGCAATCCGAAGCCATGTTGAAGACCGTCTCGCCAAGCTCGAAAAATGGCAAACCGACCTGATTAATCCACATATTGTCCTTTCCAAAGAGCCCAAAGAATTCGTGGCTGACGCCACTATTAACACACCTAACGGGACTCTGGTGGCCAGCGCCAAGCACGATGATATGTATACCGCTATCAACGATTTGATTGCCAAGCTCGAGCGTCAGCTGAATAAAGTTCAGCACAAGTCTGAAGCACGCCGCGCCAGTGCTAGCGTGAAAGACATCATTCCCGCCGACGAAGAGTCCTGATTTTCTTAACGCTGTTTCTTAACGCGCCTCCGGGCGCGTTTTTTATTGACAGCTTTTAAGCAGTACGGTTACTCTCAGGTCACTCTCTTTTCGGACATTACCATGAAACTTGATCTGTTTTTCTTCGCTTTCTTTTTTACCTTCCCCTGAACGGGAGGCCATTCGTCGTGTGAAAATGAAAGCGAAGACGAACACCGAAGCCTCCCAACCGGGAGGCTTTTTTTTTGGATAGCATACAGGTGAGCCCTATGAATCCCGATAATCCATTGCTGGCGCTACGCGACAAAATCAGCGCCGTGGATAAAAAACTTCTGACGCTGCTGGCCGAGCGTCGTTTGCTGGCAGTGGAAGTTGCACAAGCGAAACTGGCGACGCATCGCCCGATTCGGGATGTGGAGCGCGAACGCGCGCTACTGGAGAATCTCATCGTACTGGGTAAGGCACACAACCTGGATGCGCACTACATCACCCGTCTGTTCCAGCTGGTAATTGAAGATTCCGTGCTGACTCAGCAAGCGCTGCTGCAAAAAAACCTCAACCATCCCCATGCGCATGCCGCCCGTATCGCCTTTCTGGGCCCGAAAGGCTCTTATTCGCATCTTGCAGCACGCAACTACGCGTCGCGCCATTTCGATAGCATGGTGGAGTGTGGCTGCCTGAAGTTTCACGACATCATCAAACAGGTCGAAAATGGCGTAGCTGATTACGCCGTGATGCCGATTGAGAATACCAGTTCAGGCTCGATCAACGATGTCTACGATCTGCTGCAACAGACCAGCCTCTCAATCGTGGGCGAGCTGACATTGCCTATCGACCACTGCGTGCTGGTGAATGGCCCCACCGATCTTCAGCAGATTGAGACGGTTTACAGCCATCCTCAACCGTTCCAGCAGTGCAGCCAGTTTATTAATCGTTTCCCGCACTGGAAAATCGAATACACCGAGAGTACCGCGGCAGCGATGGAGAAAGTGGCTGCGCTCAACTCACCTAAGGTGGCGGCGCTGGGCAGTGAGGCCGGCGGCGAACTCTATCAGCTGCAGGTGCTGGAACGTAATCTGGCGAATCAGCAGCAGAACCACACCCGCTTTATCGTGCTGGCCCGCAAAGCAATCGAGGTTTCTGACCAGGTGCCAGCGAAAACCACGCTGATTATGGCAACCGGCCAGCAGGCGGGTGCGCTGGTCGACGCGCTGCTGGTACTGCGTCAGCACAACCTGATTATGAGCAAGCTGGAGTCCCGCCCGATTAATGGTAATCCGTGGGAAGAGATGTTTTACATTGATGTGCAGGGCAACCTGCAATCAGAGCGGATGCAGCAGGCGCTGCAGGAATTACAGACCATGACCCGCTCTCTGAAGGTACTGGGCTGTTACCCCAGTGAAAATGTGGTGCCCGCTGAACCTGGCGAATAAAAAGAAGAAAAAAGGCATCCAACTGGATGCCTTTTTCATTGATGGATGGCTGTCATTTATGGGCGGCTGTCATTGGCCGATCGCAACAGGCTTCGGCTTTCGACCAGGAAGCGTTTTGCGTGATCGCCAAACCACTGTTCAACCCGGTTAAAGCTGGCGATAAACGCCTGCTTGTCGCCCTGCTCCAGCAGCGCAATCGCTTCACCAAACCGCTGGTAATAGCGTTTTATCAGCGCCAGATTACTCTCTGAAGACATGATGATATCCGCATAGAGTTGCGGATCCTGAGCGAACAACCGCCCCACCATCGCCAGTTCAAGCCGGTAAATGGGCGACGAGAGCGCCAGCAGCTGATCCAGATTGACGTTCTCTTCGGCTAAATGCAGACCATAAGCGAAGGTAGCAAAGTGACGCAGCGCCTGAATGAATGCCATGTTCTGGTCATGCTCAACAGCGCTGATACGATGCAGACGCGCACCCCAGACCTGAATCTGCTCCAGGAACCACTGATACGCTTCCGGTTGTCTTCCATCACACCAGACCACCACCTGTTTTGCCAGGCTGCCGCTGTCCGGGCCAAACATCGGATGCAGACCCAGCACAGGCCCGTTATGGGCAGCCAGCATTGCCTGCAGAGGCCGGTTTTTGACCGACGCCAGATCGACCAGAATACAATCTTCCGGCAGTGGTGGCAGTTGGGCAATCACCTGCTCGGTCAGGTGAATCGGCACGCTAATGATCACCATTCCGGCATCGCTGAGCAGAGTCTCAGCCTGAGGCCAGTCCTCTTTATCCAGCGTTTTAACCGTGTAGCCTGATAGCCCGAGCATTTTTTCAAACAGCCGGCCCATCTGGCCCTTACCACCGACAATCACCACCGGGCGCAGTTCAGGACAGAGGGTTTTAAAGCCTTTATCATTCTCGCTGGTATAGGATTCCCGCATCACGCGACGCAGCACATCCTCAATCAGATCCGGTGGGACGCCGAGCGCTTCGGCCTCTTTACGACGGGAAGCCAGCATCGTCGCTTCACGCTCAGGCACATAAATAGGCAGGCCGTAACGGCTCTTCACCTCACCTACCTCGGCCACCAGTTCCAGTCGCTTAGCCAGCAGATCCAGCAACGCTTTATCAACACTGTCAATTTGATCGCGTAACGCGGTCAGTTCAGCCACCATTGCTCTTACACCTCTTGTGACAGACGCGCCGACAGCACTCCCTGCAGATCCTGATGCATTTCACGCAGCAACGTTTCGGTCACTTCCCAGTTGATGCATGCATCGGTTACGGAAACGCCATACTTCATTTCGCTGCGTGGCTGCTCAGAAGACTGGTTACCTTCATTGATATGGCTTTCCAGCATCAAACCAATGATTGAACGGTTCCCGTCTTTGATCTGCGCAATAGCGGATTCCGCTACGCCAGGCTGACGGCTGTAGTCTTTGTTCGAATTACCATGGCTGCAATCTATCATTAAGGCTGGACGCAGTCCCGCCTTGAGCATCTCTTTTTCACACTGCGCGACATCTTCAGGACCGTAGTTCGGCGCTTTGCCGCCACGCAGGATCACGTGACCATCCGGATTGCCCTGAGTCTGCAGCAGGCAGACCTGACCGGCCTGATTAATCCCGACAAAACGGTGTGGCATTGCGGCTGCACGCATGGCGTTGATTGCCGTTCCCAGACTGCCATCGGTGCCATTTTTAAAGCCTACCGGCATCGACAGGCCCGAGGCCATTTCACGGTGCGTCTGCGATTCAGTGGTACGGGCGCCAATGGCAGACCAGCTGAACAGGTCGCCCAGATATTGCGGACTATTGGGATCCAGCGCTTCAGTGGCCAGAGGCAAACCCATTTCAACCAGGTTCACCAGCAGCTGGCGCGCAATGTGCAGACCCGCTTCCATATCAAACGAGTTATCCATGAAAGGATCGTTGATCAGCCCTTTCCAGCCGACGGTGGTACGAGGTTTTTCAAAATAGACGCGCATCACGATAAAGAGCTGATCTTTCAGCTCTTCGGAAAGGGTTTGCAGACGACGAGCATAGTCCAGTGCCACTTCGGTATCGTGAATTGAGCAGGGTCCGCACACTACCAGCAGACGCGGATCGCGGCCGGCAATAATGTCAGAGATGGTCTGGCGCGACGCCGCGACCTGATCCTGCTGTTCAGTGGTCAGTGGAAACTTCGCTTTCAGCTCTTCAGGCGTGATTAATACCTGTTCACCGGCGATATGCACATTGTTCAGCGCGTCTTTTTGCATGATGGCGATCCTTTGGCTCGTATTGGCAGTCATGGACTCCTCACTGAGGAATGCAAATACTGTATCACAGGCAATACATAGCGCAATATTATATGTACAGTTTTATTACCACGGATGAAGAAGGGTGCGAAATATACTTAAAATAAACAATAAAATCATGCATATAATAAAAACCTCAACCACAAAAAACCAAAGACAATTGTACAAATAAGTTTACAGTTAAGGTTATTGCCTTTCTTCTACCCACAGGCAGAATAAAAGAATCATTCTGTTCGCGCTGAGAGAGTTATGTACCCATCACCACAAAATATTTATCTGCGACCTTTTGAGCTCAGCGACGTATCTGCGTTTACCACTGCGGTTAATGCCTCGCTGGATAGCCTTATCCCATGGATGGTCTGGGCGCATCACGATTATCAGCCTCATGAAGCAGAAAGCTGGATCCGCTTTACCCACTGGCAACGGATGAAAGAGGAAGCGGAAGAGTTTGCCATCGTTGATCAGCATGACCAGCTGCTGGGGGGCGCAGGAATACGCTTTGCCCGTCATCCGGGTGACACCAGCGCAATTGGCTACTGGGTTCGCAGTGATGCACAGCGTCAGGGAATCGCCAGCCGCGCGGTGGCCGCGTTGCTGCCGCTGGGGTTTTCACGCCCAGAGACCCGGGTGATTGAGATTCTGGCAGCAGAGGATAACCTGGCCAGTCGGGGCGTGGCTGAGAAGTGCGGTGGTCAGTTCATTGGCTGTCGCTATGGCCTGATCGTATTAGAGGAAGGGCCGGTTAATACCGCGATTTATCATTTTCAGCGGCCGGACGACGGTTAACTGCAGGCAGTAAGGTTGACTGTGACATAAAAAAGGGGCTGGCACATGCCAACCCCTTGTTTGCTATTAACTTTTAGATGTCGCGTTAGCGATACCTTAGTTAAGACGCTCTTTAATACGAGCAGACTTACCAGTACGCTCACGCAGGTAGTACAGTTTGGCTTTACGCACAGCGCCACGACGTTTAACAGCGATGCTGTCAATTACAGGTGAATGAGTCTGGAATACACGCTCAACGCCTTCGCCGTTAGAAATTTTGCGAACAGTGAATGCAGAGTGCAGACCGCGGTTACGGATAGCGATAACCACGCCCTCGAATGCCTGCAGACGTTTTTTAGAACCTTCAACGACCCATACTTTCACTTCCACGGAATCACCCGGGCGGAAGGAAGGTACGTCCTGTTTCATCTGCTCTTGTTCAATTTGCTTGATAATGTTGCTCATAATTAAATCTCATATCCTGGGTAAACTGATAGTCGGGGAAGAGCTTACTCTTCCACATCATCGTTTTGTTGCTGCTGAGATTCCCGCTGGAACTCATTCAGCAACCTTGCTTGCTCTTCAGTCAGAGCCAGGTTTTCCAGAAGTTCAGGTCTTCTCAGCCAGGTACGGCCTAGCGACTGCTTCAGACGCCAGCGGCGAATATCAGCATGGTTGCCTGACAGTAATACTGCCGGGACCTCCACGCCGTCTAACACTTCAGGTCGGGTATAGTGCGGACAATCCAGCAAACCTTCCGAGAACGAATCCTCATCGGCTGACGCCTGCTTGCCGAGCACGCCAGGAATAAACCGGGCGACTGCGTCAATCATCGTCATCGCTGGCAGTTCCCCGCCGCTGAGAACGTAATCACCGATTGACCATTCTTCATCAATTTCGGTCTGGATTACGCGCTCATCAATCCCTTCATAACGGCCACAGACCAGAATTAACTTGTCCCGTGCCGCCAGTTCGCAAACGCCCTGTTGGTCCAGTTTGCGACCCTGAGGTGAAAGATATATCACCCTGGCCCCATCACCTGCCGCTGCTTTCGCTGCGGAGATGGCATCCCGTAAGGGTTGTACCATCATCAGCATTCCCGGTCCGCCGCCGTAAGGACGATCATCCACGGTACGGTGCCGGTCGTGCGTGAAGTCACGAGGACTCCAGCTCTGAATGCTGAGCAGACCGTTTTTTACAGCCCGGCCAGTTACCCCGTAATCGGTAATAGCGCGAAACATTTCTGGAAACAGGCTAATAACACCAATCCACATTGTATTCGCCGTTACGTTACCGTTCGATTCGGAGATCAAAAACCAGGATCCCAATCTACCTCAATGATGCCAGTAGAGAGATCGACTTTCCTGATAACCTGTTCATCAAGAAACGGAATTAACCGCTCCTGAGCACCGAATGCATCCTTCAGGTTTGCCTTAACGACGAGAACGTCGTTCGAGCCGGTTTCCATCATATCGATGACTTTACCCATCTCGTAGCCTTCAAGGTTAACTACCTGGCAGCCCATAAGGTCTTTCCAGTAGTAGTCGCCCTCTTCCAGCGATGGCAACTGCGTCGAGTCAACCTGAATTTCGCAATTGGTTAACTGAGCCGCCGCATCCCGATCTTCAATGCCTTTGACTTTGATGATCAGGTCCTGATTGTGGTGCTTCCAACCGTCCAGTTCGACCTGCTGCCATTTACCGGCGCGCTGGATGAACCAGGGTTGGTAGTTGAAGATGCTTTCAGCGTCTTCAGTGGAGGAAAACACTTTGAGCCAGCCGCGAATACCGTAGGCGGCTCCCATCTTACCCAATACAATCGGGTTAACAGGAGGCTGTGCGGCAATTTGTCTGCTCATGCTCACCACCGTGACAGATTAAGCTGCTTTCTTAGCTTCTTTGACCAGCGCGTTAACGCGATCAGAAAGCGTTGCGCCCTGGCCAACCCAGTGCTCGATACGATCCAGATCAAGACGCAGACCTTCAGCCTGACCAGATGCGATCGGGTTGAAGAAACCAACGCGCTCGATAAAACGACCGTTGCGTGCATTGCGGCTGTCAGTGACGACGACCTGATAGAACGGACGCTTTTTAGCGCCGTGACGTGCCAAACGAATTGTTACCATAACATCCTCTTCAGTTAATAAAACACCCGGCCCCCATCGAGGAACGGGGTCCGGGTGCTGTATAAAAAGCCCGAAAATTTTACTCATTTTGGCGAAAAAAGCAACCTAAACCGTGCCATTTCGGGCTTTTTTGTGGAACGCTTTAGCGGCCAGGAAAACCTGGCGGCATCATACCCTTCATGCCGCGCATCATTTTCGCCATACCGCCCTTCTTCATTTTCTTCATCATACGCTGCATGTCGTCAAACTGCTTCAATAAGCGGTTAACGTCCTGCACCTGCATACCGGAGCCGGTCGCAATGCGGCGCTTGCGTGAGCCTTTGATGATCTCTGGTTTTTCACGCTCTTTGCGTGTCATCGAGTTGATGATCGCTTCCATGCGCACCAGCACTTTGTCATCCATCTGTGACTTCACATTGTCAGGCAGCTGACCCATACCGGGTAGTTTGCCCATCAGGCTGGCCATGCCGCCCATGTTGCGCATCTGCTTCAGCTGCTCAAGGAAATCGTTGAGATCAAAACCGTCGCCGGTTTTCAGCTTCTTAGCCAGTTTCTCAGCCTGATCGCGGTCAACCTTGCTTTCGATATCTTCGATCAGTGACAGCACGTCACCCATGCCGAGGATACGCGAAGCAATACGCTCCGGATAGAACGGCTCAAGTGCATCGGTTTTTTCACCGACACCCATAAATTTAATCGGCTTACCGGTGATATGACGAATCGACAGCGCCGCACCGCCTCGTGCATCACCATCGACTTTGGTCAGGATAACACCGGTCAGCGGTAGTGCTTCATTAAAAGCTTTAGCCGTGTTTGCCGCATCCTGACCGGTCATGGCATCGACCACAAACAGCGTTTCTACCGGATTGATCGCGGCATGAACCTGTTTGATTTCGTCCATCATCGCTTCGTCAACGTGCAGACGACCGGCGGTATCCACCAGCAGTACATCGTAGAACTTCAGGCGAGCTTCACGCAGCGCATTGTTAACGATATCGACCGGCTTCTGGCTGAGATCGGATGGGCAGAAATCCACGCCCACCTGCTGTGCCAGCGTTTCCAGCTGTTTGATTGCCGCCGGACGATAGACGTCGGCAGAAACCACTAAGACTTTCTTTTTGTGCTTCTCGCGCAGGAATTTACCCAGCTTAGCGACGCTGGTTGTTTTACCGGCACCCTGCAAACCCGCCATCAGCACCACAGCTGGCGGCTGAGCAGCCAGGTCGAGAGCATTGTTCTCTGCACCCATCGCCGTAACCAGCTCGTTACGAACGATTTTGATAAACTCCTGACCTGGAGTCAGACTTTTATTCACATCATGGCCGACCGCACTCTCTTTCACACGGTTGATGAAGTCACGCACCACCGGCAGCGCAACGTCAGCCTCAAGCAGTGCCATGCGCACTTCACGCAGGGTCTCTTTGATGTTCTCTTCAGTCAGCCTTCCGCGGCCGCTGATGTTTCGCAGGGTTTGCGACAAACGATCGGTTAAATTATCAAACATGGTCTCTCACTAAAAAAAAGATCGCGAGGCGCCTGATCGGCAGAATGCGGCGGATTATAACACGAAGCCTCAGCGATCTCTGCAATTGCCCCTCAGATCGTTTGGAGCCTGCTTCGGCTGGCGCTATACTGCCTTTTTCCTTATCTGACTGAACCTGAAAGGATCTATGTTCGTTTTCGCGATAGTGGCGCTATTCGCCTACTCCTTAAGTCTTGCCCTGATCATTCCCAGCCTGTTGAAACGTAACGGCGGCTGGCGGCGAATGGCGATGCTCTCTGCCTGTGTGGCGCTGGTGACACACGCGGTGGCCTTGCAGCAACGCATATTTGCTGTTGATAGCGGACAGAATTTAAGCCTGCTCAACATAGGCTCGCTGGTCAGCCTGTTGATTTGCGCCATCATGACCATTGTGGCGTCACGTAACCGTGGCTGGCTGCTGCTGCCGATTGTCTACAGCTTCGCGCTGATCAATCTGGCCTTCGCCACCTTTGTGCCCAATGCCTTCATCACCCATCTGGAAACCACGCCAGGCATGATGATCCATATCGGCCTGTCGCTGTTCGCTTATGCGACGCTGATTATTGCCGCACTCTATGCACTGCAGCTGGCGTGGATCGATTACCAGTTAAAAAACAAGCGTCTGGCGTTCACACAGGATATGCCGCCGCTGCTGACCATTGAACGTAAGATGTTTCACATCACCCAGGTGGGCGTCGTGCTGTTGACGCTGGTGCTCTGCACCGGTCTGTTTTATATGCAGGATCTCTTCAGCGCAGAAAACGTCGATAAAGCCGTGCTCTCTATCATCGCGTGGTTTGTTTATATCGTTTTGCTCTGGGGGCACTATCATGAAGGCTGGCGTGGTCGCCGCGTCGTCTGGTTTAACTGCAGCGGTGCGGTGCTGTTAACCATGGCTTACTTCGGCAGTCGCATCCTGCAGCATCTGCTTGTCCCCACCTCTCGTTAAAAAGGAAGTTCTGCGTTGGAGAATGTTTCAACCACCACGCTGATTATTATTCTCTCCGTCATGGTACTGGTTTCCGCCTGGTTTGCCGGGTCGGAAACCGGAATGATGACGCTTAACCGCTATAAGCTGCGCCATCAGGCCAAAAACGGCAGTCGCCCCGCACGCCGGGTGGAGAAGTTACTGCGTCGCCCCGACCGGTTGCTCAGCCTGGTATTAATCGGCAATAACCTGGTGAATATTCTGGCTTCCGCACTTGCCACCATTGTTGGCATGCGTATTCACGGTGACGAAGGGGTTGCGATCGCAACCGGTATCCTGACCTTTGTGGTGCTGGTATTTGCTGAAGTGCTGCCGAAAACAGTGGCGGCCCTCTATCCCGAACGCGTCGCCTTTCCCAGCAGCCTGCTGCTGGTCCCGCTGCAATACATCATGCTGCCGCTGGTCTGGCTACTCAACACCATTACCCGTCTGCTGATGAGGATGGCGGGTATCCGCGCTGACGGTGCCATCAACTCCGCGCTGAGCAAAGAGGAGTTGCGTACCATCGTCTATGAATCGCGTAGCCTGATGTCACGCCGTAATCAGGACATGCTGCTCTCCGTGCTCGACCTGGAGAAAGTCAGCGTTGATGACATCATGGTTCCGCGTAACGAGATCGTCGGCATTAATATCAACGATGACTGGAAGTCGGTGGTGCGCCAGTTGAGCCACTCGCCACACGGCCGCATTGTGCTGTTCCGGGACTCACTGGATGACTGCGTCGGCATGCTGCGGGTGCGCGAAGCCTGGCGCATGATGACGGAGAAAAAAGAGTTCACCAAAGAGACGTTGCTGCGCGCCGCCGATGAGATCTACTACATCCCGGAAGGGACACCGCTGAACACCCAACTGGTGAAGTTCCAGCGCAACAAAGAGAAAGCGGGCGTGGTGGTGGATGAGTATGGCGACATCAAAGGGCTGGTGACGATAGAGGACATTCTGGAGGAGATCGTGGGTGACTTCACCACCTCCATGTCACCGTCACTGGCAGAAGAAGTGATGCCGCAGAATGATGGGTCCGTGCTGATTGAAGGCAGCGCCAGTGTGCGTGAAATTAACAAGGCGTTTAACTGGCAGCTGCCAGAGCAGGAAGCGCGCACCATCAACGGCATGCTGCTGGAAGCGCTGGAAGAGATCCCTGCCATCGCCACCCGTGTTCAGATCGGCCACTACAACGTCGATATTCTGGACGTGCAGGACAACATGATTAAACAGGTGCGCATCACGCCGAAGACGCCACTGAAAAAATCGGTAGGGTCCTGAAGCGATAAAAAAACGCCGCAATCGACATGATGCGGCGTTTTTTTTAGCAGCAAAGCTCTGACTAGATGTGCAGTTCTTTCAGCTTGTCAGCAGGCAGTTTCAGATCTTCGTTGCGGTTAACGCCGATCTCATGCGCCAGCACATTGCGGGCGATCTGCTGCGCTTCATCCAGTGAGTGCAGCTTGTAGCTGCCGCACTGGTATTCGTTCAGCTCAGGGATCTGGTTCTGATCTTTCACTTTCAGAACATCTTCCATCGCCCCTTTCCACGCTTTGGCAACGCGCTGCTCGTCTGGTGTACCAATCAGGCTCATGTAGAAGCCGGTGCGGCAACCCATTGGCGAGATATCGACGATTTCCACACCATCACCATTCAGGTGATCACGCATGAAGCCGGCAAAGAGATGCTCCAGCGTATGAATGCCACGCTCAGTGAGAATATCAATGTTCGGGCGGCAAAAACGCAGGTCAAAAACGGTAATCGTATCGCCATGCGGAGTCTTCATGGTTTTCGCCACGCGAACTGCCGGTGCGCCCATGATGGTGTGATCAACGGTAAAACTGTCCAGTAGTGGCATACGTCACCTCCTGTTCTGAGAATTTTTTTTAAAACGATGAAACTTTTCTGTTCGCCCAACGTCTGAATATATGAAAGACGCGCATTTGTTATCATCATCCCTGACAACAGAGATGTTAATTTGGCCACATTGATGTGGCCTTTTTCTTTTCTACCCTTCCCGGCTCGCCAGATACGCTTCAAAATTCAGCTTATCATTCGCTTCCAGCTGCTGCTGTGCAGCAACAGACGCCTGCGCCTGACGCGTGAAATCTTCTTCTGTCAGCACTTCCAGCGGCTCTTCGCAGAGCAGATGGCGATACTGTTCAGCCAGCGCCACGCCGGTTCCGGTTACACCGTTGTCCTTCATTGCCTGAAGGATGCGCGCCGAGTAGGTTAGCTCAGGATCGTCGAACGATGCTACCAGTTGATCGCAAACCTGCTGATATTCCGTGCTGTCCTGATTATGACTGTCTAACACTTCAGCAACCCGACGCAGATCGGCAAACAGGGTTTTGCCCACTTCAACCAGCGAATGTTCCGCTTCTCCGCAGCCTACGGCAATTTTCTGGTCCGGTTTACGACCTTCCAGCACAACCCGGTTCCAGTTTATACGGGTGCATTGCAACTCATCTGCACTCATTTCCGGCGCATCGGCCAGGGTACACCAGATCAGGAACAGGTCGAGGAAGCGAACCTGATTCTCATCTACGCCGATCGCAGAGAACGGGTTGATATCCAGCGAACGCACTTCAATGTACTCAATACCACCACGCAGCAGCGCATCAGAAGGCGCTTCACCCGAGCGTGTCACACGCTTAGGCCGGATTGGCGCATAGAGCTCGTTTTCAATCTGCAGCACGTTGGTGTTGAGCTGCAGCCAGTTACCGTCGGCATCTTTAGTGCCCATCGCTGCATACTCTTCTGACGGTGTCTTGATCGCTTTCTTCAGCGCAGTGACATAGCCTTCCAGTGAGTTAAACGTGATGCCCAGAGAGCTCTGCGATTTATTGGTGTAGCCTAAATCGCTCAGACGCAGTGAGGTGGCATACGGCAGCCACATCGTGTCTTTGTCGTTGGTTTCGAACGGCAGCGCGCTCTCACGGCCCTGCAGGAAGCTGGAGCTGATAGCAGGCGATGCGCCAAACAGATAGGGGATCACCCAGCCGAAGCGATAATAGTTGCGGATCAGCCGCAGATAGCCCGCCGAGATCGTCTCTTTTCCGCTTTCCTTATCTTTCACGTCAGCCCACTCCTGCCAGAATGAGAGTGGCAGTGAGAAGTTATAGTGAATGCCGGAGATGGTCTGCATCAACGCGCCGTAGCGGTTTTTCAGTCCTTCGCGGTAGAGCGTCTTCATCTGACCAATATTGGACGTGCCATATTGCGCCAGTTCAATATTGTCCGCATCGTCAATCACGCACGGCATACTAAACGGCCACATGCGTTCATCACCCAGTTCACGGGCAACGTGACGATGAATATCGCGCAGGAATGCCAGCATATGATCAATGCTGTGATCCACTGGCGTAATAAACTCCAGCAACGTTTCGGCAAAGTCAGTGGTGATCCAGTCATGTTTCAGCGCCGACCCCAGAGATTCCGGGTGGCCGCTTTTTGCCAGCTCGCCATTTGCCTGTACACGCAGCGTTTCACGCTCGATGCCACGGCCAATACCTTTAAGGGCATTGGGATGCGCTTCCAGCCAGGAGAGCGCTTTAGATACGTCCGGGATCACATTACCCCCCCGCTGTGATAATAATTTATTTTTGTTCAGCATAATGTTAACCGTAGCCTCGAATCTGTGCGAATCAATGCCACCATTGCATACCCTGTAATGTGGCAGTCGCGATAACGATATAACGCAGTGTTTTGCCGACAGCGAGAAACAGCATCGCGGGTAGCCAGGCGAAACGTAACCAGCCTGCCAGAACGCAGAGCAGATCACCTATCACTGGCAGCCAGCTGAATAACAGTGCTGCAGGTCCCAGTCGGTGCAACCACGTCATTGCTGTGTCATGCCATCGCCCCTGACGTTTTAACGGCAGCAAGCGACCAATAAGAATGTTGGTTAAGCCGCCCAAGGTGTTTCCCAGTGATGCGGCCAAAAGCAACCCGTAAACTGATGTCTTTTTTGCTATCAATAGTGCTATCAGCAGTGCTTCAGAACTTCCCGGCAGGAGCGTTGCACTTAAAAAGCTGCTGCCGAACATCGAGGCATAGGTAAGAACGTCACTCACAGTAAGCGGACATCCACCACAGCCATACCTGCCGCCTTCGCTGCCTGAATACCAAAGTCCGCATCCTCAAACACCACACAACGTGCCGGCGTCACACCCATTAGCTCAGCGCAGCGTAAGAAGGTTTCAGGCTCAGGTTTATGACGCTGTACGTCGTCAGCACCGACGACGGCCGAAAAGAGCTCACGTACGCCCAGCTGCGTCAGTAACGCCTCTGCCATGCTGTGTTCGCTTCCGGTACCGACCGCCATCGGACGACGCCCGTGATACGCTTTCACCACCTCCATTAAAGGCAGTGGCTTCACGTTTTCCAGCAGCATCGCTTTCACGGCAGCGGTTTTTTCTGCGGCAAGAAGATGAGGGTCGAGTGACGACTGATTGGATTCAATGATGAACTGCGACAGCCGCCAGGTTGGTGCGCCATTGAAGTCGATAATACGAGCTTCATCCAGCGTTAATCCATAACGCTGGAGCACCTGACGCCACGCTTTTCGATGTGTCGGCTCAGTATCCAGAATCGTGCCGTCCATATCGAAAATCAGGGCGTCATATTGATCGTACATTGTCACTCCGGACATTCATCAAATGAGACATTACTTTAGCCTAATGTGGACAGGTTGTCGCCAGGGGGGATGAACAGCAAATGCTTTGAAAGCATTAACAATTTTTGTTTTCAGATAAAGGTGATCGTGCACGGCCAGCGATAAACGTACGAAATTCCAGCGTTTTTTAACATTCTTCTGGCAGACAAGCGGCGGCGGACGGGCATGGGCAGCAAAACAGAAGGCGTTGATGCGGGAAACAGGCGTTTCGGATCGCTTAAGTCAGGATGATGAATCAATGGGGCAGATTAAACAGGAAAAGAGTGCGTGTGAAGCCAGAGGGAAACTGCAGAGGTTTTTCAGGATACTCACTCAGCGTTTGCTGTACGGGCGGTTACGGAAGTAACGCTATCGTGTTTAGTGAGGTCTTAGCGATCATCGCGCCATGATACTTTGAGGGATTGTAAGACTGGATTTGAAACTAAAGAAGAAGATGGTGCATCCAGGAGGATGACTCAGCTTGCGCTTCGCCCTGCGGGCCGTTGCTGATGCAACGTTATCCCCCTTCGTGCGGCCGGAACGCTTATTGCGTCATGTCACACTGAGGAACTGCCAACATTCGAGAAGATGGTGCATCCAGGAGGATTCGAACCTCCGACCGCTCGGTTCGTAGCCGAGTACTCTATCCAGCTGAGCTATGGATGCATTGGGGTCTATCTTTTGGGGTCTATCTTTTGAGGTACAACTTTTTATGGACTTACAGAAACCAACCTGAGGATGTTACAAAGAATGGTGCATCTAGGAGGATTACTCAGCTTGCGCTTCGCCCTATGGGCCGTTGCTGATGCAACGTTATCCTCCTTAGTGCGGCCTGAACGATAATCACGTCATGACACACTGAGGCACTGTCCATATTCGGGAAGAATATGGTGCATCCAGGAGGATTCGAACCTCCGACCGCTCGGTTCGTAGCCGAGTACTCTATCCAGCTGAGCTATGGATGCATAAATCAAATTCTTGTACAACGCAGGGTGCTAACTACTCACCATGAAAGGAATTGCTAATTCGCTTTGTTTCGATGGTGCATCCAGGAGGATTACTCAGCTTGCGCTTCGCCCTGCGGGCCGTTGCTGATGCAACGTTATCCTCCTTAGTGCGGCCTGTACGCTAATGCGTCATGTCACACCGAGGCACTTCTCCATATTCGAAAATATGGTGCATCCAGGAGGATTCGAACCTCCGACCGCTCGGTTCGTAGCCGAGTACTCTATCCAGCTGAGCTATGGATGCATCGAAAATGGCGGTGAGGGAGGGATTCGAACCCTCGATACAGCTTTTGACCGTATACTCCCTTAGCAGGGGAGCGCCTTCAGCCTCTCGGCCACCTCACCTTACGCTTTCTTTCGAACTGTGCGTCTGAACGTTGTTTCTGCTCATCGGCACTGCGTGGCGCACATATTACTTTCCCGGACTTTTAAGTCAAACAATTTTTCCGAAACTTTGTTTGATTGAGCAAATCACACACAATTGGGACAAAATGGCGACAAAAAGAGTGAATTATCAACAATGAAAGATGATGGCGTTAACAAAACAGAGGAGGAACAGGTAGAAAGAAAAGGCAGGATTTTTACAGAAAGCGGTAGCGCCTCGCACAGGTGCGAGACGCTGAATCCGTTAAACGCTGGTTTGTTGCGTTTTTTCAGCCTGGATGCGTTGATAGATCTCTTCGCGATGCACAGACACTTCTTTCGGCGCGTTAACACCGATACGAACCTGGTTACCCTTAACACCCAGCACCGTTACAGTTACCTCATCACCGATCATGAGGGTTTCACCAACTCGACGAGTTAGAATAAGCATTCTTTGCTCCTTGAAAGATTAAAAGAGTCGGGCTTGTACAGGCTCCCGGCATTATCCATCATTTAACGCTGCACAATGTGTATGAGAAATACACCAATGCACATCGATGCGCCAATACATTCTGCTGATAGTTAGTTTAGCCGAAATACACTACATCAACCTGACTTTGTCATTTGCTGCTTTAGCATCGTATTAAAAAGCGCCGGAACAACCGTTCTGACGCTTTTTACGATGCCTTGTTTTAATTCACTTACAGACGGCTGCTGACCCAGTCCTCAACCCCTGCTAATGCGCCTTTCAGAGCACCCGCATCGTTACCACCAGCTTGTGCCATATCAGGACGGCCACCGCCCTTCCCGCCAACCTGCTGAGCCAGACCGGCAATCAACTCACCCGCTTTAACACGGTCAGTCAGATCTTTGGTCACACCCGCAATCAGCGACACCTTACCTTCAGTAACCGTTGCCAGCACAATAATCGCCGAACCCAGCTGATTCTTAAGATCATCAACCATGGTACGCAACATTTTAGGTTCAACATTGTTGAGCTCACTGACCAGCAGTTTCACTCCCTTAATGTCGATAGCATTGCTGCTCAGTGAAGCGCTCTCCTGCGCGGCTTGCTGATCGCGCAGTTGCTGCAACTCTTTCTCCAGAGCCCGTACATGATCGACCAGACCACGCACTTTCTCATTCAGGTTGCTGCTGTTCGCTTTTACCAGCTGCGCAAGATCCTGCAGCTGGCTGCTCTGCGCATTGACCTGCGCCAGCGCGCCTTCACCCGTAATCGCTTCGATACGACGAATACCGGCTGCGGTACCTGACTCCGCCTGAATACGGAACAGCCCGATGTCACCCGTGCGCGCAGCATGGGTACCACCACACAGCTCAACAGAGAAATCACCCATGGTCAGAACGCGCACGCGCTGATCATATTTCTCGCCAAACAGTGCCATTGCCCCTTTAGACTTCGCCGCATCCAGATCCATCACTTCGGTTTCAACCGGCAGGTTGCGACGAATTTGCGCATTGACGATATCTTCGACCTGACGAATCTCCTGAGGTTTCATCGCTTCGAAATGCGAGAAATCGAAACGCAGGTACTTGTCGTTAACCAGCGAGCCTTTCTGCGCCACATGCTCACCTAAAACCTGACGCAAGGCGGCATGCAGTAAGTGAGTAGCAGAGTGGTTAAGACGGATGCGCGCACGGCGTGCCGCATCAACCTGTGCCTCAAGGCGATCACCGATACGCAACTGCCCTGCGGTCAGCTTACCGACATGACCGATTGCCTGACCATATTTTTGTGTATCCTGGACGCTAAATTCAGCATTCTTCCCTTTCAGCAGACCAGTATCGCCTACCTGGCCACCCGATTCGCCATAGAATGGCGTTTCATCCAGCACGACCACGGCATCCTGACCCGCGGTCACTTCATCAACCGCCTCGCCTGCAACATAGAGCGCTTTCACCGTGGCAGCTAAATCGAGCTGGTCGTAGCCTTTGAAGGATGAGGCGGCATCAATACGAATAACGTTGCTGTAGTCAGCACCGAAGCCACTCGCTTCACGTGCGCGCTGACGCTGCTGCTCCATCGCCCGCTCAAAGCCAGCTTCATCGATTTTCAGATTGCGTTCGCGACAGACGTCAGCCGTTAAATCAGCCGGGAAACCAAAGGTATCGTAGAGACGGAAGACGATTTCGCCATCCAGCGTGTCGCCCTGCAGTTTTTCCAGCTCTTCGTCCAGCAGCGCCAGTCCGCGCTCCAGGGTTCTGGCAAACTGATCTTCTTCGCTTTTCAGCACCTGCTCAACCTGAGCCTGCTGGCGCTGTAACTCTTCGCCTGCGGCACCCATGACCTCAACCAGTGGCGCAACCAGCTTATAGAAGAAGGCCTCTTTAGCGCCCAGCATGTTGCCATGACGCACGGCACGACGAATGATACGACGCAGCACGTAGCCACGGTTCTCATTAGACGGGATGACGCCATCGGCAATCAGGAAAGCACAGGAGCGAATGTGGTCGGCAATGACACGCAGCGATTTGTTACTGAGGTCAGTGGCACCGGTAACCTGCGCCACGGCCTGAATCAGTTTCTGGAACAGGTCGATTTCATAGTTGGAGTTGACGTGTTGCAGAACGGCAGAAATACGCTCAAGGCCCATTCCGGTATCAACCGACGGTTTTGGCAGCGGCAGCATGGTGCCATCAGCCTGACGGTTGAACTGCATAAAGACGATGTTCCAGATCTCAATGTAACGGTCACCATCTTCTTCCGGGCTGCCCGGCGGGCCACCCCAGATGTGATCGCCATGATCGTAGAAAATCTCGCTGCACGGACCACAAGGACCGGTATCGCCCATCTGCCAGAAGTTATCTGACGCATACGCGCTGCCCTTGTTGTCGCCGATGCGAATAATGCGTTCACGTGGCACACCGATTTCGTTCGCCCAGATATCAAAGGCTTCATCGTCGGTTTCATAGATCGTCACCCACAGACGCTCTTTTGGCAGGCTGAACCACTGCTCGCTCGTCAGCAGTTCCCAGGCAAAACCAATCGCCTCTCTCTTGAAATAGTCACCAAAGCTGAAGTTACCCAGCATTTCAAAGAAGGTGTGGTGACGTGCGGTGTAACCGACGTTTTCAAGATCGTTGTGTTTGCCGCCTGCGCGTACGCACCGCTGTGACGTGGTCGCACGTGTGTAGTCACGTTTGTCCTGACCGAGGAACACATCTTTAAACTGGTTCATCCCGGCGTTAGTAAACAACAACGTTGGATCGTTATTCGGTACGAGGGAGCTGCTGGTTACAACCTCATGTCCCTTGCTATGAAAAAAGTCGAGAAACGCTTGACGGATCTCAGCAGTGCTCTTGCTCATATATATCCTGGAATCACGCTAACGAACGTTCCCTCTGATCGGCGCGACCACATTCTGGTGGTGCCTGATTAGCGGAACAAAAAGTGGGAATAAGATAAATTTTCTTCAGTGGGAAGTAAAATTACATCGGCTTTTAGTCATCAAAATTTCTGAAAATGGACTGGATATCTTCGCTCATAAAACCCTTTGACTGCAGATAGCGTAGTACTTTCGCTTTCTCTTTCCACTCTGTGGGCAGCGGGTGTCCGAATTTTCGTTCAGCCAGCTGAGCCGCACACGCCGCCCAGTCTACCTCTGTCTCTTCCATTGCAAGATCAATGGCTTCACGGTCGATGCCTTTCTGGCCCAGTTCAAGGCGCACGCGCTGCGATCCAAAGCCTTTACGGCTCCGGCTCTGAATAAATCGTTCGGTGAAACGCTCGTCGTTTAACCAGCCGCTTTCCTGACACCAGTTAAGAACCTGTTCCAGCAAAGCTTCGGTAACAATTTCGGGCTCTTTTTTCTGCGCCCACGCAGCACGCTGCGCTGATTGTTGCAGTTTACGCGCTAACTCTGCACGGCTGTGGTCGCGCTGACCCAGAATACGCATCGCACGGTCAAGCAGACGAGAGTAAGAGACGACATTAGGTTGGGGCTGAGAGGGTTCAGTCATACTGCGCACCTTGTACAAACAGAGGGAGATTATGGCGACAGAACAGGACAGAGGGAAGGCAAGAAAGGCAATAGAGGGGGATAAAAACTACGGGAGAGGCTTTCGCCCCTCCCGCATCAGAGATTAGAAGTCTTCGTTCGCTTCAGCCGCGTCTTCTTTCTCAGCAGCCTTGTCGGCTGCTGCGAGTTTTTCATCCGCGCCGTTGAGCAACATCTCACGTAACTTCAGATCAATCTCGTTTGCCACAGCAGCATTCTCTTTCAGGAAGTTGCCGGCATTCGATTTACCCTGACCAATCTTGTCGCCATTGTAGCTATACCATGCACCCGCTTTTTCAATCAGCTTGTGCTTCACGCCCAGGTCGACCAGCTCACCAAAGGTATTGATACCTTCGCCGTACATGATCTGGAACTCAGCCTGTTTGAATGGCGCGGCGATTTTGTTTTTCACCACTTTAACGCGGGTCTCACTGCCGACCACGTTATCGCCCTCTTTGATTGCACCGATACGGCGGATATCAAGACGGACAGAGGCGTAGAACTTCAGCGCGTTACCACCAGTGGTGGTTTCCGGGTTACCAAACATCACACCAATTTTCATACGGATCTGGTTGATGAAAATCAGCAGGGTATTGGACTGCTTCAGGTTACCGGCCAGTTTACGCATCGCCTGGCTCATCATACGTGCCGCGAGGCCCATGTGTGAGTCACCGATTTCACCTTCGATTTCCGCTTTAGGCGTCAGCGCCGCGACGGAGTCGACGATGATCACGTCAACGGCACCAGAGCGCGCCAGCGCATCACAGATTTCCAGCGCCTGCTCACCAGTGTCTGGCTGGGAGCAGAGCAGGTTATCAATGTCTACGCCGAGTTTCTTGGCGTAAACCGGATCAAGCGCATGCTCGGCATCGATAAAGGCACAGGTTTTACCTTTACGCTGTGCAGATGCGATAACCTGCAGAGTCAGCGTGGTTTTACCTGAAGACTCAGGTCCGTAGATCTCAACGATACGGCCCATTGGCAGACCGCCTGCGCCTAATGCGATATCCAGCGACAGCGAGCCGGTAGAGATAGTTTCCACATCCATTGAGCGGTCTTCACCCAAGCGCATGATGGAGCCTTTACCAAATTGCTTCTCAATCTGGCCAAGCGCGGCAGCTAAAGCCTTCTGTTTGTTTTCATCAATCGCCATTTCAACTCCTAATCAAGCCGGGTAAACACGCACTCAGGGTGCCTGTACTCTTTCTGTTGCCGACAATTATACTGTATAGTCATACAGTATCAAGTTTAATTTGTCAGAAATTCGCCATACAGTTTCTGCAGGGCCCATGCCACCGACTGGCGGCGTACGGCATCACGATCGCCGCTAAAATGCTGCTGAAAAGTCAATACGTTATCCTGTGGCCCGGCAAAGCCAAACCACACCGTGCCCACCGGTTTTTCTTCACTGCCGCCACCCGGACCGGCAATACCGCTGACGGAGATCGCGTAGTCAGCATGGGCCGCCCTGCGGGCACCCAGCGCCATCTCCCGCACCACCACATCACTTACCGCACCATACTGCAACAGCGAAGCAGCCTGAACACTGACCATCTGCTGTTTGGCCTGGTTACTGTAGGTCACAAAACCCCGCTCGAACCAGGCGGAGCTGCCGCTGATATCGGTAAAGACTTTGGCAATCCATCCCCCCGTGCAGGATTCCGCACAGGTTACGGTGGCATTGTGCTGCTTCAGCTTCTCACCTATCTGCGCACTAAGCGCCTGCAATTGCTGATCATCCATTGCGACTCTCCCTTTGGCTGTGGGTTGAAGGTGGTGCAGAAAAACTGCTTTTTCAAGGTCACTCACCATTATTACGCTGTTTTTGCGGCCAGCTTTCCACTGCGCTTACCGGTTTTTCACCGCAACCATAAAAAGACGCGGGAAGGCGAGCAACACCTGACCATCGGCCTGAGCCGGATAAGCCGCGAGCAGACGCTGATGATAATCGGTCAGAAACGCCGTCTGTTCGGTCTCATCCAGCGTTGCCAGAAAAGGCCGTAAACCGGTCGCCTGCAGCCAGCTGATAATCGCCTGCGCATCGGCCATCACGTGATAATAGGTGGTACGCCAGATATCCACCTCACAGCCGGCCTGCGTCAGCAGATCGTAATACTCGCCCGTGGAAAGCAGCTGTGTACGTTCAGCGGCATCGGCATTGATGCGTGAACGCCAGCGATCCTTTGCCGCCACCTCGCGCATCAGCCGGTGCGACGGCTCATTCAGGTTATCAGGCATCTGGATCGCTAACACGCCACCGGGTGCCAGCTGGCTGACCAGATGGGGAAACAGCGTTGCGTGATTATCCAGCCATTGCAGAGACGCGTTGGCGTAGACCACCTGCTGCGGCACATCGGCCTGCCAGTTGCGGATGTCCGCCTGGATAAAACGACAGTGCGGCAGGCGTTCAGCGGCCTGAGTTAACATCGTGGCGGAACTGTCCAGCCCGGTAATCTGCGCCAGTGGCCAGGCATCAGCGAGCAGCTCGGTGCTGTTACCGGGCCCGCATCCCAGATCGGTCACCTGCTCAACCTGTTCCAGGCTGAGGCGCGCCAGAAGTTCGCGGGCTGGACGGGTTCGTTCTGCTTCAAACTTACGGTACAGCACAGGATCCCACTCTTTCATCATGACCTCTCGCTCAGTTATCAGATGCATCCGCTTACTGAGACGGATGAAAGAGGAAAAAGTGCGACCCGTTGCTCATTTTTGAATCATGCGCTGGCAGAGACCGGCCGGAGTCATTAAGTTAAAACACTGTTTCATTTTTTTAACATCCGATTCAGGAGTCATTTATGAGTGAAAAATCGCCCTTTGCCGGTGTCTGGTGCCCTTCAGTCACCCCGTTCAATGCGCAGGGTGCGGTCGATATTGATGCGCTCGGGCGACATTTCTCCCGCCTCAATGACTCCGGTATCAATACCTTACTGGTGATGGGCAGCATTGGCGAGTTCGCCTCACTGACGCAGCAGGAACGCTTACAACTGATTCAGGAAGCCAGACCCTTGTCATCGCTGAAGATGGTCGCAAACGTCTCGGCAACCAGCATTCCTGACATGCTGGAGCTGGCTGAAGCCGCCTGGAAAAATGACTTTGACGCGGTGATGGTGCTGCCGCCCTACTATTATGGCCAGACGCAAAACCAGCTGATGCACTACTTCGAAGCACTGGACGCCCAACTGGGTGGTAAATGGTTTGCCTACAATTTTCCGGCCCGCACCGGCTGCGATCTGACGCCCGCGCTGATTGCCGCCCTGGCGGCAAAGCTGCCCAACTTCGCCGGCATTAAAGATACGGTGGATTGCCTGTCGCACAACCGGATGATGATTGAAGAGACCCGCAAGGTGCGTAGCGATTTCGCCGTACTGTCGGGGTATGACGAGTACCTGCTCCCGAACCTGCTGGCGGGCGGTGCCGGTGTCATTTCAGGACTGAATAATATTGTGCCGGAGTACTTTGCGCAGATGATGACGGCGTGGCGAAGTGGCAATCTGCCGGAGCTGACGCACCTGCAGCAGCAGATCGGCCGTCTGATGGCGATTTACAGTATTGGAGATGATTTCGTAACGACAATTAAAACGGCCGTGGCACGGCGCTATGACTCGATGAGCAGCGGCTCACGAAACTACGGTGGCACGCTGAATGCGGAACAGTGTGCCGCAATTGATAAGCTGTTCAGCTAAGCAGGAAAGCGGGCGCATCCCTGCGCCCCCGATCTCAGTTCTTTTTCACAAACTCAGATTTTAATTTCATCGGGCCAAAACCGTCGATTTTACAATCGATGTTGTGGTCCCCTTCAACCAGACGAATACTTTTCACTTTGGTACCGATCTTCAGCGATGAAGAACTGCCCTTCACCTTGAGATCTTTGATCACCGTGACGCTGTCGCCATCTGCCAGCAGATTGCCGTTGGCATCACGCACTTCAAGTGTTGCGTTGCTGCTGTCACCTTCTCCCTCGGTCCAGATGTGACCGCAGGAGGGGCAGTTAAGGTTATCGCCATCTTGCCAGGTGTAATCGGCGTGACAAGCCGGGCAGGCAGGTAAAGACATAGTGACTCCAGAAATATCAGTGGCTGTGTGGCCTGAAAAAGGGCGTCATCATATAACCTTACAGTTAACAAGGATAGCCTTTATAACAGGCCGCCCTGGCGTGCCTTGCTCACCGCCTCACCCAGCTGCCACACCGCCATCGCATAATGGGTACTGTGGTTGTAGCGGGTAATGACATAGAAATTGGGTAAGCCATACCAGTACTGGTAGCTGGTGCCCAAATCCAGGCGTAGCAGACTGACCTGATCGTTACCGTTCAGCGAGCCCTGTGGGGACAATCCTGACGCCGCCAGCATGCTCACGCTGTAACGGGTTTTGAAGCCATCTTCCAGCATCGGTGCCTGACCGCTGGCCGGTACCGCCACGTTTTCGCCGCTACGCCAGCCATGCTTCTGAAAATAGTGCGCCACGCTGCCGATAGCATCCACCGGATCCCACAGGTTTGCATGACCGTCGCCGTTGAAATCAACCGCATAATCATTGTAAGAGGAGGGCATAAACTGACCATAGCCCATCGCCCCGGCAAAGGAGCCTTTCAGCGCCAGCGGGTCATCCTGCTCTTTGCGCGACATCAACAGAAAGGTTTCCAGCTCGCTGCTGAAGTACTCTGCGCGGCGCGGATAGTTAAAGGATAAGGTCGCAAGCGCATCCAGAATCCGCGTTTTCCCCATCACACGACCCCAGCGGGTTTCCACGCCAATGATGCCCACGATAATTTCTGGCGGCACGCCATAAACCTGCTGTGCGCGTTGCAGGGCATCCTGATACTGATTCCAGAACGCCACCCCATTCTGCACGTTATCGGGCGTAATGAACTTGTTGCGATAGCGGATCCAGGCGCCATTAGGTCCTGGCGCTGGCGTATAGCTTGGTGCCTGACGATCCATCAGTCGCAGCACATAATCCAGTCGTTTGGCCTGACCGATGATGTTGTGCAGTTGCTGACGGTCAAAGTCATGCTTCTCTACCATCTTATCGATAAATTGCTCTGCTGCCGGGTTACCGGCAAAGTCGCCAAACATCGCCTGTCCGCTGTGCGACGGCTGCAGTAAAAAACCGCCCTGTGGCGCAGCCAGCATCTTCTGCTGGGACGGGACTTCAGGTTTGCTGCTGCAGGAGGCCAGAAGCGGGATGAACGCAAGGAAGGCTAACTTGAGGCGCATCGGTTATCCATAAACGAGGGGTAATTTCAGATGCGGTAATAGTAGACGTTCAGCGCAATGACATACAGGGCAAAATCTTAAAAAAACGTCAAGGCAGCCGTGGGCTAAAATGGCTGCGGGACTCTCTCTGTCCCGCAGCCATCATGCGCTTAGCGGCGATTTCTCACCAGCTGATAGCGACGGGTCAGATACTCAACCGGCGCGCTCCAGATGTGCACCAGCCGGCAGAACGGGAACAGCAGGAACAGCGTCATTCCCAGCACCATGTGCACGCGGTAGATAAACGCCACGCCGTCGAGATGCTGCGAAGCGCCACCGTGGAAGGTCACCACCGCCTGCGCCCAGCCCACCAGCTTCATCATTTCACTGCCGTCCATATGCTGGGCGGAGAAGGGAATGGTCAGCAGGCCCAGCGTCGCCTGAGCCACCAGCAGGGTCATGATCAGAATATCACCGACGCTACTGGTCGCCCGCACCCGTGGATTGGTCAGACGGCGCTTCAGCAGCAGTCCACCGCCCAGCAGTGTCATCGCCCCGAACAGGCCACCGGCAATCATCGCCAGTTTCTGCTTTACGTCGATCGGCAGGAAGGATTCATACATCCAGTGCGGCGTCAGCATCCCGACGATATGACCGAAGAAAATACCGATGATGCCGATGTGAAACAGGTTGGAGGCGAGACGCATCCCTTTTTTGTCCAGCATCTGACTGGAACCGGCACGCCAGCTGTATTGCCCGTAGTCATAGCGCAGCCAGCTTCCCACCAGGAAGACCGTTCCGGCGAGGTAGGGGTAAATATCGAAGAAGAAAGTGTTAATAAAATTCATGCTGATTCTCCTGTGGTACGCGCCGTCGCCGCGGCGATGTCCAGATACTGCGGCGCGACCGCATCGGCGAAGCGACGCTGATGCATCGCCTGCTGCGCCGAGGCGCAGCCCTGTTCGCCGAGAAATTTAATCTGCTCCTCTTCCCAGACAGCATCCAGTGCTGCCGGCGTATCGTCGCGCGCTTCCTGCGCCACCTGTGGCTTGAGGGCCGCAGGATCAACTGCGCTACCGGACAGCGTCAGTAACACTGTGAAGAGATCGGCGTAGGGGCTCTGACGCTCTTCAAGCCGCGCCGCCAGCAAGGCCAGGATAGGCACGATGTCGTCCAGTCCCTGACGCGCGGCCTCATCGCTTTTACAGGCGAGATACTCCAGGTAGAGCGGCAGGAAATCGGGCAGCTCTTTGCTGTCCAGCTCCAGACCATCGGCACGATACTGTTCCAGCAGATCAACCATCGCCTGACCGCGATCGCGTGACTCACCGTGCACGTGTTCAAACAGCAGCAGCGAGGTGGCGCGGCCACGATCAAACAGTTCGCAGTAGTCAGCCTGTACGTCGAGCAGTGGCCGGGCACAGAGCTGATTGATAAACCGCACCAGCCGTGCGCTCTGCTGCAGGTTGAGTTCAGAGGCGTCATCCAGCGCCGCGATCAGGTCGGAAGAGTGGGTAAACAGCGCCTCGTCCGGGTAGTCCAGCAGCCGCGAAAGAATCCGTAACGTCATCATGAGGCATCCTCCGGACGGATGGTTTTCTTACTGATGTCGATGGCATCAATACGGCGGCTGTTGAACAGGTTGAATTTGCTGTCGCTGCCGTGACAGCCATCGCCAAAGCTAAAGCCGCAGCCTTTGCTTTCCGGGAAGGCTTCACGCGCCAGTTCGCGATGGCTGGAGGGCACCACAAAGCGATCTTCATAGTTCGCGATCGCCAGATAGCGGTACATCTCCTGCGCCTGCGCTTCGGTCAGGCCGACCTGCTCCAGCGCCCGGATATCATGCTCACCGTCCACGCTTTCTGCGCGTTTGTAATGACGCATAGCCAGCATCCGCTTCAGTGCCAGCAGCACCGGTGCGGTGTCGCCTGCGGTCAGCAGGTTCGCCAGATACTCAACCGGAATGCGCAGGCTTTCCACATCCGGCAGCACGCCGGTGTGCGCCAGCGCCCCGCCATCCACCGCCGACTGAATCGGTGACAGTGGTGGCACATACCAGACCATCGGCAGCGTGCGGTATTCAGGGTGAAGTGGCAGCGCCAGCTTCCACTCCATCGCCATTTTATAGACCGGTGAACGCTGTGCTGCGTCGATTACACTCTGCGCAACGCCATCTTTCAGCGCCTGCGCAATCACCGCCGGATCGTTGGGATCAAGGAAGATATCCAGCTGGCTCTGATAGAGATCTTTCTCGTTTTCCGCTGCGGCCGCCTGTTCAATGCGGTCAGCGTCATAGAGCAACACGCCGAGATAGCGGATACGGCCGACACAGGTTTCTGAACAGACGGTGGGCTGGCCCGCTTCAATGCGCGGATAACAGAAAATGCATTTTTCTGATTTGCCGCTTTTCCAGTTGAAGTAGATCTTCTTGTACGGACAGCCGGTGAGGCACATCCGCCAGCCGCGACATTTATCCTGGTCGATCAGTACGATGCCATCTTCGCCGCGTTTGTAGATCGCGCCGCTTGGGCAGGTCGCCACACACGCCGGGTTGAGGCAGTGCTCACACAGGCGCGGCAGGTACATCATGAAGGTGTGCTCAAACTGACCGTAAATCTCCTTCTGGATGTTATCGAAGTTCTTATCCTGCGAACGTTTGGCAAACTCGCCGCCGAGGATCTCTTCCCAGTTCGGGCCGTTTTCGATCTTTTTCATCCGCTGACCGGTGATCAGCGAGCGCGGACGCGCAATCGGCTGATGCTTACCGGCGGGCGCATTGTGCAGATGCTGATAATCAAAATCGAACGGTTCGTAGTAATCATCCAGCGCCGGCACATCCGGGTTGGCGAAGATCTTCGACAGCAGGCCAATGCGACTGCCCATGCGCGGCTCCAGCTTACCGTTGATCTTACGGATCCAGCCGCCCTTCCACTTCTGCTGATCTTCCCAGGCGTGCGGATAGCCAACACCAGGTTTGCTTTCAACGTTGTTAAACCAGGCGTACTCCATGCCCTCGCGGCTGGTCCAGACGTTTTTACAGGTCACCGAGCAGGTGTGGCAGCCGATACATTTGTCGAGGTTCAGCACCATGCCGACCTGTGAACGAATTTTCATGGTTTTACCTCCTGCTGGCTGCCCTGGCAGGCATCGTTGCCTTCCCCATCTAACCAGTTAACGTTGTTCATTTTTCTCACTACCACGAACTCATCGCGGTTAGAGCCGACGGTGCCGTAGTAGTTAAAGCCCCAGGAGAGCTGCGCATAACCGCCGATCATATGGGTCGGTTTCGGGCAGGTCCGCGTCACCGAGTTATGGATCCCGCCGCGCTGGCTGGTGATCTCCGAGCCAGGGATATTCACGATACGTTCCTGCGCGTGGTACATCATGGTCATACCCGCCGGGATGCGCTGACTCACTACTGCACGTGCGGTCAGCGCACCGTTGGCATTGAACGCCTCGATCCAGTCGTTATCCACGATACCCAGCTCACGAGCGTCATCTTCACTCATCCAGACAATCGGTCCGCCGCGCGACAGTGTCAGCATCAGCAGGTTGTCGCTGTAGGTGGAGTGAATGCCCCACTTCTGGTGTGGCGTCAGGAAGTTCAACGCCTTCTCCGGGTTACCGTTGGGTTTGCTGTTCAGCAACGGCTTCGCCGCGCGGGTATCGATTGGCGGACGATAGACCATCAGGCTCTCGCCAAAGGCGCGCATCCACTCATGATCCTGATAGAGCTGCTGACGGCCGCTCAGGGTTCGCCACGGGATCAGCTCATGAACGTTGGTGTAGCAGGCGTTGTAAGAGACATGTTCATCTTCCAGCCCTGACCAGGTCGGACTAGAGATAATTTTGCGCGGCTGCGCCTGGATATCGCGGAAGCGAATCTTTTCATCTTCTTTATTGAGCGCCAGGTGGGTGTGGTCACGACCGGTAATCACGCCCAGTGCCTGCCAGGCTTTCACCGCCACCTGACCATTGGTTTCCGGTGCCAGCGCCAGGATCACTTCTGCCGCATCGATCGCCGTGTCGATATTCGGCCGCCCCGCTGCCGGGCCATCCGCTTTGACGTAGTTCAGTTGCTTGAGGAAATCGACCTCTTTGCTGGTGTTCCAGCTGATACCTTTGCCGCCGTTACCCAGGGTCTCCAGCAACGGTCCCAGCGAGGTAAAGCGCTCCCAGGTCGCCGGATAGTCGCGCTCCACCACCATAATGTGTGGCGCGGTTTTACCCGGAATCAGATCGCATTCGCCTTTTTTCCAGTCTTTCGCCTCAAAAGGCTGCGCCAGTTCCGCGGGTGAGTCATGCAACACCGGCAGAGTAACGACGTCCGTTTCAACGCCTAAATGACCCGGGCAGAGATCGGAGAAGGCTTTGGCGATGCCTTTGTAGATTTCCCAGTCACTTTTTGAGTCCCAGGCAGGATCGACGGCCGCCGAAAGCGGATGAATAAACGGATGCATATCCGAGGTATTCATATCGTCTTTTTCATACCAGGTCGCCGTTGGCAGCACGACATCGGAGTAGAGACAGGTGCTCGACATGCGGAAGTCGAGTGTGACCACCAGATCCAGTTTGCCTTCGGCACCCTGATCCAGCCACTCCACCTCTTCCGGCTTCACGCGGCCCTGCTGGCCTAAATCTTTGCCCTGAATGCCGTTTTCCGTGCCCAGCAGATACTTCAGCATGTACTCATGCCCTTTACCGGATGAGCCGAGCAGATTGGAGCGCCAGACAAACAGGTTACGCGGGAAGTTCTGCGGATCGTCCGGCTGTTCAGCGGCAAACCGCATGGTGCCCTGCTTCAGGCTTTCCACGGTGTAATCCAGCGGCGACTGACCGGCGGCTTTCGCCTGCGCCGCGATGTGCAGCGGGTTGACGTTAAGCTGCGGCGCTGAAGGCAGCCAGCCCATACGTTCGGAACGGACGTTAAGGTCGATCAGGCTGCCGCTGTAGCGACTTTTATCCGCCAGCGGGGAGAGCAATTCGCTGGTGGCCAGGGTTTCATAGCGCCACTGACTGGAGTGGTTGTAGAAGAAGGAGGTGCTGTTCATCTGGCGTGGCGGACGCTGCCAGTCCAGGCCAAAGGCCAGCGGGGTCCAGCCGGTCTGCGGACGGAGTTTCTCCTGGCCGACATAGTGCGCCCAGCCACCGCCGCTCTGACCAACGCAGCCGCAGAAAATCAGCATGTTCATCAGGCCACGATAGTTCATGTCCATGTGATACCAGTGGTTCATACCGGCACCGACGATGATCATCGAACGACCGCGGGTTTTCTCGGCGTTTTCGGCAAATTCACGGGCAATGCGAATGATGTTCTGACGGGAGACACCCGTAATCTGCTCCGCCCAGGCCGGGCTGTACGCTTTGATGTCGTCGTAGGTTTGCGCGCAGTTGGCATCATCCAGACCGCGATCCAGACCATAATTCGCCAGCGTCAGATCGTAGACGCTGGTGACCAGCGCTTCACTGCCATCCGCCAGTTGCAGGCGTTTCACCGGCAGCTTATGCAGCAGGATTTCGTCCAGCGCAACGCTGTTGAAATGCTCGCTGGTAATGCCACCGAAGTAAGGGAAACCGACCTCGACCACCTCATCGTGGCTGCCGAGCAGGCTGAGCTGCAGTTCAACTTCCTGATGTGATGCCCCATCACGCTGCTCGAGGTTCCATTTGCCTTTTTCGCCCCAGCGGAAGCCGATAGATCCCTGCGGCGCAATCAGTTCCCCGGTCGCCTCGTTAATCGCGACGGTTTTCCACTCCGGGTTATTCTCCTGACCGAGCCCATCCACCAGATCGCTGGCGCGCAGCTGACGGCCGGCGGCGTAAAACCCGCCTTCACGGGGTTCCAGCAGCACCAGCATCGGCATATCGGTGTAACGGCGCACGTAGTCGCGGAAATAGCCAACTTCGCGATCAAGATGAAACTCTTTCAGCATCACGTGGCCCATCGCCAGCGCCATCGCGCTGTCGGTGCCCTGCTTCGGACTCAGCCACTGGTCACACAGCTTCGCGACCTCAGCATAGTCCGGCGTGATCGCCACGGTTTTCGTCCCTTTATAGCGGACTTCCGTAAAGAAGTGCGCATCCGGGGTACGGGTCTGCGGCACGTTAGAGCCCCAGGCAATAATGTAGGAGGAGTTGTACCAGTCAGCCGATTCCGGCACGTCGGTCTGCTCGCCCCAGGTCATCGGTGAGGCCGGCGGCAGATCGCAGTACCAGTCGTAGAAGCTCAGACAGGTTCCGCCAATCAGTGACAGGTAACGTGCGCCCGCAGCGTAAGAGACCATCGACATCGCCGGAATCGGTGAGAATCCCATAATGCGGTCAGGGCCGTAAGTCTTCGCGGTACAGATGTTCGCGGCGGCGATCATCTCGTTGACTTCCTGCCAGCTGGAGCGGACAAAGCCGCCGCGTCCACGCGCCTGTTTGTAGCTTCTGGCCTTTTCAGGATTACTGATGATGGATGCCCAGGCGTCCACCGGGTCGCTGTGCTGCGCTTTCGCGTCGCGCCAGAGCTGAATCAGCTTCTTGCGCATTAACGGATATTTCAGGCGGTTAGCGCTGTAGAGATACCACGAGTAGCTGGCACCGCGTGGGCAGCCACGCGGCTCATGGTTTGGCAGATCGGGACGGGTACGCGGATAGTCGGTCTGCTGGGTCTCCCAGGTGACCAGTCCATTTTTGACGTAGATTTTCCAGCTGCATGAGCCGGTACAGTTAACGCCGTGCGTGGAGCGCACGATTTTATCGTGCTGCCAGCGACTGCGATAGCCATCTTCCCAGTCGCGGTTGCTGTTTAACGTCTGGCCATGCTGGCCGGAAAAGGGTTCGGCCAGCTGTTTGAAATAGCGAAACCGATCTAGAAACTTGCTCATCCGGAATACTCCTGAAGGCTTAATGTGACATTGCTGACTCTGCATCTGTCCCGACACAGAAAGTGAAATTGTGCCGGTGCGCCACACCGGCTTTGTCGTTATCAGGCGCGTGATTTTCGGCCGTAAACCAGCCAGGTCACCGCGATGCAGCAGAGATAAAAGACCAGGAAGATTTTCATCGCGCCGGCGGGTGAACCGGTCATGGCGAGCGACAGGCCAAAAGTCTGCGGAATAAAGAAACCGCCCAGCGCGCCAATGGCGGAGATAAAGCCGAGCGCAGCAGAGGTTTCTGTTGCCGCTTCGCGCTGTGCCAGCGCATCGTCGCCGCCCTCAGCTTTGATACGTTCCAGCGTCAGCTTACGGAAGATCACCGCAATCATCTGGTAGGTGGAGCCGCTGCCCAGCCCGGACGTCAGGAACAGGCCCATAAACACGGCGAAGAAGGCCACGAACGAGCCATCATGTCCTGCACCCGGCAGGGTAAGGAACAGCAGCGCAGCAAACAGCGCCATCAGCACGTAGTTGACAAGCGTGACGCGGGTACCGCCGAAGCGGTCAGAAATGATGCCGCCTGCTGAACGGGCCAGCGCGCCAATAAAGGGGCCGAAAAAGGCGTAATGCATGATCACGACATCAGGAAATTGCGTCTTCGTCAGCATGGCAAAACCGGCAGAGAAACCGATAAATGAGCCAAAGGTGGCCAGATAGAGCAGCGCCATAACCCACAGGTGGGGACGTTTCAGCACCGGCAACTGCTCACGCAGCGAGGATTTCGCCGCCGCCAGGTCGTTCATGCCGAACCAGGCCGCCAGCGTGCCGATCGCCAGGAACGGCACCCAGATCCAGGCGGCATTCTCCAGCCAGATGCTGTCGCCGGTGACGGTGGTCTGACCCACATCGGCAAAACCAAAAATGGCACAGGAGATCGCCAGCGGGGCGACAAACTGCATTACGCTGACGCCAAGATTACCGAGGCCGCCGTTGATACCCAGCGCGCCGCCCTGACGGGCTTTGGGAAAGAAGAAGCTGATATTGCCCATGCTCGACGCGAAGTTAGCGCCACCAAAACCGCACAGCAGGGAAATCACCATAAAAGTGGTGAATGAGGTCTGGCTGTCCTGTACGGCAAAGCCGAGCCAAAGGCAGGGAATGATCAGGATGCCGGTGCTGAAGGCGGTCCAGCGACGTCCTCCAAAGATGGGAATAACAAAAGAGTAAGGCACACGCAGCAACGCGCCAGAAACCGACGGCAGTGCGGTCAGTAAAAAGAGCTGCTCAGTGCTGAAGGTAAAGCCAACTTTATTCAGGTTAACCGCAACGGTGCTGAACAGCATCCAGACGCAGAAGCCCAGCAGCAGACAGAAGACAGAAATCCACAGGTTACGGCTGGCGATACGTTTACCACGCGCCTGCCAGAACGCGTCGTTTTCCGGTTGCCAGTCCTGAATTAACGCGCCGCGCGTCGGGGTTTGCAAAGAGGTGGATTGGGTCATAAATCTCTCATCAGCAGAATAATAATTGTGCGTATCCTGCGCATCCGGCGTGGTGTCGGGCTTGATACAAATCAACGGCAATGCAGGTTACAGAGGCACGCCGCCCTCTCTTCACCCCGGTTAAGTAGTTGACTGAATTCAGATAAACCTTATAAATCATAGGGTTTAAACACGGCCGCCCATGCCTTCTGTAAAAGGGTGTCCGACTGGAAATAAAGGAGTAGTCCATTGGGGGTATATAGCGACCCCGCTTCACCGGTAAGATAGGCTCTCCGCCCGCTCAGGGCTGGCGTATGTGACAGGAACAGGAGCCATTGTGACGGCAGAGAAATTTACGCTTTTATTGATCGACGACCATCCCATGCTACGCAATGGCCTGAAGCAGCTGATTGCGCTGGATGAAAGACTGCAGGTGGTTGCCGAAGCGGGTAATGGCATTGATGGCCTGGCGCTGGCACAGCAGCATGATCCCGACCTGATCCTGCTTGATCTTAATATGCCAGGTCTGAACGGACTGGATACCCTGACCCAGCTGCGTGAGATAGCCCTTTCTGGCCGGGTGGTGGTGTTCAGCGTTTCAGATAATGAAGAGGATGTGGTCAGCGCGCTGAAGCGCGGCGCTGATGGTTATCTGCTGAAAGATATGGAACCGGAAGCCTTACTGAAAGCGCTGCATCAGGCTGCTGCCGGTCAGATCGTGCTGAGCGAGGCGTTAACCCCGATTCTGGTCGCCCGGTTGCGTGAAGCGCAGCCTGCTCAGACGCGCGACATCAATCAGCTGACCCGGCGCGAACGCGATATTCTGCAACTGATCAGCGACGGGATGACCAATAAAGCGATTGCCCGCAAGCTGGCCATCAGTGAAAGCACGGTTAAGGTTCACGTTAAATATCTGCTGAAGAAGATGAACCTTAAATCCCGACTTGAAGCCGCCGTCTGGGCGCTGCAGAACGGGCTGCACTGACCTTTCCCCCTTCCCGATGCGGCGCAGTGCCCTCCTGCCGGCCATAAACTGCCGCAGAAATCGCGAGCCGCCTCGCAGCCCCGCATCAGCGTCATGAGAACAGGCACTTTTTTGTCGCCAGCCGCCGCCACATTTGCCAGGATGCCTGTCAGGTTACACCCGGTCAGGATCGCGGCTGTGCATCACGCTGGCATATGCCCTGCCCTATTCGTTATCATCTGATTATCCTGCGCGCCTGGAATCCCTTTCGGTTTCATGGGCGTTGACCGCCAGAAATTTACCGCATTAAAAATGAGCTAAAACCTTATGCAAGAGCCAACCGAAAAGGACTTTCCTTCCCACACGCCGATGATGCAGCAGTACCTGCGTCTCAAGGCGGAGCATCCTGACATTCTGCTGTTTTACCGTATGGGTGACTTCTACGAGCTGTTTTATGACGACGCAAAACGTGCCTCGCAGCTGCTGGAGATTTCACTCACCAAGCGCGGTGCGTCAGCGGGCGAACCGATCCCGATGGCGGGTGTGCCCTATCATGCGGTTGAAGGTTACCTGGCTAAACTGGTGCAGCTGGGCGAATCCGTTGCCATCTGCGAGCAGATAGGCGATCCGGCGCTGAGCAAAGGCCCGGTCGAACGCAAAGTGGTGCGCATCGTTACCCCAGGCACCATCAGTGATGAGGCGCTGTTGCAGGAGCGGCACGACAATCTGCTGGCGGCGATCGTGCAAAGCCCGCGTGGTTTTGGCTACGCCACGCTGGATATCAGCTCAGGCCGTTTTCGCCTCAGCGAACCTGCCGATGCTGAAACCATGGCGGCAGAGTTGCAGCGTACCAATCCGGCGGAGCTGCTCTACCCCGAAGATTTTCAGGCGATGTCGCTAATCGATCAGCGACGCGGCCTGCGACGCCGTCCGCTGTGGGAGTTTGAGATCGATACCGCGCGCCAGCAGCTGAACCTGCAGTTCGGCACCCGCGATCTCAATGGCTTCGGCGTGGAGAATGCGCACCTCGGACTGAGCGCGGCGGGCTGCCTGCTGCAGTATGTTAAAGATACCCAGCGCACCACGCTGCCCCACATCCGCTCGCTGAGCATGGAGCGGCAGCAGGACAGCATCATCATGGATGCGGCCACCCGCCGTAATCTGGAGATCACACAGAACCTGGCAGGCGGCACTGACAACACCTTAGCGGCGGTGCTGGATAAAACGGTCACCCCGATGGGTAGCCGGATGCTGAAACGCTGGCTGCATATGCCGCTGCGCGATGCGCGCATCATTAACCAGCGTCAGGAGTCGATTGCTGAGCTGCAAAATCTCAGCGACGTGCTGCAACCGGTGCTGCGTCAGGTCGGCGATCTGGAGCGAATCCTGGCTCGCCTGGCCCTGCGCACCGCACGTCCGCGCGATCTGGCTCGCATGCGTCATGCGTTTCAGCAACTGCCGGAACTTAACCAGCTGCTGGCCGATGTTGAGGCGCCCCAGTTGCAGAAGCTGCGCACGCAGATGGGCGAGTTCACTGCGTTACGTGAGCTGCTGGAACAGGCGGTGATTGAGTCACCGCCTGTGCTGATCCGCGATGGCGGAGTGATTGCGCCCGGCTACAACGCGGAGCTGGATGAGTGGCGTGCACTGGCAGATGGCGCAACCGACTATCTTGACCGGCTGGAGATCCGCGAACGCGAGAAGCTGGGACTGGATACCCTGAAGGTCGGCTTTAACGGCGTGCATGGTTATTACATCCAGGTAAGCCGCGGACAGAGCCATCAGGTACCGATGCACTATGTCCGTCGTCAGACCCTGAAAAATGCTGAACGCTATATCATTCCGGAGCTGAAAGAGTACGAAGACAAAGTACTCACCTCAAAGGGTAAAGCGCTGTCGCTGGAAAAAAGCCTGTATGAGGCGCTGTTCGATCAGTTGCTGCCGCATCTTGAAGCGCTGCAGCTGAGTGCCGCCGCGCTGGCAGAGCTGGATGTGTTAAGCAACCTGGCAGAACGTGCCTGGTCCCTGAACTATTGCCGCCCGGTATTGCAGGATAAAGCCGGGATTAAAATCAGCGGCGGACGCCATCCGGTGGTGGAACAGGTTCTGAAAGAGCCGTTTATTGCCAACCCACTGTCACTGGCACCCCAGCGCAGAATGCTGATTATTACCGGCCCCAACATGGGCGGTAAAAGTACCTATATGCGCCAGGCGGCGCTGATTGCGCTGATGGCATGGATTGGCAGTTTTGTTCCTGCCGATGAGACGCTGATCGGCCCGCTGGATCGCATCTTTACCCGTGTCGGTGCCGCTGACGATCTCGCCTCCGGGCGCTCGACCTTTATGGTTGAGATGACCGAAACCGCTAACATCCTGCACAACGCCACCGAAAATAGCCTGGTGCTGATGGATGAGATTGGACGCGGAACATCCACCTACGACGGTTTATCGCTCGCCTGGGCCTGCGCCGAAAACCTGGCGAACCGTATCAAGGCGATGACGCTGTTTGCCACCCATTATTTCGAGCTGACAACCCTGCCGGAAAAAATGGAAGGCGTGGTCAACGTCCATCTGGATGCCGTTGAGCATGGCGACACGATCGCCTTTATGCACAGCGTCCAGGAGGGTGCGGCAAGTAAGAGCTATGGTCTGGCGGTGGCGGCGCTGGCCGGCGTACCCAAAGAGGTAATTAAGCGGGCACGCAATAAGCTGAAGGAACTTGAGACCGTTTCAAACCACTCCGCGTCATCGACGGTCGATGGCTCTCAGCTGCCGCTGCTGGTTGAAGAGACCTCGCCTGCCATGGAGGCGCTTGAGGCGCTGGATCCGGATACGCTGACACCGCGTCAGGCACTCGACTGGATTTATCGTCTTAAATCGCTGGTCTGATATTACATCCCGTACATCGCACCGCGTTAATGCGCGGTGCGATGCTTGCTTGCCCGCAAATCACTTTTCTGCAGACATAAAAAAAGCGATGGTTTTCACCATCGCTTTTCGCATTCAAACTCAGATTTACTGTTAACAATTATTCACGAAACAGTGCTTCAATGCTGAGGCCCTGCGCCTGCAGGATTTCACGCAGACGGCGTAAACCTTCAACCTGAATCTGGCGTACACGCTCGCGGGTTAAGCCGATTTCACGACCCACATCCTCAAGTGTTGCCGCTTCATAGCCCAACAGGCCGAAACGACGTGCCAGCACTTCACGCTGCTTGGCGTTCAGTTCGAACAGCCATTTAACGATGCTTTGTTTCATATCATCGTCCTGCGTGGTGTCTTCCGGGCCGTTGTCTTTCTCATCGGCCAGAATATCCAGCAGCGCTTTTTCAGAATCACCGCCTAATGGCGTATCAACCGAGGTAATGCGTTCGTTGAGACGTAACATGCGGCTTACGTCATCAACCGGTTTATCAAGCTGCTCTGCGATCTCTTCCGCACTCGGCTCATGGTCGAGCTTGTGGGAAAGTTCACGCGCAGTACGCAGATAAACATTCAGTTCTTTCACAATGTGAATCGGCAGACGGATGGTACGGGTTTGATTCATGATCGCCCGTTCAATAGTCTGACGAATCCACCAGGTGGCGTACGTTGAGAAACGGAACCCGCGCTCCGGGTCAAATTTCTCTACGGCGCGAATCAGGCCGAGGTTACCTTCTTCAATCAGGTCCAGCAGAGCTAAACCACGATTGCTGTAACGACGAGCGATTTTCACCACCAGGCGTAAGTTACTTTCGATCATACGGCGACGGGAAGGGATATCACCCCGCAATGCACGGCGAGCGAAAAAGACTTCTTCCTCTGCCGTTAACAACGGAGAATAGCCAATCTCCCCGAGATAGAGCTGCGTCGCATCTAACACACGTTGCGTCGCACCCTGTGATAGCAACTCTTCTTCCGCTACGTCGCTATCACTGGCTTCATTTTCAACGAGTGCCTTCTCGTCAAAAATTTCAGCTCCGTTCTCATCGAATTCCGCGTTCTCATGTAACTCGTTTACTTTCAGCGTATTCTGGCTCATAAGCGGCTCCTACCCGTGATTCCAGGGCAGAACATAAACCTGTTTTGTTCTGCCGGATTATCGCTGCGGTAAATAACGCAACGGGTTTACGGATTTCCCCTTGTAACGAATTTCAAAGTGTAATCTGACTGAACTGGTTCCGGTGCTACCCATGGTAGCGATCTTTTGCCCCGCCTTAACTTCCTGTTGTTCCCGGACCAGCATTGTATCGTTGTGGGCGTAGGCGCTCAGGTAATCATCGTTGTGTTTAATGATGATTAAATTACCGTAACCCCGGAGTGCGTTACCTGCGTAAACCACTCGTCCTGAAGCAGTGGCGACCACAGATTGTCCGCGCGTCCCGGCGATATCGATACCTTTATTGCCACCTTCGGCGGCAGAGAAGTTATCGATGATCTTCCCGTCAGTCGGCCAGCGCCAGCTTCCGACCGGCGTTGAACTGTTGGTTGTACTGCTAACCGTTGGGGGTGCGGTAACGACTGGAGCTGTTGTCGTTGCAACATTTGCTCCATTCGAAGGCAACATTTTGCTGCCACCCGAATTACCTGAATCATCAGAATACGTAATAACAGGTTGCTGTGCAACAGCAGGCGATTTAATTTGTGGCGCCGCCGGAACGCCGCCCTGCGTTGCATCAGCAACGGTAATGGGATTGCCGCCGGTAATCGGCTGACCCGACCCATTGCCAATCTGCAGAGTCTGGCCGACATTCAGGCCATATGGCGCAGGAACATTGTTGCGCTGGGCTAAATCACGGAAATCGTTGCCGGTAATCCAGGCGATGTAAAACAATGTGTCGCCACGCTTAACGGTATAAGTTTCACCGGAGTAGCTACCCTTAGGAATGTTCTGATAACTGCGATTGTAAACAATCCGGCCATTCTGCGTCTCAACATTGCTGTTGGTACTAATCATTCCACCACTAGCGGGGGCAGATGCTGAATTTTTGCTTAACATTTGTCCCTGGGCTGGCGTGGCAGGAACGCCGCCTGAACTCGTGTCTGCTCCAGACTGGTTAGTGTTCATGCCACCATTGTCGCCAACGCGACTGATGGGTGCCTGTGAGTTGTCGCTGGAGCTACAGCCTGCCAGCCAAAAACCTACCAGTGAAAGCGCCGCCAGACGGCGTAACTGAAAAAGTGTGCTTCCCGTGCTCATTAATCCCCCGTGATGGCAACTCTGATCTATCTGTTTCACTGTATCTGCCAGCAGGATACTCTGCGCGGCGCGATAAAATCTGCGTTTTCGATGAATAAACTGGATAGTAACAACATCAGGTACGTGGTGCTATGAAACAGTTGTGAAGAAATACGAAGAGGGTCAGGCCAGATCGCCCTGCACCAGCGGGACAAAACGCACTGGTTCGATGGTCTCTTCCATCACCTCTTCGCCCTGACGACGCAGGCGCTTCAGTACCTGCTGATCTTCGCCAACCGGCAGCACCATGATGCCGCCTTCTGCCAGTTGTGCTATCAGCGCAATCGGAATTTCAGGCGGTGCAGCCGTGACGATGATGGCATCGAAGGGGCCACGTGAAGGCCAGCCCTGCCAGCCATCACCATGACGGGTTGAGACATTATGCAGATCCAGCTGTTTCAGACGGCGCTTGGCCTGCCACTGCAGCCCTTTGATGCGTTCCACTGAATAAACATGGTCCACCAGATGGGCAAGAATCGCCGTCTGATAACCTGAACCCGTACCAATCTCCAGCACACGCGAATGCGGATTAAGTCCGAGCAGCGCGGTCATCCGCGCGACCATGTAGGGCTGTGATATCGTCTGACCGGAGCCGATGGGCAAGGCAACATTGTCCCAGGCTTTATGCTCGAACGCTTCGTCGATAAAACGTTCGCGCGGCACCTCGCTGATGGCTTTCAGCAGGTTTTCATCATCGATGCCCTGCTGACGCAGTTGTGACAGCAACGTCTCAATACGCCGATTCACCATGCCAGGTTCACCTCAGCTTTAGCCAGCCAGTCACTGAGCACGTTCTGCGCGCTGTGCGCCGTTAAATCGACATGCAGTGCCGTGACAGAGACGTAGCCCTGATCCACGGCGGCGAAGTCCGTATCCGGGCCCGCATCCAGTTTTTCGCCTGGCGGACCAATCCAGTAGAGTGTATTGCCACGCGGATCCTGCTGCGCAATCACCTGATCCGCCGGATGGCGACTGCCACAGCGCGTCACGCGGATGCCTTTGAGTTCTGACAACGGCAGATCGGGAACGTTGATGTTGAGAATGCGGCCGGTGCGCAGCGGTTCATGCGTCAGCGCCCTGAGGAGCGCGCAGGTCACGGCCGCCGCGGTGGCGTAGTGCTGATGGCCATTGAGCGAAACCGCGATAGCCGGCAAGCCAAGATGTCGCCCTTCCATCGCTGCCGCCACCGTGCCGGAGTAGATCACATCATCGCCCAGATTGGGGCCGGCATTGATGCCCGACACCACAATGTCGGGACGCGGCTGCATCAGCGCATTCACCCCCAGATAGACGCAGTCGGTCGGCGTCCCCATCTGGACGGCGATATCGCCGTTTTCATGGGTGAAGGTGCGCAGAGGCGTTTCCAGCGTTAATGAGTTCGAGGCACCGCTTCGGTTACGATCGGGGGCAACAACCTGCACGTCAGCAATCTGCCGCAGGGCTTTCGCCAGAGTCTGAATGCCTGGCGCATGAATGCCGTCATCGTTACTGAGCAATATCCGCATTTCGTTCTGACCTTTTTTTATTCGACTGGTCGCCGTGACGGAACCTGTTTTAACGGCATGGCAACAGGTGAGGAATAGACGGCGATTTTTGCATTCTAGCGAGGCGCGCAAGGAAGTGGTAGGCGTAAATCACACGACGGTGGGGGTTTGCCGCAACATTACCCACACTGCGGGTCAGGTTGCGGCGAAGATTACTCATCAATCTGATCGGGCGAGTCCGCGTGGGTCAGCAGCTCCCGGACCACGCTGGTAGCGAAGCTGCCCGCTGGCAGCCAGAATGCCAGTTCCAGCGTAACATCATCCCACCAGCTCCACTGCATATCGCGCGGCACCATCAACATGGCACGGCGTGCAGCATCGACCTTTTCACGTTCAATCAGTCCCAGCAGCAGCGTCTCATCAGCCAGCGCCTGCTGTTCAAAGGCCAGCGCGTCAGCCTGCGGGCCAGGCTCGCCCCGTCCCGGCAGCGGCGCGGTGATGCGCAGCTCATGCTGCTCAACCCGACGCTGTGACTCTGCCAGTTCATCAGGCTGCGCGACAAACCAGCTGCCTCGTCCGGTCAGCTGCAACGCGTCGCCGTTGAGCACCTGAGTCAGCCTACCCTGCTGTTGCAGACGCGCACTGGTCACCTGATTAAACAGCGCACTGCGCGCGGCAGAGAGCATCAGGCTGCGCTTGTTGCGGTCGCGAATAATGATCTCATTGCGCGCCCACTTTTCTGCCATCACGAGGTTATTGCCGCCGCGGCCAAAGCGCTGTTCACCAAAATAGTTCGGCACGCCCGCATCGCGAATCTGCGCCAGACGCATTTCAACCGCATCACGGTCACTGATCTGGCGGATGATCAGCCGGAACGCGTTCCCCGCCAGTGCGCCGATGCGCAGCTTACGTTTGTGGCGCACCGCCTGCAGAATCTCGACCCCTTCCAGCTCAAAACCGCGCAGATCGGGCATCGCATTACCCGGCAGGCGAAAACAGAGAGTCTGTTCCGTCACCGCATGGCGATCTTTCATTCCGGCATAACTCATGTCGCGCTGATGAATACCGAGATACTTCGCCAGTGCCTCAGCCACAAAGCGGGTATTGGCCCCCACTTTACGTATGCGCACCAGCAGGTGCTCACCTTCACCATCCGCGCCATAACCGAGATCCTCAACCACCACGAAATCTTCCGGATTGGCTTTGATCACGCCGGAGGCCACGGGTGTGCCGTGCAGGTAATTCAGCATCATTGGCTGTCAGCTTTCAGGACTAACGCCACCGCTTCACAGGCGATGCCTTCGCCGCGCCCGGTAAAGCCCAGCTTTTCGGTGGTGGTCGCTTTGACGTTGACCGCATCCATATGGCAGCCCAGATCTTCTGCAATATTGATCCGCATCTGTGGCACGTGCGGCAGCATTTTCGGTGCCTGAGCAATAATCGTGACGTCGACATTACCGATGCGATAGCCTTTGGCTTCGATACGGCGCCAGGCCTCACGCAGCAGGCCGCGGCTGTCCGCCCCTTTAAAGGCCGGATCGGTGTCAGGAAACAGCTTGCCGATATCGCCCATCGCCACTGCGCCCAGCAGCGCGTCAGTCAGCGCATGCAGTGCCACATCGCCATCCGAATGGGCGATAAAACCCTGCTCAAACGGGATCCGCACACCGCCAATCACTAACGGACCCTCTCCGCCAAAGGCGTGAACGTCAAAACCGTGACCGATACGCATCATGCGCTCTCCTTTAATTGAATCTGACTCAAATAAAAAGCCGCCAGCGCCAGATCTTCTGGCCGGGTGACTTTGATGTTATCACTGCGTCCGCTGACTAACAGCGGGTGGTAGCCGCAATACTCCAGCGCCGAGGCTTCATCGGTGATGGTCGCGCCTTCTGCCAGCGCCCGCGTCAGGCAGGCGGTGAGCAGCGCATGAGGGAAAAATTGCGGCGTTAAGGCGTGCCAGAGATCGTCGCGCTCTACGGTATGGGCCACCGCGGCTTTGCCCGGCTCGCCCCGTTTCATGGTGTCACGCACTGGCGCGGCCAGAATCCCGCCAACGTGGCTCTGTTCACGCACGTTGAGCAGTTGCTGGAGATCGTCGGGATGCAGACAGGGACGCGCGGCATCATGGACCAGCACCCAGGCGGAACCCTGTGCGGCCTGCAATCCGGCCAGCACCGATTCGGCGCGGGTCTCTCCGCCTGTCACCCTGAGCACGCGCGGATCGCGTGCCAGCGGCAGTGAAGCGAAGTGCTGGTCATCAGGACTGAGGGCGACAATCACCTGTTTGATAGCGGGATGGGAAAACAGACGCGCAATGCTGTGTTCCAGAAGGGTGTGCTGACCAATCGTCAGATACTGCTTCGGACAGGTTGCCTGCATGCGGCTGCCGATCCCGGCAGCGGGCACCACGGCAATCACATCCGCAAGGGAGGCCAGAGTGTTCATGTTTTATCGTTGTTGGTTAAGCGCTGCTTGTTGCGCGTTGCGTTTGTTCTGGTCAGGCACCAGACGATAGAAAGTCTCACCGGGCTTAATCATGCCCAGTTCATTGCGTGCACGCTCCTCGATCGCTTCCGAGCCGCCATTGAGATCGTCAATTTCGGCAAACAGCTGATCGTTTCGCGATTTCAGTTTGGCATTGTTTGCCTGTTGCACCGCGACATCATCATTGACGCGCGTATAGTCATGGATGCCATTTTTCCCCAGCCACAATGAATATTGCAGCCAGCCAAGCAGCACCAATAACAGTAACGTCAGTTTTCCCATCCCGCCCCCTAAAAACGGCCCAATCATCCCATAACTTTGCACAGGACTCCACACCAGCGGAAAAAATGCCGCGCTTTGCTGCGCGTCTGCGCAAAATATGAATCAGTACCGATTCAGACGGGAAAAGATTTGTAACCTGCCGATGCGTTTGCACATCAGCGCGGGCGCACTGACGGCTTACCAGCCGGAGAGAAAAGAGAACATTAACCAGAAGAGCGTGACCACCATGATCACCGTGGCGAGCGCGGCCCACAGCCACTGTCCACTCAGCAGCGTATTCAGCGCGATACCCGTAACCACCGCAACCGGCAGCAGCGCCAGAAAAAATGGCCAGGTATAAAGAAAGAAGAACAGCGTGTTAGAGCCGAACAGCAGGAAAGGGATCGCCAGCGCGCACCAGTAAGCGAGAAAGCCGATAACGCCGCCCGGCAGCAATGAGCGCGGCTCATCCGGGGAGGAGTCATCTTTTCGAGCGAGCATTGGGGTAATGTTCTGCATAGGCATCCTGTTGGCGCGAGGGCGGCAAATCAGAAACGATTTGCCGCTGTCTCTTCAGGATTTGATGATATCGCGGTCACGCAGCAGGTCTAACAATTGGGCGGCGAGTTTTGTAACCAATTGTTCGCCATCCAGCTGGATTTCCGGGCTATCGGGCGCCTCATAGACGCTGTCGATGCCGGTGAAATTACGCAGTTCACCGGCGCGCGCTTTGCGATACAACCCTTTCGGATCACGCGCTTCACACACGGCTAACGGCGTATCGACAAATACCTCGATAAACTGTCCCGGCTCCAGCAGATCGCGCACCATCTGACGCTCGGCGCGATGCGGCGAAATAAAGGCAGTGAGCACCACGAGTCCGGCATCCACCATCAGTTTCGCCACCTCACCGACGCGACGGATATTCTCTTTACGGTCATCATCGCTGAAACCGAGGTCACGGCAGAGGCCGTGACGCACATTGTCACCATCCAGCAGATAGGTGCTGACGCCGATGCGGTGCAGCGCCTGCTCCAGCGCACCGGCAACGGTGGATTTCCCCGAGCCCGAAAGGCCGGTGAACCACAGCACCACGCCCTGATGGCCATGCTGCTGTTCGCGTGAGGCGCGTGTCACCGGATGATCATGCCACACCACGTTATCGTCGTGCTGAGCCATTACTGACCGCCCAGCAGGTCGCGCGCATTCCAGTGTGGGAAGTGGCGGCGCACCAGCGCATTCAGTTCCAGCTCAAACGCGCTGAACTCACCGGTATTAACCGGGGCATCATGGTTTGGCTGATGGATCATGCCGGCACCCACGGTGACGTTGCTCAGGCGATCGATAAAGATCATGCCGCCGGTTACCGGGTTCTGCTGATAGCTGTCGAGCACCATCGGTTCATCAAAAGTGATCTCAATGCGACCGATACCGTTCAGCGGCAGCGTATCGACCTGACGCGTCTCCAGCGAGTTGATCTCGACCTGATGCAGCACCTTCTCTACCCGGCCACGGGTTTTCTTACCGGCGATTTTCAGGTCATAGCTCTGACCGGCCTGCAGCGGCTGTTCTGCCATCCAGACCACGTCAACGCTGGCAGACTGAACCGCTGCCAGCTCTTCACTGGCATCCACCAGCAGATCGCCACGGCTGATATCAATCTCATCCTGCAGCACCAGGGTAATCGCTTCGCCTGCACCCGCTTCCTGCAGATCGCCATCGAAGGTCACAATGCGGGCAATGGTCGACTCCACGCCAGAAGGCAGCACTTTAACGCGCTGGCCTACCTGCACGCTGCCCGACGCCAGGGTGCCGGCATAGCCACGAAAATCGAGGTTCGGACGGTTGACATACTGCACCGGGAAACGCATCGGCTGATGATCGACGACGCGCTTCAGCTCCACGGTCTCCAGCACATCCAGCAGCGTCGGGCCGCTATACCACGGCATGGTCTGACTGGCAGAGGCGACGTTATCCCCTTCCAGCGCCGACATCGGCACAAAGCGGATATCGAGGTCTTCCGGCAGCTGCGCAGCAAAGTCGAGGTAATCCTGTTTTATCTGTTCGAAGCGCTCCTGGTTGTACTCCACCAGATCCATCTTATTGATCGCCACCACCAGGTGTTTGATCCCCAGCAGCGTCGAGATAAAGCTGTGGCGGCGGGTCTGATCCAGTACGCCTTTACGCGCATCGATCAGCAGGATCGCCAGATCGCAGGTTGACGCGCCGGTCGCCATGTTACGGGTGTACTGCTCATGTCCCGGCGTGTCGGCGATAATAAATTTACGCTTTTCGGTCGAGAAGTAGCGGTAGGCCACATCAATGGTAATGCCCTGCTCACGCTCAGCCTGCAGACCATCCACCAGCAGCGCCAGATCGAGCTTCTCGCCCTGGGTGCCGTGACGTTTGCTGTCGTTGTGCAGCGACGAGAGCTGATCTTCATAGATCTGACGGGTGTCGTGTAGCAGACGTCCAATCAGGGTACTTTTTCCGTCGTCAACGCTGCCGCAGGTCAGAAAACGCAGCAGGCTCTTGTGTTGTTGCGTGGTCAGCCAGGCTTCAACGCCGCCCTGGTCGGCAATCTGTTGTGCAATTACGGTATTCATCTGGCGTCTCCTTAGAAATAACCCTGACGTTTTTTCAGTTCCATCGAACCGGACTGATCGCGATCGATCATGCGGCCCTGACGCTCGCTGGTGGTGGAAACCAGCATCTCTTCGATGATCTCCGGCAGCGTCTGCGCCTCAGACTCTACCGCGCCGGTCAGAGGCCAGCAGCCGAGCGTACGGAAACGGACCATCCGTTCGGTGATCTCTTCACCCGGCTGCAGGTTGATGCGATCGTCATCGATCATCATCAGCATGCCATCACGCTCCAGCACCGGACGCGGTGCGGCGAGATAGAGCGGCACGATCTCGATGTTTTCCAGGAAGATGTACTGCCAGATATCCAGTTCGGTCCAGTTCGACAGCGGGAAGACGCGGATGCTTTCACCCTTGTTGATCTGACCGTTGTAGTTGTGCCACAGCTCAGGGCGCTGGTTTTTCGGATCCCAGCGATGGAAGCGGTCACGGAATGAGTAGATACGCTCTTTGGCGCGTGACTTCTCTTCATCACGACGTGCGCCGCCAAAGGCTGCATCAAAACCATATTTGTTCAGCGCCTGCTTCAGCCCTTCGGTTTTCATGATGTCAGTGTGTTTGGCACTGCCGTGAACAAAGGGGTTGATGCCCATCGCCACGCCTTCCGGGTTGCGGTGAACCAGCAACTCTGCGCCCATCGCTTTCACGGTGCGGTCGCGAAATTCGTACATTTCACGGAATTTCCAGCCGGTATCCACATGCAGCAACGGGAAGGGCAGTGTGCCTGGGTAGAAGGCTTTACGCGCCAGATGGAGCATGACCGAGGAGTCTTTGCCGATGGAGTACATCATCACCGGATTGCTGAACTCCGCCGCCACTTCGCGAATGATGTGGATACTCTCCGCCTCCAGCTGACGCAGATGAGTGAGTCGTTTTTGGTCCATGATTTTCCCTCAAGCCAGATTGACAACGGCGGACTCGCGAGCCCCCTGCTGTGCTGAATGTTTAAACCAGGCGAGTTGCCCGTGCAGATTAACCACCTCTCCGATCACCAGCAGCGCCGGAGTGGGTGCCGAGGCGGCCAGCGCCTCAAGTTGTTCCAAGGTGCCGGTCAGCACCTGTTGATCCTGACGGGTGCCGCGACTGATCACCGCCACCGGCGTTGATGGCGCGCGACCGTGCTGAATCAGCGCCTCGCTGATGGCAGCGGCTTTAACGGTTCCCATGTAGATCGCCAGCGTCTGACGCGCACGCGCCAGCGATGGCCAGTCAATGTCATCCCCATCGGGACGGCAGTGACCGGTAATAAACATCACGCTCTGCGCGTAGTCGCGGTGGGTCAGCGGAATACCGGCATAGGCCGTCGCACCGGCAGCCGCGGTGACGCCCGGCACCACCTGGAACGGCACACCCGCCTGCTGAGCCGCCTGCAGCTCTTCGCCGCCGCGGCCAAAGATAAAGGGATCGCCGCCCTTGAGGCGCACGACGCGCTTGCCTTTCAGCGCCAGTGAAACCAGCATCTGATTGATCTCTTCCTGCGGCAACGTGTGGGCGCTGGCCCGTTTGCCGACGCAGATGCGATCGGCATCGCGGCGCACCAGATCCAGCACCTCTTCGCTGACCAGATGGTCGTAGAGCACCACATCGGCTAACTGCATCACCTGCAGGCCACGCAGCGTCAGCAGACCGCTGTCGCCCGGCCCGGCGCCCACCAGAAAGATCTCGCCCTGACGGGTCGGCTCTTCCAGCAGCTCACGGTCCAGCGTGCGTTTCGCCTCTTCGACGTTACCGGCAGACATCTCACTGGCGAACCGGCCATCGAAAGCGCGTTCCCAGAAGCGCCGACGGTCAGACATGCGGCTGAAGCGCTGTTTAACTTTATCGCGCCAGAGTCCGGCCACTTCAGCCATCTGACCCAGACTGGCAGGCAGCAGCGTTTCGATTTTTTCGCGCAGCATGCGTGCCAGCACCGGTGCGGTGCCGCTGGAGGAGATCGCCACCACCAGCGGTGAGCGGTCAACAATCGAGGGGAAGATAAAGGTGCATTTTGGCTGGTCATCCACCACGTTAACCAGCTTATGCCGCGCATTGGCGGCTTCAAACACCTGGGTGTTGAGATGGTTGTCGTCGGTGGCGGCAATCACCAGGAAAACGCCATCCATCTGGGCCGGGTCAAATTCGGTCGCCAGCCACTCCAGTTCCTGCTTATCCAGCAGTGCCTGCAGTTCAGGGCAGAGTTCACGAGATGCGATCAGAACGCGCGCGCGTGCACGGCGCAGCAGTTCAATTTTTCGCGCCGCAATATCTCCCCCGCCGACAACCAGAACCGGGCGGCCAGAAAGATCGGCAAAAAGAGGCAAATAGTCCACGTTAACCCTGATGTTTTAACTTTGTATTAACGCGACTATACGTCGCTGGGTTTATCCAGATGAAATTACGAATTGGAATGAGTAGTTACCGAATGGAATAACGACGCCGCAAAGCACAGAACAATTTGGTCTTAACAGATGAAATTTAATGGCTTTTTCGTGAACAGGCTCACATATTGAAAGCCACACCTGCGGCAGCAAAAGCAGATAAGTGCCAGCGATAATGGTCCGTTACGCCTTTCGGTAGTGACAGCGCCCGATTCCACTAACAAAGTCACGGGACAAAAAGGATATAATGCGCGCGGCATGGCTGGCCCTGGTCCCCATGCGGAACGGCTCCCGAATAATGAAAAAGGATGCACTATGTTTTATTCCCTCCGCTTGAGGGTAGCGACAATTTTATTTGGCGCACTCATTTCCCCGCTGGCTCTGGCCACTCCGCCTGGCCAGTTTGCCGAACAGCAGGTCCGGCACATCGCCACCTTGTTTCCTGGCCGGATGAGCGGCAGCCCGGCTGAGCTGATGGCAGCCGACTACCTGCAACAGCAATTTACCGCGCTGGGGTATAAGACCAATACCCGCCAGTTCAGGACCGGCTATAAGTGGCAGGAAGAGGACGGCACGCAGCGCTGGCATAAGCTCACGGCAACCTCGGTGATTGCCGCGCGTGCAGGCAGCGTGCCGCAGGAGATTCTGATCGTGGCACATCTGGATACCTGGACGCCGCAAAATAGCAGCCAGGCCCAGCACAACCTGGGCGGCTTACGCCTGCAGGGCGTCGATGATAATGCATCGGGTCTTGGCGTGATGCTGGAGCTGGCGCAGCAGCTGAGCCGCAAACCGCTGCACTACGGCATACGCTTTGTGGCGCTGAGCGCCGGAGAGGCAGATCTGCACGGCATGGATGATTATGTTGAGCGGATGAGCACGCGTGAGAAGAAGAATACCCTGCTGGTCATCGATCTGAATAGCCTGATCACCGGCGATCATCTCTATTTTAACAGCGGCATGAATACGCCCCGGGCGGTGCGCAAGCAGACCAGCGAACGAGCCCTGTTACTGGCACGCCAGCAGGGCATTCCCGCCGCCAGTCATCAGCTGAATCGTAAAGACTTTGACGCTCTTAATGCCTTCGACAAGGCGGGCTTTCCGCTGCTGGATGTGACCGCCAGCAACTGGACGCTGGGTAATAAAGATGGTGCGCTGCAGCGTCATCGTAGTCCCCACTTTCCTGATGGCGTTACCCGCCATCAGACTGACCTGGATAATCTGAGCTATCTCGACCGCTGGCTGCCGGGGCAGATAACCTTGCGAACCCGCGACAGCGTTCGCGTGCTGCTGCCGCTGCTCAGTGAACTGACCAATCCCAAAGTGTAAGGATCTGACATGTACGTGGTCTTTCTGAATTACGTTCGTCCGGTAGAAGAAGTTGAAGCGCTGCTGGCAGCCCATATCGAATGGCTGGATCGCTATTTTGACGCGGGCTTTTTTATTGCAGCGGGACGTAAAGATCCGCGCACGGGCGGCATGTTACTGGTCAGGGAGATGGAACGAGAAGAGCTGGATGCAATTTTAGCGGAAGATCCGTTTGTCACGGTGGCAGAGTATGAGGTGACGAAAGTGAATGTGACCCGTGCAGCAGAGGCGTTTGCCGGATTAAAAGGCGCTTAGCTTTCCGCCTGACTGCAGCCAAAAACTTCTCTCCCTGTGTGCGGGGAGAGAAGTCCTGCGTCAGCCTTCGTGCAGACCACACTCGCGCTTGAGGCCGAAGAAGCGCGTCTCTTCTTCTGCCATACCCGGCTCCCACTTGCGGGTGGTATGGGTATCGCCCACCGAGAGATAGCCTTCATCCCACAACGGATGGTACTTCAGCTTATGCTGCTCCAGATACTGATGAATCTGGCGGTTATCCCAGTCGATAATCGGCAGCAGCTTAAAGACGCCACGCTGGACGCCCAGCACCGGCAGATTCGCCCGACTGCCCGACTGGTCGCGGCGCAATCCGGCAAACCAGGTCTGCGCGCCCAGGGTTTCAATGGCGCGATTCATCGGCTCAACTTTGTTGATCTCGTTATATTTCTCAATCCCCTCGACGCCCTGCTCCCACAGTTTGCCGTAGCGCGCTTCCTGCCAGGCCGGTGAGGTTTCGGCGCGGAACACTTTAAGGTTGAGATTGAGCTGGTCCGCCAGCTCATCAATAAAACGATAGGTCTCCGGGAACAGATAGCCGGTGTCGGTCAGGATCACCGGAATATCGGGCTGCTGACGCGTCACCAGATGCAGCGACACCGCGGCCTGAATACCGAAACTGGAGGAGAGCACATAGGCACCCGGCAGATTCTCCAGCGCCCAGCTGACCCGCTCTTCCGCTGATGACTTCTCCAGCTGCGCATTGGTCGCGGCCAGCGCCATAGCACGCTGGACTTTGGACATCTCATTCAGTGCTGCGAGGTCGGGGTGACTCATTTTGCTTCCTCCCAAAAGTCGCGTGCCGGGTCCAGCACCGGCGCAACAATGCCCGCGCGGATGGTGAAGTCACCAAAGCCTTCAGCGGCCTGGCGCTCAGTGGCCCAGCGTCCCACCAGCTCATCAATGGTGGCGAGAATTTCGCTTTCGTTAATGTTTTCACGGTACATGCGGGGAATACGCGTTCCGCTGCGGTTTCCACCCAGATGCAGGTTGTAGCGACCTGGCGCTTTACCCACCAGACCCAGCTCAGCCAGCATGGCACGGCCACAGCCGTTGGGACAACCGGTAACGCGTAACACTATGTGCTCATCACCAACGCCATGCGCATGCATGATCCCTTCCACTTTGGTCACAAAGGCAGGCAGGAAGCGCTCGGCTTCTGCCATCGCCAGCGGACAGGTCGGGAACGCCACGCAGGCCATCGAGTTTTCGCGCTGTGCCGTAACGTGATCCATCAGACCATGTTCGCGCGCGATTGCTTCGATCTGCGCTTTTTCGCTTTCCGGCACGCCCGCCACAATCAGGTTCTGGTTAGCGGTCAGGCGGAAATCGCCCTGATGGATTTTCGCAATTTCAGCGATGCCGCTTTTCAGCGGTCGGCCCGGATAGTCGAGCAGGCGACCATTTTCGATAAAAAGCGTCAGGTGCCATTTGTTGTCGATGCCTTTAATCCAGCCAATGCGATCGCCACGGGTGGTGAACTCATAAGGACGGATCGGCTCAAACGTCACGCCTGCCCGTTTTTCAACTTCGGCTTTAAAGGTCTCGACGCCAACGCGTTCCAGGGTGTACTTGGTTTTGGCGTTTTTACGGTCGGTACGGTTGCCCCAGTCGCGCTGCGTCGTGACCACCGCCTCGGCAACGTCGAGGATCTTCTCCACCGGGAAGTAACCAAACTCGCTGGCGGTGCGCGCGTAGGTCGCTTTGTTACCGTGCTCAATCGACAGCCCGCCACCCACCAGCAGGTTAAAGCCCACCAGCTTGCCGTGCTCGGCGACAGCGACAAAGTTCAGATCGTTGGCGTGCAGATCCACGTCGTTATGCGGCGGGATCACCACGGTGGTTTTGAATTTACGCGGCAGATACGTTTCACCGAGGATCGGCTCTTCGTCGGTGGTGGCGACTTTTTCTTTATCCCACCAGATCTCCGCATAGGCACGGGTGCGTGGCAGCAGATGCTCAGAGAGTTTCTTCGCCCACTCATACGCTTCCTGATGCAGCTCCGACTCAACCGGGTTCGACGTACAGAGCACGTTACGGTTAACGTCGTTGGCGGTCGCCAGCGCATCCAGCCCCACCTCATGCAGCATCTGATGCGTCGGCTTAACGTTCTTCTTCAGAATGCCGTGAAACTGGAAGGTCTGACGGTTAGTCAGACGGATGCTGCCATAGATAGTTTTATCGGTGGCAAATTTGTCGATGGCCAGCCACTGAGTCGGCGTAATGATGCCGCCCGGCAACCGGCAACGCAGCATCATGGCGTGGCGTGGCTCCAGCTTCTGCTCCGCACGTTCGGCACGAATATCGCGATCGTCCTGCTGGTACATGCCGTGAAAACGAATCAGCAGGAAGTTGTCGCCGGTAAAACCGCCGGTCAGACCCTCTTCCAGATCTTCTTTAATGGTGCCGCGCAGATAGTTGCTCTGCTTCTTCAGACGCTCAGCGTCTGCTAATTTGCCTTCTACAACCAGCGGTCCAGGGTGTTTATCGCTCATTAGTAAACGTCTCGCTGATAACGGCGCTCAATGCGCAGCTCACTCAAAAATTCGTCGGCCGTTTCACGATCCATTCCGCCGTGTTCGACCACCACATCCAGCAATGCCTGCTCGACGTCTTTTGCCATACGATTCGCGTCGCCACAGACATAAAGATGCGCGCCCTCTTCAATCCAGCGCCACACTTCGGCCCCTTTCGCGCGGATCTTATCCTGTACGTAAATCTTCTCTGCCTGATCGCGTGACCAGGCGAGGTCGATATGGGTCAGCAGACCATCCTTAACATATTTCTGCCACTCTACCTGATAGAGGAAATCGTCGGTGAAGTGCGGATTACCAAAGAATAGCCAGTTTTTGCCGCCGGCACCGTCGTTGTCGCGCTGCTGCATAAAGGCGCGGAACGGCGCGATGCCGGTGCCCGGGCCAATCATGATCACCGGCGCATCCGGATTAGCCGGCAGGCGGAAGTTGTCGTTGTGTTCGATGAAGACCCGGACTTCGCCCTCTTCTTCGATGCGATCGGCCAGCCAGGTCGATGCACCGCCGCCACGCTGGCGACCTTCAATATCAAAGCGAACGGCACCGACGGTGATATGCACTTCGGTATCGGTTTCAGCCTGCGAAGAGGCGATAGAGTAGAGTCGCGGCGTCAGCGGTCGCAGCAGTCCGGTCAGCTGTTCAGCGCTGAGTTCGGACGGTGCCAGGCGCACCATATCCACAATCGGATAGTGCTGCGCATAGTGCTGCAGCCTGGCTTTATCATCCACCAGTGAGAGCAACTCCGCGTTGCGTGACAGCTGGGCATACTGCGCCACGATCTGCGCGGTGTTAACCGTCAGCTCGAAATGCTTCTGCAGCGCCTCTGCCAGCGGCAGGGTTTTCCCCTGAACCTCTACCGGCTCATCGCCTTTCAGCCATACCAGCTCCAGCAGTTCGCTGACCAGCGCCGCGTCGTTCTCATACCAGACGCCCAGCGCATCGCCAGGCTGGTAGCGCAGACCGGAATCGCCCAGATCGATTTCGATATGGCGCACATCTTTATCTGAGTCCCGTCCGGTAATTTTCTGATTCACCGCCAGACTCGCGCTGAGCGGCGACTCTTTAGTATAGGGGCTGGTGGTGACTTCGTTGACGCTGCCGGCTGCTGTCGCCGCAGCCTGCGCCGGGGATTCAGTGGGAACGCGTTTCTTGAGAATTTCCGTCAGTGCATTGCGCCAGGCGGCGGCCTGCTCCGCATACTCAACATCCGCATCAACGCGATCCAGCAGACGCTCGCCGCCCAGCTCCGCCAGTCGGCTGTCAAAATCTTTACCCGCCTGACTGAAGAATTCATAAGAGGTGTCGCCCAGGCCAAACACTGCGAAGGCGGCACCCTCCATTTTCGGTGCCTTTTTCGACATCAGGAATTTATGCAGCGCTACCGCCTCTTCTGGCGGTTCGCCTTCGCCCTGGGTGGAGGTTACAACCACCAGCATTTTTTCCTGGCCAATCTGTTTGAACTTGTAATCACCGGCATTCACCAGGTTTACGTTCAGCTTTGCGGCCAGCAGGTCATCACGTAACTGCTCAGCCAGACGACGTGCGTTGCCGGTCTGGGAGGCAGAAAGCAGCGTAATGGCGGGCGCTTCGGCCGGAGCCGGAGCAGATGCAGTGCTGGCGACGGCGCTACCCGGGGTCTGTTCCACCCTGCCCCAGAAATAGCCTGACAGCCACGCCAGTTGAGTCGGGGAATAATCTGTCGTCGCCGCCTGTAAGCGAGCGAGTTGTTCCGGGGAGAGCGGAAGCATTGAACCAGGTGCCTGAGTCGTCATCGCGTTAAAAATTCCAGTATCAGAAGTCCGGACCGTAAAATGGCGGAAGAGTGCGTAGGTTACCGGTCCGTATATTAACGATTAAATACACCTTCGACATATCAAATAACCAAAATGACTAAATGGTTTTCCAGGTAGGAATAATCGTTAAAAGTGGTAAGCAAAGCGGTGATATATCAGTTAATTAGCTGGACGCCACTGTATAAACGCGCAGGAAAAGGTTCGGTTTGTGCGGTTCGGGTGCGAAAAAAGCGGTAATCAGGTAGAATTCAGCGGTTTTTTAATGTCTGAGAACCATTATGTCTACCACCTTGTTTAAAGAGTTCCAGTTCGAAGCCGCGCATCATCTACCGAATGTGCCGGCCGGACACAAATGTGGCCGTCTGCACGGTCATTCGTTCCTGGTTCGTCTGGAGATTACCGGCGAAGTGGATGCGCATACCGGCTGGGTTATGGATTTTGCTGAGCTGAAGGCTGCGTTTAAGCCGGTCTACAATCGGCTGGACCACTACTATCTGAATGATATTCCCGGCCTGGAAAATCCCACCAGCGAAGTGCTGGCGAAATGGATCTGGGATCAGATGAAGCCGCAACTGCCGCTGCTTAGCGCGGTGATGATCAAAGAAACCTGCACCGCAGGCTGCGTTTACCGCGGCTAACCCTGTCGGATCGAACCCTTCGATCCGACGCGGCTTTTCTCTCCGTTCTGCCTCTGACGCTCAACGCTTTCCTGTGGTTAACGGCTCATTGCGTGCCGCTTTATCAGGATCAGGCGATATTGAGATATTTATGGGTCTGCATCGACAGACGCCAGTTACGGGCAATGCAGGTCTCAATACAGAGCCGGGTCGCATCATCTTTGCGGCTGATTGGCTGCAGGGCGATGATACGCGCTTTGGTGTCATCAATGCCTGCCAGCAGCCGATCCAGCGCTTCCACATCACGCTCGCGCGCTACCGGATGCTTGATTTCATCGGCCCGGCTCAGCGCCTGGGGCAGAACATCGTAGCCGCCGCGCATGTTGACCTTCGGCGAGACAGTCACCCAGGTCCGTTCGGAACAGTGAATCTCGTGGGTTCCGCTGGTCTCAATCTGGCACTGGAAACCGTGCTGCTCCAGCGCAGTGGTTAACGGACGCAGATCGTAAATCGCCGGTTCACCACCGGTGATGACCACATGACGCGCCGTCCAGCCCTGCTGCGCAATGGCACTCACCAGGGTCGCCGCGTCGGCATCACCCCAGGCGTCGCTTTCCACCGTCTTGATCAAAATATCGCCCAGCGACGTTTCCCGATCTGTCCGCTTTTCCCAGGTGTGTTTGGTATCGCACCAGCTACAGCCCACCGGGCATCCCTGCAAACGAATGAAAATGGCAGGCACGCCGGTGTAATAACCTTCGCCCTGCAGTGTCTGGAACATTTCGTTAATCGGGTATTGCATTACGGACTCGCTTGAAAAAAACAGGGCGCTGATTATGGCAGATTTGCCGCGCAGCTCAACCACGCGTTGTGCCTTTTCTCCGCGCCGGACAAAACACAAAAGAGAGGCTTCAGACGGCTGACAGGCTCAGAACGTGGATGGCCAGGACCGAAGAGCAAAGCGTCCCGCGCTCAGGACAAAAACGCCGGAAGCGTTTTTGAACAACGCAAAACGTTGTCCCGGTAACGGGCGTACCTCAGGGATGAGGTGCGTAATCGCGCGGACCCGGCCGGCAGAGATGCCGCTTTGGCGATCGGGCCTTGCCATCTGCGTTTGCACACCGCCACCAACAAAAAGCCCCGCACAAGGCGGGGCTTCAGGGGTCGATGATATCACTTAGCGCGACATCAACGCACAGTCATTACTGACCTTTAACTTCTTTCAGACCGTTGAATGGCGCTTTAGAACCCAGCGCTTCTTCGATACGGATCAGCTGGTTGTACTTAGCAACACGGTCAGAACGGCTCATTGAACCGGTTTTGATCTGGCCCGCTGCAGTACCTACCGCCAGGTCAGCGATGGTCGCATCTTCGGTTTCGCCTGAACGGTGAGAGATCACGGCAGTGTAGCCCGCGTCTTTCGCCATTTTGATCGCAGCCAGAGTTTCGGTCAGAGAACCGATCTGGTTGAATTTGATCAGAATGGAGTTAGCGATACCTTTATCGATACCTTCTTTCAGGATTTTGGTGTTGGTAACGAACAGGTCATCACCCACCAGCTGGATTTTGTCGCCCAGTACTTTGGTCTGGTAAGCGAAGCCGTCCCAGTCAGATTCGTCCAGGCCATCTTCGATAGAAACGATCGGATACTGTTTAGTCAGATCTTCCAGGAAGTGGGTGAACTCTTCAGAGGTAAACGATTTACCGCCTTCACCGGCCAGAACGTATTTGCCATCTTTGTAGAACTCAGATGCCGCACAGTCCATCGCCAGGGTGATGTCTTTGCCCAGCTCGTAGCCTGCTGCTTTTACCGCTTCAGCGATAACAGCCAGCGCTTCGGCGTTGGAACCCAGGTTAGGCGCGTAGCCGCCTTCGTCACCCACTGCAGTGCTCATGCCTTTGCTTTTCAGCACTTTTGCCAGGCTGTGGAACACTTCAGAACCCATACGGATGGCTTCTTTCAGGTTCGGAGCACCAACCGGCTGGATCATGAATTCCTGGATGTCGACGTTGTTGTCGGCATGTTCGCCGCCGTTGATGATGTTCATCATTGGCAGTGGCATAGAGTATTTGCCTGGGGTGCCGTTCAGTTCAGCGATGTGCTCATACAGCGGCTGACCTTTAGAGGCAGCAGCAGCTTTAGCAGCTGCCAGTGAAACAGCCAGAATGGCGTTAGCACCGAAGTTAGATTTGTTCTCAGTACCGTCCAGGTCGATCATGATCTTATCGATGTTCGCCTGATCTTTCGCGTCTTTGCCTTTTACCGCTTCAGCAATCGGACCGTTTACTGCAGCAACGGCTTTGGTTACGCCTTTGCCCAGATAACGTGATTTGTCACCGTCACGCAGTTCCAGCGCTTCGCGTGAACCGGTAGAGGCACCTGATGGTGCAGCTGCCAGGCCTACGAAACCGCCTTCCAGATGCACTTCAGCTTCAACAGTCGGGTTACCACGTGAGTCGATAATTTCGCGACCGATGACTTTTACGATTTTGGACATTACGATTTTCCTCAGTACAAGTTAGTCAATCCTAAGACAAGCAACGCGCGAAAAGTTCGCGCGCTGCCTGTGAAACTTACTTCGCTAAACGCTTCTGATGCTCATGTGCGGCTTTAACAAAGCCGGCAAACAGCGGATGGCCGTCGCGTGGGGTCGAGGTAAACTCAGGATGGAACTGGCAGGCCACAAACCATGGATGGTTCGGGATCTCGATAATCTCAACCAGTTGATCATCACCAGAGCGACCTGCTACGCGCAGACCGGCTGCTTCAATCTGCTTTAACAGCATATTGTTCACTTCATAGCGGTGGCGATGGCGCTCAACGATAGTGTCAGAGCCGTAGAGCTGGCGAACCTGGCTGCCCGGCGTTAACTGACACTGCTGGCTGCCCAGACGCATGGTGCCGCCCAGATCGCTCTGCTCGCTGCGGACTTCGACGTTGCCATCTTCGTCACGCCATTCGGTGATTAATGCCACCACCGGATATTTACAGTCTGGCACAAATTCCGTGGAGTTGGCGCCCGGCATCCCGGCGACATTGCGGGCGAACTCCATCAGCGCAACCTGCATGCCCAGGCAGATGCCCAGGTACGGCACGTTGTTTTCACGTGCATACTGCGCGGTCATCAGCTTGCCTTCCACGCCACGGTAACCGAAGCCACCCGGGATCAGAATCGCATCCAGATCTTTCAGTAATTCGACACCGCGTGATTCAACATCCTGCGAATCGATCAGTTTGATGTTCACGGTGACGCGATTTTTCAGGCCGCCATGTTTCAGCGCTTCGATGACCGACTTGTAGGCATCCGGCAATTCCACATACTTGCCCACCATACCGATGGTGACTTCACCACCTGGATTGGCTTCTTCGTAGATCACCTGCTCCCATTCGGCCAGGTTGGCTTCCGGTGCATTCAGGTTGAAGCGCTTGCAGATATAGTCATCCAGGCCCTGCGATTTCAGCATGCCTGGAATCTTGTAGATGGAATCAACGTCTTTCAGCGAGATAACCGCTTTTTCAGGGACGTTACAGAACAGGGCGATTTTAGCGCGTTCGTTGGCCGGTACGGCACGGTCAGAACGGCAAATCAGCACGTCTGGCTGAATACCAATCGACAGCAGCTCTTTCACCGAGTGCTGGGTCGGTTTGGTTTTCACTTCACCGGCAGCCGCCATATACGGCACCAGCGTCAGGTGCATATACATGGTGTGTTCGCGGCCCACATCAACGGCCATCTGGCGAATCGCTTCCAGGAACGGCAGTGATTCGATATCCCCGACCGTGCCGCCGATTTCGACCAGTACCACATCATGACCTTCACCGCCTTCAATAATGCGTTCTTTGATGGCGTTGGTGATGTGCGGAATAACCTGAATGGTTGCGCCCAGATAGTCGCCACGGCGCTCTTTGCGCAGGACTTCTGAGTAGATACGGCCAGTGGTGAAGTTGTTACGACGCGACATTTTGGTACGGATGAAGCGCTCGTAGTGACCCAAATCCAGATCGGTTTCAGCGCCGTCATCAGTGACGAAAACTTCACCGTGCTGCGTCGGGCTCATGGTGCCTGGATCCACGTTGATATACGGGTCCAGCTTCATGATGGTCACGTTCAGACCACGGGCTTCGAGAATGGCTGCGAGGGAGGCTGCGGCAATGCCTTTACCCAGAGAGGAAACGACCCCGCCGGTCACAAAAATATAATTCGTTGTCATGCTGAACCTGAGAGTTTAGGTTTAAAGACGGTGGAATAACCAGGACGGGAAAACAGTATACTGGAAACCGCTATCAGCCACAATTGATGAATCACCGCCATCCTCCAACGCATTGCTGCGGCTAACATAGCCGATAGCCGCCAATGAAATGTTGACGTGCGTCACAAAGTTGTCGCCAGGCTGAATCGAGTAAGCGAAAGCGGTGACTTTATGCACAGCGCTGGAATAATCAGCGCTTCTCGCCCCGTTTCACCTGCTGCCAGGCGGCTTCCATCTGCTCCAGCGTGGCACCCGGCATACTTAACCCCTGTGCAGCGATGATCGCTTCGACTTCGCGGAAGCGGCGCTCAAACTTGTCGTTGGCCTTTTGCAGCGCAGTTTCCGCTTTGCTGCCCAGATGGCGCGACAGGTTAACCGTGGCGAACAGCAGATCGCCAATCTCCTCTTCCAGCTTCTCACCATCCACCACGCTCTGCTGCGCCTCGTGCATCACTTCATCAATCTCTTCATGCACCTTAGCCACCACCGGTCCCAGCGTGGTCCAGTCGAATCCGACATTGTGACAACGCTTCTGAATCTTGTGGGCGCGCATCAGTGCGGGCAGTGCCTTAGGGATATCATCCAGCGCCGAATGCTGGGCTTTGTCAGCCCGCTCAGCGGTTTTTATCGCTTCCCAGTTTTTCAGCACTTCGCTGCTGGTTTCTGCTGTGGCATCGCCAAAAATGTGTGGATGACGGCGCTCCAGCTTGTCGCTGATTGCGTGGCAGATATCCTCAAAATTAAAGCGATCCTGTTCGCTGGCCATCTGCGCATAGAACACCACCTGAAACAGCAGATCGCCCAGCTCACCGCGCAGATCGTCAAAATCTTCGCGCTGGATAGCGTCCAGCACTTCGTAGGTCTCTTCCAGCGTATAGGGCGCGATGGTGGCGAAGGTCTGTTCACGATCCCACGGACAGCCATGTTGTGGATCGCGCAGGGTTTTCATTATGCCAAGCAGGCGCTCAATAGCGTTCATTCAGGAGGATCCTTGATTAGTGAGATGACAGGCAACGGGCGAAGAGGCAAAGCGTACAACACGGCAGGACGCTATTCACCGCGTCCGGCCGTGTCTGGTGGTGCAGAAAACGCCTGCGCAACCTCCTGCCGCCGGTTGCCTCAGTGCCTGCCTGAATATCAGTGCAGGCGACGGGCGTCAATGATATCAGAGACCTGGTTCAGACGCGCCAGGACACGTCCCAGTACCTGATGGTTGTAGATCTCGATATCCATGTCGATGGTCGCCAGCTGTTTTTTGGTGTCGCTGCGGCTTGAGACGCCCAGGACATTCACTTTCTCGTTGGCGAGAATGGTGGTGATGTCACGCAGTAAGCCGCTGCGATCGTTGGCGGTCACGCGCACCACCAGCGAATAGCCGCTGGAGTAACTTTCGCCCCACACCGCATCGACGATACGTTCCGGCGCATGCGAAATGAGTTCAGCCAGCTGGTCGCAGTCGGCGCGGTGAATAGAGATGCCGCGCCCCTGGGTGATGAAGCCGACAATATCATCCCCCGGAATCGGCTGGCAGCAGCGGGCAATGTGGTGCATCAGGTTGCCCACGCCTTCCACGACGACGCGTCCGCTCTCTTTGCGTGAAGAGGGAGTGTACGATTTCTGGGTCAGCTGACGCAGCGCTTCGCGATCTTCCTCTTCGGCGCTCGGCTTATTGAGCTTCGCCTGCAGGAAGTTAACCATCTGGTTAAGACGAATATCGCCGCCGCCAATCGCCGCCAGCAGCTCTTCAAGCGAGGTCACGTTATAGCGCGGCAGCAGCAGTTTTTCGGCTTCACGCAGGCTGATATCCAGCTGATTCAGTTCGTTATCCAGAATCTGCCGTCCGGCGATAATATTCTTGTCGCGATCCTGCTTGCGGAACCAGTTGTGGATCTTCGAGCGTCCACGGTTGGTGGTGATGTAGCCCAGATTCGGATTGAGCCAGTCGCGGCTCGGGTTCGGCTGCTTCTGGGTGATCACCTCAACCTGATCGCCCATCTGCAGCTGGTAGGTGAACGGCACGATACGGCCACCGATTTTCGCGCCGATGCAGCGGTGACCGATGTCGCTGTGAATATGATAGGCAAAGTCGAGCGGCGTCGATCCAGCGGGCAGATCCACCACGTCGCCTTTCGGGGTAAAGACGTAGACCCGGTCATCGAACACCTGGCTGCGGACCTCTTCCAGCAGTTCGCCGGAGTCCGCCATCTCTTCCTGCCAGCTGATGAGCTTACGCAGCCAGGCGATCCGCTCTTCATGACCGGCCGCGCCACGCGCGCTGCTGGAAGTTGGCCCCTCTTTATATTTCCAGTGCGCCGCCACGCCCAGCTCAGCATCTTCATGCATCTGGCGGGTACGGATCTGGATCTCCACCGTTTTGCCCTGCGGCCCTAACACCACCGTATGAATCGACTGGTAGCCGTTGGGTTTGGGGTTAGCGACGTAGTCATCAAACTCGCTGGGCAGATGGCGATAGAGCGTGTGCACCGTACCCAGCGCACCGTAGCAATCCTGCAGGCGATCGGCGACGATGCGCACCGCCCGCACGTCAAACAGCTCATCAAAGGCCAGCGATTTTTTCTGCATCTTGCGCCAGATGCTGTAGATATGTTTCGGACGGCCATAGACTTCAGCGCGCACGCCCTCTTTGACCATCTCTTTGCGCAGATTGCTGACGAAGTTTTCGATGTACTGCTCACGGTCAATACGCCGCTCATGCAGTAATTTGGCGATGCGCTTATATTCGTCGGGATGCAGGTAGCGGAAGCAGTAATCTTCCAGCTCCCATTTGAGCTGACCAATACCGAGACGGTTGGCCAGTGGCGCATAGATATTGGTGCTCTCTTTGGCGGCCAGTACCCGCTCATCTTCCGGCGCATCTTTCATTTCGCGCAGGTTCATGATGCGTTCAGCCAGCTTCAGCACTACGCAGCGGAAATCTTCCACCATCGCCAGCAGCATGCGGCGAACGTTATCCACCTGTTCAGAGGCCATGGAGTCGTTGTGGATCGCTTTCAGCTGGCGGATGGCGTCCATATCGCGCACGCCGTGTACCAGCGAAACAATGCCTTTGCCGACGGCGGTTTCCAGCTCCTCTTCACTCACCACTTCATCGTTAGCCAGCGGGAAAATCAGCGCCGCACACAGGCTTTCGATATCCATGCTGAGCATTGAGAGGATTTCAACCATCTCAATACCGCGCCACAGCAGCAGCGACTGATCAGGATGGCCCTGCGTCTGCGCTTCGCAGTAGCGCCAAGTCTCGGCCACACGTTGACATGATTGCGGGTTGGCAATACCGAGACTGGCGATCCACTGGTCGAGGGCGAAATCCCCCTCAGTATTTAAATGCGCACTTCTGACCGCAACCATAACCTCTCCTGCACAACGACATACATCGCTTATGTTTTTCTGAACAGCACCATGGATTCGAGATGACGGGTATGTGGGAACATATCCAGCATCGCGACCCTTTCCAATTGGTAGCCTGCCGACAGCAATGTCTGGCTGTCGCGGGCGAGTGTGGTGGGATTACACGAAACATAGACCACGCGATCTGGTGCAAGTTTAACCACATGCGCCATTACGCCCGCAGCCCCGGCGCGTGCCGGATCGAGTAATACCTTGTTAAATCCCTGTGCCGCCCACGGCTGGCGCGACACTTCTTCTTCCAGATTATGCTGAAAGAAACTGACATTTTTAAGATTATTCAAATCAGCATTATACGCTGCCTGCCGCACTAATGCTGCAATCCCCTCCACACCAACCACATTATGTACGAAGATTCCTATAGGAAGTGTGAAGTTTCCCATGCCGCAAAACAGATCCAGCACCCGGTCTTCCGGCTGCAGATCGAGCCAGGCAATTGCCTTCGCGACCATCTGCTGATTAACACTGTCGTTAACCTGAATAAAATCCTGTGGGCTGAAGGTTAGCTTAAGCTGGTGAGATTGATAAAACGGCGTCGACTCATTTAACGCACTCAACTCTTCCTCGCCCGCATCCAGGAACAGCATCAGCTGATGCTTATGCGAAAACTGTTCCAGTTTTTCACGGTCATCCGCATGCAGCGCATCAAGATGGCGCAGAATCATCAGCGGCCCGTTGTCTGCCAGCACCAGCTCCACATGCCCGAGACGCCTGACGGCGCGTAAGTCACTGAGACACTGATGCAGTGGAACCAGTAAAGCCTCAAGTTCGGGCACTAAAATGGGGCATTGCTGAATATCGACCAGATCGTTGCTGGCTTCCTGACGGAAGCCCATCTGCAACCGCTGCGCCTTATTTTGCCATTGCAGCCCCAGACGGGCGCGACGACGATAGCCCCAGGGCTGACCGGCAATCACCTCATCTACCGCCACATCTTGTGCGGCGGCCTGGCGCAGCATCCGGCTCAGCGCCTGGGCTTTGCTCTGCTGTTGCAGCGCCACATCGGCATGCTGCTGCTGGCAGCCGCCGCAGCGTTCATAATGTGGGCAGCGCGGCGTGACGCGCGCCGGACTGCGGCTAATCAGTCGTGTCACTTTCGCCCGGGCAAATTGACGTTTATCCTCTGTCAGCATGACCTCCGCCTGTTCCCCAGGCAGGGCACCGGCGACAAAAAGGGTTTTGCCCTTGTGACGCGCCACCCCTTGTCCGAACGGATCAAGCGCCTCAATGGTGACGGTGATCCGTTGTTGCGTCGTCACGCGCTGTTTTGCAACGTAAAATTGCGCCATAGTGTTATTAATTCTCTTTATCGAAAACGACCTGCATTGTTTTTGTCGACAGCATGCACAGGGGCGTTAATGCCGGAGTAGCCAGGCGACTATTATGACCAAATACAGCCTGCGGGCGCGAATGATGATTTTAATTCTGGCACCCACGCTGATGGTTGGCCTGCTGCTCAGCTCATTTTTTGTGGTGCACCGCTACAATGAACTGCAGCGCCAGGTTATCGATGCCGGAGCCAATATCATTGAACCGCTGGCGATCTCCAGCGAATACAGCATGACCTGGCACAATCGTGACGCCATGCGTGAACTGGTCAGCCTGCTGCACCGCCGCCATTCGGGCATCGTCCGGGCGATCTCGGTGTTTGATAATCACAACCAGCTCTACGTCACCTCCAATCACAAGCAGAACCTCAGCCTGCTGCAACAGGATGATATCCGCGCCCTGCCCGACGATGTCTCAATGGAACGTCACGGTAACGTATTGATTCTGCGCACACCGATCACCACCGAGCGTTACGATGTGGATGAATTGCCGGACGAAGATGCCAAGCCGTCGGGCAATCCGCTGGGCTACGTGGCGATAGAGCTGGATCTGCAGTCGGTGCGCCTGCAGCAGTACAAAGAGGTGTTTGTCGCCACGCTGATGCTGCTCTTCTGTCTCTGCCTGGCCATGCTATTTGCCTATCGTCTGATGCGCGATGTCACCGGCCCTATCCGCAATATGGTCACCACCGTTGACCGCATCCGTCGCGGCCAGCTCGACAGCCGCGTTGAGGGATACATGCTGGGTGAACTCAGCATTCTGAAAAACGGGATTAATGCGATGGCGATGTCGCTGACCGCCTATCACGAAGAGATGCAGCACAATATCGATCAGGCGACCTACGATCTGCGAGAGACGCTGGAACAGCTGGAGATTCAGAACGTTGAGCTGGATCTGGCGAAGAAACGCGCCCAGGAAGCGGCGCGCATCAAATCTGAGTTTCTGGCCAATATGTCGCATGAGCTGCGGACGCCGCTAAATGGCGTGCTGGGCTTTACCCGGCAGATGCTGAAAACCCAGCTGCGCACCACCCAGCGCGACTATATGCAGACCATTGAACGTTCAGCCAATAACCTGCTCAGTATTATCAATGACGTGCTCGATTTCTCGAAGCTGGAAGCGGGCAAACTGATGCTGGAGGCGATCCCCTTCCCGCTGCGTGCCACACTGGATGAAACGCTGGTGCTGCTGGCCCCGTCGGCGCATGACAAAGGGCTGGAGCTGACGGTGGTGTGTGACAGCAGCGTGCCGGACAACGTGATTGGCGATGCGCTGCGCCTGCAACAGATTCTGATTAACCTGATCGGTAACGCCATCAAGTTTACCGAGAAAGGATATATCGGCCTGCGCGTCGGACAGCGGGTGATTACGCAGTCGCGCGTCGAGCTGGAGATTCAGGTTGAAGATAGCGGTATCGGCATCTCTGAGCAGCAACAGACACAGCTGTTCCAGGCGTTCCGTCAGGCTGACGCCAGCATTTCGCGCCGTCATGGCGGCACCGGGCTGGGGCTGGTGATCACCCAGAAACTGGTGCGGGAGATGGGCGGCGAAATCACCTTCAGCAGCCAGCCGGACAAGGGCTCCACCTTTGTGATTCGCGTGCAGCTGGATCTCAATCCCAATGCGCCCGGCATGCCACGCGTGCTGGATGCGCTGTCACATGCGCGCATTGCCTATGTTGAAGCGGATGCTAACGTTGCCAGCGCAGCACTGGAGATGTTGAGCGCCACACCATTGCAGATCGATTACAGCGAAACGCTGGAGGGATTAAAAGCGTCTCACTATCCGCTGCTGCTGATGGCGATGCCGGTCGACATCAGCCAGCCCGAGCTGCTCAATGAACGCATGATTAATGCGCTGCTGGATCGGGCCGACAACGTGCTGATGGCGCTCCCCAGCCCGATGATGTTGCTGGCGGATGAGCTGAAGGTACGCGGCATCGACGGTTGCATCGCTAAACCGATCTCCCTGACGCGACTCCTGCCGATGTTACTGGATCTGCATACCCGTCAGATCAGTGAACTGCCGCTTTCACCCCGGCTGCCGCTGACGGTGATGGCGGTGGATGATAATCCCGCCAACCTCAAGCTGATTGGCGCGCTGCTGGAGGAGCAGGTGCAGAACATCCTGCTGTGCAGCAGCGCCGAACACGCCATCCGCGAAGCACGTCAGCAGTCGCTGGATGTGATTCTGATGGATATTCAGATGCCGGACATCGATGGCATTCGCGCCAGCGAAATTATCCGCAGCATGCCGCATCATGCCAGTACACCGATTGTGGCGGTCACCGCCCATGCAATTGATGGCGAGCGTGAGCAATTGATCAAGGCGGGCATGAATGACTATCTTGCCAAACCGATTGATGAGAGCAAGTTAAGACAGTTGCTGGCGCGCTATACGCCACCACCGGTGGTCACCGTGCCGGAACTGCTGCCAATATTACCCACGCTGGACTGGCAACTGGCGCTGCGACAGGCGGCGAACAAAGCCGATCTGGCGCGCGATCTGCTGCGGATGCTGCTGGAATTTTTACCGGAAGTGCATGCGAAGATGGCGCAGTTTATGTCGACCAATGAGGTCAACGCCCTGCGTGAGATTATTCACAAGCTGCACGGCAGTGCCAGCTACAGCGGCGTGCCGCGCATGAAGCAACTCTGCCATCAGCTGGAAAGAGAGCTGCTGGAGGCCAGCGATATCGCTGCGCTGGAGCCGGAGCTGCTGGAGCTGCAGGATGAGATGGAGAACGTCGCCCGAGAAGCCCGCCAGCTGTTAGGGATTGGATAAGGCTGGCGGTGAGTTAAACCCGGCCGATGTGGAGTGGCCGGGTAATGCTGGTGGTTAGTTAAACCCGGCCAGCTTTAACGTGGCTGCCACATTACGTGCCGTCATCTCAACATTCTTTCCGGCGCTGGCGAGTGCCTCATCCAGCGTACAGATGCTGTAGAGCACGCTGAATACCGCATCGATCCCGTGCTGATGCACCACGCCGACATCGGCCGTCAGGCTTCCGGCGATGCCAATCACCGGCTTATTAAAGCGCTTTGCCACGCTGGCGACGCCGATCGGCACCTTGCCATTAATACTCTGGCTGTCGATACGCCCTTCACCGGTAATTACCAGGTCAGCATCTTTTACCTCTTCCGCCAGCCCCAGCGCTTCAGTAACAATCTCAATGCCGCGCCGCAGCTCTGCCTGACAGAAGGCGTGCAGCGCCGCCCCCATACCGCCCGCTGCGCCGCCGCCCGGAATATGCAGCACATCAATATCGAGATCGCGGTGAATAATCGCGGCGTAATGGGCCAGCGCCTGATCGAGCTGCTGCACCAGCGCCGGTGTCGCCCCTTTCTGCGGGCCGAAAATGGCCGATGCACCCTCTTTGCCCGTCAGCGGATTCGTGACGTCACAGGCCACTTCAATGCGGCACTGATGAATGCGGGCGTCCAGCGCGTCAATATCGATGCTGGCAAGATCGGCGAGTGCACCGCCACCGTGACCGATCTCGCAGCCCTGGTCGTCCAGCAGCCGGGCGCCCAGCGCCTGCATCATGCCGGCTCCGCCATCATTGGTGGCGCTGCCGCCGATACCAATGATGATGTGGCCGACCCCCTTATCCAGCGCATGTCTGATCAACTCGCCGGTGCCAAATGAGGTCGTTATCAGCGGGTCACGCTGCGATGCAGGCACCCGCTCCAGTCCACTGGCCGCTGCCATTTCGATATAGGCGGTGGACTCATCGCCGGACAGGCCATAGAAGGCGTCAACCTCTGTTCCCAGCGGCCCCGTCACCTTCAGCCTGACGATTTTTCCCTTCGTCGCCGCCACCATCGCTTCTACCGTTCCTTCACCGCCGTCGGCGACCGGTATTTTCACGTAATGCGCATCGGGAAAGATGTCACGGAAACCCGCTTCAATCGCCGATGCCACATCCAGGGCGGATAAACTCTCTTTATATGAATCCGGTGCGATTACGATTTTCATAGGCAATCCGAGCGCAGTTGAGTAATTGAAACGGCTCTGAACCAGTCCGGTTTCCGCAGAGACCGACACCGGGTTTTAGCGGGCGATTTCAACCTTCGCTAACTTCTCATAATAGCAGGCCAGCGCGCTGTGGTCGGCGCTACCCTGCCCGTCGTTACGCAGCGCCTGCATCATCTCCATCACAGCCGCCGTCAGCGGCAGATGCGCGCCGATGCTGTGCGAGGTATCCAGCGCGTTCGCCAGATCTTTGATATGCAGGTCAATGCGGAAGCCGGGTTTGAAGTTGCGATCCATCACCATGGGCGCTTTGGCATCCAGTACCGTGCTGCCGGCCAGGCCGCCACGAATCGCCTGATAAACCAGATCCGGATTCACACCCGCTTTGGTCGCCAATGATAACGCCTCGGACATCGCCGCAATATTCAGTGCCACAATCACCTGGTTGGCCAGCTTAGTCACGTTACCCGCACCGATGTCGCCGGTATGCACCACCGATCCCGCCATCGATTTCATGATGTCGTAGCAGGTATCGAACACCGCTTTATCACCGCCGACCATCACAGAGAGCGTGCCTTCAATCGCTTTGGGTTCACCGCCACTGACCGGCGCATCCAGCATTTTGATCCCTTTTTCTGCCAGCGCATCGTGGACTTCACGGCTCGCCAGCGGCGCAATTGAGCTCATGTCGATGACCACCAGGCCTGGCTTCGCCCCTTCGATAATGCCATTTTTACCCAGGCAGACTTCGATGACCTGCGGCGAGTTGGGCACCATGGTAATCACCACATCGCACTGCTCAGCCACCTCTTTTGGCGATTTCGCCACGGTCGCGCCCAGTTCAGTCAGTTCCGCTTCGTTGTCAGCGTTATGATCGCGCACCACCAGCGAATAACCGGCTTTCACCAGATTTTTACTCATTGGTTTGCCCATAATACCCAAGCCGATAAATCCAATTTTCATTGCGTTTCCCCTTGATTGATTAGCGCTTAAATTTGTCGCATAACGCCTGAGAGGCGTTGCGGAACATACCGACATCGCTGCCGACGGCGACAAAAGTGGCACCCCACTCCAGATAACGACGCGCGTCCGCTTCCACCGGTGCCAGAATGCCGCTCGGCTTACCGGCGGCTTTGGCGCGTTCAAAAATGTGTTTAATCACTTTCAGCACTTCAGGATGCGCAGGCTGACCGAGATAGCCCAGCGCAGCAGAGAGATCGCCCGGCCCGACAAAAATACCGTCGACACCGTCCACCGCCGCGATGGCGTCAATGTTATCGACCGCCTGCTGGGTTTCGATCTGCACCAGCACCGTGACGTTGTCATTGATGGTGCTGTTGTAATCCGGCAGGGTGCCGTACATGTTGCTGCGATGCGAAACCGAGACACCGCGAATGCCGGCTGGCGGATAGCGGGTTGAGGCGACGGCACGCACTGCTTCCTCTTCGGTCTCGACAAATGGCACCAGGAAGTTGTTAAACCCGATATCCAGCAGACGCTTAATAATCACCGGCTCGTTGCAGGGCGGACGCACCACGGGCGCACTGTGGCTGCCTTTAAGCGCCATCATCTGCGGCACAAACGTGGTGATATCGTTGGGCGCGTGTTCGCCATCCAGGACCAGCCAGTCAAAACCGGCCAGCCCTAAAATCTCGGTAGAGATCGGGCTGGCAAGCGCACACCAGCTGCCGATCAGGGTTTCACCCGCTAATAAACGACGACGAAATCCATTTGGCCAGGCTGCATTACTCATGGTTAAACTCCTGTGACGATGGCTCCCCGTGGGGAGCCGAAAAGGTTAACGTACCAGGCAGGGACGTTTGTTGTCGTAGGTCCATCCCGGCACTAAAAATTGCATCGCTTCGGCATCGTCACGCGCGCCCAGCCCCTGCTTCTGATAGAGCGCGTTGGCCTGCATCACCTGATCCATATCCAGCTCGACGCCGAGACCGGGCTTCTGCGGTACCTGCACCATGCCGCCTTTGATCTGGAATGGCTCTTTGGTCAGGCGCTGATTGCCCTCCTGCCAGATCCAGTGGGTATCAATGGCGGTGATCGCGCCCGGCGCGGCAGCGGCGACGTGGGTGAACATCGCCAGAGAAATATCGAAGTGGTTATTGGAGTGCGAGCCCCATGTCAGGCCGAAGTCGTGACACATCTGTGCTACCCGCACCGAACCCTGCATGGTCCAGAAGTGCGGATCCGCCAGCGGAATGTCCACCGACTGCAGCGACAGGGTATGGCCCATCTGACGCCAGTCGGTGGCGATCATATTGGTGGCGGTTGGCATGCCGGTGGCGCGGCGGAACTCCGCCATCACTTCACGGCCGGAGTAACCCTGCTCCGCGCCACAGGGATCTTCTGCGTAGGCGAGCACATCTTTGAGCTGTTTGCCGAGCATGATCGCCTCGTTGAGCGACCAGGCCCCGTTGGGATCAAGGGTGATACGGGCTTCAGGAAAACGCTTAGCCAGCGCTGTGACCGCTTCGGCCTCTTCGCCGCCGCGCAGTACGCCGCCTTTGAGTTTGAAATCGTTGAAGCCATATTTCTCATACGCCGCTTCCGCCAGTCGCACCACCGTCTCCGGGGTTAGCGCTTCTTCGTGGCGCAGGCGATACCAGTCGCAGGGATCGCTCTCCTGGCTCTGGTAAGAGAGGGACGTTTTGCGGCGGTCGCCGATGTAGAAGAGATAACCGAGCATCTCAACGCGGTCGCGCTGCTGTCCGTCGCCCAGCAGCGAGGCCACATTAACCTCCAGATGCTGACCCAGCAGGTCGAGCAGCGCCGCTTCAATGCCGGTCACCACATGAATAGTGGTGCGCAGATCGAAGGTCTGGGTGCCGCGCCCGCTGGCATCGCGGTCGGCGAAGGTGCTGCGCACCAGGCTGAGAATGTTTTTGTATTCGCCCACGGTTTTGCCAATCACCAGCGACGCTGCATCTTCCAGCGTCTGGCGGATTTTTTCGCCGCCCGGGATTTCGCCGACGCCGGTGTGTCCGGCGTTATCTTTGATAATCACAATGTTGCGGGTAAAGAATGGCGAGTGAGCGCCGCTGAGGTTCAGCAGCATGCTGTCGTAGCCTGCGACCGGAATAACCTGCATGGCGGTGACTTTCGGTGTTGAACTCATCTCCTGCTCCTTATGCTGTTGCACGGCCAAATGCCGGGCGTTTGCGATCAAATGTCCAGCCGGGGACCAGATATTGCATCGCCGTAGCGTCGTTACGCGCACCGGCGGGCAGTGACTGATAAAGCTGATTGGCTTTGTTTACCTGCTCCCAGTCGAGCTCAATGCCCAGACCCGGCGCATCCGGTACGGCAATTTTCCCGTTGCGGATTTGCAGCGGATTTTTCGTCAGGCGCTGATCGCCCTCCTGCCAGATCCAGTGGGTATCAATCGCGGTAGGATTACCTGGCGCCGCCGCACCCACATGGGTGAACATCGCCAGCGAAATATCGAAGTGGTTATTGGAGTGGCAGCCCCAGGTGAGGCCCCACTCATCGCAGAGCTGCGCGACCCGCACGGCGCCGCTCAGCGTCCAGAAGTGAGGATCCGCCAGTGGAATATCGACCGCATTAAGCATCACCGCGTGATTCATCTCGCGCCAGTTGGTGGCGATCATATTGGTGGCCACCGGTAAGCCGGTTGCGCGCCGGAACTCGGCCATCACTTCACGTCCCGAATAGCCCTGCTCCGCGCCGCACGGATCTTCGGCGTAGCTCAGCACATCCTGCATCCCTTTACACAGCGCTATCGCCTCGTCCAGCAGCCAGGCGCCGTTCGGGTCGACCGTAATGCGGGCGTCGGGAAAGCGCTGCTTCAGCGCCGCCGCGGTGGCAATCTCCTGCTCGCCCGGCAACACGCCGCCTTTGAGCTTAAAATCTTTGAAGCCATATTTATCCGCAGCCGCCTCAGCCAGCCGCACCACGGCATCGCTGGTCAGCGCTTCCTGATGACGCAGGTGATACCAGTCGTGGCTGGCCTGCTCACCACTCAGATAGGGCAGATCGGTCTTGCGGCGGTCACCGAGATAGAACAGATAGCCCAGCACCGTCACTTCATCACGCTGTTTACCTGGCCCCAGCAGTTCAGCCACCGGTACGCCCAGACACTGTCCCAGCAGATCGAGCAGCGCTGCTTCCAGCGCGGCTACCGCGTTGACCCGCAACTCAAAAGTCCAGGCACCGTTGCCAAAGGTGGTGAAGTCAGCCGACTGATTGCCTTTGTGCACCTGCTGCACCAGACGGTTCATTCGCGCAATCTGCTGGCCTTTCACCTGCGGAATCGCCTCAACCAGCGTCTGATAGATGGTGTCGCCGCCGGGGGCTTCACCGACGCCGGTGTGACCGGCGCTGTCGGTGAGAACCACAATATTACGGGTAAAACAGGCGTTGTGCGCACCGCCAATATTGAGCAGCATGCTGTCATAACCGGCGACCGGGATAACCTGCATCTCAGTAATCACCGGCGAACTTTGCGTATTCATAATGCATCCTTACCGGGCCAGGTTTTCAGTTCGACACGTTTGATATCGCCCGCGATCACCAGGAAGCTGAATGCGGCGACAAAGGCGTGAATACCGACATAGATCAGCGCGCCTTCAAAGGAGCCGCTGGTGGCGATGATGTAACCGATGGCGATAGGCGTCACGATGCCAGAGAAGTTACCGAACATGTTGAACAGACCGCCGCTCAGGCCACTGATCTCTTTCGGTGCGGTATCTGCCATCACCGCCCAGCCCAGCGCACCGATGCCTTTACCAAAGAACGCCAGTGCCATGAAGAACACCACCACCCATTCGGTATCGGTGTAGTTACACATCACCATCGAAATAGAGAGCAGCATGCCGAGCACGATCGGCGTTTTACGCGCGATATTCAGCGAGCCGGTTTTACGCATCAGCCAGTCGGAGATCACCCCGCCCAGTACGCCGCCGAGGAAGCCGCACACCGCCGGAATCGAGGCAATAAAGCCCGCTTTGAGAATCGACATGCCGCGCGCCTGTACCAGATAGACCGGGAACCAGGTGATAAAAAAGTAGGTTAAGGCGTTAACGCAGTACTGACCGAGGTAGATACCCAGCATCATGCGTGACGTCAGCAGCTGTTTGATCTGGAACCACTTCTCGCTCCAGCTCACTTTGCGGCTATCCTTTTTGACATCCATGTTGATCAGCGCACCGCCCTGCTCCATGTACTCCAGTTCGGCTTTATTCACGCCAGGGTGATCGGTGGGATCGTGGATCACTTTCAGCCAGATGAAACTGAGGATGATGCCCAGGCCGCCCATAAACCAGAACACGTGCGCCCAGCCCACGGAAGAGACCAGCCAGCCCATGATGGGCGCGAAGATAACGGTGGCGAAGTATTGGGCCGAGTTGAAGATCGCCACGGCCGTGCCGCGCTCCTGCGCCGGAAACCAGGCCGCGACGATGCGGCTGTTGCCAGGGAAAGAGGGCGCTTCGGCCAGTCCCACCAGGAAGCGCAGAATAAACAGCGACATGATGATGCCGAAGCCGCTGAACAGATCGACGAACCCTTGCAAAAAGGTAAAGAGCGACCAGGTAAAGATGCTCCAGAAATAGACGCGTTTTGAGCCGAAGCGGTCAAGCAGCCAGCCGCCCGGAATCTGACCAATAACATACGCCCATGAGAAGGCAGAGAAGATATAGCCGAGTCCGACCGAATCGAGGCCAATATCTTTTGACATCGCCGAACCGGCAATCGAAATCGTTGCGCGGTCACCGTAGTTGAATGAGGTGACGATAAATAACATCACCACAATCCAGTAACGGGCATTGGTGCGTTTCTGCACCGTTTCCGCGGTCTGGCTGAAACTATTCATGATGCACTCCTGAAATATAGCGTGAGCTACATTCGCTCTGACTGCATACACATCGCGTTGGGTATCAGAGAGAAGTTGGGTTAAACACGGCGATCTTTTTGTTTTGGCAAACTTTATTTATCCATCCGGCGTCTGGCAGCCGCGGCCGGTAATAACTCCAGGCAACCTCTTTCGGATGAATAATACGTCGTGACAGATAACCTGACTTTGGCTAACGGAACTCAGTATAAGAACAGCCTGTGGCGATCACATTGGCGCATCGCCCTGGAATAATCGCCTTATTGAAGTGATTGTCTTGCGGATGCACAAAAGCCTGCGGTATAGCTCACGAAAGTGGCAAATACCCGTGCAAAATCCGCCCCGGATAACGCTTTCCCACGCTGTTTGTGAGGGTCTTCACTTGCTTTTGGATAATCGACCCAAAACAGCGAGACGAATTGCCTTAATGGTGGTCATTTGCACAATGCGCGACCCGCCCCGCCTCCCTATACTGAAGCTGGCAAACAAGGGCGTGACAGGTCAGATCATTACAGCGTGCCGCACAAGTACGGTACGACAGACGGGAAGGTGAGCGATGAACCCAAAAACAGATGAACAACCGCTCTATATCAAAGTCCATGAGCACGACAATGTGGCGATTGTGGTTAACAGCCTCGGTCTGCCAGCCGGTACGCAGTTTGCGGATGGCCTGACCCTCACAGAGCATGTGCCGCAGGGCCACAAAGTGGCGCTGAGCGCGATTAATCAGGGTGCAGAGATCGTGCGTTATGGCGAAGTCATTGGCTATGCATTGCGGGATATTGCCCAGGGCAGCTGGATTGACGAGTCACTGGTTGCGCTGCCGGAAGCCCCTCCGCTGGAGAGTCTGCCGTTAGCCACTCAGGTTCCGCCTGATTTGCCGCCGCTGGAGGGCTATACCTTTGAAGGTTACCGCAATGCGGATGGCAGCGTAGGCACGCGTAACCTGCTCGGCATCACCACCAGCGTCCACTGCGTGGCCGGTGTGGTGGATCATGTCGTACAGATCATTGAACGGGATTTACTGCCGCGCTATCCGAACGTGGATGGTGTGGTTGCCCTGAACCACCTTTATGGCTGTGGTGTGGCGATCAACGCACCGGCGGCGGTCGTGCCGATTCGCACCATTCATAACCTGGCGCTGAATGCGAATTTCGGCGGCGAAGTGATGATCGTCAGCCTCGGCTGTGAAAAGTTACAGCCAGAGCGTCTGTTGACTGGCACCCCCGACGTGCAGGCGATTTCGCTGGACGATCATGACATCGTGCGTCTGCAGGATGAAAAGCTGGTGGGCTTTGGCGCGATGGTCAATGAGATTCTGCAGGTGGCGGAGCGTCATCTCCAGCGGCTGAATCAGCGCCAGCGCGAAACCTGCTCCGCAGCAGAACTGATTGTCGGCATGCAGTGTGGTGGCAGCGATGCGTTTTCGGGCGTGACGGCAAATCCGGCAGTGGGCTTCGCCTCTGATCTGCTGGTGCGTTGCGGTGCCACCGTGATGTTCTCGGAAGTCACGGAAGTGCGTGATGCGATTCACCTGCTGACGCCGCGGGTGATTAATCAGGAAGTCGGTAAGCGCTTACTGGAGGAGATGGCCTGGTATGATAATTACCTCGACCAGGGCCAGACCGATCGCAGCGCTAACCCGTCGCCGGGCAATAAGAAAGGCGGGCTGGCGAACGTGGTGGAAAAAGCGCTTGGCTCGATCGCAAAATCGGGACGCAGCGCCATTGTTGAAGTGCTCTCGCCCGGCCAGCGGCCCACGCGACGCGGATTGATCTACGCGGCCACGCCCGCCAGCGATTTTGTCTGCGGTACACAGCAGCTGGCATCCGGTATCACCCTGCAGGTGTTTACTACTGGTCGCGGTACGCCTTACGGTCTGGCCGCGATTCCGGTGATCAAGATGGCGACGCGTAATGCGCTGGCAGAGCGCTGGCACGATCTGATGGACATCAATGCCGGGACGATTGCTACCGGTGAAGAGAGTATTGAGCAGGTGGGCTGGCGACTGTTTGAATTGATTCTGGATATCGCCAGTGGCAGGAAGCAGACCTGGTCCGATCGCTGGGGCATTCGTAATCAGCTGGCGGTGTTTAACCCGGCGCCTGTCACCTGACAGTGCACTCAACGGATATCGCCGTGCGCACACTACAGGCTTATCTCTGTAAGGCAGAGATAAGCCTGGCCTTGCAATCAGAGCTGCGCGCCCCAGGCTTCAACCCACGGCGAGGTTACCGCCTCCGGTTCCGGATTTTCAGTGGCATCAACCAGTAACACCTCACCAACCCGCTGAGCGCCCTGCTCCTGCAGCAGCGCGTCAAAGGTTTTACCCGCGCCACAGAAATGGTCATAGCTGCTGTCACCCAGCGCAATCACGCCATAGCGCAGCGCGGGCTGATGACCGAGCTGATCTTTAATCGCATGGAACAGACCTGAAATCGTGTCGGGAAAATCGCCATGCCCGGTAGTAGAAGTGACAATTAACGCCACGTCGCTGGCATAGTTTTGCCAGTCAGCCAGCGTCGGATCGTCAAACACCGTTACGCTGTGCCCCTGCTGCTGCAGAATGGGCTCTGCTTCTTCCGCGACCAGTAGCGCATTGCCATATACCGTACCTACAAAAATGCCAATCTTTGCCATCTGCTTTCTCCCTTATTCTGAAACGTTATCCTGTCCTGGCGCTGCGTCAAACTCAACCCGCGGCACCTCAGGAATGCGATCCTGCCAGCCAAACTGGTTCATCAGATTCTGCCAGACGCCATCCAGTCCGGCGCGAAGCAGCAACGGTTCACCGGTTACCGGATGAGTTAATGCCAGGCTGCTGGCGTGCAGCATCAGGCGGTTAGCGCCAAAATGTTCGGCAGCACCCCGGTTCTGACGCAGATCGCCGTGCGCCGAATCGCCAATAATCGGATGACGCAGGTGTGACATATGACGACGCAGCTGATGCTTGCGACCGGTTTTAGGAGCCAGTTCAACCAGGCTATAACGCGAAGTGGGATAACGGCCAATGCCGACCGGCATCTCGACCGTTGCCAGTGACTGATAATCGGTGACCGCGGGCTGTGCGGTGCGCGCTTCCGTGGCGTGTTTATCGGCAATCTTATCAAGCTCTTCCACCAGCGGATAATCGAGCGTCCCGCTGCTCTCCAGCCAGCCGCGAACCACAGCGTGGTAGGTTTTCTGCATCTGGTGCTGTTCAAACTGCTGGGAAAGCAGACGTCCGACTTCACTGGAGAGCCCCATCAGCAGTACCCCTGACGTGGGCTTGTCGAGACGATGCGCCGTAAACACATGCTGCCCAATCTGATCACGAACGGTCTGCATCACAAACACCGTTTCATGGCGATCCAGCCAGCTGCGATGAACCAGCCAGCCGCTGGGCTTGTTGACGGCAACCAGCCACTCATCCTGATAGAGTATCTCCAGCATCAGTGGGCAGCATCCGTGATTAACGCATCAAGTTGACGCAGGGTCAGCAACAGCGGCGCAATACCCGGCTGGTCAGGCACCAGAGCCACCTCATAATAGGGGGCCACGGCAAAATTTTGTGGTAACGGATGTCGGGCCGCAATCAGGGCATGCATCCGCGGGACTAACACCCACTGGAGCCACTGCAGCGGCTCCAGCGTATCCAGGCAAAAGGGTTCGCGGCTCTCGAGCGCGCCCTCGGCCGGCGGGGTACTCTGCCAGAGATGATGCTCACGCATCACTGCTTCCAGTTGTTCCAGCCGTTGCGTAATCAATTGTTCATGCGCCATGCGCCACCTCCGCGAGCAGTCAAAAATGGGCGGCAAGCATATCACTTGTTGGCACAGGCACAAAAAAAGGGAGCACTGTATAAACAGTGCTCCCGGTTCGTTTGCAGCCATCCCGCCACGTTAATGCTCCCTGCTCTTCCATGACAACTTGTCCAGTGCGAACTCCTGTCGCGCATCGTCCTGATGTATCCTTAGCATCCTGGCCCACCACCTCTTCTGAGGGGGTTCTCATTCTCCATCCTGGAGGTGTCCCTTGCTCAATCCTGAGCGATCCTGTTTCATCCTGAAACCTTCCTTGTGCCGTAAGCTCCGTTACGTTCCTGCCTCATGGCTTATCATCATCCTGACGATATCTTTTTCCTGAGCCTCCTGCAGTGCGAAACATTTTGACAGAACTCGTTACGCGCACAAGGTACTCACAGCAGAACTTTACGAAATGTGCGGCGTAAATTCAGATAAACGCCATTAAGTTGATGATTCACAATATTTTTACATCTCAGCCTTCCGGAAGTCTCACCTGTTATATAGCGATCTCTCACATCACATGTAAGAGATGTCTCACAAGGTCAGAGGCAAATCACTGCAACTCAGATGATAACCGGTTGTAATGACTTAAGAAATATCTCAAGCGTTTCCGCTAATTTCACACGCTGTTTACCGCCGGGCTGCTCCAGAATAACTTCGCCGCTGAGATTAGAAAGCGAGATGATCTCCTGTTCTGACTCGGTGGTGGCGATAAACAGCGTAGGCGACTGTTTAAGGCGTCGCTGCATCACCAGATGCCCGATCAGATTCTCCTGTAACCGCAGGAAATCATCCTCACTCCAGACCTGTAAGAGTGTCAGCTGATTCTCACCAAAACTGGCCTGCATATCGCCGGCAAACTGCGTGGTATAGAAAGCTGTAATCTGCGGCTGGAGCTGGATGTCGATCGCCCGCTCAACCGCATCCAGCGTCTGTGGCAGAGTAAAAGGCTGCGGCTGCCAGACGACCCGCTGATCGCGATCCTCCAGGGCACAGGGCGAAGGTACACCAAAGAGATCGCTGCTGGCCGGCGCATGCCCGGCCTGCTGAAGCCAGTGCTGGCAGTATCGGGTGGTAAAGTCGCGCAACGCGGCGGCAGTTTGCTGCATCATTCATATTCTCACTTCTGATGGGTTACACTTAGCCACTTTGATTAATTTTGGTGGTAACCGCAATGACTACTCACGAACAGGATCAGGCACTCAGCAACCTGACGCTGGGCAAACCCACAGCCTATCACGATCATTATGACAACAGCTTACTGCAGGCGGTACCGCGCAGCCTGAATCGTGAACCCCTTGGCCTGTTTCCCGACAGCCTGCCCTTTACCGGCAGTGATATCTGGACCCTGTATGAACTCTCGTGGCTCAACAGCAAAGGTCTGCCACAGGTTGCCGTTGGCGAAGTGGTGCTCGATGCGCAGAGCCGCAACCTTATCGAGTCAAAAAGCTTCAAGCTCTACCTTAACAGTTTCAACCAGACCCGCTTTGCCGACTGGGGCGAGGTTCGTCAGACGCTGGAGCGGGACCTGAGTGCCTGTGCTGAAGGTGAAGCGCGGGTCGCGCTGTTCCGTCTCAATGAAGTGGAAGGTCAGCCCATCGGCCATTTTGAGGGGGTTTGTATTGATGAGCAGGATATCGCCATAGAGGATTACCGCTTCAATGCTGACTATCTGGCCGATGCTGCGGGCAGCGAAATCGTTGAAGAGACGCTGGTCAGCCACCTGCTCAAGTCAAACTGTCTGATTACCAATCAGCCCGACTGGGGCTCCGTGATGATTCGTTATAAAGGCCCGCGTATCGACCGTGAAGCGCTGCTGCGCTATCTGGTCTCATTCCGCCAGCACAACGAATTTCACGAGCAGTGTGTCGAACGTATTTTTAATGATTTGATGCGTTTCTGCCATCCGGAAGCGCTGACGGTGTATGCACGCTACACCCGTCGTGGCGGGCTGGATATCAATCCATGGCGCACTAATGTGCCCTTCTCGCCCGGTTTTTCGCGGCTGGTCCGTCAGTAGTTTGCGAGACTTCTCGCAGGCTGCATGCACTAAGCGCAGTTCCGCTTGAGCTGTGCGGGCCGACAAGGCTACTCTGGTGATGGCGGCTACCTGCGGGTGGCCGACCAGGGATTTTCGTCACTGCCGTTGCAGTGCCAACACGCACCCAGGCGGGTGTAAAGGAGTTCATTTGATTACCCATATCAGCCCTCTTGGCTCAATGGATCTGCTTTCACAGCTGGAAGTCGATATGCTCAAGCGCACAGCCAGCAGCGACCTCTACCAGCTGTTTCGCAACTGCTCTCTTGCCGTGCTTAACTCCGGCAGCCAGACTGACAGCAGCCAGGAGCTGCTCTCCCGCTTTGAAAATTTCGACATCAATGTGTTGCGCCGTGAGCGCGGCGTCAAACTGGAGCTGATCAATCCACCGGAAGAGGCGTTTGTGGATGGCCGCATCATCCGTTCACTGCAGGCTAACCTGTTTGCGGTGCTGCGTGACATCCTGTTTGTCAGCGGTCAGCTCAACATGCCGGGTCGGTTCACTGCGGCTGAAGAAAATGACTCCGCCACTATCACCAACACCGTGTTTTCCATTCTGCGTAACGCGCGGGCGCTGCATATCGGCGAGTATCCCAACACCGTGGTCTGCTGGGGCGGTCACTCGATCAACGCCGTTGAGTACCAGTATTGCCGCAATGTCGGAACTCAGCTTGGACTGCGTGAACTGAACATCTGTACCGGCTGCGGGCCGGGCGTGATGGAAGCGCCAATGAAAGGGGCCGCCGTAGGCCATGCTCAGCAGCGCTATCGTGACAGCCGCTTTATCGGCCTGACCGAACCCTCCATCATTGCGGCAGAACCGCCGAATCCGCTGGTGAATGAGTTGATCATCATGCCGGACATCGAAAAACGTCTGGAAGCTTTTGTGCGCATTGCCCATGGCATCATCATTTTCCCGGGCGGCGTAGGGACCGCAGAAGAGTTGCTCTATCTGCTGGGCATCCTGATGAATCCGCAGAACAGCGATCAGGTATTACCGCTGATCCTGACCGGGCCGGAAGAGAGCGCCGACTACTTCCGCGTGCTGGATGATTTCATCGTTAACACCCTGGGCGAACAGGCGCGTAAGCATTATCAGATCATCATCAACGATGCAGCCGAAGTGGCGCGTCTGATGAAGAAAGCGATGCCGCAGGTAAAAGAGAATCGTCGCGAAACCGGCGATGCTTACAGCTTTAACTGGTCGATTCGCATTGAACCCGATCTGCAGGTGCCGTTCCTGCCAACCCATGAAAATATGGCGAATCTCAATCTCTACACCAATCAGCCACCCGAAAAGCTGGCTGCTGACCTGCGCCGCGCCTTCTCAGGTATCGTAGCCGGTAACGTCAAAGAGATGGGCATCCGCGAAATCCGTGAGAAGGGACGCTACAAACTCCATGGCGACCCCGACATCATGCACCGCATGGATGAGCTGCTTCAGGGATTCGTTGCACAGCAACGCATGAAACTGCCAGGCACCGCCTACATTCCCTGCTACGAAATTATCAAATAAACCAGGAGGCAGCCCCCGGGCTGCCCATACTCTCATGGCTCTTCATCTTGTTATTGTTGACGCGTTGAATCTGATTCGCCGTCTGCATGCGGTACAGGGCTCACCCTGTGTCGAAGGCTGCCTGGCCGCGCTGCGCCAGATACTGGGTCACGCCCATCCGACTCATGCGGTGGCGGTATTTGATGGCGAAGCGCGTCATCAGGGCTGGCGTCATCAGCTGCTACCCGATTACAAAAGCGGTCGCCCGCCGATGCCAGACGATTTACAGGCAGAGATGCCGGCGTTACAGGAGGCCTTTCGCGCCGCAGGCGTAAGCTGCTGGATAGCGGGCGAGGATGAAGCGGACGATTTAGCGGCGACGCTGGCGGTGAAAATGGCTCAGGCCGGACATCAGGCCACCATTGTTTCAACCGACAAAGGCTACTGTCAGCTGCTGGCACCCGAGATCCGCATCCGCGACTACTTCCAGAAACGCTGGCTTGATCTGCCTTTTATTGAGGCTGAATTTGGTGTGGCGCCACAGCGGTTACCCGACTACTGGGGGTTGTGCGGCATCAGCAGCAGTAAAATTCCGGGCATCACCGGCATCGGTCCGAAAAGCGCGAAACAGCTGCTGACAGAGTTTCACACGCTTGAGGGAATCTATCAGCAACTGGATCAGGTGCCAGCCAGATGGCGGGAGAAGCTCGCTGAGGGTCGGCAGATGGCAGAGACCAGCCGTCAGGTCGCAACCCTGAAGCGGGATCTGGTGCTGCAGGGCAATCTGAATACGCTGCGTTATACCGGCTGAGTGCCCTTGCACTCAGCCCTGCGATTAACGTTCGTCGCGACGACCACCGGCAGCCGCCCAGATTCGGCGCACATGTACCGTCACCTCTTCGCGGTCATGGTAAAGCTGACGAGCGCGAATCTGCACGTTAATACCATTATCATCGAATCGTTCCTGCATCATGGCCAGATTCTGCGTCACCTCTTCATAGCGCTTTTTCATGGGCAACTTAAGGTTGAAGATCGCTTCACGGCACCAGCCGTTAACCAGCCAGTCGGTCATCAGGTTAGCCACGCGCACCGGCTTCTCCACCATGTCACACACCAGCCAGCTGATGTTGGTGCGTGGCGGACGGAATTTAAAGCCATCCGCTTTCTCGTGCATCACCTGGCCCGTATCCATCAGGCTCGGTGCCATCGGTCCGTTGTCCACCGCATATACCATCATGCTGCGCTGCACCAGCTGATAAGTCCAGCCGCCCGGACAGGCACCGAGATCCACGGCGTACATGCCGCTGGCTAAACGCTCATCCCACTCATCCGCAGGGATAAAGACGTGAAACGCCTCCTCCAGCTTAAGGGTGGAACGGCTTGGCGCATCGGAGGGGAACTTAAGGCGTGGAATACCCATGTAAAACGGCGAGCTGTTTTCCCGGATGGAGTAGCCGACGTAGCAGGTGCCCGGCGCGATGAAAAACACATGCACGACCGGGCGTTTCGGGCTCTCATAATTCAACAGGATTTTGCTTTCCCGCAGTGCCGAGCGCAGCGGCACGGTGAACTTGCGGCAGAACTTAGTCAGCTCCTTGGCTTCGTTGGTGTCTGGCACTTCAACACGCAGTTCGCCGCCCTTTTCCACTACGCCGGTCAGCATGCCGACAATCGGGGTAATGCGATCTTCCTGCGGCAGGTCACGCAGCATTTCGCCGACGACCAGCATCTGACGGGCAAAAATCAGCTCGTCAAATGGCAACTCACGTGCCAGCCGCTCGGCATCTTCAAACTGATAGCACTCAAACAGCACGTAGCCAGAGTCATCTTTAACCCGTGGAAAGCCGTAGATTTCACGTTCAGCCGCTTTGGCGCTGATTTCCGCCGCACACTCTTTTTCAAAACCGGGGCGACAATAGAGTAAAACTTTATTCATGGCGTTCTGCCTTTCGTTTAAGACGCAGCGCGCCAATCAACATCAATACCCAACCGGCGAGGAAACAGACCCCGCCCACGGGTGTGATAAAAACCCAAAACTTCAGATGTGACAGCGCCAGACAATAGAGGCTGCCACTAAACAGCACGGTGCCGAGCGCCATCAGCGCACTGCTCCAGTAAAACCAGATATTGGCGCGGCGTAACATCGCAGCACCCAGCCCCATCACCGCTAAGGTGTGATAAGCCTGATATTCCAGCCCGGTATGAATCCAGGCCATTTCAGCCGCACCAAGCGACTGACTTAAAACGTGGGCACCAAATGCGCCAAAAGCCACCAGCAGAAATCCGCTGATAGCCGAAAAAACAAACATGGCACGACTGGACATTAACCGATCCTCAGAGTCCTTTTGCATCTGAATGCAAATAAATCAATATGTTATTGTTGATAGCGAAAGCGGAATTTTTCTTGTTCGGTTGCAGCTTTTTCCAGGATCCACTGCCGGAAGGCGGCTATTTTACCCAGTTCTGCCTGACTGTCATGACAAACCAGATAAAAAGCGTTTTTACTGACTAATACATCATTAAACGGGCAGATTAATCGCCCGGCTTCTATTTCGCTCTGCGCCATGACGTTATTCGCCAGCGCCACGCCCTGACCATGAATCGCCGCCTGCAATACCATGGCGCTGTGGCTGAAGATTGGCCCCTGCTGCACATTGATATGCTGCAGGCCCAGTTGCCGGATATAAGATTGCCAGTCCCGGCGGGAGGCATCATGCAGCAGAGTAAAACGCGACAGATCCATCGGTGTTTTCAGCGGATTATCCCCGGTCATCAGCGACGGTGAACAGACCGGCAGCAGATATTCGGCATAAAGTTTTTCAACCCGCAGGCCGGGCCAGTTACCCCGGCCGTAAAAAATCGCCACGTCGACATCGTCGGCCAGTTTCTCTTCGTCGCGGTCAACCGCCTGGATACGCACGTCGATTCCCGGATAAGCCATATTAAAGCTGGAGAGGCGGGGAACCAGCCACTGAATGGCAAAGCTCGGCAGTAAACTAACGGTCAGCGCACCCTTGGCACTGCGTGCCTGCAGTTTGCGGGTCGCTTCGTTGATTGCCGAGAAAATCTCTTTGATATCGAGATAGTAGCTTTGTCCTTCTTCGGTCAGTAATAGCGAACGATTCCTCCGGCGAAATAGCTTTAACCCCAGAAAATCTTCCAGAGATTTAATCTGATGGCTTACAGCAGCCTGGGTGACAAACAGCTCTTCTGCGGCTTTGGTAAAGCTTAAATGGCGTGCAGCTGCATCAAAAACACGCAGTGCGTTGAGAGGAGGAAGGCGTTTCGACATGGTTTTCCGTATCCGGATCGGCAAAAAATACGCTGGCTTATACAAAGCGTTTACGTATTAGAATTTTTAATCCGAGGCATTATAATTTGTCCGTTGAGGAACCTCCAGCAAATACCTATAGTTGCCGCACTTCCTGAGCCGGAACGAAAAGTTTTTAGATTTGTGAGTGAGTTCGCAGATTTTCTGAAAGCTTTTGGCTTGTGGTCGTGATGTTGTGTTTGCAATTTTTGATCCGACGATTGCGGATCGAACTCTTAATTCCTGTAGATTTACCCTGTCTGTCCATAGTGATTTTTAAATAGCACCGCAAATTGCGGTGCTTTTTTTTTGCTGCTTAGTTGCCAGACTCTACCATCTCTTTGACATCAGAGCGGTTGATTTGCTGCTCGTTGCCATTCGCATCTTTATAGCTGATCATGCCGGTATCGTTATCGACTTTAGGCTTGCCGGCAGCCACAATGGTGCGACCATCATTGGTATGCATCACGTAATTGCTAGAACAGGCACTCAGGGTAAAAGCCAGGGTACACACGGCCAGTACTGCGGTTAATTTTTTCATCTGCTATCTCCTTGTAGATTGATTGCATCAAACCACCCGCGTTACGCTAACCAGAGGCAGCCGATAAGTGAGATCGACTAGTAAACGTCCGATCGTTATGCGGGTTTGGTTCAAACCTTGCAATATTCAGCATAACGCGCTTTTCCAGCTTTGCCAGACGCAGACCATTCTTTCAGTGTGGTCCTAATTTTTCTTATCATGGACCAGGCATGACCGCATTTAATCCCACCGCATTTCGCCAGCAGTTTCCCGCACTCGCCGATGCAGGCGTTTATCTCGACAGCGCAGCGACCACGCTGAAGCCGCAGGCCGTCATTGACAGCACGCAGCAGTTTTACAGCCTCAGCGCGGGTACAGTCCATCGCAGCCAGTTTGCCGCCGCCCAGGCCTTAACCCATCGCTATGAGCAGGCGCGCAACCAGGTTGCCCGCTGGCTTAATGCCGCTGACGATCGTGAGATTGTCTGGACGCGCGGCACCACCGAAGCGATAAACCTGGTGGCAAACAGCTGGCTGCGCCCGCGCTTACAGCCTGGTGATGAGATTGTGGTCAGCGAGGCAGAACACCACGCCAACCTGGTGCCCTGGCTGATGACCGCGCAGGCGTGCGGTGCCCGCGTCGTAAAATGGCCGTTAGGCGCGGATCGCCTGCCGGATATCAGCCAGCTGCCCGCCCTGCTCAACAGCCGTACCCGCCTGCTGGCGGTCGGACAGATGTCGAACGTCACCGGCGGGTGTCCCGCACTCGCTCAGGCGATCCCGCTGGCTCACGCCGTGGGCGCGAAAGTGATGGTCGATGGCGCACAGGGTGTGGTGCATTGTCCGCCTGACGTACAGGCACTGGATATCGACTTTTACGCCTTTTCCGGACATAAGATTTACGGTCCGATGGGCATTGGCGCGTTATATGGCAAAGCGGAACTGCTGGAGGCGATGGAGCCCTGGCAGGGCGGCGGTAAAATGATAACGGATGTCGATTTCAACGGATTTACGCCGCAGCCGGTGCCGTGGCGTTTTGAGGCTGGCACCCCGAATGTGGCGGGCGTGGTGGGCCTGAGTGCAGCACTGAGCTGGCTGGTGCAGTACGATCTGCCCGAAGCGGAGCGCTGGAGTCAGCAGCTTGCGACGCTGGCGGAAGAGCAGCTGGCGGAATTACCCGGTTTCCGCAGCTTCCGCTGTTCAAATGCCAGCCTGCTGGCATTTGAATTCGCTGGCCTGCATCACAGCGATCTGGTGACGCTGCTGGCTGAGCAGGGAATCGCCCTGCGCGCTGGCCAGCACTGCGCGCAGCCGTTGCTGGCGGCGCTGGGCGTCAGCGGCACGCTGCGGGCCTCTTTTGCACCCTATAATAATCTGCAGGATGTTGATGCGCTGGTGCGCGCCATGAAGAGCGCCATCTCGCTGTTATCGGAGTTTTGATTATGCATTCATCGCCGTTAGCGCCACACCCGTTTGGCGAAGAGATTACCGTTGCCAGCCTGAAAGAGAGCTTTGGCCGCTTTCATCAGTGGGAAGATCGTTATCGTCAGCTGATCCAGCTGAGCCGCCAGTTGCCTGCCTTACCCGGGGAACTGAAAACAGCAGAAATTGAACTGAGCGGTTGTGAAAATCGGGTCTGGCTGGGCAGCCAGTTACGCGAAGATGGCACGCTGCATTTCTATGGTGACAGTGAAGGACGTATTGTGCGCGGCCTGCTGGCCGTGCTGCTGACCGCCGCTGAGGGCCAGACGCCGCAACAGCTGCTGGCGATGGATCCCTTAAAACTGTTTGATGAACTGGGCCTGCGCGCCCAGCTCAGTGCCTCCCGCAGCAGCGGCCTGCAGGCGCTGGCCGCCGCTGTGGAGCACGCCGCGCGTCAGGCGCTGACGGCGTCCTGACGGGCAGCACGCGCCAGAAACTTCTTCAGCGCATGCGAGACGGCAACAAAGCCGAAGGTGGCGGTTACCATGGTGGCCGCGCCAAAGCCGGATGTGCAATCCATTCTCTTCGGCCCCTCCGCTGTGCTGCGTGAAGCACAGACGCTGCCATCAGCCTGCGGATAGACCAGCGCTTCGGTAGAAAAGACGCAGTCGATGCCAAGTTTGCCCTTGCTGTTTTTCACCACGCCCAGGCTTTTCAGTCGTTCGCGCAGCTTCGCCGCCAGCGGATCCTGGATGGTTTTCGCCAGATCGGCGACCTGGATCTGAGTCGGATCGATCTGCCCACCCGCGCCACCGGTGGTGATCAGCGGGATCTTATTCCGGCGGCACCAGGCGATCAGCGCCGCTTTCGGTCGCACGCTGTCGATAGCGTCGATCACATAGTCGAAACCGGCTGCCATCAGTTCGGCGGTGTTCTCTGGCGTAATAAAGTCATCAATACAAATCACTTCGCAGTCAGGATTAATCGCACGCAGCCGTTCTGCCATCACTTCTGTTTTAGCTTTGCCGACGTTGCCCTGCAGCGCATGAAGCTGTCGGTTGGTGTTGGTAATACAGACATCATCCATATCAATCAGGGTGATTTTACCAATCCCGGTGCGCACCAGCGCTTCCGCCGCCCAGGATCCGACACCGCCAATACCGATGACGCAGAAGTGTGCGTCAGCAAAACGTTGCAGCGCATCCTGGCCATAGAGACGCGCCGTGCCGCCAAAGCGCTGATGCCAGGCGTCATTTAACACTTTCATAGTTGAACCTGTTACGTCGTGCGGGCCCGAAGGCCCGCAGAGAAGAAATTAGTTAGCGCCGAGAAGCAGTGAACCATTATTACCGTTTTGCGGGCTGGAGAACAGCGGCTGTCCGGCACCCGGCGCGGCTTTAATTACCCAGACGCGTCCGTAGTGATTATAGAAGCCCGCCAGATGCGCAGCGTCGGGGCCGATACCCTGATAGATATCAAAGTGCTGGCCTTTAATCGCGCCACCCACGTCGAGTGCCACCATCAGGCGCATCTCATATTTGCCGTTGAATTTGCCCTTCTCATTTAACTGCGGCACTTCAGCCAGCAGTACGGTGCCCGCCGGAATAATTGAGCGGTCAGACGCAACGGAGGCTTTCGCCACCAGCGGAACTGCGCTGGCACCGCGCACCGGCGTAAACGGCTCAGCCTTAAAGAAGACAAATGATGGGTTGGTTTCCAGCAGCGCACGGACCTCCTGCGGTGAGTGCTCCTGCGCCCACTGACGAATCGCCTGCATCGACATATCTTCGCGCTTCACTTCACCGCGATCGATCAGCTCTTTGCCAATGCTGTGATAACCCCAGCCATTTTTACCGGCGTAACCAAAGAAGGTCATCGGGCGGCCATCGCCAAAGTCGACATAACCACTGCCCTGCACATCCATCATGAAGTTATCAATCAGGGAATTGCTGTAGGCGATGATGTAGCGGTCATCGAGTCCGCCACTATAGATAGAGGCGCGGCTCGGTAATTTTTCTCCGCGTTTGCGCGGTGGCATGCGGTAGATGGGATACTGGAATTCACCCTGACGGGTGTAGCGCGCTTCCACTACCGGCGTGTAGTAACCGGTGAACTGCACGTTACCGTAGTTATCCGTACCCTCCATCTGCCAGGCGTTAAGCCCATACTGACGAAGCTGTCGGGTATCGGCACCCGCCATCAGCCAGCTCTCAATCGCGCTATAGGTGCCGTTCTGACGGCTATACAGGGCGGATGAGGCGGACTGAATCTGACGGACCTGCTCGCCAAAGTCTCTGCCATTAACCGGTGCGCCTTTGGCATTGGGCTGATTCACCAGCGCCAGCGGTTGTTCCAGTTTGCCATCTTTATATTGCTGACCGCGATCGGTCGGTTTGGAGCTACAGGCCGCCAGCAGCGTAATTAACGCGCCAGTGAGTGCATACTTCACCCAATGTGATTTCATTATCTTCTCTTTTTATAACTGTTCGCCCCGCGACGATAGCAAAGCCCCCGACAGAATGAAATGCATCCGCTCAGACGTCACGCATATCAGTTTAATAATTAACCAGATGGTTGAATCCTTCAGCAACTGGCTGTTAATTTGGCTTTTATCTGCAAAAAGGGGTTGCATGAATTAGCGCGGAGAGTATAGTGCGCTTCCACGGACGCGGGGTGGAGCAGCCTGGTAGCTCGTCGGGCTCATAACCCGAAGGTCGTCGGTTCAAATCCGGCCCCCGCAACCAATACTTCTGCAGCAGTTTTACAGAAGTCACAATGTGAGAAGTAAAAGTAATAGAAGCAATACGGACGCGGGGTGGAGCAGCCTGGTAGCTCGTCGGGCTCATAACCCGAAGGTCGTCGGTTCAAATCCGGCCCCCGCAACCAATACTTCTGCAGTTGTTTTACAGAAGTCACAATGTGAAAAAAGTATGATACGGACGCGGGGTGGAGCAGCCTGGTAGCTCGTCGGGCTCATAACCCGAAGGTCGTCGGTTCAAATCCGGCCCCCGCAACCAATCATTTAAACACCTGAAAGGGTGTTTTTTTGTTTCTGACGTTCCCAAAAGCCGCTTTAGCCTCTTTCTGCCCTGAAAAGCGCGCGGATAGCCCGGCTACCCGCACTCTTTTACCGATGAGCCAGTGCCGCCCCACTCTCCACATACGCTTTGATGCCGTTCAGAATCGCCTCTGCCACCTGATGCTGGTAACGGGTGGTTCGCAACTTGCGCTCCTCCTCCACATTACTGATAAACGCCGTCTCGACCAGAATTGACGGGATATCAGGCGCTTTCAGCACCGCAAATCCGGCCTGATCCACGGTGCGTTTGTGCAGATGGTTGATGCGCCCCATGCGATGCAGCACCTCTTTGCCGAATTTAAGGCTGTCATGAATCGTCTGACGCTGCACCATATCGAACATGGTGTGATCGAGATAGCGGTCACCGCTTTTGCTGACGCCGCCAATCAGGTCTGATTCATTCTGAGTCTGAGCCAGGAAACGAGCCGCCGCCGAAGTGGCGCCGCTGGTTGATAAGGCAAACACTGAAGAGCCACGTGCCGCGCGGCTGGTAAAGGCATCCGCATGGATCGACACAAAAAGGTCGGCACGCTGTTTACGGGCTTTGGCAACCCTGACGCGCAGCGGAATAAAGACATCTTCATTACGCGTCATATAGGCTTTCATATTGGACTCTTTATCGATCAGCGCTTTGAGTCGCCGTCCAATCTTCAGCACAATATCTTTCTCGCGGGTCTTATATTTGCCGTGCGCGCCCGGATCTTCCCCACCGTGACCGGGATCGATCATGATAATGATCGGACGATCGCGCCCCGCTTTGCCGGGTAAGGGCGCCTGCACCCCTTCATCTTTCTCCAGATCGCCCTGGTTGTAATCTTTCAGCAGGGCCAGCAGAGGATCGTCCTCAACCTGGTTCTGGCTCGGATAGAGATCGACCACCAGCCGGTGATTGATCCCGGCGACCGGCGAGAGATTAAAGATCTTCGGCGCGACGTTGCGCTTTAATTCCAGTACCACGCGCACCGTGTTGCTGTCGAACTGACCGACACGGGCATTTTTAATAAAGGGATCGTCGACCCGAACCTGCTTATCTACCCCTTTCAGAACCGGATTGAGATGCAGCCCCTGAATATCAATCACCAGGCGTTCGGGATTGCTCAGCGCAAACTGCTTGTACTTCAGCGCGACATTGGACTCCAGCGTCATCCGCGAGTAGGTCGATGAGGGCCAGATACGCACCGCCACAATGTGGTTCTTCGCCGCCAACCCTGTCCGGCTGACGCTTAACAGCAGTAAGGCGCCCGTCCCCTGTAAAAATCGTCTGCGTGAAAAATGGGAATTAACGTCTGACATGCCGCTCCAGCTGCTGTGTAATGTCTAAAAAAGCGCCAGTTACTAAAATGGCGGCGAAAACTTTATCCAATCCGCAGCATGATGTCACCCCGGAAACCCTAAATAATGCAGGCTGTTAGCGGCTTTGACACCCAGAAAAACGTAAATTTTCGTCAGGATTAAGACTTGCAAAACCGGACGTAAAAGCATAAAAATACAAAAAATACGAATAAACATTCACTGAGGGTTGGCCGTGAAGGAACGTAGTACCGAACTGGTTCAGGGTTTTCGCCATACCGTTCCCTATATCAATGCCCACCGGGGTAAAACCTTTGTCATCATGCTGGGTGGCGAAGCGATTGAGCATGAGAACTTCTCTGGCATCGTTAATGATATCGGCCTGCTGCACAGCCTGGGCATTCGCCTCGTCGTGGTGTATGGCGCACGACCGCAGATTGATGCCAGCCTGGCTCAGCAGCAGCTGGAGCCGGTTTACCATAAGTTTACCCGGGTCACCGACGCGCAATCGCTGGAGTTAGTGAAGCAGGCCGCTGGCCGACTGCAGTTAGATATCACGGCCCGCCTCTCAATGAGTCTCAACAACACGCCGCTGCAGGGCGCGCATATCAACGTGGTCAGCGGCAACTTCATTATTTCACAGCCGCTGGGCGTGGATGATGGCGTGGATTACTGTCACAGCGGCCGTATCCGTCGTATTGATGAAGAGGCCATTCATCGTCAGCTGGATAACGATGCGATTGTGCTGATGGGCCCGGTTGCGGTTTCTGTTACCGGCGAAAGCTTTAACCTGACTTCGGAAGAAGTGGCTACCCAGCTGGCGATTAAACTCAAAGCGGAAAAAATGATCGGCTTCTGCTCTGAGCAGGGCGTGCTGAACAGCGAAGGTGAAATCATCTCCGAGCTTTTCCCGAATGATGCGCAGGCCCGTATCGATGAGATTGAAAAGGAAGGCGATTATCTTTCCGGGACTGTCCGCTTCCTGCGTGGGGCGGTGAAAGCCTGCCGCAGTGGTGTACGCCGCAGCCATTTAATCAGTTATCAGGAAGATGGCGCGCTGTTGCAGGAACTCTTCTCACGCGACGGTATCGGTACCCAGATCGTTATGGAGTCGGCAGAGCAGATCCGTCGCGCCAATATCAATGATATCGGCGGCATCCTCGAACTGATCCGTCCGCTGGAGCAGCAGGGTATTCTGGTGCGTCGCTCGCGCGAGCAGCTGGAAATGGAAATTGATAAGTTCACCATCATTCAGCGCGATAATCTGACCATCGCCTGTGCAGCACTCTATCCGTTTATGGATGAGAAGATTGGCGAAATGGCCTGTGTGGCGGTTCATCCTGACTATCGCAGCTCTTCACGCGGTGAGATGTTGCTGCAACGCGTGGCACTTCAGGCACGCCAGATGGGGCTGGAAAAACTGTTTGTGTTAACCACCCGCAGCATCCACTGGTTCCAGGAACGCGGCTTTACGCCGGTAGATATTGAGTCCCTGCCCGAGAGTAAGAAAGAGATGTATAACTATCAGCGCCGTTCAAAAGTGTTGATGGCCGATCTCACCTGATTCAATCCGTAAGGGACAGGCACCCCCCGCGTGGTCTGTCCCCTCTCTTCTCAGCCAGATTCCCCCAGTCGCTCCACCAGACCGCTGCGTCGCTGCGTTTGCAGCTGCACGGCACGCTGAAATACGCCGGGTTCGCTGTAGATGGTCAGTTGCCGCCGTGCACGTGTAATCGCGGTATAGACCAGTTCACGGGTCAGCACCGGCAGAAACTGCGTGGGCATCACCAGCGCGGTATGATCAAACTCCGAGCCCTGTGATTTGTGCACCGTCATCGCCCAGGCCGTTTCATGTGAGGGTAACCGGCTCGGCTGAATCGCCTTGATCGATCCATCCGGCAGCGGGAAAAAGACCTTCAGGTTGCCCTCTTCATCCCGCATCGTCATGCCGATATCGCCATTAAACAGGCCGAGCGCGCTGTCATTTCGGGTGATCATCACCGGACGCCCTTCATACCAGCGGCTGCCCATGCCAGGACGACGGATGCGCTGCAGCTGCATCAGTCGCTGCTCAATACGCTGGTTCAGACCCTGCACGCCAAATGGCCCGTCACGTAATGCACACAGCAGCTGATAACGGCCAAAAGCGGCAATCACTTCTGCGGGCGACGACTGCTGTCTGATCAACTGCAGGAAGGGCTGATAACCCTGGGCTACCTCATCCAGCATCGCCTGATAAGCGTCAGCGCTGTTCAGCGGCTGGTAACTGATATCCTCATAAGCCGCAGCAAACACCGCCCTGACCTGCTCTGCATCGCCACGATTGATCGCTTTTGCCAGCTGGCCGATGCCTGATGAGTCATCAAAACGATAACTCTTCTGCAGCAGACAGATACTGTCGCGGACTGCGGGTGCCTGCACATCGTCACTGCCCTGCAGTGTGCAGCCGGTCAGCAGCGCGAGCTGTTCAGCCCGTGCCAGGCTGTAGCCGCTTTCGGTGCAGCGGCAGATGTCGCCCAGCACCGCACCGGCTTCGACCGAGGCCAGCTGATCGCGATCGCCCAGAAACACGACGCGGGCATGGGCAGGCAGCGCGGCGATCAGTTTTGCCATCATTGAGAGATCGACCATCGACGCTTCATCAACCACCAGCACATCAAGGTGCAGTGGGTTACCGGCATGGTAGCGCAGCCGCTGAGTGTCGGGCTGTGCGCCCAGCAGGCGATGCAGCGTGGTGGCTTCGGCAGGAAAACGCCGGCGTTCTTCGTCGCTGACCGCCAGTTCCTGCAGTGCACTGCCCAGTGACTCGGTCAGTCGCGCGGCGGCTTTGCCGGTCGGTGCCGCCAGCTGAATCCGCAGTGCACCGGGATTCAGGCGAATCAGGGCAGCGAGGAGTTTCGCCACTGTGGTGGTTTTACCGGTACCCGGCCCGCCGGAAATAACCGCAGTCTTGCGGGTCAGCGCCACGGCCGCCGCAATTTTCTGCCAGTTCTCCGGCTGGTCGTCAAACAGGCTGTTCAGCACGTCGCCTGCAGCATGCATATCAAACGCAGTTTTCACTTCCTGCGCAGCGAAGAAGTCGGCGACCCGGCCTTCGCTTTGCCACAGCCGATGCAGATATAAACGCTGATTGCTCAGCACCAGCGGCGTAACCAGGCTGCCATCACTCACAGCCGACCAGTCAGCAAAGCGTGCTGTCCAGTCTTCCGGCGCACCAGCAGCGTGCCAGATCGCCTGAGCCAGCGCAGGCTGGCGACCAGCGAACAGATTCGCTTCGCAGAGGTTGCTCAGCGGTAAACAGACGTGCCCCTCACCCGCGTCAGCGCTGACGCAGGCCGCAGCGAGCAGCAGCCCAGGCTGTGATTCCGGGGCCACCAGTTGGGCAAACTGTATATCCAGCGGCCGCAGGAGACGCTTCTCTACCGCCTGCAGCAGCAGACTCAGCATGTCACTCATAACATCTCCCCGGTTTCACCAAACAGTGCATCAATTTCTTCCACAAAGGCTTCAGCAGGTCGGGTGGCGAAAATGCCGTTGTCCGGCGAGCTGCCATCCATCCCGCGCAAAAACAGATAAAACACCCCACCAAAGTGACGCTGATAGTCGTAGTCCGGCAGGCGATGCTGCAGATAGCGATGCAGCGCCAGCGTATAGAGCTGATACTGCAGATCGTAGCGGTGGCCAATCATCGCCTGCGCCATCGCCTCTGGCGTGTAAGCGGCGTGGCTATCCCCCAGCCAGTTCGATTTGTAGTCGAGCAGATAATATTTTCCCTGCCAGCGGAAGACCAGATCGATAAAGCCCTTCAGCATGCCCCGCACCTGACGAAAATCCAGGGGGGCGGCCTGCTGAGAGAGGCTGTCGTGCCGGCGCAGCAGAGCGTCAAGATCCGCCGCAGTCAGCAGATTGTTGATCGGCAGATAGAACTCCATCTCAATCAGGCGTTCGCTGCTTTTTATCGCCGACAGCGTCAGCCCCTCAGCATTGAGCGGCGTATGTAAGACCCGGTCAATCCACTGTTCCAGAACCGGCAACCAGGTCAGCGGATAGCCATTATGCTGCAGCTGATCTTCCAGCCAGACGCTGTCCGGCGGTTCGGTAAAGTCGATCGACTCAAACAGACCGTGCAAAAACGTACCGGGTGCCGCTCCGCGCGGAAAGTGGTGGGGTGTCAATGCAGCCTCTTCACCCTTCTCTTCTTCGCCCGCTGCATCAATATCAAAATTGGGCATCGCATCCAGCAGCGGCGAGCTGTGATGCTGTTGCAGGCCTGAATAACTGGTTACCCGCCAGACGTCAGCCAGCGCGCGCGTAATGTCGCGACTGCTTAAAACCTCATCGCCCTGCTGCGCATCCTGCCACATTTCTCCCGGCAGCAGAGCCTCTTCAACCAGCGCAATCCCTTCACCGGTTAACGCATTCAATCGCTGACTGAGCTGCTGCGCATCCGCCGCCTCACCCTGCTGCACCAGGTAGCCCAGCGCGCTCTTGTGCAGATCGCTTTCGCCCTCTTTTTTGCGGGTGCCTTTGATCAGTGGCGCAATGCCGACGCTGCAGTGATAGACCGAACGGGTCAGCGCCACGTAGAGCAGACGCAGATCCTCCGCCAGGCGCTCCTCTTCGGCCAGCGCCAGACTTTGTGCATCACCCTGCACATCCAGCAGTGCCGTGAACGTGTCGCGATCGTGATAAAGCGAGCTGGCCGCCTCGCGGAACCCGGCAGCAAATGGCAGCCAGACCAGCGGATATTGCAGTCCTTTCGATTTATGGATGGTGATGATCTGCACCAGATGGCGGTCGCTTTCCAGACGCAACTGCTGGCTGGAGGCCTGGCTGTTTGGCCGGGCAATCTGCTGCGCCAGGAAGCGCACCAGGGCGTGCGGACTCTCCAGCTGCACCGAAGCCTCCTGCAGCAGTTCACCCAGATGCATCAGATCGGTCAGGCGACGTTCACCGTTCTCCGAGGCCAGCATATTCTCTGCCAGCTGCCGCCTGATCATCACGTCACGCAGCATCGGTAACACGCCGCGCTGATGCCAGAGCTGCTGCCAGACGGCAAACTGCTCCACCAGCGCATCCCACTCGCGTTCATTCTGTGTCAGCGCGTCTAGCGTTGCTGCATCAATAGCAAAGATTGAGGTCGCCAGCGCGCTGCGCAGCAGACGTTCCTGCTCAGGTGCCTGTATCGCCTGCAGTAACCAGAGCAGTTCGCGCGCTTCCGGCGTGGTGTAGACGCTGTCCCGGCTGGAGAGATAGACCGAAGGAATCGACAGCGCATTCAGCGCGTCGCGGATTAAACCGGCCTCATTACGACTGCGCACCAGCACGGTGATATCGGAAGCCCGCACCGGCTGCAGCGCCTCGCCTTTGCCCAGGCGGGCGCGCCCCTGCTGTCCGGCCACCAGCCAGCGGCTGATATCGGCCGCACACTGCTGTGCCATAAACTGCTGGTAATCGCTGTTACCCACGCCCTCGCCAGGCTGCAGCCAGAACCGTAACGCCGGTTGCTGCTGCTCGTCAAAAATCAGTTTCAGCGACTGATTGGGCGCAGCAGGCTTAACTGGCTGAAAGGGGATCGCCGAGAACAGAAAAGGCGAATCGAGCTGAGAAAAGAGGCGGTTGACGCTCCCGACCATCTCAGGTGATGAACGCCAATTGGTATCGAGCGTGTAGTGAGCGCTGACTTCGTTTCTGGCCCGCAGATAGGTAAAAATATCCGCACCGCGAAACGCATAGATCGCCTGCTTAGGATCGCCGATCAGAAACAGTGCCTGTTCAGGCTGATTAATATAGAGCGTGCGGAAGATGCGGTACTGCTGCGGATCGGTATCCTGGAATTCATCAATCAGGGCCACCGGGTAACGCGCCCGGATGGTTTCTGCCAGCAAAACGCCACCTGGCTGCTGCAGCGCTTCATCCAGTTTACTGAGCAGATCGTCGAAGCCTAACAGTGCACGTAACCGTTTCTCGCGCTGCACCGTGGCGCGCACATCGGTCAGCGCCTGCGCAATGATGACATCCCGCAGCGACAGCGGTTCTGCCAGAAACTGATCGATCGCCTCAAACAGCGAATGACGCGGCGCTTCACCCTTTTTAGTTTTCTCCTCCAGCACCTGCTGTCCAAAGCGCTCCAGCTCTTTGGGCAGCTGATAATCCAGCGTGTCGCTGCTGGCCCACTGCGTGACGCGGGCGACCCAGTTGGGCAGATGTTTACTGCTGTAGCTGCGCTTATCAACGCCAGATGCAGTGATAATGCCCTCAACATCGGCGCTGAGCGCCTGCCACTGCTGCTTGATGGCCTCGATGCGCGCCAGATTGCGTGCGTGGCGTGATGCCAGCGTCTCATCGGCGGCAGGCGGACGTTTCAGCCCCGGCGACTCCCCCTGCAGCCAGGGGCGCAGCGTGGTCAGCAGGCTGTCCGGCCCGCTCCACTCTGCGGCGATGATCCGTGCCACATCCAGACTCAGTGGATAGCACTGACGACGCCAGAAATCGGCGGCCGACTGCTTCAGCAGCGCCTGCTCATCTTCAATCAACTCCTGCTCGAACAGCATGCCCGACTCAAAGGCATTGAGATTCAGCATCCGCTGACAGAAGCCGTGAATGGTAAAAATGGCGGCTTCATCCATCTGCCGCTCGGCAGCCAGCAGCTGCGCGGCGGCCTGAGCCAGATCAGGCATCTGCTCCAGCAGTAACTGGTGCATCGGATTGCTGCTTTTGCCGCGGATACAGGCCAGACGTAGCTGATGAATATTCTCGCGGATGCGCCCGCGCAATTCGGCGGTCGCGGCCTCGGTAAAGGTCACGACTAAAATTTCTTCGACAGAGAGCGGCCGGCTGTAGGCGTTTTCACCGCCCAGCCCCAGCAGCAGGCGCAGATAGAGCAGACCAATGGTAAAGGTTTTTCCGGTGCCCGCTGACGCCTCAATCAGCCGCTCGCCTCTGAGCGGCAGCGTTAAAGGATTCAGCGATACGGGAGGTAACTGCGTCATTGGGTCTCACTCTTTACCGGCAGCGACTGCTGCAGTTGTGCCACTTCACTCCAGGTTTTCCAGCCAGGCTGACGGGCAAACTCAACTTTGCCATTGCCGGTGCCTGCAATCTGCGAGGTCATCACCATGCCCTTATGTTCGATCACGGCCTGCCGGAAAAAGTCTGCCAGGCTCGCCGGGGTTAACCGCTGAACCTGCTCTGTCATTTTTTGCCGGGTATCAAATTGATCATTCTGCCGATCAAAGTCGCGGCTAAAGCGATCCGCTTCCTCAAAGAGCGTCTGAGGACGCTGCTGCAAATCATTGATCATCGCCTGCTGATACTGGGCAAAGTCTGCCTGGCTCATACTGCGCAGACGTTTTTCCGCCTGCGGGTAGAAGGCCTGATAGCGCTGCAACAGCCAGCCCGGTTGTTTGCTGTTACTTTGCAGCAGGAAGCCGATCCCCCACTGGCGACCCACTGGCATCTGGAAGGCAAACACCGCGTAGCCGAGCTGCTCTTTGGTCCGCAGCTGATTGTAGAACCACGGCTGCACAATCTGGCTCAGCATGGAGCTGTGCGCCATGCTCTGATATTCACTGTATCCCAGTGGAACATAGAGCGCGGCAAGGGCGGAGTCGGTGCTGCTGCCTTTTTGTTGCAGGTTGGCTTTCAGCGGTTTTTTAATCAAGACATACTGACTATGCCAGTCGCGGGTCGAATGACTCTGCATCTGCTGTTTGAGCTCATGCCCCAGCTGCGTCACGCTGTCAGCACTGAGGTTGCCCACTACCAGCATCTCCGGCGTCGCGTCGCGGAACAGCGTATCGCGATAGTCAGTGACATCCTTAAGTGAGAGTGTGCTTACCAGCTTGCGGCGAGCCTCGCGCTGGGTATATGGCAGCTGCGACAGCAGTTGCATCGGCTGAATCGCCTGTTCAAACGCTTTGCCCTTTTCCGCCGCGTCCAGCCGCTCCAGATACCAGGATTTCGCCTGCTCCAGCTGCTGTTCTGTCGGCTGGAAAGTGGCGTAACCTTCCACCAGTTTCTTCAGCAGGGTCGGCAGACGCTGAGTGAAGCCGTTGGCGCTGAATACCAGCCCTTCATCTTCACCCGTTGAGAAGCTGATGCCGCCCACTGAAGCCTGTGAATTAAGCTCGTCCAGCGCCAGGCTGGAAAGGTAGTCATTCAGGCCAAACAGCACCTGCTGACGGGCATCACTGATGGTGTGCTTATTGCGTAACGCCAGGGTGATCGCCGCTTTTGGCTCGCTGACGTAATAACGACTGGGCATCCAGTAAATACGCATATCATCCTGGTTATCCAGTCTCACCGGATGCTGATACGTTTTGCCGTCTGACGGTAACAGGGTGAAGTCGTCCGGGATATAGGGGTTCAGCACGGGCATCGCCAGCGTAATCTGGCTGGCGCGCTGCTGCCAGTCTGCAAAGGTTTGTGGAGTGATCTTCTCAACCTGATAAGGCGCATCCACAAAATAGGCTTTTTTGTTGTGCGGCTCCTGCGGACTGATGTACCAGATACGCGCATGCTGCGGGGTCATCTCTTTCAGCCGGGCATTAATCGCGGCGGCATCGTACTGATCCGCCAGATAAGGTGCATCCAGCGTATGTTCAACCGGTACGCGCAGCATGGTGTCGGCCAGCCATTCAATGTAATCCATATCGCGGGTAATTGAGGGATAGCGGAAGTCGAGCGCCAGCACATGCGAAACTTCATCGAAATAGCGCTTATCATCCCCCTGCTGACGCAGAAGATTGATGTAGCTGAATATCGCCGCCACGACCTGGTCGCGCTGCGCCAGACCTTTATCAGTCAGTGACGCGGTAATCGCAAACACGCCGCTGTTACGCTCGGTCATCGGGTCAGCGCCCGCATTCACCCCGTCGGCCAGCCCCTGTTTTTGCAACCAGTCAGTCAGCGTGTTTTTGCTGCGGTTACTGATTAAATAGCTGATCAGCGTGTCGGTTTTACTGCGGAACCGATCGCTGTTGTTGGCAATGCGGAATTCAATTTTGAGCTGCTTGCGCGGCTGAGCCGGAACGTAATGGATGATGATGCCCTGCTGCGCATCGGTCACCACCGGCACCGTAATCTCCGGCACGCTGGCGTCATGATTTTGTACCCGGCCAAAGGTTTTAGCCGCAATCGACGCCATCTCCGGCAGCGGTTTGTTGCTGTAGATCACCGCTTTCATCAGATTGGCGGAGTAATGCGTATGATAAAAGTCCTGCAGCGCCTGATGCAGTTTGCTGCCTGGCTTATCTTTCAGGGTCTCAAGATTGCCGCCCGAGAAACGTGACGCCGGATGCGCCGGGTTCAGGGTTTCCGCGCCGACCTGTGCCATACGCAGGCCATCGCGCGAGCGCGCCATGGTCAGCTCGGCATTCACGGCGTGGCGCTCGCGGTCAGCGTTAACCGGATCCAGCAGCGGCTCAGCCACCGCATCCGCCAGGCGATCAACCGCCGGTTCCAGCGCGTCATTTTCCACTTCCAGATAAAAGGCGGTGCGGTAAGAGGCTGTGCTGGCGTTGTGGCTGCCGCCATGCTTTTTCAGGAATTCAGCCAGGTTGTCGGGCTGCGGGTAGTGCTTTGAACCCATCAGCACCATATGCTCAAGGTAGTGCGCCAGTCCCGCCTGCTGATCGGGATCGTCCAGCGATCCTATCGGCAGCGTCAGCGCCGCCAGCGATTTCGGTGCCACAGGATCGGAAACCAGTAATACCGTCATCCCATTATCAAGCCGGATAGCCTGATAGTGGCGGGGATCCTGTTCACTTTTGCGAATAGTGTCGTTAACCGGCTGCCAGCCTGATGATGCCTGCTCCTGCGCCTGCGCTGTGCAAGCCATCAGGCTTAACATTAGCGCCGCTATCCAGCGTGCGTGTACCCGCATGTAAACCCCTCTCGTTTCCCGATAAACCGCCAATGTCGGACGCGGCGGCTCAAAGCAGAGCAAAATTTCTGTGTAATGAGTCAGTCAGCAAAAACGCCTTCTGATCGGCTATTCATCATCCTGATGTGCAGCCAGCACCGGTAAATACCAGCGCTGTGCCGCCTCAGTTATCTGCTGTAGTTGTGGCTCATCCAGCACCCGGCAAAGACGTTGCAGATAGGGATCGCTGCCTTCACCCTCAACCTGATAGCTGCCTGACCAGGCCGTCAGCAGGCGATTACGCGCCTTAAGCTGGGTTGCCTCATCGGTCAGTAACTGCTGACTTTTTTTATCGTAGCTGGCGGTCAGCCACGCGCCGCCACTTTTGTTAAGCAGCATCAGCGGCTGACGCATACCCGCGAGATATCCCGTGACATACTCATTCAGCGCTGTAATCGCCTCTGCCTGCGGCACGGCAAGGAAGCACCAGCGGCTCTGCTGCCGGCCAAACATCCGGCTGCTGCCGGTGCCGCCCAGCGCGCAGTAGACCAGATGTTCCAGCCAGAGTAGCAGTCCGTCGTTCATGTTGAGTATGCCAGGCCGCCAGCGCAGCAATCCATCACTCTGAACCTGCGTCAGCCACCCGGTTAAGCTGACCTGCTCCAGTTGCAGATTCACTTCCCAGCTCTCGCCGTCGCTGCGCTGGGTGACCACTTCTGCCGCCACTTCCTGCATTTCATCGCGCTGCGCCTGCCAGAACAGCTCACCGAACGCGCCATAAGGCAGATTACCGGCCGCACGATGGTGCGCATAAAGCCGCTGAGTATCCTCGCCTTCGACCAGCGCATTCAGCAACTGCGCGTTGATCTGATAACGCTCAAGGTTGTCGAGCGCAAACGGCTCGCTGTCGGGCAGTTCGTTCTCCTCCAGCCAGAAACTCACGCCAAGCCGCTGGTGGAACCAGGCCCGGACCGGATGTCGCCAGAAGCGCAGGAACGCCTCCAGCGTCAGCGCGTCAATTAACGGCGCCTCCAGCGGCTGCACAAAATCGGGCTGCGGCTGCCCCGCGCCTCGCGCAGCAGGCAGCCACTCACGGGCGAAACTTTGCAGTCTGGCAGCAGGCTGGAAATTCTCGGCGGCAAACGGCATCCGGCTGTGCAGGTGCTGCAGGTGCATCCGCACCCGTTCGGCACTCTCATCCAGCTCAAGATGGCCATCACCGTCCAGATAAAAACTCTGTCCAATGTAATCCAGCAGTTCTGTGACCAGCACCGAGGGGTAGCGTTCCGTATTATCCTGAATCGCCCGGCCGATATAACTGATATAGAGCTGCTGCTGCGCCGAAATCATCGCCTCCAGGAAGAGATAGCGGTCATCATCGCGGCGACTGCGGTCGCCTTTGCGGGACTGCTGCTGCATCAGATCAAAACCTAACGGTGCTAAAGTACGGGGATAGACGCCGTCGTTCATGCCCAGCAAACAGACCAGCTGAAAAGGAATGGAGCGCATTGGCATCAGGGTACAGAAGTTAATCTGCCCCGCCAGGAAACGCTGACTGATGCGCTGTTGATCAAGCCGGCTACGCAGATCATCGCGCAACAGCGCCACCGGAATCGCCTCTTCAAACCGCGCATCCATGCCATATTCAATCAATTGCTGCCACTGCTCTTCCACCAACAGTAAGGCGGCCTCGGTTTCTGCATCGGGGCTGAAAAAGGCATTGAGCAGTTCCCGGCACATGGGCAGCCAGGCCGCCAGTGGCCGGGGTTCGGCAAGCAGCTGCCGCCAGTGATTAAGCCGGGAGAGCAGCTCAGCCAGATGTCCCGCCAGCTCCCCCACCAGACCACCCGACTCGTCATAAGGCAGAATTCCTTCCCAGTCACCGTTGTGGCTCTCCATTGCATAACCCAGCAGCATACGCTGCAGGCCAAAGCGCCAGGTGTGCTGGCCGGTAACCGGAAGTGACAGGGCTTCTACGCTGGCATCATCCAGCCCCCAGCGTACCCCCGATTCGCTGACCCAGCGCCGCAGTAAACGCAGGCCGCTTTCATCAATGGCGAAGTGGGAAGCGAGCGCCGGGACATCGAGCAGCGCCAGCACATCCTCCGAGACAAAACGGCTGTCCGGCAGTGCCAGCAGATGCAAAAACGCCACAATGGCCGGATGAGCCTGACTGGCACGGCGATCTGAAATCGCAAACGGCAGATAGCGATCGGCAGGTGCATTGGCGAACACCGCCTGAATAAAAGGGGCGTAGGCGTCGATATCCGCCACCATGACGATGATGTCACGCGCTTTCAGCGTCGGATCGGCCTCCATCATCGCCAGCAGATGATCCTGCAACACTTCAACTTCGCGCTGGGCACTGTGGCAGACCTGCACCGCGATTGATCGATCCTCCGGATCCAGGCAGCGCTTCTGATCGCTGTGTGCCAGTTCCGCCGCATTCAGTCCGATGATGGCGTTATCCTGCAGATTAAGAAGATCGTGCTGCATACAGTGCAGCAGGTTGTCCGGCTCCACATCGACAAAAGCATCGATGTCGTCGTTTGACTCCATCTGACTGAGCAGAAACAGGTTGTCACGCCCCAGCTTGCCCCAGGAGGCGAGCAAAGGGTTGGTCAGTTGCTGTTCACCAGCGTCGTTAAACAGCGCCGGTGCCTGCTCTGCATCCCGGAAGAGTCCGCGTGATTCATCAGCACCATGGCGTCGGCGCTGACGACTTTGCAGTTTCGCCAGAAACGCATAATCCTGAATATCGCCCCAGTAATCGCGGCAGGGATTGGTGAACAGCAGATGGATGTCGATGTGACGTCCCAGCGCCTGCAACGCCTGCAGATAGACCGGCGGCAGCGCAGAGATGCCACAGATAAAGACCCGTTTGGGCAGATTTTCCGGCGTGCTTTTCGCCTGATCCAGCGTCTGGATAAATCGCGCATAGAGGTTGGCGCGGTGCCATTCAGGCTGGCGCAGGGCCTGGGTATAACTCACCAGATCGCGCCACAGTGCGGCCTGCCAGCGCTGCGCCTCGCCCAGCCCCTCAATGGTTTCGCCGCGCTCCCAGCTGTTGAGCCAGTCGGCACGATAGACCAGATACTGGTCGAACAGATCGGCCACGCGGGAGCTGAGCTGAAACAGTTTACGCTTGTCGCCGTCGTCATGGAGATAGTGGCGCAGAGAGGTAAACTCTTCATGCTTCAGCATCTCCGGCAGCCGGTGCATCAGCTTCCAGCCCATGCTGGCCTTACTGAAAGCACTCTCTACCGGGATATCGGGCAGTACGCGGACGAACATCTCCCAGATAAAACTGGCGGGCAGCGGAAATTCGATATTAGCAGCAATACCAAAGGTTTGCGCCAGCTCCATCTGCAGCCACTGCGCCATACCCGGACTCTGCACCAGCACCATTTCTGAGGCGAAAGGATCATCAAGAGGGTCATGTTTAATCACCGCAGCCGCCAGAATCTTCAGCACATCAAGCTGATTTGAGTGATAAACGTGAAACATGAAAACTCCTGTGATAACTCAGAACGTGACTGCGGTATTGCGGCTCTGTCACTTTACCGCGTATCGCGGTTGAAACCCATCAAAAGGGCGACCGGGGAGAGTTAACATCGCAGCCGCGTCAGGGTGGCACGGCGCTGATAAGGTCCCGTCACGTCAGCCCGATCCAGTGTGCAACCTGAAGGGCTGCTCTGCTGTTGCAGTATTGAGGTCCAGCCGGGACTCTCATGTCCCATCAGTTGCTGCTCAGCCACCCGCCATGCCTCACGCTGATACCACTGCTGGCTGAATCCCAGTGCCAGTGCGCGATGATAGTGCAACAGCGTGCTGCTGCTTAATGCCATTAACAGCAGAGCAAACAACACTTCCGGCAGGCTGAATCCACCGCGCTTACTGGCAGGTGGCCGGGGGCGTGAGCGGGCAGTAGTCAATCCAGCCGTGCGGCAACGCGGTAATCTGATTGCCCCGTAACCGCACCCACTGCCAGACTGCCATGCCACTGCCGCTGGCCTCCCCTTTAAGCAGACCTTCATCCTTTTCACCTCGTTGTAAACAGCTGCGCCAGCCCTGGCGATCATCCTGCTGACAGCTGGCCGCCTCACTGGCTGACCAGCTCAGGGAGAAGCCCCATTGCAGCGCAGACTGCGCCCGCCAGAAACCCTGAATAAACTGCTGCTCATCCGCCAGCAGTCGCATTCCCTGCTCAGACATCTTACGGCTGGCATGCAGCGTAAAGCTGCCGATGACCATAATCATCAACACCATGCCCAGAGCGCTGCTGCCTCGCTGCTTCACAGGTTATCTGCCTCAACCCAGCTCTCCATCGTTTCAAGCCAGCGTCCGGCCCGTGCCTGCAGCACTATCCTGACCTGCGTGCCCTGCTGGCTGACGCTGAACTGCTCCAGCGTCATAAACACGGGATCGGAGAGCCGCTCCCAGCCCGCTGACTGACACTGATCAACACCTCGCTGCATCTCAAGCTGCTGTTGTCGCAGGCGATAACCGTAATAGTCACTCTCTGCATGGCTCACCCCTTCCCATTTACCGTTGCTGTTCTCATCCCAGCGCAGCAGCAGGCAGTTCTCTCTGATTTGCAGCGCCCCACTGCCACACTCACCGTGACAATAACCGGCACGCCGCACCGCTTTTTCCAGCGTCGCCATCATCTGCTGTAACTCCTGACGCAGCTGCGCCCGTTGCATCACGCCGGCGTTCTCTGCCAGCAGCAGCGGCAGAAAACGGCCAGCACTTAACATCACGACGGCGCTGATTGCCAGGGCGATCAGCATCTCCAGCAGGCTGAATCCGGCCATTTTCAACGACACGTCTCCTCATCCGTCATGCAGAGGCGAATACGGGCTCTGGCCGAGATAATCAGCCGCATTCGTCCGGCGCTGTTACCCAGCTCAATGCTGCCCGCCCGGGCCACATTACGTCGGCCATAGAAGCCCGGTTCACCCCGGATGCCATAGAGCGAAACGCCAGCGTGCGGCGCCACGAATTGCAGCCGTTTTCGGCTATCACACCCTGCAACGGGGGGACTTCCGGCACCGATGCACCAGGGATCGCCAGGCCGTGACCATAAAACCAGATCGCTATTTTGCCGGTTGGCCTGGGCACGCAGCCGAAGCAGGAATCCCTGCAGTTGCTGGACGCTGTCGCGCAGTTGCAGCCGCTGTTGCCAGCGCTGCCAGCCATGCAGCGCGGCAAGACTCAGCATGCCGGCAATCACCATCACCAGCAGCAGTTCCGGCAGGGTAAAACCGCGTAAGTGTGCTGTTTTCATAGCGTCAGAATGCGGGTGATGAACAGATGAAACAAGGCGCGGTTTGGCAGGCTGGAAAGCACGTCGCAGAGAATCTTCCCCAACAGCATGAATTGGCAGAAGCGTGCGAGCGTTGCCGTAGATTTACCGGTTGGCGGGCAAAAAAAAGCCCCGGCGATGAAGCCAGGGCGTTATCTTTTATCGCGAATCAGATGGCGACAGGGGCTTTGATCGCGGGATGCGGATCGTAGCCTTCAATCTCAAAATCTTCGAACTGATAGTCAAACAGCGACGATGGTTTGCGTTTGATAACAAGTGATGGCAGCGGACGCGGTTCACGGGTCAGCTGCAGGCGCGCCTGCTCCAGATGGTTACTGTAGAGGTGGGTATCACCGCCGGTCCAGACAAAGTCGCCCACCTGCAGATCGCACTGCTGCGCCACCATATGTACCAGCAACGCATAGCTGGCGATGTTAAACGGCAGGCCCAGGAAGATGTCGCATGAGCGCTGATAGAGCTGGCAGGAGAGTTTGCCGTCCGCCACGTAGAACTGGAAGAACGCGTGGCAAGGAGCCAGCGCCATCTCGTTCAGCTCGCCGACGTTCCAGGCAGAAACGATAATCCGGCGTGAGTCGGGATCGCGCTTCAGCTGCTCCATCACCTGGCTTAGCTGGTCAATCTCCTGGCCGCTGGCCGTTCCCCAGCTGCGCCACTGTTTGCCATACACCGGGCCGAGATCGCCATTCTCATCCGCCCACTCATCCCAGATGGAGACGTTGTTTTCTTTGAGATAACCGATGTTGGTATCGCCTTTCAGAAACCACAGCAGCTCATGAATAATCGAGCGGATATGACATTTCTTGGTGGTGACCAGCGGAAAACCATCCTGCAGATTGAAACGCATCTGGTGACCAAAAATTGAAAGCGTACCGGTGCCGGTACGGTCAGCTTTTGGCGTGCCTTCGTGCAGCACATGCTGCATTAAATCCAGATACTGTTTCATTTTTCCTCGCGAAATTGTGGCTGCGGGCGACGACGATACGCCCAGATCATCATAATAATACCGGCAATAATCATTGGCACAGAGAGAATCTGTCCCATACTGATTCCGCCTTCAAACAGGCCAAGCTGGGCATCCGGCTGGCGGAAGAACTCAACGATAATACGGAAGGCGCCATAGCCAATCAGGAACAGGCCAGAGACGCTGCCCATCGGGCGTGGCTTACGAATAAACAGATTCAGGATGATAAACAGCACTATCCCTTCCAGCACCAGTTCATAGAGCTGCGAAGCATGACGCGGCAGCACGCCGTAGGTGTTGAGCAGCGCCTGGTATTGCGGATTGGTGGCGGCCAGCGCGACATCTTCGCTGCGGGAGCCAGGGAACAGCATGGCATAGCGGAAGCCCGGATCGACACGGCCCCAGAGCTCACCGTTAATGAAGTTGCCGAGACGACCGGCACCCAGACCGAACGGGATCAGCGGCGCGATGAAATCAGCCACCTGGAAGAAATTACGTCGGGTGCGGCGGGCAAAGACCAGCATGACGACAATCACCCCGATGAGGCCACCGTGGAACGACATGCCGCCATCCCAGACTTTGAACAGATAGAGTGGATTTTCCAGGAACAGCGGTAAGTTGTAGAACAGCACATAGCCGATGCGTCCACCCAGGAAGACCCCCAGGAAACCGGCATAAAGCAGGTTCTCCACTTCCTCTTTTTTCCAGCCGCTGCCCGGCTGATTGGCGCGGCGGACAGCCAGCCACATGGCGAAAACAAAGCCCACCAGATACATCAGACCGTACCAGTGAAGCGAAACCGGTCCAATCGAGAAGATCACCGGATCGAACTGCGGAAATGCAATATAGCCGTTATTCATCATTCACCGTCTATTTTTCAACCCTGAAAAGGGGGTGTTGTCAGGCACATAAATTAAGGCTGCGCATCATAGCACAGCCGGTTTTGTGAATTGTCCCGCAAATGTAAACGCGGATAACGCCCAGAGTCTGACTCGTCAGGCATACATTGTTGCAGCCAGACTGGTCACGGACAGCGCGCAACAACCGGAGCGTACACGTAGTACGTGAGGATTACTCGCTGTGCTCGCCCCTTCAGGGCCGCCCTGACGGGCGTTCAGGTTGCTAAAGCAGCCTGTGTGAGCACTGCCCGGGGCCAGAATGGCAAATAAAATAGCCTGAAGTAGCGCTTAGCGACCGCCGCGGATTAATCCACCCAGCCCGCGACGCTCCATAAAGGTCGAGACCAGATGACGAACCTCAGTGGCGGTATGAGCATTCATCCCCTGCTCGCTGAGCTGCTGTGCTTCTTCGTGATCCAGATGGCGCAGCAGGTATTTCACCCGTGGTACGTTTTTGCCGTTCATGCTGAGATGGTGATACCCCAGCCCGACCAGCAGCGCCACGCACATTGGATCGCCGGCCATTTCACCACACAGGCACAATTCCAGATTGGCCAGACGGGCTTCCTGCGCAATCGTATTCAGTGCACGCAGCATCGCCGGATGCAGCGAGTCGTAGAGATTGGCCACGCGGGTGTTGTTGCGATCCACCGCCAGCAGATACTGGGTCAGATCGTTGGTGCCAACCGAGACAAAATCGACCCTTGACGCCAGATGCGGGATCATAAACAGCATCGACGGCACTTCAATCATGATGCCGATGCGCGGCGCGGGGATCGTATAGCCCAGCATCTCTTCGACTTCGCGTCCTGCGCGATCGATCAGCTTTTTCGCTTCGTCGATCTCATCGATATGGCTGATCATCGGCAGCAGAATACTGAGGTTGCCGGATGCGGCGTTGGCACGCAGCATCGCGCGCACCTGCACCAGGAAAATTTCCGGCTGATCAAGCGTCAGGCGGATGCCGCGCCAGCCCAGACAGGGATTCTCTTCACTGATAGGCATGTAGGGTAGCTGTTTATCTGCTCCCACATCCAGGGTACGCAGCGTCACAGGCTTGTTGTGAAACAGCTGTAACATGCCCTGATACTGTGCCACCTGCTCCTCTTCCGACGGGAAGCCGTTCTGCAGCATAAACGGGATTTCGGTGCGGTAGAGACCGATGCCATCCACCCAGTTGCCCAGCGTCTGCTCATGCTCCGGGCTTAAGCCGGCATTCAGCATCACCTGCACGCGCTCGCCACTTTTCAGCTCACCGGGCTGATCGACCACGCCTTCCGCCATTTTGCTAAGCGCATTCTCTTCGCTGATCAAACGCTGGTACTCCTGCACCAGCACCGGCTCGGGATCGATCAACAGCTCACCGCGATACCCATCGACGATAAGCAAACGTTTGTTGAGCTGATGAGGCTGGATGTCAGCGCCCATGACCGTCGGGATCCCCATCGCGCGGGTCAGAATCGCCGCATGGGAGTTGGCTGCGCCGTCACGCACCACCACGCCCGCCAGCCGCTCATGCGGCAGCTCAGCTAAGGTGGTGGCGGTCAGTTCATCGGCCACCAGCACAAAGCGTTCCGGCCAGGCATTGGTGCCGACCAGCGTATCGTCAAGGTGAAACAGCAGGCGCTGACCCAGCACCCGCAGATCGCCTGCGCGTTCACGCAGGTAGGTGTCCGTCAGGCTGGCAAACTGTTCAGCAAACTTCTCGATGACCTGTTTCACTGCCCATTCGGCGACCGATCCGCGTTCGATCTCATCGAACAGATCTTTTTTCAGTCGGGCATCGGTTAACAGGTGAGAGTAAAGGTCGAAAATGGCCGCACTCTCTTTCTGAGCGCTGGCGCTGAAGCGTTTACTGAAGCGACGAAATTCACTGGTGGCTTCGCTCATGGCGAGCGACAGACGCTCACGTTCGCGATGAACATCCAGCGTTGAGGCAGCCGAAACCTGATCGAGCAGTGGCTGCGTCTCATCCACCCAGCCCGGTGCCACCGCCACGCCAGGCGCAGCTGCAATTGCGCGCACCCGCGTCTGCCGGAACTGACCAAACAGCTGAGCCATCTGCGACTGCGACAGCAATGCCGCCATCTGGGTGGCAAGGGTGACCAGAAACGACTCTTCGCTTTCATCAAACTGACGGTGCTCGCGCTGCTGTACCACCAGCACGCCCAGTAACTGGCGACGGCTGATAATCGGCACGCCGAGGAAGGAGCGGTAGCGCTCCTCTTTCACTGCGGGGATATATTTGAAGCTGGGATGACTCTGGGCGTCAGCAAGGTTAATCGGTTCGGCCAGACGGCCTACTAAACCGACGATCCCCTCGTCAAACGCCAGGGTCACGGTGCGGCCACGCGGTTTTTTAAGTCCGCGCGTCGCCATCAGGTAGTAGCAGTGACGATCGTGGTCGGCGAGGTAAACGGAACAGACTTCCGTATCCATCGCCAGACAGATCTCATTAACCAGGATGTCGAGTGCTTCATTGAGACGCGGCGCACTCGCCACTTTTTCTACAATTTCGCGCAACTGAGTGAGCATAAAGGGCGTGGCCTATCCTCTCTTACGTCGATGGGCAGGATTATTTCGCTGCCCCGCACTCTCCTGCATAGACATCACCACGCCAGCGAATTCCTTCATCACCCGACGATAAACGTCGCGCTTAAAGGAGACAACCTGACGCACCGGATACCAGAAACTGACCCAGCGCCAGCCATCGAACTCGGGCGTGCTGCTGTGCTGCACATTGATATCCGCGTCATTACACATTAACTGCAGAAGAAACCACTTTTGTTTCTGGCCGATACATACCGGCTTTGTGTCCCAACGCACCAAACGTTTTGGCAACTTGTAACGTAACCAGTTACGGGTAGAAGCAAGTATTCGAACATCTTTCCGGTGTAATCCGACCTCTTCGAACAGTTCGCGATACATCGCCTGTTCTGCGGTTTCACCGGGATTGATGCCTCCCTGAGGAAATTGCCAGGAGTGCTGTCCAAAGCGCCTGGCCCATAACACTTGTCCCTGCCGGTTACAGATTACGATACCAACATTCGGGCGGTAGCCATCATCATCGATCACCGGACTACCTCAAAGCAAAATTTGAATGAGCTGATTGTTTCACACTCCTTACAGGCGGTAAACCACTGGATTCATGGGGGGTTAAGCCATCATCGTCGGGATAACTCACAGAAAATGGCAAAGTTATAAACAATGACCTATAAAAAGATCGATCTTATTCACCTTTTCTGTGGATAGCTTTGTGCAGAACGCGGGAGTTATCTGAATAACCTTTTCCGTGCACGCTGAAGAGCCAAAAAGAACCAGCAACACATCCGTTTGATTTTTAATGATATTAAATCAAAAACCTTACCAGTAAATCTTTTATAAACAGTGAATATTTTCATGGTAACTGACAATTGCTTAAAATATAAGCACACTGCTTTTTATCCACAGATAATCGCTCAGGGTTAGGCCAGAGCGGCGAAATTATGGCCAGATCGTGAAAAGTCAAGGCTGTAAATGGAACCAGTACCGCACTCAGACGGTGGTTATCCCATTTTTCTGTGGATAACCGGGCTGGAGATCCTGTTCATTGTTGCGGGTAAGCTGGGATAACCCTGAAGCACCTGGGGCGGCGAGCGTGCAATCCGCTAAAAAAAGCACGATCTATCATGTTATTATCGATCCCTGACGCGGATTATTTATGTGAGAAACGTGACTCACCTGCTGTTGTACAAATTTTAATCATTGCGAGTGTTCACCATGAGTTACCAGCCAGGACCACCTGAAGATGAAGCCAGCCTGCTGGCACGCGCGCAGGATTTAGCCGGTTTAACCCTGGAAACCCTGGCCGCGCGCGCCGGTCTGCTCATGCCTGCGGATCTCAAACGCGACAAGGGCTGGGTCGGCATGCTGCTGGAGTGGCATCTTGGTGCCAGCGCAGGCAGCAAAGCGGAGCAGGACTTTGCCCATCTGGGTATCGAACTGAAAACTATCCCGATTGATGCGCAGGGTAAACCGCTGGAAACCACCTTTGTCTGTGTGGCACCTCTGACCGGCAACAGCGGCGTGACCTGGCTCACCAGCCATGTGCGCCACAAGCTGGCGCGGGTATTGTGGATCCCGGTTGAAGGCGGGCGTGAGATTCCGCTGCGGGAACGCCGTGTCGGCGCGCCGCTGTTATGGAGCCCCGATGCGGAAGAAGATGAGATGCTGCGACAGGACTGGGAAGAGCTGATGGATATGATTGTGCTGGGTCGCGTAGAGCAGATTACCGCGCGACATGGTGCCTGGCTGCAAATCCGGCCCAAAGCCGCCAATAGCAAAGCGCTGACAGAAGGAATCGGCGATCAGGGCCAGCCAATCATGACGCTGCCGCGAGGTTTCTACCTGAAGAAAAGCTTCACCGGGCCCCTGCTGGCGCGTCATTTTCTCCTCTGAATATCGCCACCCGCGTTGATGTGTCGCAATTTTGTGGGAGATCGGCGAAATGAATGCGTATAATCGCCGTTTACTTTTCGTTTAGGATTAAATGTCGGTATGTTTGAGTGGATTTCCGATCCCAACGCCTGGCTGGCGCTGGGCACACTGACCATCCTTGAGGTGGTGCTGGGTATTGATAACATCATTTTCCTGTCGCTGGTGGTCGCTAAACTGCCAAAACACCAGCAAGCCAGCGCACGTCGCATTGGTCTGATGGGCGCGATGCTGATGCGTCTTGGCCTGCTGGCTTCTATCGCGTGGGTAGCCCGTCTGACTAACCCGCTCTTTACGCTGATGGATCATGCGTTCTCGGCGCGCGATCTGATTCTGCTGTTTGGCGGACTGTTCCTGCTGTGGAAATCGAGCATGGAGATCCATGAAACGATCGAAGGCAGCGAAGGCGAACACAACACCCGCGTCCATTCCTTCCTGGGTGCGATTGTGCAGATCATGATGCTCGACATTATTTTCAGCCTCGACTCGGTGATCACGGCCATCGGCCTCTCCGATCATCTGTTCATTATGATGGCGGCGGTGGTTATTGCCGTGCTGATGATGATGTTCGCTGCGCGCGCTATCGGTGAGTTTGTTGACCGCCATCCGTCAGTGAAAATGCTGGCTCTCTCTTTCCTGATTCTGGTCGGTTTCACCCTGATCCTGGAGAGTTTTGCGGTCCACGTACCAAAAGGTTACATTTATTTCGCTATGTTCTTCTCAATGGCGGTTGAGTGTCTTAACCTGATGCGCAGTAAGAAAAAGCACGCCTGATAAAGTCAAGGGCGAGCCTGCTCGCCCGGTTATTTTCAGATTCATACGATTAACCCTGCCGGCAAAACCATTTATTACTACACTGTTTGCACTTGACCATTTGTGAGGATTAGGCGTGATGAAAGGGTTGGCAGGAGTAGCACTGGTGATGGTAACCGCCGCATTCTTAAGTGGATGCAGTTCTGATTATGTCATGGCGACCAAAGATGGCCGGATGATCATGACCGAAGGCAAGCCGAGCATTGATAAAGAGACCGGCCTGGTGGAGTACACTGACCAGACGGGTCATATGGTGCAGATTAACAGCGATGAGGTTTCTACGATCATTGAACGTTAAGTGCCCGATTTAATCACCTGCCACCGATTCCCGGCTGGCAGGTGATTTCCCCGACTTTTCCCCCTTCCTTCCCCGCCATTGCTCGCGCTATAGTCCCTGAGGACACAACATTCCATTCCATAAAGAAAAGGAAGCTGGCAATGCACTATCATCGTATTCCCCACAGCACGCTGGAAGTGAGTCAGCTGGGGTTGGGCACCATGACGTTTGGCGAGCAGAACAGCGAAGCCGACGCCCATGCTCAACTGGATTTAGCTATCCGTTCCGGCATCAACTTTATTGATACTGCCGAGATGTATCCGGTGCCCCCGCGTCCGGAAACCCAGGGTCTGACCGAACAATATATTGGCAGCTGGCTTAAACAGCGCGGCAGCCGCGACAAAATCATTCTGGCCAGTAAAGTGGCCGGGCCTTCACGTGGCAATGATGCGTCGATTCGCCCGGATATGGCGCTGGACCGTAAAAATATCCGCGCAGCACTCGATGCCAGCCTGAAACGCCTGAATACTGACTACCTTGACCTCTACCAGCTGCACTGGCCACAGCGTCAGACCAACTATTTTGGCAAGCTCGGCTATCAGTACAGCGAAACCACCGCTCAGGTGACGCTGCTGGAGACGCTGGAAGCGCTGACCGAACAGGTGCGCGCCGGTAAGATCCGCTATATCGGGGTGTCGAACGAAACCGCGTGGGGCGTGATGCGCTATCTGCAGCTGGCGGAGAAGCATGAGCTGCCGCGCATTATCAGCATTCAGAATCCCTACAGCCTGCTGAACCGCAGCTTTGAAGTGGGTCTGGCCGAAATCAGCCAGCATGAAGGCGTAGAGCTGCTGGCGTATTCCAGCCTGGCGTTTGGAACGCTGAGCGGCAAATACCTGAATGGCGCGCAGCCTGCGGGCGCACGCAACACGTTGTTCAGCCGCTTTACCCGCTACAGCGGCGAGCAGTCACAAAAGGCGATTGCCGAATATGTGGCACTGGCTCAGCAGCATCAGATTGACCCGTCGCAGATGGCCCTGGCCTATGTGCGTCAGCAGCCGTTTGTGGCCAGCACGCTGCTGGGCGCCACTACGCCTGAACAGTTGCAGATCAATATCGACAGCTTCAATCTGACCTTAAATGCAGAGATCCTGGAAGGCATTGAGGCGATCCACCGACGTTATACCTATCCGGCTCCCTGAGCGCTCTGTTGCCAGCTGCCGCGATGGCGGCTGGCATCTCTTACAGGTCGCGATAATAGAGTTTTACCGGCTTAGCGGGATACTCCAGCGCCTGGCCCTGTGGCAGCCAGCCATAACGTTCGTAGTAGCCCCCAAACGTTGACCATAACCATAACCGTGGATAGCCTTGTGCCTGCGCATAGGCGATGACATGCTGCTGCAGCGCCTCACTGACACCTTTGCCGCGCACCGACTCATCAACATAGAGCGCCGCCAGCCAGGGGAAAAGATCCTGACGGCTGATCAGGTCGCAGCGCCAGAATCCCACCGTGCCGACTGCCCTGCCCGCCTCCACGGCGACAAAAGTTACCGGAAAATCAGCACCGATAAGGCTGCTGTTCACCACACTGGCAAAGAACGCCCGGCTGGTGGCTTCACCAAATGCGCGCCACTGCCAGTCGATGATCTGATCGGCAAATTGGGGGGCATCGCTGAGCGATACAATCTCAATCACATCAGTTTCCCCTGAAAGATCGGGACTGAATCAAACAGGTAGCCATCAAAGTCAGGCGCATCGGCGTCGGAAAGCTCCAGCAGCGTATTCTTGACGTTCTCAAGGTGCTGCCAGGTAGATTGCCAGGCCCCCATCACATCACGCCGACGCAGAGCAGCCAGGATAGTCTGGTGATCGCCGAGCCACTTCAGGCGATAGGCGCGGGTTTCAAACTGCGGGCGCAGCTGCTGCCAGAGCGGGCTACTGTCATGATGTCGCCAGATGCTGGTGACGGTATCGAGCAGCATCTGATTCTGACTGGCACCCGCCAGCAGCAGATGAAACAACTTGTCGTTGTCCTGATTGCTGTCGTTGGCGGCGATAGCACGCTGCTCCTGTTCCAGCGTTCGGCGCAGATTTTCAATGTCCGCTTTGGTCGCCATTTTTGCGGCAAAGGCTGCAATATTGCTCTCCAGCAACTGACGTGCCTGTAGCATTTCAAACGGGCCAACGTCGCTGCGGAAGAAGGCCTCTTCTTCATCATCACTGGCGGAAGGAATACGCATCACATAGACGCCGGAGCTCTGGCGGATATCCACCGTACCTTCCAGCTCCAGCATCAATAATGCCTCGCGCACGATGGTCCGGCTGACGCCCCAGGTTTCAGCCAGCTGACGTTCAGGCGGCAGGCGCGATCCCACCGGATAGTGCCCGTCACAGATCTGCTGACGCAGGTGCTGACCAATTTCCTGATACTGCTTTTTTTCTTGCGGCGCTTCGGCTTTGTCCACACTGTCACCCTTTGCAATCAATGCGCTAACGGCATTGCCGCGGTTCCCTGCGCGACAATGCCCGCGAACCGGAGAGGCTGGCTCGCAAACTGGGGCTCAGTGTATCAAAGCCAGCGCCTGATCGAGTACCTTTGCACCATTCAGCGTGCCGTAAGCAACCGTATCGATCACCGCGATGGGCAACTGATAGCTGTCGGTGAGTTTTCTGTTCTCCTCCAGTTTGAAGCGCACCTGTGGCCCGAGCAGCACGACCACCACCTCGTTGCCGTAGTTTTGCAGCTCTTCACGCAGGTTTTGCTCCGGAATGGCGTAGATCTGAAATGCCAGTCCGCGAGCGGCAGCCTCCTTTTCCATCCGCGTCACCACCATTGAGGTCGACATGCCCGCAGCACAGGCCAGAACAATTCGTTTCATGCTCGTTTCCTCGCGTTATTTCGGCTCATCATCAAGCCACAGGGTAAATTGCTGCGTGTCGCGCAGCGTACGGAACCAGTGGGCAGATTTCTTCATACGGCGCTGACGCTGCTTATCTAAGTCGATTTCGATAAGACCATAGCGATTTTTAAAGGCATTCATTGGCGAGACATTGTCGGTAAACGCCCACAGCATGTAGCCCTGACAGTTAATACCCGCCTGACTGGCGCGTATCGCCTGATGCAGGTGCTCGCTGATAAATGCGATGCGGTAATCGTCCTGAATCTCCCCGTCGGCATTTTTGAACTGCGCTTCGTTCTCAATTCCCATACCGCTTTCCGCCACAAACCACGGGATATTGCCGTACTCATCGCGCATCCGCTGCGCCATATCCCAGATAATTTCAGGCTGAATTTCCCAGCCGCGCGAAGGGTTCATCCGTCGCCCCGGCAGTTCAAAGTGTTCGTAATACCAGGCGGGATGAAAGGGTGTCTCGGAATGCCAGGCGCGGGACGGTGCCTTCACGCGATGCGGATAGTAGAGATTAAGCCCGACCTCATCGACGGTATTGGCGGCAATAATCGCCAGCTCTTCCGGAGTGGTTTCCCACTCAATCTGATGCTTATCAAGCAGCGCCAGCAGCTCCGCCGGATACTCGCCTTTAATGGCGGGATCGAGAAACACCCGGTTGTAGAACAGGTCATAAATATGCGCTGCCTTCTGGTCGTGCGGGGCTGATGATCGCGGATAGGTGACTTCCGGATTGAGTATGGTACCAATGCGACCAGCATAGCCTGCCGCGCGGAACAGCTGCACTACCCGGGCGGTCGCCAGATTCTTGTGGTGGTTCCACTGCATCCATTTATGGGTGTTCTGCTCATAAGGCCAGCGCAGCGCGTCGAGATAGACGCGGGTTTGCACCACAATCGGCTCGTTAAACACAAACCAGCGCGTGACCCGACCGGCATAGCGTTTAAACACCTGTTCGACATAACGGATAAACAGTTCAACCACATGCTTTGACTGCCAGCCGCCATACTGGTCCAGCAGCGTGGCGGGCAGCTCGTAATGCTCCAGACAGAGCATCAGTTCAATGCCCTGGCGCTGCATTTCATCAATCAGCCGGTCATAGTAAGCCGCGTATTCCTCATCGACCGTAGCGGTTTCGTAATCGATCAGGAAACGCGACCAGTTGATCGAAGTGCGGTAGTGGGTCAGCCCGCTGGCCTTCATTAGCGCCACATCCTCACTAAAGCGGCTGATAAAGTCGGTGGCAACCGCCGGGCCGTAGCCGTTGTGCCAGACGTGACGATCCTGCTGATACCAGGCGTCAGGCCAGGAGTCCTGCCCCGCTTTTTTTCCGCTCCAGCCTTCCGTCTGCCAGGCGGAGGCAGCAGCTCCCAGAATGAAATTCTCAGGTATGTGAACAGTCTGACGACTCATAAAACCTCCGTTCGGTTGGGGTTCAGCTCAGGTTGCAGGCTCTTTGCTTCCGCTGCTTCTGCTGCATCCGCGCGGCGGGCTGCGACTTTCACAAATGGCAGATAGATAAGTACTGACACCAGAATGCAGACGATCTGCGTCACCACCGCACCCATCGATCCGGCCGTTGACAGCCAGGCATTGATAATCGGAGGCGTGGTCCATGGCACCATCACCACGGCTTTCCCGGCAAATCCCATCACCGTAGCGAAGTAGCCGATAGAACCTGTCACTAGCGGTGTGATGATGAAAGGGATAGCCAGGATCGGGTTAAGCATAATCGGCATACCAAATATAACCGGCTCGTTGATATTGAAAATGCCTGGCCCGAACGACAGTTTGGCGATTTCACGCATCTCTTTGCGTCGTGTTGCCAGCATCACGGCGGTGAGCAGCCCGATGGTCAGGCCGGAGCCGCCGATGCTCATATAAACATCCCAGAACGGCATGGTGATGATGTTCGGTGCCTCTTTTCCCTGCTCAAAAGCGGTCATGTTGACCATAATCGCGCCAAGCAACAGCGGCTCACGGATCGGCTTCACCATCTGGTTGCCGTGAATACCAATCACCCAGAACAGCTGGGCGACGAACATCAGAATCAGAATGCCCCACAGGCTCTGCACCACCGACTCCAGCGGCTGCTGCACCACCTGGTATACCGCGTCGTAAAGGTACATGCCGGTGACGCGATGGAAGATAAAGCCAAAGGTCGCTATCAGCGTCACGGTGATGATTGAGGGGATGAGCGCGGAGAAAGAGGCGGCCACATTGGGCGGCACGGTGTCGGGCATTTTGATTTTCAGCCGCTCAACCTGTTCGAGGCGGCAGTAGATCTCTACCGACAGAATGGCGATAAACATGCCGAGAAACAGGCTTTTGGTATCGGAGAATTGTTTGGCCAGCACGTCGGTGACCAGGTGCATCTGCCCATCGACCATCATCTGTAAGGTGGTCGGCGTCACGGATACAAAGCAGATGATCGCCAGCAGGCCGGGAAACAGCGTTTTTATACCGTTGATGCGCCCAAGCTCAATACCAATCAGGAACACCGCACCAATGTTGAGAAAGCTGAGCGTGGCGTAATTGATACTGCTGGTGATGGGCTTGAGGTCAGCTAAAAAAGCCAGGGCGGCAAAGCTGGCAAGGCCATTTTTGCTGTCCAGCACCATGTTAGAGATCAATACCGAGAAAGCGCCAACAATGATCACCGGCATCAGGGTAATGAATGAGGCTTTAATCGCCATGATGTAGCGATAACTGTTAAAGCGGGTGGCAAAGCTGCCCAGGGAATCGATAAGGCGGTCCTGTAGAGACATGATCAACCCTCAGAGATGTAAGATCGGTATTCCTGTAATCGTCGTGGTCTTCCCTGTCAGTGGCATACCAAAATGACGAATCCCCTCGGTTTTTTCTGTGACGAATCTCCCGGAAACGTTTATTGGCATTCCAGTATGATTAAAATGGCCAATTTGGCATACCAATAGTGGAGGCGTTATGGATTACGAACAGACCATGATGGAATTGCTGATCAATGCAGGGGAAGCCCGTTCGTCGGCGATGATGGCGATTCAGTGTGCGCGCAAACGCGACTGGACCGGGGCTGACGCGGCGCTGGCAGCTTCAGATACCGCGGCAAAAGCGGCACATAAAATTCAGACCGCGTTGATTGGTGCAGACGAGGGAAGCGGAAAATTGCCGGTCACGCTGATTCTGGTGCATGCGCAGGATCATCTGATGAATGCAATGCTGTGCCGCGAGCTGGCAGAGGAGCTGGTCATGCTGCGCAAAGAGATCTATGGCTGACAGGCGGCGCGCTGGCCGCCCGGGTGAGGTGATTAGCTGTTTTCCAGTGCCAGTAGCGACTCAATAGTCTGCGCGCGGCGGATTTCGCGCGGCTGGCCCTGCTCAAACAGCACTTCCGGGATCAGCGGACGGCTGTTGTAGTTAGAAGACATGGATGCACCGTAAGCTCCGGTGTCGTGAAACACCAGGTAATCGCCAACCTTTGCCGCCGGAATCGCGCGTGGTTCGACCATGCCGCCCTCCAGCTGGGTAAAGACATCACCCGATTCGCACAGCGGGCCAGCGACCACGGTGTCGATAGTCTGCTGCTCATCAATTGCCCGCTCATCGCCCGCCATCAGCGAGATATGGTGATAGCTGCCATACATGGAGGGACGCATGAGGTCACTGAAACCGGCATCGACCAGCACGAAGTGACGGCTGCCCATCGACTTAACCGCCCGAACCTGAGAGACCAGCACACCGGCCTCGGCCACCAGGAAACGGCCCGGTTCGATCTCCAGCTTTATCGCGTGACCCAGATGCTGAGCGATACGCTGCCGCGCTGCATCCCACAGGCCGAAATAGTGATCGGTATCGATCGCCTCTTCGCCATAGCGATAAGGCACAGAGAGGCCGCCGCCCGCAGAGATCGCGGTCAGATCCTGACCCGACGCCATCACCAGTTCAACCATCGCATCACAGACCTGCTGCAGATGCGCATAATCGACGCCTGAGCCGATATGCATATGAATGCCCACCAGCTGCAAGCCGTGCTGCTTAATCGCCGCCAGCGCCTCGGCTAAATCGGCATGCCAGATCCCGTGCTTGCTGTTTTCGCCACCGGTATTGGTTTTCTGACTGTGGCCGTGACCAAAACCAGGATTGACCCGCAGCCACACCGCATGTCCCGGTGAGACCGCGCCGAGCTGATGCAGCATATCGATCGATCCGGCATTAACCGGCACCTTTAACGCGGTCACCCGCTCCAGCGTCGGCTGATCGAACAGATCCGCGGTAAAGACGATCTCATCACCGCCGGGCTGGTAACCCGCGGCCAGCGCACGTTCGATCTCACCCAGCGATACCGAGTCCACTTTCACGCCTGCTGCGCGCATCAGGCGCAGGATATGCGTATTCGAGCAGGCCTTCTGCGCAAAGCGCACCACATCAAATGCCTGCAGCTGGGCAATACGCGCCTGAATAATCTGCGCATCATAAGCCCAGAATGGCCCGGCGTAGCGGCGTGCCAGCGGCAGCAGGTTAGCGGCGCTGAGTGCGGTTTCGGTACTCTGTAAGGAACGTGGCATGGCAATTCTCCTGTGGCAATAGCTGCATTAAGCCAGAATCGTGTCATAGCGAAAAATATCTGTTTTAATAGCATCTATGCAGAATGGATATAGGAAGGGTGCGTGGCGAACATTAACTGGCGGCATATCGAGATTTTTCATGCGGTGATGACCAGCGGCAATCTGACTCAGGCCGCGACACTGCTGCACACCTCACAGCCGACGGTGAGCCGGGAGCTGGCACGCCTGGAGCAGCAGCTGGGATTAGAGTTGTTCGGACGGGTTCGTGGTCGCCTGCAACCGACGGTGCAGGGATTGCGTCTTTTCGAAGAGGTGCAGCGATCCTGGTACGGACTGGATCGCATCATGGAAGCGGCTGAAGGGCTGCGCCAGTTCCGTCAGGGTGAGCTGTCGATCGCCTGCCTGCCCGTTTTTTCGCAGTCGCTGCTGCCACCACTGTGTCAGCCCTTTTTACAGCGCTACCCGGATGTGAGCCTGAATGTGATTCCGCAGGAGTCGCCGCTGCTGGAGGAGTGGCTGTCAGCACAGCGCTACGATATCGGCTTAACCGAAACCCAGCACGCTCCGGCCGGCACTGACCGTCTCGCCCTGCTGACCTGCGATGAAGTGTGTGTATTGCCTCAGCATCACCCTCTGAGTCAGCGTTCAGAGCTGACGCCGCACGATTTTGCGGGCGAACAGTATGTGAGCCTGTCGCGCAGTGACAGCTATCGTCAACTGCTGGATGCGCTGTTTCATGAGCAGGGCGTCGAGCGGCGGCTGGTGATGGAGACGCACAGTGCCGCTTCGGTGTGCGCCATGGTCAGAGCGGGCGTGGGCATTTCAATTGTGAATCCGCTGACGGCGCTGGATTACGCCGACAGCGGTGTGGTGATGCGTAAGTTCAGCGTGGCGGTTCCGTTTACCGTCAGCCTGGTGAGGCCGCAGCACCGCCCTGCATCGGCGCTGGTCGATGCCTTTGTCAGCCATCTGCAACGGCAGGTGGCTGACTTTCCGGCACGCATCTCCGCCCGCCTGGCTTAAGCGCGAACCCTGGCGGCTGCGCGGCCCGATTTGCGGAAGGTGATCAGACAGATCAGCAGGCCGATTGCCGCCAGCGCAGCGGCAGCAACCGGCACCGCCGTCAGGCCATATCCACGGCCAATCACCGCACCGCCGACCCAGGCACCCAGCGCATTGCCCACGTTAAACGCCGAAATGTTCAGGGTTGAGACCAGGTTAGGCGCCTCTTTGCCGTGCCGTACCACGTTGATCTGCAGACCCGGCACCGTCGCAAAGGTCGCCATCGCCCACAGGAACAGGGTGATCTCCGCCAGCCACAGCGCATGGCTGGTCCAGCTGAACAGCAGCGAGAAGATGGCGATCAGTGAGAAGCTGAGGATCAGGCTAAAGGAGACTTTCCAGTCGGCCAGTTTGCCGCCAAGAATATTACCGACCGTCAGGCCTGCGCCAATCAGGAACAGCGTCCAGCTGACGCCGCGATCGCTGATGCCCGTCACCTCTAGCAGCAGCGGCGCAATGTAGCTGAACAGCGCAAACATCGCCGCGGCAAAGAACACCGTCATCAGCAGCGACAGCCACAGTTTCCCGTTGGCCAGTGCACCAATTTCACTCGCCAGGTGAACCGGCTTTTCCTGTTTATTGTTGGGCAGACTCACGATCAGGGCGATAAACGCCAGCACGCCAATCACTGCCACGCCCCAGAAGGTGGCTCGCCAGCCAAACATCTGTCCGAAACTGGTTCCCAGCGGAACGCCCAGCACGTTGGCTAAGGTCAGTCCGGTGAACATCAGTGCGACAGCGGAAGCCTGACGACCGGCTGGTACCAGACTGGCAGCGACCACCGCGCCAATACCGAAGAAGGCACCGTGACAAAGCGCGGTGACGATGCGTGCCAGCATCAGCAGGTTATAGTTGTAAGCCAGCGCGCACAGCAGGTTGCCGACAATAAATATCACCATCAGCAGAATCAGCGTTTTTTTACGCGGCAGCCTGGCGGTAAGCAGCGCCATAATCGGCGCACCAATCGCCACGCCCAGCGCGTAGCCGCTGATCAGCCAGCCCGCCGACGGAATCGACACCTGAAGGTCACGCGCCACCTCCGGCAGCAATCCCATAATGACAAACTCAGTGGTTCCGATGGCGAACGCACTCAACGCCAGCGCCATTAATGCTACAGGCATAACACTCTCCCAATATCATTTGCAGGTGAACTGCACAGACGCGCAGCCCCTCGACGCTTATTAAAATTTGATCTGCGTCACGGTGAGCATTACAGCACAGTGCTGATGCGCGACATAGCCTGCGCGCAGCAAAGGATTATTGCCGGGGCCGCAATAATCCTGCCGCTTTGCCGGAACAAATGGCTTTGTCAGCCTGCTGGCTAAGCCCGTTAAAGCGCACATGACCCAGGGTCAGGTTGTCATTTCCCGCGAACCCGTTACGCTTTTTAGTGCGTATTTAATTAATAAATCCTTAACGTTGCCGATATATCCCTAATCAATTGCCAGGTGATGTGATCAACTTCTGACGCAGGGAGAGAGAATGCAACGACTCATAGCCTTAATGGTGTTTGGCTTAACCGGTTGCTCGGTGGGTCATTATGAGTACAGTAAAGAAGCTGAAAAACGGGTGGATATGACCGTGACCGGTATTCCCACCGTGCTGGGTTTAGGCACGCTCGGTACCACCATCCCACTGACGCCGGAGTACAGCCTGACCGCCGCACATGTGGCAAAGTTTTCGCTTTACCGGGTCAAAGCCTGGCATCCGCAATGCGATCTGGCCGTGGTCTACCACAAAAACAGCGAAATGAACCTGCCACCCAACTTTCGTAACAGCCACATCGGCGATCAGGTCAATCTCTACGGCTACAGTTTTATTTCGGCCATGCCGGTCAGTTCCAGCGGGCAGAACCTGATCAATACCACGCTGGCGAACAGCTGGAACAAATCAGACTGCGTCGTGGTGGCGGCGAATGCGGGGGTGGTTAAAGGGATGTCAGGCGGCGCAGTCTATAACGCCTCTGATGATACGCTGGCGGGCGTGATTATTGGCTACAGCAATAACATCAACGACAATGTCAGCGGTAAGACACTCTATAAGAACGTTGCGCTCTATGTGCCCTATGCACGGTTTCAGACCTGGCTGGATCAGGCGATTAAATCCTGATATCTGCTGAAGGAACAGATGTAAAAAAGGCCGGAATTTCCGGCCTTAAGCTTGGTGACAAAGTCGGGCCTGGTTCGCTGTAAGACCGAGCCTGCACAGGTAACACGGTCAGATCGGAAAGACGCAAAAACTGTCATCCATGACCGCTCGGCCCACGCCATCCATGGCGCGGGACGCTTTCCTCTTCTGACCGTGTTCCCTGTGCCGTGAGTTTATCAGTTGCTGCCAAATTCACTCTGATTCGGCTTTGTCATCACGCTGTCAGGCCTGAAGATCAGGCCTGACAGCGACTCATAACGATTACTTGCTGCCTGGACGCAGTGCCGGGAACAGAATCACATCGCGGATAGTGTGGCTGTTGGTAAACAGCATCACCATACGGTCAATACCGATACCCAGACCAGCGGTTGGCGGCAGACCGTGCTCCAGTGCGGTGACATAGTCTTCGTCGTAGAACATCGCTTCGTCGTCGCCAGCATCTTTGGCATTCACCTGCTGCAGGAAACGCTCAGCCTGATCTTCCGCATCGTTCAGCTCGGAGAAGCCGTTACCGATTTCACGACCGCCAATGAAGAACTCAAAGCGATCGGTGATTTCCGGGTTCTCGTCGTTACGACGGGCCAGCGGAGAGACTTCAGCCGGATATTCGGTGATGAAGGTCGGCTGAATCAGATGCGCTTCAGCGGTCTCTTCAAAGATTTCGGTTACGACACGGCCCAGACCCCAGCTTTTCTCAACCTTGATGTGCAGTGATTGAGCAATCGCCACCGCTTTATCAAAGTCTTCCAGATCGGCCAGATCCGTTTCCGGACGGTATTTCTTGATCGCTTCACGCATGGTCAGTTTTTCAAACGGCTTACCGAAATCAAACTCCTGCTCGCCGTAAGGCACCACGGTGCTGCCCAGCACATCCTGCGCCAGCGTACGGAACAGGCTTTCGGTCAGCTCGATCAGATCTTTGTAATCCGCATAAGCCATATAGAGTTCCATCATGGTGAACTCTGGGTTATGACGTGGCGAAATACCTTCGTTGCGGAAGTTACGGTTGATCTCGAACACGCGATCGAATCCGCCCACCACCAGACGCTTCAGATAAAGCTCTGGAGCGATACGCAGATACATGTCGATATCCAGCGCATTGTGATGGGTGATGAACGGACGCGCAGACGCGCCGCCAGGGATCACCTGCATCATCGGGGTTTCCACTTCCATAAAGTCGCGGCCCACCATGAACTGGCGAATACCGGCCATGATCTGCGAACGAATTCTGAAGGTGTTACGCGACTCCTCGTTGGCGATGAGATCAAGGTAACGCTGACGGTAGCGCGTTTCCTGATCGGCCAGGCCGTGGAACTTGTCCGGCAGCGGACGCAGTGCTTTGGTCAGCAGGCGCAGTTCAGAACAGTGAATCGACAGTTCGCCGGTTTTGGTTTTGAACAGCTTGCCGCGCGCGCCCAGGATATCGCCGAGATCCCACTTTTTGAACTGCTCGTTGTAGATGCCTTCAGCCAGATCGTCACGCGAGACGTAAAGCTGAATCCGGCCACCCACATCCTGCAGGGTCACGAAAGAGGCTTTACCCATGATACGACGGGTCATCATACGTCCGGCGACGCTGACTTCGATGCCGAGATCTTCAAGCTCTTCGTTGCTCTTCTCGCCATAGCTCTCATGCAGCTGGTTTGAGAGGCTGTCACGACGAAAATCGTTAGGAAACGCCACGCCATTTGCACGCAGCACGCTCAGCTTTTCGCGACGCGCTTTCAGTTCGTTATTTAACTCAACGGCGGCATCAGCGCTCTGCGGTTGTTGTTCAGACATGTCGGTTCCTTATAACCCTGCTTTTAAACTAGCTTCAATGAATCGATCCAGGTCGCCGTCCAGCACCGCCTGGGTGTTACGCGTCTCTACGCCGGTGCGCAGATCTTTGATGCGTGCATCATCGAGAACGTAAGAACGGATCTGACTTCCCCAGCCGATGTCGGACTTGTTGTCCTCCAGCGCCTGTTTCTCAGCGTTTTTCTTCTGCATCTCAAGCTCGTACAGCTTCGCTTTCATCTGCTTCATCGCCTGATCTTTGTTCTTGTGCTGAGAACGGTCATTCTGACACTGGGTGACGGTACCGGTTGGAATATGGGTAATACGTACCGCAGATTCCGTCCGGTTAACGTGCTGGCCGCCCGCCCCTGACGCACGATAGACGTCAATGCGCAGATCGGCTGGGTTGATGTCGATATCAATATCGTCATCCACTTCCGGATAGATAAAGGCGGAGCTGAATGAGGTGTGACGACGGCCGCCGGAGTCAAACGGGCTCTTACGCACCAGGCGATGCACGCCCGTTTCGGTGCGCAACCAGCCAAAGGCGTAGTCGCCTGACACGCGAATGGTCACAGATTTAATGCCTGCAACTTCACCTTCAGACTCTTCGATAATTTCGGTTTTGAAGCCTTTGGCTTCAGCCCAACGCAGATACATACGCATCAGCATGCTGGCCCAGTCCTGCGCTTCGGTGCCGCCGGAACCCGCCTGCAAATCGATGTAGCAGTCGGCGCTGTCATACTGGCCAGAGAACATGCGGCGGAATTCCAGCTCGCCCAGCTTGCCCTCAAGGACATCCAGCTCGGCAACCGCTTCGTCGAAAGTCTCTTCGTCTTCCGCTTCTACCGCCAGTTCAAGCAGACCCTGCACATCTTCCAGGCCCTGCGACATCTGATCCAGCGTCTGCACGATCGCTTCCAGCGAGGAGCGCTCTTTGCCCAGCGCCTGAGCACGCTCAGGTTCGTTCCAGACATCGGGCTGTTCCAGCTCGGCGTTTACTTCTTCGAGGCGTTCTTTCTTGGCATCGTAGTCAAAGATACCCCCGAAGAACGTCGCTGCGCTCACTGAGGTCCTGAATACGGTTTTTGACCGGGTTGATTTCAAACATGGCTTTAGCGTCTTTCTTATGTTCGATGGGACAGGAAATTTAACGCACAAGTTTACCCGAAACTGGCGGCAGTTTGTAGCGCTGAGACAGCGGGCTGATGCCGGAGCGGCGTGACGCGTTGCATTTGCTTATCGGGCTGCGACGACAACCGCTCGCACAGCAGGTTAACGCAGGGGAAAAACAGGCTGACGCGCCTCTGCCGTGACCGGAGACGCGCGCGCCTTAGAAAAATCAAAGCGGCCAGATATGGTCAATGATCAGCTGTACCGAGCGGTTACCGCGATACTCATTGATATCCAGCTTATAGGCCAGCTCGACCTGACGAATGCTGCTGTCGGGCCACAGGGTGGTATCGACATTAAAGGCGATACCGTCGATCAGCGGACCGCCGTCCAGCGGTTCGACCATCACTTTCAGATGTCGCTCGCCCACCAGCCGCTGTTGCAGCAGCTTAAATTTGCCGTCAAAGGCGGGTTCCGGGAACGCCTGGCCCCAGGGCCCCGCTTCGCGCAGCATCTCAGCGGTCTGCAGCGAAAACTCCTGCGGCTGCAACGCACCATCTGACCAGATGATGCCCTGCAGAGATTCGCCATCCAGCCACTCACCGACCAGATCGGCAAAGCGCTGACGAAACTCCTCGTAGCGTGCGGTTTCCAGTGATAAGCCTGCCGCCATGGCATGACCGCCGAACTTCAGCATCAGGCCGGGATTCAGCGTATCCAGACGCTCCAGCGCGTCGCGCAGATGCAGACCGGCAATTGAGCGGCCAGAGCCTTTCAGCGTACCGTCGCCCGCCGGAGCAAAGGCAATCACCGGACGATGGAAACGCTCTTTCAGACGGGAGGCGAGGATCCCCACCACCCCCTGATGCCATTCGGGATGATAAAAGGCCAGCCCCAGCGGCAGATCGCGCTGCTCACGCTCCAGCGCCTGACACAGCGCCAGCGCTTCGCTCTGCATGCCCTGCTCTATCTCTTTGCGCGTCTGGTTCAGCGCGTCCAGCTCACTGGCTAACATCCGTGCCTGACTGAGATCCTCAGTCATTAACAGCGCCACGCCCACCGACATATCGTCGAGCCGGCCTGCGGCATTGAGCCGTGGCCCCAGCGCAAAGCCGAGATCGCTGGCCGCCATCTGACGCGCATCGCGATTAGCAATCTCCAGCAGCGCCCGGATGCCTGGCCGGCATTTTCCTGCCCGGATGCGGCTGAGTCCCTGCCACACCAGAATGCGGTTGTTGACGTCGAGCGGCACCACGTCGGCAACCGTGCCGAGCGCCACCAGATCCAGCATCTCCGCCAGATTGGGTTCAGTGCGGGTGGCACCAAACCAGCCCTGGGTGCGCAGATGGGCGCGCAGCGCCAGCATCAGATAGAACGCAACGCCCACGCCCGCCAGTGCACGTGAGGGAAAGTTGCAGTCCGGCAGATTGGGGTTAACGATCGCCTCAGCGGCCGGTAAGGTCTCGCCCGGCAGGTGGTGGTCGGTAATCAGCACCGGAATCCCGTGCTGATGGGCACATTCAACGCCGGCGTGGGAGGAGATGCCGTTGTCGACGGTCAGGATCATCGCCGCGCCGCGCGCCCGCGCCTGCTCAACCACTTCAGGGCTGAGGCCATAACCATCTTCAAAGCGGTTAGGCACCAGATACTGCACGTTGCCGCCGCCCATGCTGCGCAGCGCCATGACCGTCAGCGCGGTACTGGTCGCGCCATCGGCATCAAAGTCGCCCACCACCATAATGCGACGCCCATCCAGCAGCGCCTGATGCAGCAGTTCCACTGCGCTCTCAATCCCGCTTAAGGACTGGTACGGCAGCAGGTTTTTCGCCCCGCGCTCCAGCTCTGCCGCGTCGCGCACGCCGCGTTGCAGATAGAGTCGTTTCAGCAGCGGCGGCAGCGTCGCCGGAAGCGCATCGTCAACCGTCACCTCACGGCGACGGAGTTCCACATCCTGTTTTACCACCGATTAACCACCACGCTTCTGATTGTCCAGCACCTGCTTCAGCTCCTGCGGCGACTGATAACCTGGGATCATCATGCCGCTGTCAGTCAGCATCGCGGGCGTGCCCTGAATGCCGAACAGCACGCCAAGTTTATAGTGCTGGGCAATATCGATTTTGCAGCTGTCTGGTGCGGCCATCTTCGGCGCATTGCCTTTCATCGCCTCATCAAACGCTTTATTGCGGTCGGCGCTGCACCAGATCGCTTTCATCGCTGGTTCAATCTGACCATTCAGCCCTTCACGCGGAAACGCCAGGTAACGCACGGTGATGCCCAGCGCATTGTAGTCCGCCATCTGCTCGTGCAGCTTGTGACAGTAGCCACAGGTGATGTCGGTAAAGACCGTGATCACGTGCTGCTCTTTAGGCGCTTTGTAGACGATCATCTCCGGCACCAGCGCTTCGACTTTTTTGTCCAGCAGCTGGTTGGTGACGTTGACCGGCTGTTTGCCGCTGACGTCATAGAGCGGACCCTGGATCATGTGTTTGCCGTCGTCGGTCACGTAGAGCACGCCGCTTTCTGACAGCACGGTTTTAAAACCCGGCAGCGGTGACGGGCTGATCTCCGTCTGGTTCAGACCGAGCTTTTTAAGTGATTGCTGAATGGCGCTGTCATCGGCCTGTGCGAGACCGGAAAAGGCGCTGGCTAAAAGAGCCAGCATGGCAAAATGCTTGTTCATTTTTGTCCTTATCGCCGCGGTTCAGGCCCGCGGATGGTGTTGTTGATGCAACTGACGCAGGCGCTCAGTGGCGACGTGCGTATAAATTTGGGTGGTGGAGAGATCGCTGTGTCCCAGCAGCATCTGTACGACACGCAGATCGGCACCGTGGTTCAGCAGATGGGTCGCAAAGGCATGGCGCATCACATGCGGTGATAACTTTTCGCTGTCGATCCCCGCCAGCGTGGCGTAATGCTTGATGCGATGCCAGAAGGTCTGGCGCGTCATCTGCTGCGCCCGATTACTGGGAAACATCACGTCCAGCGTCTGACCGTTGAGCAGCCACGGACGACCATGTTCCATATATTGCTCCAGCCAGTAAACCGCTTCTTCACCTAAAGGCACCAGCCGCTCTTTATCCCCTTTACCGATAACCCGGACAACGCCCTGGCGCAGGCTGATGTCGCTGAGCGTCAGGCCAATCAGTTCGGAGACGCGCAGGCCCGTGGCGTAGAGCAGCTCCAGCATCGCTTTGTCGCGCAGCTCCAGCGGGATATCGATATTCGGCGCCTGTAACAGTCGCTCGACCTGCGCCTCACTGAGATCTTTCGGTAAACGCTGCGGCAGTTTTGGGGCTGACAACAGCGCGCTGGGATCGTCCGGGCGCAGCTTTTCGCGATAAAGATACTGGAACAGGCGACGCATGGCGCTGAGCAGCCGCGCTGAGCTGGTCGCCTTGTAGCCTCCCTCCAGCCGTTCAGCCAGAAACTGCTGCAGATCCAGCGGCGCCACGCTAAGCAGCGTCAGCTGGTGATGCGCCAGCCATCCGGTCAGCGTCTGGAGATCCTGGCGATAAGAGGAGAGAGTGTTCTGCGCCAGATTGCGTTCAATCCAGAGCGCATCAAGAAACTGTTCTGTCAGATCGCTGTCCTGCACGTTATCTCCGCCGTCTGGTGTAAAATCATGCTCATTATGCCTGATTCAGCAGCGCTTCTGGTACAATTGCGCCAAAGTCAGTATTTACAGAGTGTTATCTGCATGAAAATCGGTCTTTTTTACGGTTCCAGTACCTGTTACACCGAAATCGTAGCGGAGAAAATTCGCGATTTTATTGGCGAAGAGTTAGTGACGCTGCATAACGTGAAAGATGACGACCCGCGCCTGATGGAGCAGTACGACTTGCTGATCATGGGCATCCCGACCTGGGATTTCGGTGAGTTGCAGGAGGACTGGGAGGCGATCTGGCCGCAGTTGCCCGCGCTGAATCTGCAAAACAAGATTGTCGCACTGTATGGCATGGGCGATCAGATTGGCTATGGCGAGTGGTTTTTAGATGCGCTCGGCATGCTGCACGATTTGCTGCAGCCGATGGGGGTACGTTTTGTTGGCTACTGGCCGCTTGAAGGCTATGAGTTCACCAGCCCGAAACCGCTGAGTGCCGATGGCTCGCAGTTTGTGGGTCTGGCGCTTGATGATGTGAATCAGTTCGAGGTCACCGATGAGCGCGTTGAGCAGTGGTGCGAGCAGGTGTTAACCGAAACCGCCGGACTGCTCTGACGGCCCTTCTGCCGGTGTCGAACCCTGGCATGAACAGGTGAGCGGCTTTAATCGCTCTTGCCTGTCATTATTGAACCGCAGTGCAGGCAGATGAACGGCTTCAGACGCTCTTGCCTGCACTGCTGCCATTAATGCCGCGCCGGGCTGAAGCAGCAGGCGCGTAACGCCCGCCATTCGCCAGGCTGCATATTGTCCTGCATCAGCCACCAGCGCAGTGTGGCACCCTGTTCGCTCTTCGCCACCAGCAGCACGCCAACGGGTAACCAGCGTAGTGGCTGAGTTGGCCGCCAGCGTTTTCCCTGCCAGATCCAGCAATGGACGCTTTCCCGCTGTAACGTACCGTGCCGTTGAATCAATCGCCAAACGCTGCGCCAGCCCTCAGCCAGCAACAGCAGAATAATCGGCGCTTTAACCAGCCAGCCGCCTGCAGGCAGCGTCATCAGCACCACGCCAGTCACGGCTGCTATCAGCCAGGCGCAGACTAACCCGCATGCCAGACGAGAGGGCCGCAGCTTACATTGCCATTGGGCCGCGAGCATGGTTACGCTGCTGGATCAGGTTCACCATCCGCTTAAGCTCCGGATCCTTTGGCTCACCGTGATTCATCAGCCAGTTAAACAGATCGGGATCGTCACTCTTTAGCAAATCCACAAAGACCTGCTTATCGGTGTCGCTCAGCGTCTCATACTCAAATTTGAAGAACGGCATAATAGCCACATCCAGTTCCAGCATGCCGCGACGGCAGGCCCACTGAATGCGTGATTTATCATTAATATCCATGCATCAATTTCCACAATTCACAACGTGGCGCCTAGTGTAACCTGGTTTAATGCGGCTCGCAGGCGCAGCGTCGCATGCTGTGCAACCTGCCACATTTCAGGCTGGATCTTTTCAGGGTTATCACGCCTTTTGTGCGCCGTTTTCCGTAAACAGGTTGCATTGCCAGTCGGCTCTTTTAACATTGAAGATATTATTCCGGATGAACCTTCTTATACAGGATATCTCCATGCCCACATTTACTTTACCGCCGCGCCAGCCTGCCGCGTCGTCTCGTCTGCCGTTAACCCTGATGTCACTGGATAGCTGGGCGCTGGTTTCTATTACCGGCGCCGACAGCACCTCTTACCTTCAGGGGCAGTTAACGCTGGATGTCGCCGCGCTGGATGCCGACCACCATTCGCTCACCGCACACTGCGATGCTAAGGGCAAAATGTGGAGCACTATGCGCCTGTTCCATCGCGGTGAAGGCTATGCCTGGCTGATCCGCCGTGAGCTGCGCGACATCCAGCTGCCCGAGTTAAAGAAATACGCCGTGTTTTCGAAAGTGTCGATGGTGGCTGATGATGAGTCAGTATTGCTGGGCGTGGCCGGTTTCCAGGCGCGCGCCGCGCTGGCAAATCTGTTTGATAGCCTGCCCGACAGCGAGAAACAGGTGGTGCAGCAGGGAGAAACCACGCTGCTGTGGTTTGCCCATCCGGCCGAACGTTTTCTGATTGTCACTTCGCTGGCCCAGGCAGAAGCGCTGAAGCAGAAGCTCAATGACGATGCACAGTTTAATGACAGTCAGCAGTGGCTGGCGCTGGATATTGAAGCGGGCATTCCGGTGATCGATCCCGCCACCAGCGTGCAGTTTATTCCACAGGCCACCAATCTACAGGCGCTGGATGCTATCAGTTTTAAAAAAGGGTGTTATGCCGGTCAGGAGATGGTGGCACGGGCGAAATATCGCGGCGCCAATAAACGCGCGCTCTACTGGCTGGCGGGTCAGGCAAGTCATCTGCCCGAAGCCAATGCCCCGCTGGAGTTGCAGATGGGTGAACGCTGGCGTCGAACCGGCAGCGTGCTGGCTGCGGTGCAGTTAGATGACGGGATTAGCTGGATTCAGGTCGTGATGAATAACGATCTGGAGCCGGACAGCGTGCTGCGGGTGGAAGGTGATGAAGGCGGACATCTGACCATTCAGCCACTGCCCTACTCGCTGGATGAAAGCTGATTGAGCGTATGGCCCTTCCGCTAAGGGAAGGGCCAGTGCCACAATTCAGAGGCTCAATTCAGCGCACATAAAAGTAGATAGCGCAGAAGTGACAGAGACTGCCGCCCAGCACGAACAAATGCCAGATGGCGTGGTTAAACGGAATGCGGCGCGCCACATAGAAAATCACCCCCAGCGAATAGATAATCCCGCCTGCGGCAAGCAGCCAGATGCAGCCCGGCGGCAGGATCATCGCCAGCTGATAAACCACAATCAGCGACAGCCACCCCATACAGAGATAGGTCACCAGCGACAGCGCTTTAAAGCGATGCGCAATCGTGAGCTTGAACAGGATACCGGCCAGCGCCAGCCCCCAGATCACCGCCATTAATCCATACGCCAGCGGCGTCCTCAGCGCGACCAGCAGAAACGGCGTATAGGTGCCGGCAATCAGCAGATAGATGGCGCAATGATCGAACTTTTTCAGCCAGGGTCTGGCCGGGCCAGCCGGAATAGCGTGATAGAGCGTCGAGGCCAGAAACAGCAGGATCATGCTGCCACCATAGAGGCTGTAACTGATAAAAGTGATGGTGTCGGCCTGCCTCTCCGTTGCCTGATTGAGCATCAGTATCAGTCCGACGATGCCGAACAGGCAGCCAAGACCGTGACTGATACTGTTGGCAATTTCCTCGACAAACGAATAGCCCGCAGCGTGTTGATGTTTGTGAGAGAGTGTGGGGGTCATAACAGATTCCTGATCAGCTCCATAGCAGTGATATCGTTATCCAGCGTAGCCAACAATTTTTTCAGTGTACACTTGTACGCTAAAATTATCCTGGTGAAATTCACTATCCCTTAAACCGGGTGATGAATCTGGTAAACTGGCCGCCAGTCAACTGTTCAATGAGTCATTCATGTTTTCGCATAGCGATCTCGCCCACCTTAACGATCTGGAAATGCAGGTCTATCAGTTCATCATTAAGCACCGCGAAGGCGTCAGCTACATGACGATCCGCGAGCTGGCTGAGCAGGCTGGTGTCTCCACCACCACCGTGCTGCGTTTCTGTCGCAAGATGGGCTGTGAAGGCTGGTCGGAATTCCGCATCCGCCTGCGTTTAAACGAACAGCAGAGTGCGCCAATGCTCAACACGGCGGGCGTCAGTGAAATGCTGAGCTTTTTTAAGAGCATCAATAATCCGGAGTTTGAACAGCTCATCGCTGAGGCCGCGCAGAAGATTAATCAGGCTGAGCGGGTCTTCTTTATTGGCGTCGGCACCTCCGGCAGCCTGGCAAAATATGGCGCACGCTTTTTCTCTAACCTCGGTAAATTCAGCCACGCGATTGACGATCCCTATTATCCGGTTAGTCCCGATCTCTATGAAAACGCCATTGCCATTATTTTATCGGTCTCCGGTGAAACGGAAGAGATCCTGCGCATTGCCAGCCAGTTCAGCCTGAATAAGTGTAAAATCATTGCGATAACCAACACGGAGAGCTGCTCACTGGCGAAGATCGGTGATTTCAACCTCTGCTACCATGTGCCCATCATCCGTATGGCGGACAATTCCGACATTACGACTCAGGTGCCAGTGACCTATATTATTGAAGCAATCGGCCGCCAGCTGGGGAAATAAAACAGCCTGTTTTTTGGATGTAACAAACGCAATTATTGCCGCGCTGTTATATCGTGACTTTCATTATTGCCTTGCTACACTCAGCTCAATTTCAATATCCGTAATGGGGTGAAGCATGAGTGCAGAATTGCAGTTACCAAAAGGCTTTCTTTGGGGCGGAGCGGTGGCAGCGCATCAGGTTGAAGGCGGCTGGGATCAGGGCGGCAAAGGCGTCAGCATTGCTGACGTGATGACCGGCGGTTCACACGGCGTTGACCGGGTGATCACCGACGGCGTGCAGCCGGGTCATTTCTACCCGAACCACAAGGGTGTGGAGTTTTACTCCCACTACAAACAGGATGTCGCGCTGTTTGCCGAGATGGGCTTCAAATGTTTCCGCACCTCGATTGCCTGGACCCGTATCTTCCCTAACGGTGACGAGCAACAGCCCAACGAATCAGGCCTGCAATTCTATGACGACCTGTTTGATGAACTGCTGAAGTATGGCATTGAACCGGTCATCACCCTTTCGCACTTCGAAATGCCTTATCACCTGGTCAAAGAGTATGGCGGCTGGCACAACCGCAAAGTGGTCGACTTCTTTGTGCGCTTCAGCGAAGTGGTGCTGAACCGTTATAAAAGCAAAGTGAAATACTGGATGACCTTCAATGAGATCAACAACCAGCGTAACTGGCAGTATCCGCTGTTTGGTTACTGCTGTTCAGGCGTGATCTTTACCGAACATGAGAAACCTGAACAGGCGATGTATCAGGTGATGCACCACCAGTTTGTTGCCAGTGCAAAAGTGGTGAAACTCGGCCACGACATCAATCCTGAATTTCAGATTGGCTGCATGATCGCCATGGTGCCGGTCTATCCCTTCTCCTGCCACCCGGACGATGTGGTGCTGGCGCAGGAATCGATGCATCAGCGCTATGTGTTCAGTGACGTGCAGATGCGCGGCTACTATCCGGCCTACACCCTGAAAGAGTGGGCGCGCAAGGGTTACGACATTCAGATGGAAGCGGATGATGCCGAGACGCTGCGCCAGGGCTGTGCAGACTATGTCGGTTTCAGTTACTACATGAGCAACGCAGTGAAGACCGATGCCAGCGGCGTTGACGATCCGATCACCGGCTTTGAAGGTGTGGTGAAAAACCCGCATGTGAAAGCGTCAGACTGGGGCTGGCAGATCGATCCGGTTGGTCTGCGCTACGCCATGAACGAGCTGTATGAGCGTTACCAGAAGCCGCTGTTTATTGTTGAAAACGGCTTTGGTGCTATCGATAAGCCAAACGCCAATGGCGTGATTGAAGATGATTACCGCATCGACTATCTGCGTGCGCATATCGAAGAGATGAAGAAAGCCGTGGCGTACGATGGTGTTGAATTAATGGGCTATACGCCGTGGGGCTGCCTCGATTGCGTCTCGTTTACCACCGGCCAGTACGACAAACGTTACGGCTTTATTCATGTGAATAAAAACGATGATGGCAGTGGCGATTTTTCTCGTGGGAAGAAGAAGAGTTTCAGCTGGTATCAGCAGGTTATCGCCAGTAACGGCGAAAACCTGTAAGTCATCACGCCGCATCAGTGGCGAAGTGAGTTAACGCCCACCGGCAGCGTCAATGATGCTGCCGGTGACATAAGAGGCCGCGTCGCTGGCCAGCCAGACGATCGCTTCCGCCACCTCTTCTGCTTCACCGCCGCGTCCCATCGGGATCACGCTGGCAAGCCTGTCTACTCTGCCTGGCTCTCCGCCATCGGCATGCATCTCTGTATAGATGAATCCCGGACGCACGCCGTTGACCCGAATCCCCTGCTGCGCCACTTCCAGCGACAATCCTCTGGTCAGCGTGTCCATCGCCCCTTTTGAAGCGGCGTAATCGACATATTCGCCAGGCGCACCGGTACGCGACGCTGCTGATGAGACGTTGACGATGGAGCCGCCCTGACCGCCGTGATGTGTGCCCATCCGCTTAACCGCCTCACGACAGCAGAGAAAAGACCCAATCACGTTGGTGGCAAAGACCTTATGCAGGCGTGCCGCATCCAGCTGCTCGGTGCGACACTGCTGAAACAAAATCCCGGCGTTGTTCACCAGCAACGCCAGCGGTTCGGACTGCTGGTCGAGCTGCGCAAACATCGCCATCACCTGGGCTTCATCACTGATATCTGCCTGAACAGCAAAGGCTTCACCGCCCTGCTGCCGGATCTGCGCCACCACCTGTTGAGCTTCCGCTTCGCGCTGACGGTAGTTCACCGCAACCCGATAACCCCGGACGGCCAGTAACAGCGCCGTGGCCCGCCCGATACCGCGGCTGCCCCCCGTAACCAGTGCCAGTTTCATGCTGATTCTCCAGTACAAAGGGCCGACGAATCGACCCTTTGTGGTTAACGTTTGCCTGCGGGGAAATTACTGATAGTCGCTCATCGGCACGCAGGAGCAGAAGAGATTACGGTCGCCAAACACATCATCCAGACGTTTTACCGTCGGCCAGTATTTGTTGTGGCTGCCCGCCGGGAAGACTGCCAGTTCACGGCTGTAAGGATGTGACCACTCACTGACGATTTCCAGCTGAGTATGCGGCGCATTAACCAGTGGGTTGTCATCCAGCGGCCATTCACCTGACGTCACCCGATCAATCTCCATGCGGATCGCCAGCATCGCGTCGATAAAGCGATCCAGTTCGATTTTGCTCTCCGATTCGGTCGGCTCCACCATCAGAGTGCCCGCTACCGGGAAAGACATCGTTGGTGCGTGGAATCCATAATCGATCAGGCGCTTAGCAATATCCAGCTCACTGATGCCGGTCTGCTCTTTCAGCGGACGGATGTCGAGAATACATTCATGCGCCACGCGACCATCACGGCCGGTGTAGAGCACCGGATAGGCAGACTGCAGCCGGCGGGCAATATAGTTGGCATTCAGAATCGCGACCGAACTGGCCTGTTTCAGCCCTTCTGCGCCCATCATGCGAATGTACATCCAGCTGATTGGCAGAATGGATGCACTGCCAAACGGCGCTGCGGATACGGCGCCCTGCTGCGTCAGTACACCGTCGATCTGCACCACGCTGTGTCCCGGCACAAACGGAGCCAGGTGCGCTTTGACGCCAATCGGTCCCATACCCGGGCCGCCGCCGCCGTGCGGAATGCAGAAGGTTTTATGCAGATTCAGGTGTGAGACATCCGCGCCGATATAGCCAGGCGTGGTGATGCCGACCTGCGCATTCATGTTCGCGCCATCCAGATAGACCTGACCGCCATACTGATGCACGATCTGGCACACTTCGCGGATGGTCTCTTCATAAACGCCATGAGTTGACGGGTAAGTCACCATGATGCAGGAGAGCCTGTCGCCCGCCTGAGCCGCTTTCTTACGCAGATCGCCAAGGTCGATGTTGCCCTGTTTATCGCAGGCCACTACCACCACGTCCATGCCCGCCATCTGGGCTGAGGCCGGGTTAGTCCCATGCGCCGAGCTCGGGATCAGGCAGAGATGACGATCGCCCTCGCCACGGCTTTCGTGATAGCGGCGGATCGCCAGCAGTCCGGCATATTCACCCTGCGCGCCGGAGTTTGGCTGCATACAGAGTGCATCATAGCCGGTGAGCTGCACCAGCCACTGTGAAAGCTGGCCGATCATCTGCAGATAGCCGGTAGCCTGTTCAGCCGGGCAGAATGGATGCAGCTCCGCAAATTCCGGCCAGGTGATCGGGATCATCTCTGCCGCGGCATTGAGCTTCATGGTGCAGGAGCCCAGCGGGATCATCGCCTGATTCAGCGCCAGATCCTTTTTCTCCAGGCTGTGCATGTAGCGCATCATCTCGGTTTCGCTGTGATGACGGTTGAACACCGGATGGGTCAGGATCTCGCTGTGGCGTTGCAGGCCAGCAGGAATCGCGTGGCTCTCGCTGGCCACTTCGCTGTCGAGCTTTTCCAGGTCCTGGCCGTGTTCATCACCCAGCAGAATGGCGAACAACGCCAGAATATCTTCGCGGCAGGTGGTTTCATCCAGCGTGATACCCACGGCATTATGGATGTCGCTACGCAGGTTAACGCCAAAGCTCAGGGCACGATTCAGCACGGCAGCTTTATCCGCCACCTCCACCGTCAGCGTATCGAACCAGTGCTGATGGCGCAGCTTCAGGCCGCCCTGTTGCAGTCCAGCCGCCAGGATGTTGGTGAAGCGATGAATGCGTGAGGCAATGCGTTTCAGGCCCGCCGGGCCGTGGAACACCGCATAGAGACCGGCGATGTTTGCCAGCAGCACCTGCGACGTACAGATGTTGGAGTTGGCCTTTTCACGGCGGATATGTTGTTCACGGGTCTGCATCGCCATACGCAGCGCCGTGTTGCCCGCCGCATCACGTGAAACACCAATGATACGGCCTGGCATAGAGCGTTTATGCTCGTCGCGGCTGGCGAAGAATGCCGCGTGAGGGCCGCCGTAGCCCATTGGCACGCCGAAGCGCTGAGCTGAACCAAAGACAATGTCTGCACCCTGTTTGCCTGGCGCTTCCAGTAACACCAGCGACATAAAGTCCGCCGCCACGCTGACCACCACTTTGCGGGCTTTCAGTCCGGCAATCAGCGCGCTGTAATCGTGCGCTTCGCCGGTGGTGCCCACCTGTTGCAGCAGCACACCAAACAGGTCGTCATGATCGGGTGCTTTGTCCGCGCTATCAATAATCAGTTCGAAACCGAACGTCTCCGCACGGGTGCGGACCACATCCAGCGTCTGCGGATGGATATCATCGGCAATGAAGAATTTATTGGCATTTTTGAGCTTACTGACGCGTTTTGCCATCGCCATCGCTTCGGCGGCAGCGGTCGCTTCGTCCAGCAGTGAGGCGGACGCGATATCCATGCCGGTAAGATCCAGCGTCAGCTGCTGGAAGTTCAGCAGCGCTTCCAGACGGCCCTGGGAGACCTCGGGCTGATACGGAGTATAGGCGGTGTACCAGCCCGGATTCTCCAGCATATTACGCAGGATGACCGGCGGGGTGATCACCGCGCTGTATCCCATACCGATCCAGGATTTGTAACGCAGATTCTGGCTGGCAATCGCTTTCAGTTCGGCCAGAGCCTGCTGTTCAGTGGCGGCTTCGCCAACCGCTGGCGGGCCTGGCAGCTGAATGTCTGCCGGCACAATCGTGCTGATTAACGCTTCCAGCGAACGGGCACCAATAGCGTCAAGCATCTGCGCCTGCTGCTCAGGTGAAGGACCGATATGGCGCTCAATGAATGCACCGTTGTGTTCAAGCTGGCTGAGAGTCTGAGTCATTAGCAGTAAATCCTGAATCGGGCTGGGGGAACCGGAGAGCAAACATAAATCTGCGGCCTCAGTGTGAGGCCGCCTGACGACTACTCGTCGATGGAGGCTTTGTAAGCATCCGCATCCAGCAGCGTGTCGATTTCAGACGCGTCGCTGGCTTTGATTTTGAATAACCAGCCGCCTTCATAAGGCTCGCTGTTGACCTGCTCCGGTGAGTCAGTCAGTGCTTCGTTGACCGCCACAATCTCACCGCTGATCGGCGCATAGATATCTGAAGCCGCTTTAACGGATTCCGCGACCGCGCACTCTTCACCGGCGGCAAACGTCGCGCCCACTTCCGGCAGATCGACAAACACCATGTCGCCCAGTAGCTCCTGCGCGTGTTCAGTGATACCCACGGTGTAGCTGCCATCTTCTTCTTTGCGCACCCACTCGTGGCTGTCGCGGTACTTCAACGTATTCGGCACATTGCTCATTGGCCATTTCTCCTGAATAAAATTTACTGAGCGACCGGTTTACCGGCGCGGACAAAAACGGGACGGGTAACCTGGACCGGCATCTGGCGGTTACGGATCTCAACGATGGCGGTGCTGCCGACTGAGGCCGGTACGCGCGCGAGGGCGATGCTGCAACCCAGCGTCGGAGAGAAAGAGCCACTGGTGATGATCCCCTCCTGCGGCTGCCCCTGGTCATCGGTGAAACGCACCGGCAAGCCGTTACGCAGCACCCCTTTTTCTGTGAGGATGAGTCCTACCAGCTTTTCGGTACCGCGTTCACGCTGCAGTTCCAGCGCTTCCCGGCCGATGAAATCGCGGTCAGCAGGTTCCCAGCAGACCGTCCAGCCCATGTTGGCAGCCAGCGGTGAAACGCCTTCATCCATCTCCTGACCATACAGATTCATACCCGCTTCCAGACGCAGCGTGTCACGTGCACCCAGTCCGGCAGGTTTAACGCCAGCAGCCAGCAGACGCTGCCAGAAATCGGCCGCCTCCTCTGCGGGCATAGCAATCTCATATCCCGCTTCGCCGGTATAGCCGGTGGTGGCGATAAACAGGTCACCTGACTGCACGCCGAAAAATGGCTTCATGCCGGCAACAGCCTGACGCTGCTCCTCGCTGAACAGCGTCTGTGCCTTCTGCTGCGCCTGCGGACCCTGCACGGCAATCAGCGCCAGGTCGTCGCGTTCCGTCAGCGTAATGCCATAGCCCTGCGCGTGTTGCGTGATCCAGGCGAGATCGTTTTCACGGGTGGCAGAGTTCACCACCAGGCGGAAGAACTCTTCGCTCATAAAGTAAACAATCAAATCGTCAATGACGCCACCCGAGGCATTCAGCATCCCGGTGTAGAGCGCTTTGCCTGGCTGGGTCAGTTTTGCCACATCATTTGCCAGCAGGTAGCGCAGGAATTCACGGGTACGCGGGCCTGTCAGGTCGACGATGGTCATGTGAGAGACATCAAACATACCGGCGTCGGTGCGCACCACATGATGTTCATCCATCTGGGAGCCATAGTGCAGCGGCATCATCCAGCCATGAAAATCCACCATGCGGGCACCGCAGGCCTGATGCTGTTCAAACAGAGGTGTTTGCTGAGTCATAACCATCCTGTGCAGAAGCGAGTGAGTGCAAAAGTGCGCCGGAATTCAGTGCCGACGCAAACGTTCTCTTAGGGCTGACGTTACCACCGAATCTGACGATTAACCATAAGCAAACCGGGGTCGAAAGCAGAGGCACAGCCTAACCAGGAACGGCTGCCAACAGGATATAAAACTGCAATTTTGTGATTAATCGCGCAATAAATGCAGGGAATTTAAATATACGCAGCAAATTTATGCGGGATGGCATTCAGGATGTTAAAAAAATCCCGCGCCCAGCGGACAGAATAATGAGAAAAAGTAATGCGAATTCGCCCGCAAAATTAGAATAAATCAAACGAAGACCTCTGCTGGTGCAGCGTTGCCTTTTTGTGGTGCAGAGCGGTGTCAGGCGTAAAAAAAGCCAGCAGAAGCTGGCTTATCAGAAGGGCGAATTTAGCGTAGCCAGGCGGGCAGATCATTCAGGCCCATCGCCTGCTTCAGCATCATGGGTTTGACACCCGGCAGACGGTCAGCCAGTTTCAGACCCACGTCGCGCAGCAATTTTTTCGCCGGGTTATTGCCTGCGAACATCTCACGGAAGCCCTGCATTCCCGCCAGCATCATTGCGGCGCTGTGCTTACGGCTGCGCTCATAGCGTCGCAGATAGAGGTGCTGACCAATATCTTTGCCCTGCTGATGCAGACGGCGAATCTCACCGATCAGCTCGGCGGCATCCATAAACCCAAGGTTAACGCCCTGACCCGCCAGCGGATGAATGGTGTGAGCCGCATCGCCCACCAGCGCCAGACGGTGTGCCGCGAAATTGCGGGCATAGCGCGCCACCAGCGGAAACGATTTGCGCTCGCTTTCCAGCTGGCACAGGCCGAGCCGCATATCAAACGCCACCGAGAGCTGCTGATTGAACAGCGCTTCCGGCATGGTTTCCAGACGGCTCGCTTCCTGCGGCGAGAGCGACCAGACGATGGAACTGAGATGCGGATCCTGCATCGGCAGGAAAGCCAGAATGCCGTCGCCGTGGAACACCTGGCGCGCTACTGCGTCGTGCGGCTTCTCAGTGCGGACATTAGCCACTAACGCATGGTGATCGTAATCCCAGAAGGTCAGCGGGATATCGGCTTTATTGCGCAGCCAGGAGTTAGCGCCGTCAGCGGCAATCATTAATCGCGCACTTAACATGCTGCCATCCTGCAGGGTAACGAAGGCTTCGTTATCACCAAACGCGACCTGCTGTAACTGCGAGGGTGCCATAATCGTCACGTCGCTGCAGGCGCTGGCACGTTGCCAGAGCGCATTGTGGATCACCGGGTTTTCGATGATATGTCCCAGATGCGACAGGCCCTGCTGCTCATCATCAAAGGCGATGGAGCCGAAACTGTCCTTATCCCACACTTCCATGCCGTGATAAGCGCTGGCGCGCAGCGAGAGAATGGTCGACCAGACATCCAGCTTCTGCAGCAGCCGTTCGCTGGCGGCATTGATTGCCGACACGCGAACTGACGGTGACGCACTCAGCGCCAGCGGTGGCTCCGGTGATTTTTCCAGTACGGCGATGCGCAGTCCGCTGCCCTGCAAGCCGCAGGCCACCGCCAGTCCCACCATACCGCCACCGGCAATCACCACATCAAAAGTTTGCATCTGAGCCTCTTTATTAACGCTTAACCCAGCCAAGCGTGCGCTCAGCCAGTTGATTTCTTAACCACGGCAGATGATCCATCGCCAGCAGGCCCAGGTTCCGTCCTGCCACCAGCGGGCCATAGTGATTTGCAAAGACGCGAACCAGTCCGTCGGTGATACCGATGGTGGCGGCGCGGTCGGGCTGACGACGCTGCTGGTAATGATGCAGCACCGCATAGCTGCCGGGGTCCTGCTGCTGCCGATGGGCGGCTGCCAGCGTTTCAGCCAGCGACATCACATCGCGCAGGCCCAGGTTGAAGCCCTGCCCGGCAATCGGATGCAGCGTCTGCGCCGCATTGCCCACCACCGCCACGCGATGCGTCACTGGCGACATCGCCCGGTGCAGTGCCAGCGGGTAATACTCACGCTGGCCGGTGTGGGTGAATTTCCCCAGCCGCCAGCCAAAGGCACGCTGCAGCTGGCTGAGGAATTCGGCCTCGCTCCACTGCTCAATGCGTTCGCGCTGTGAAACCGGATGACACCAGACCAGCGACAGGCGATTGCCGGACATCGGCAACAGCGCCAGCGGGCCATGTTCGGTAAAACGTTCAAATGCCCGGCCCTGATGAGGCAGCGCGGTGGAGACATTGGCAATCACGGCAAGCTGTTCATAGTCGTCTCTTTGCCACTGAATGCCGCACGAAGCCGCCAGTGCAGAGCGCGTGCCATCCGCCGCCACCAGCAGTTTGCCGCTGAGTGGTTCGCCACTGTCCAGCGTCACCTCAACCTGCTGCTCATGGCGGTTAGCCTGGATGACACGAGCCGGACAGCGCAGCGTTACGCCGGGTGCTTTTTTCAGTTCCGCAAACAGACGCTGACCGACGTCAAACAGCTCGACAACCTGTCCCAGCGCCGGAATAGCGTAGTCAGCCGCCGCCAGCGACACAAAACCGGCATGACCGCGATCGGAGACATGAATGTCGGTAATCGGCGTGGCACAACGGGCGATGTGCTGCCACAGATTGATGTCCGCAAGCTGCTGGCAGGTACCGGCAGAGAGCGCAATAGCGCGGCCATCGAAACCGGGATGCGCCCGACTGCCAGGCTCGCTGCTTTCAATCAGCGTTACCGGCAGTGTGCCCTGGGTCAGATGGGAGATCGCCAGCGCCAGCGTCGCCCCGGTCATGCCGCCACCGGCAATCAGAATCGTCATGCCTGTTTTGCCGCCGCTATCAGTGCTTCAATCTCATCCGCCTCTTTCACGACGCTGTCGGTGAGATTTTCAATGCCATCTTCAGTGATCACAATGTCATCTTCGATTCGGATACCAATGCCGCGATACTGCGCGGGCACGTCGGCATCCGGTGCGATATAAAGACCCGGCTCGACGGTTAACACCATGCCCGGTTCCAGTACGCGGTCGCGGCTCGGGGTGCCGTAGTGGCCGACATCATGCACATCCAGCCCCAGCCAGTGGCCCAGGCCATGCATATAGAACTGACGATGGACTTCCTCGGCGATCAATGTATCGACGTCGCCCTCCAGGATGCCCAGCTCCACCAGCCCGGTGACCATGATGCGCACCACTTCATCATTCACTTCACGAATGCTGATGCCTGGCCGGAACAGTTCAAGCGAGCGGTTGAGGCAAGCCAGCACGATGTCATAAATCGCGCGCTGCGCCGGGCTGAATTTGCCATTAACCGGGAAGGTGCGGGTGATATCGCCTGCATAGCCATGGAACTCACAGCCTGCATCGATCAGCACCAGATCGCCGTCGCGCATTTCGCTTTCGTTTTCGGTGTAGTGCAGAATGCAGCCGTTAACTCCGGCACCCACAATGGTGTTATAGGAGGGAAAACGCGCGCCGTGACGGTTAAATTCGTGCTGAATTTCCCCTTCGAGCTGATACTCGAACAGGCCTGGCCGACAGACTTGCATGGCGCGGGTATGCGCCAGTGCACTGATTTTCCCGGCGCGACGTAACAGTTCAATCTCATCCGCATCTTTAAACAGGCGCATCTCATGCACCCAGGGACGCCAGTCAGTGAGGGTATCGGGCGCACTGAGATGCTGGCGGAAGCCGCGACGTAGCTTATCCAGCGCGCTGAACACCAGTGTGTCCGCGTGGGCATATTCGCCCTGCGCATGGTAAACCACATCCAGGCCATTCAGCAGCAGGTGCAGCTGGTCACCAATATCATTCCAGGGTAAAGCGCGATCGACGCCCAGTTTGTCGGGTGCGGCCTCCTGACCCAGGCGACGGCCAGACCAGGTTTCCGCCGCAGGATCGCGCACGCGGTTAAACAACACGCTGTGGTTATGATTCTCATCGCTTTTGATCAGCACCAGCAACGCCTGCGGCTCGTTAAAACCGGTGAAATACCAGAAGTCGCTGCTCTGGCGGAACGGATATTCGGTGTCATTACTGCGCATCACTTCTGGCGCAGCAAAGATTAACGCTGCGCTGCCAGGCACCATCTTCGCCAGCAGCGCCTGACGACGCTGCAGGAATCGTTCCAGTGAAATCATCTCTGCACTCCCTGTAAACTGACCGGTTAAACTCGTTGACCTGAAATTAGTGTAGCGTCGGTTTTTGCACTTCTGGCGCGGTTGGCTGCGGGCGGGTGAACGTATCGTGGCACAGCAGCGCGGCGACACGAACGTACTCAATCACCTCCTCCAGCGACTGCTCCAGCTCCTCCTGGTCTTCATCTTCTTCGTAACCGAGCTGTGCGATAGTGCGCAGATCATCGATTGCTTCGCCGGTTTCGCCGGTGACTTTATCCAGTTTAGGCTGTGTTACGCCCAGGCCGAGCAGAAAATGGTTAACCCAGCCCGCCAGCGCGTCGGCACGGTCAAAGACGGTGATGTCGTCGTCAGCAGGCAGCAGCAGCTGAAACAGGAAGCCTTCATCTTCCAGCGTAGTCGCCGTATGCTCGTGTAGCTCCGCCAGCGGCACGGCAAGAGTGTGTGAAAACGCCATGCCTTCGTTAGCCAGATCGTGTACCAGCGTCTTCCAGCTGGTGTCCTGGTTCCCACCGCAGAGGATCCCGCTCAGCAGGCCGTGCATTTCTGCGGGCGTCATTCCTACGCCCTGCTGTGAGAGCACTGCCGCGAGCGCGTTGTAATCGGGGGTTGCGTTCTGTAAGGACATAAGTTTTCATCGTCGTTGGCAGAATAAGTTCGTGTTATGCTACCACTAGCTGCCTCAAGGTTTCCAGAAAAGGGGTTGTATCTTATTTCGTGGGTCTATATAGTTGCCCGCCTCCCAAGCCATTGACTGCTAAGGGAGTTGCGAGCGAAGTAATCAGTCAGGAAGGTGGCATGTCTGCACAACCGGTAGATTTACAAATTTTTGGTCGTTCGTTGAGAGTAAATTGTCCGCCAGAGCAGCAAGATGCGCTCAATAGCGCGGCTGAAGATCTCAATCAACGGTTGCAAGATCTAAAAGTTCGCACTAGAGTCACCAATACAGAACAACTGGTGTTCATCGCCGCGTTAAACGTCTGCCACGAGCTGGCGCAAGAGAAAGTGAAAACGCGCGATTATGCTGCTAATATGGAACAGCGTATCCGTATGTTGCAGCAGACGATTGAACAGGCATTAGTTGAGCAGGGTCGCATCTCTGAGCGTGAGGGTGCGAAGTTCGAATAAAACTTCATGGTTGCTATACTTAAGTAACGGTGAGGTAAATTTTCTCTGAGATGTTTGCATGTGGGCCAGTCCCCTGAGCCGATATTTCGAAAAAACAGAATGTGACGCTCGTAACCTGTGTGCATGCTCGGTTCGTCCGAGAAGCCTGATGGTTATGACGGCATGTTCACCTTGAACCAAGGGTTCAAGGGTTACAGCCTACGGCGGCATCTCGGAGATCTCTCTTCCTGTAGTCCTGCTTTTTTCCCCTGACTGACATGTTATAGTCGCTCAACAGCGACTTATCCGGCGGGGAAATCATGTCTGAACCTTCCATGTCTGAACCTTCAATGACCCAGCGTCAGGCGATTCGCCAGCATGTGCGACATCTGCGACGGGCACTTACCGATGAGCAGCAAACGCAGGCCGCTGAGCAGCTCGCTGAACATGCGCTCAACTACGCCCCGGTGACTGAAGCGCGCAATATCGCCCTGTTTCTGTCGGTGGATGGCGAACTGAATACCCGTCCGCTGATTGCCCGCCTCTGGCATCTGAAGAAAACAGTCTGTCTGCCGGTTTTACACCCCTTCTCCCCCGGTAATTTGTTGTTTCTGCGCTACTCGCCCGATACCCCATTGCTCAAAAATAAGCTGCGCATTCCTGAACCGCCGCTGGATATCCGGCAGGTGATCACGCTTGATCAACTGGATCTGATGATGGTGCCGCTGGTAGCGTTTGATCAGCATGGACAGCGTCTGGGGATGGGCGGCGGCTTCTACGATCGCACCCTGCAGAACTGGCGGCAGCACGGTTTTTTGCCGGTGGGCCTGGCACACGATTGTCAGCAGGTCGATAGCCTGCCGGTGGCAGAATGGGATGTGCCTTTGCCGGCGGTAATGACGCCATCAAAACTCTGGCAGTGGGAGTAGAAGAGTCGCTTTTGCAGACAAGTGAAAACCCATACCTGGGCGCATCTGGCAGCAATGAAATAGCTTAACGCGCAGGGAACATGGTCAGAAGAGGAAAGCGTCCCGCCGCCCGGATAAAAACGCCGGGAGCGTTTTTGAACAACGCAACGCGTTGGCCCGGTTACGGGCGCACCTCAGGGATGAGGTGCGTAATCGCGCGGGACGGGCATGCCATGGATGGCGGCTTTTGCATCTTTCCGATCTGACCGTGTTCTCTTCGCAGTCTCGGTCTTACAGCAAATCGGGACAGCCTGTATTAACTACCTGAAGAGACGCGACTAAGCGCCTGTTCAGGTTGGTAGCGCTTAGTAAAGCAGACGGGCGCGGATGGTACCCGGAATCGCCTTCATCAGTTGCAGCGCGTTCTCGGCCACTTCCGGCTCTGCATCAATGTCGATCACCACATAGCCCATAAACGGCGAGGTTTGCAGATACTGGGCGGCGATGTTGATGCCCTGCTCGGCAAAAATCTGGTTGATGGCCGTCAGCACGCCAGGGCGGTTCTCATGGATATGCAGCAGACGACTGGCGCTGATACCGTGAATCGGCAGTGACACTTCGGGGAAGTTAACAGCCGAGAGAGTCGAGCCGTTATCGGAGTATTTCGCCAGCTTGCCCGCCACTTCAATGCCGATGTTCTCCTGCGCTTCTTCCGTCGAGCCGCCAATGTGCGGCGTCAGGATCACGTTGTCGAACTCACTCAGTGGAGAGATAAACGGCTCGCTGTTGGTAGCTGGCTCGCTCGGGAAGACGTCGATGGCTGCGCCACCCACATGCTTGCTGGCCAGCGCATCGCACAGCGCCGGGATATCCACCACCGTGCCGCGTGAGGCGTTAATCAGCAGCGCGCCAGGCTTCATCTGCGCCAGCTGCTCTGCACCAATCATATCCTGTGTAGAGACGGTTTCCGGCACGTGCAGGCTGACAACGTCGCTCATGTTGAGGAGATCGGCCAGATGGCGTACCTGCGTGGCATTACCCAGCGGCAGCTTGTTTTCAATGTCGTAGAAGAAAACATGCATACCCAGGCTTTCTGCCAGCACGCCCAGCTGCATTCCGATATGGCCGTAACCGATAATACCCAGTTTTTTGCCACGCGCTTCAAATGAGCCTTTGGCAATCTTATTCCAGATGCCACGGTGTGCTTTCGCATTCGCTTCCGGGATGCCACGCAGCATCAGCAGCATCTCACCAATCACCAGCTCCGCAACCGAGCGGGTATTTGAGAACGGCGCATTGAACACGGGAATACCCCGGCTGGCAGCCGCCTGCAGATCAACCTGGTTGGTACCGATACAGAAACAGCCAACGGCGACCAGCTTTTCAGCCGCCGCAAAAATCTCTTCAGTGAGCTGGGAGCGGGAACGGATACCAATAAAGTGTGCATCACGGATCGATGCTTTTAACGCGTCGGAATCCAGTGCGCCCTTATGGAATTCGATGTTGGTATAGCCTGCAGCCCGCAGGTTCTCCAGCGCGCTCTGATGGACACCTTCCACCAGCAGGAACTTAATCTTATCTTTTTCCAGTGATACCTTTGCCATTTCCCGATCCTATTCAGCATTCAATGAGGACTACCATAAGCCAGCCTTCTGTCAAAATATCAAAAAAATCGCGTCGGGCAATACAAACGATTGCCCGGCCGCCAGCACGGCAGCGGCTGACGGCAGCACATTGCCGGACAAAATAAGGAGGTCGGACTGGAAGAGAGAACGAACCCGCTGCCGATGACGGTTATGTGACATAAGTCACCAAATTTCACCGCAGCGAGAAAAGATGATTTGCAGGCAGAAATAACCGACGCCGCATCGACGCCGGACAGATCATTTTTTGATGGTTTTCACGCCATCAGGCCCGCCAATCAGTGCAATATCGGCACCACGCGCGGCAAAAAGGCCCACGGTAACGACGCCAGGCAAGGCGTTGATGGTTTTTTCCAGCTCAATGGGATCGAGAATGCGCAGATTATGCACATCGAGAATAATGTTGCCGTTATCGGTGACCACGTTCTGACGATACTCAGGCAAACCGCCCATTTTCACCAGCTGACGCGCCACATAACTGCGCGCCATCGGGATCACCTCGACCGGCAGCGGGAAACGGCCCAGCACATCGACCTCTTTTGAAGCGTCAGCGATACAGATAAAGGTTTCAGCCACGGCGGCCACGATCTTTTCGCGCGTCAGCGCCGCGCCGCCGCCTTTGATCATCTGCATCTGTGGGTTGATCTCATCCGCGCCATCTACGTACACCGACAGCAGGTCAATCTCGTTCAGGTCGAACACCTGAATACCCAGGCTCTTCAGCTTCTGGGTTGAGGCATCCGAGCTGGAGACGGCACCTTCAATCTGATGCCTGACCGTGGCAAGCGCATCGATAAAGTGGGCAGCGGTGGATCCGGTGCCCACACCAACAACGGTGCCCGGCTGCACGTACTCAAGTGCAGCCCAGCCAACGGCTTTTTTCAGTTCATCCTGGGTCATGGTATGTTTAAAACCTGTGCGACAACGAAGTGCGCGTAGTATAAAACAAGGCTTGCTGAAAATGCTCGGCTGACCGACGTGGATTTATCGCTTTGGAAGCCAGCCCACAAAAAACAAGAGAGCCATCACAGGTGATACTTTTGTGGCATAGTGACATCCATCCTGAAGGAGAGAGAAGAATAATGAAACGCCCGGATTATCGAACGCTTCAGGCGCTGGATTCAGTGATCCGCGAACGCGGATTTGAGCGTGCCGCTCAAAAATTATGTATCACCCAGTCAGCGGTTTCACAGCGTATCAAGCAGCTGGAGAATCTGTTTGGTCAGCCGCTGCTGGTGCGCACGGTGCCACCACGTCCGACCGAACAGGGTCAGAAACTGCTGGCGTTGCTGCACCAGGTGGAACTGCTGGAAGAGGAGTGGCTGGGCGATGAGAACAGTGGCACCACGCCACTGCTGCTGTCGCTGGCGGTCAATGCCGACAGTCTGGCGACCTGGCTGCTGCCTGCACTGAAGGATGTGCTGGCAGATTCACCCGTACGCCTGAATCTGCAGGTCGAAGATGAAACCCGCACCCAGGAGCGTCTGCGTCGTGGTGAAGTGGTGGGTGCGGTGAGTATTCAGCCGCAGCCGCTGCCCAGTTGCCTGGTGGATCAGCTCGGTGCGCTCGACTACCTGTTTGTGGCGTCGCGTGACTTTGCCGATCGCTTCTTCCCCAACGGCGTCACCCGCTCTGCCCTGCTGAAAGCGCCTGCGGTGGCGTTTGACCATCTTGATGATATGCATCAGGCCTTCCTGCAACAGAACTTTGATCTCTCACCGGGCAGTGTGCCCTGCCACATCGTGAACTCCTCTGAAGCCTTTGTGCAGATGGCGCGACAGGGTTCAACCTGCTGTATGATCCCGCATCTACAGATTGAGCGTGAGCTGGCGAGCGGTGAGTTAATAGATCTGACGCCAGGCTTGTGTCAGCGCCGGATGCTCTACTGGCATCGTTTTGCGCCGGAAAGCCGGTTAATGCGTCGGGTGACCGATGCGCTGATTGCGCATGGACATCGGGTGCTGCGTCAGGATGACGTCGCAGCCTGAAAACAAAAACGGGGCGAAAGCCCCGTTTTTACTGCTGACAAATTATGCCCCGAACGGCTGTAAGAATGGATTGGCTCAGGGAACAAGGTCAGATCGGAAAGGCGCTTAAGCCAATCCCTGGCCGCTCGGCCCGCGCCGTCCATGGCGCGGGACGCTTTCCTCCTCTGACCATGTTCCCTTCGCTTTGAATTTATTCATTGCGGTCAAATCCTGAGATTCATCGGCAGTCTTAACGGGGCATCAGCCCCGTTTTGCACTATGGCGTATTGGGCTTGATCTCAAACACCACATCAACCTGATCGTCAAAGTTGATGCTCTGCTGATCGTAGGTCTCCTGCGCCGAGGTATCTGCCGCTGCAGCCGCTTTATACATACGGTTCATCGGCATCGGCTGATAGTTAGCGACCTGATAACGAATGCTGTAGATCGATCCCAGCTTCGCGTTAAAGCCTTCAGCCAGCTGTGATGCCTGCTGCGTCGCATTTTTAATCGCTGCTTTACGCGCCTGCTCTTTGTAACTCTCCGGATTTGCCACGCCTAACTCGACGCTACGCACCTCATTCAGACCGGACTTCAGCGCCCCGTCCAGCAGATCATTCAGCTTGTCCAGCTGACGCAGGGTTACCTGCACCTGACGCACCGCACGGTAGCCTTTCAGGACGGATTTACCCTCTTTGGTGTAATCGTACTCAGGCTGGGTGCTCAGGTTTGCCGCATCAATATCTTTCTTCTCAATGCCGTTTTTCTGCAGAAAATCGAAATATTGTGCAACCCGGCTATCCGCCTGCTTTTTCGCATCTGCGGCATCTTTTGACGACACGTTCACCACGATAGAGAGTGTGGCGATATCGGGACGGGCATCGACCGTTGCCTTGCCTGAGGTCACCACGTGTGGCCCGTTCGGTAACTCATCAGCGTGTACGCCAGGCAATGCCCCGGCGCTCATGATTGCGGCCAGAGCCAATGCTTTCAGTTTCATGAAAGTCCTCCTTGAAAAGGTACTATGACGGCTTCCAACCGGCGAAGCCCAACAGCGCATCGGTATGCGCCATGCTTTGAGTGGTCATTATGGCAAAAGTTCGGCCTCCGCGCGGCAATAACCGCACCGGATCGACGTTGGGATCAAAATCCGGCAATGCCCTGGCGCGCCAGTTGCAGGGCGATAAACCACATCACCGCGCCTACCAGCAGGTTAATGATGCGCTGGGCTTTGGCGGTGCGCAGGCGTGGTGACAGCCAGGCGGCCAGCAGCGCCAGACCAAAGAACCACAGGATCGACGCACTGATGGTGCCCAGCGCAAACCACTGACGCGCGGTGGTGGTCGGCAACTGACCGCCAAGACTGCCCAGCACCACAAAGGTATCGAGATAGACGTGCGGATTGAGCCAGGTCACTGCCAGCAGCGTCGCGATAATGCGTCCCCTGCTCTGCTTTAATGGCTCACCATCCGCCAGATCGGCGTCGCCGCGAAAAGCGCTACGCAGTGCGCCCCAGCCATACCACAACAGAAAGGCTACGCCCGCCCAGGTGATCACCATCAGCAGCAGTGGAGACTGGCTCAGCAAGGCACTGCCGCCAAAGATCCCACCGCAGATCAGCAGAATATCACTCAGCGAGCAGAGGGCCGCCGTCATCAGATGATACTGACGCTTTACGCCCTGATTCATGACAAAAGCGTTCTGCGGTCCCAGCGGCAGAATCAGCGCGGCGCCCAGGGCAAGCCCCTGAAAATAGAGAGATAACACAGGATTATTTCCTCACATCGTTAGAGGAGGAGAAGTATAAAGAGAGAGGATGATTAGCGGAAATTGAAAGAATTAATCTGCGATTAGCAAAATGAATGGGCGACAGACGCCGCCCACTGAAAGATTACTGTGGCTGAACCTGGGTTGCTTCTGCTTCAGGCGCCGGCTTCTGATGCAGATGCACATCCATCTGCGGATAAGGAATACCAATCCCTTTTCCATCCAGCGCGCGCTTAAAGTTCTTCAGCAGATCCCAGTAAACGTCCTGCAGGTCGCCGCTGTTGCTCCAGCAACGCACCACAAAGTTCATAGAGGAGGCTGCCAGTTCGTTAAGACCGATCTGAATACCTTTATCTTTCAGCACGCGGCTATCCGCTTCTACAACCTGTTGCAGTAAGGCGATCACTTCATCCACATCCGCCTCGTAAGCCACGCCAATGATAAATTCATTACGGCGAACCGGTTCACGCGAGAAGTTGACGATGTTCCCGCTGATGATCTTGCCGTTTGGCACCACCACGATTTTGCCGTCTGCCGTTCTCAGCGTGGTGGAGAAAATCTGCACATGCAGCACGGTTCCCATAACGCCGCCCAGATCGACGAACTCGCCGGTGCGAAACGGACGGAAAGTGACCAGCAGAACGCCTGCAGCAAGGTTAGAGAGTGACCCCTGCAGCGCCAGACCCACGGCCAGACCCGCAGCACCCAGCACGGCAATCACCGAGGCGGTCTGCACACCGATGCGTCCCAGCGCTGCGATAACGGTGAAGGCGATAACCCCATAGCGCACCAGTGCGGAGAGGAAGTCCGCCACGGTAGCGTCTATGTGACGGGCGCGCAGCAGGCGATTTACGGCATTAGAAATGATACGGGCGATAATCATCCCGATAATAATGATGGCAATAGCTGCAACGATATTTACGGCATAGCTGATGATCAGCGCCTGATTGCGAACCAGCCAGTTACCTGCGTTGTTTAAGCCGTCGACGACGTGTAACTCTTCCATTAATAAGCCCTGTTGTTAGATTCCCACCGGGAATGAAAAAACTGCCAGATGACATCCGACACCCTGCCATCAAGGGTAATCAATTATCTCCTTAAGCGCCAAACCGACCGGCGTTTAACCCTGTTTTTCCAGAAATTGTGCATAAAAAAAGGCCCTTTCGGGCCTTTTTTGTACGGTAACGACTCATCAGTTACAGCACGTCGACAGCGTTAAGCTCTTTGAAAGCCTGTTCCAGACGCACCACCATAGAGGCCTGGGCTGAACGCAGCCAGACGCGTGGGTCGTAGTATTTTTTGTTTGGCTTGTCAGCGCCTTCCGGGTTACCCAGCTGCGACTGCAGATAGCCTTCGTTCTTTTTGTAGTACTGCAGGATGCCGTCCCAGGTTGCCCATTGGGTATCGGTATCGATGTTCATCTTGATCACGCCGTAGCTGATAGACTCTTCGATTTCTGCAGCAGAAGAACCTGAACCGCCGTGGAAAACGAAGTCCAGCGCGTTGTGCGGCAGGCCATGTTTTTCACACACATATTTCTGCGAATCGCGCAGAATGGTCGGAGTCAGTTTCACGTTACCTGGCTTGTAAACGCCGTGAACGTTACCGAATGATGCCGCAATGGTGAAGCGCGGGCTGATAGCATTCAGTTTTTCGTACGCGTAGTTCACATCTTCTGGCTGGGTGTAGAGTGCAGATGCGTCCATATGGCTGTTATCAACGCCATCTTCTTCACCACCGGTGCAGCCCAGTTCGATTTCCAGAGTCATGTCGAGTTTCGCCATGCGCGCCAGATATTTGCTGCTGATCTCGATGTTCTCTTCCAGTGACTCTTCTGACAGGTCGATCATGTGAGAAGAGAAAAGAGGCTTACCGTTTTTCTGGAAGTACTCTTCACCTGCGTCCAGCAGACCATCGATCCATGGCAGCAGTTTCTTGGCACAGTGGTCAGTGTGCAGGATAACCGGCACGCCATACTGCTCAGCCATCAGGTGGACATGGTGCGCACCCGCGATAGCGCCGAAAATTGCCGCGCCCTGTGGTTTGTCAGTTTTGAAGCCTTTACCCGCGATAAATGCAGCACCGCCGTTAGAGAACTGGATGATGATTGGCGCTTTAACTTTCGCCGCTGCTTCCAGTGCCGCATTGATGGAGTCAGTGCCGACGCAGTTTACGGCTGGCAGTGCGAATTTGTTCTCTTTCGCAACTTTGAAGATCTTCTGTACGTCATCACCAGTGACAACGCCGGGTTTTACGAAATCAAAAATTTTAGACATGATTGTGTCCTGTTTCGTGACCGTTGTTCCCCTTGAGGAACGTCGATTTAAACGCCCAGACGGGCAAGACTTCAGGCGATGCCGCCAGGCATCGCCCCCAAAGGATTACTGCTTCGCACGCTCTTCCAGCATGGCAACTGCAGGCAGTTTTTTGCCTTCCACGAACTCAAGGAACGCGCCGCCGCCGGTAGAGATGTAGGAAATTTTGTCTTCGATGCCGAACAGGTCGATAGCCGCTAAGGTATCGCCGCCGCCTGCAACAGAGAAGGCATCGCTGTCTGCAATGGCGTTAGCCACGATCTCGGTGCCTTTACGGAAATTAGGGAACTCAAACACGCCCACCGGGCCGTTCCACAGGATGGTTTTAGCATCCTTCAGGATGGCAGCCATCGCCTGTGCGGTTTCATCACCAAAGTCCATAATCTCTTCGTTATCCGCAACTTCCGAAACCTTTTTCACGGTAGCGGTCGCAGTTTCAGAGAATTCTGTGCCGACACGTGAGTCAGTTGGAACCGGAATACCGTGCTGATCGCGCAGGCCTTTAGCCGCTTCAACGAAGTCTGGCTCATACAGAGATTTGCCGACGTTGTTGTCGATAGCGACGAAGGTGTTGGCAATGCCGCCGCCCACAATCACGGTGTCCGCGATTTTGACCAGAGATTGCAGCACATCAAATTTGGTAGAGACTTTAGAACCCCCTACCACAGCCACCAGCGGACGCTCCGGGTTGCTCATGACTTTACCCAGCGCTTCCAGTTCTGCAGAGAGCAGCGGGCCAGCACAGGCGATAGGGGCAAATTTGCCGACGCCGTGGGTAGAAGCCTGTGCGCGGTGCGCGGTACCAAAGGCGTCCATCACAAAGACGTCGCACAGAGCAGCATATTTTTTAGACAGCGCTTCGTCATCTTTCTTTTCGCCTTTGTTAAAGCGAACGTTTTCCAGCACAACCAGTTCGCCAGCGCCGACTTCAACGCCATCGAGGTAATCTTTTGCCAGGGTCACGGTGGTGCCGCTAAGCTTGTCTTTCAGGTAGTTAACTACCGGCAGCAGCGAGAACTCTTCATTGTATTCACCTTCGGTCGGACGACCCAGGTGAGAGGTAACCATTACTTTCGCGCCCTGTTTCAACGCCGCTTCAATGGTTGGCAGAGAAGCACGGATACGTGCATCAGACGTCACTTTACCTTCTTTAACCGGTACGTTCAGATCGGCACGGATCAGAACGCGTTTACCAGCCAGATCCAGATCGGTCATCTTAATTACAGACATGGTGAATCCTCTCGTTGATTCTCATAAGTTTTGCCAGACGCATACCGCGTCTTACCTGAAACCGCTTGCGGCCATCGCTAACGTCGTGTCGAGCATTCGGTTAGCAAAGCCCCATTCGTTGTCACACCAGACCAGGGTCTTGATAAGGTGTTGACCGCTGACCCGCGTTTGTGTTCCGTCCACAATGGCACTGTGCGGATCATGGTTAAAATCTACTGAGACTAACGGTAATTCCGTATAGTCAACTATACCACGAAATGTCCCTTCTGCCGCGCTTCGCAGCAGGGTGTTAACTTCACACGCCGTCACCGCCTGATGCACAGAAACGCTGAGATCAATGGCCGTCACGTTAATCGTCGGGACGCGAACGGCTATCGCCTCGAAGCGATCGTTGAATTTCGGAAAAATACGGGTAATGCCTGCCGCCAGGCGAGTGTCCACCGGGATGATCGACTGACTGGCTGCACGCGTACGGCGCAGATCGCTGTGATAGGCGTCGATCACCTGCTGATCGTGCATCGCCGAGTGGATCGTGGTGACGGTGCCGGATTCGATACCAAACGCATCATCCAGCAGTTTAATCACCGGGATAATGCAGTTAGTGGTACAGGAAGCGTTGGAGACGATGCGGTCACTGGCGGTGAGTAACTGCTGGTTAACGCCATACACCACTGTGGCGTCGAGATCGTTTCCGCCGGGATGAGAGAACAGCACTTTTTTGGCGCCAGCCTGAAGATGCGCTTCGCCATCAGCGCGTGAGCCATAGACGCCGGTGCAGTCCAGCACCACATCCACGTCGAGTTCACGCCACGGCAGATCGGCAATGGCTGCACGGTGCAAAATGCGCAGGGTATCGCCACCCACCCACATTACATCGCGCTCCTGGCGGACATCGAAAGCAAAACGGCCATGGCTGGTATCGTATTTCAGCAGATGCGCCATACCGGTGGCTTCTGCCAGCTCGTTAATCGCGACCACGGTGATCTCTGCACGTCGGCCCGTTTCATACAGCGCGCGCAGGACGTTGCGTCCAATCCGGCCAAAACCATTTATCGCTATCCGTACCGTCATTTCTCTCCTGCCACGTCAGACTGAAAAAAACGTGCCGTTAGCCTGAGCGTTTCACTGCATTTTGTACAGGAGATTCTTACCCGGCATTGTCCGAAACCAGGGCGATTTGCCTGGCGACTGAAACGGTTCAGCTACAATAATAGAAGGAAGGAATAACAGGAATGATTGTGATCAATCTGACTGCTTAAATTTGGATCTGCGTCACAAATTAAGGCAAAAGGCGGTTATTACTGCAGGAATAAAAAAATAAAAGGGACGAAAATCTCGTCCCTCTTTTTTTACAGCCGGGCGGGAACAGGCCCGCCTGACCGGTTTTACGCCAGCAGCGCTTTCGCTTTCGCGACGACGTTGTCGACGGTAAAGCCAAACAGTTCGAACAGCTGATCGGCAGGTGCAGATTCGCCGAAGCTGGTCATGCCCACGATAGCGCCGTTCAGGCCGGTGTATTTGAACCAGTAATCAGCGATGCCCGCTTCGATTGCGACGCGTGCGCTGACCGCTTTTGGCAGTACGGATTCACGGTACTCATCACTCTGCTTGTCGAAGGCATCCGTTGATGGCATAGAGACCACGCGCACTTTGCGGCCTTCGCTGGTGAGTTTGTCCCAGGCACCGACAGCCAGTTCAACTTCGGAACCGGTGGCGATCAGGATCAGCTCAGGCGTGCCATCGCAATCTTTCAGCACGTAACCGCCGCGCGCTACGTTAGCCAGCTGAGCAGTGTCACGCTCCTGCTGCGCCAGGTTCTGACGGGAGAAGATCAGCGCCGTCGGGCCATCTTTACGCTCAATAGCATATTTCCACGCCACCGCGGATTCAACCTGGTCACATGGACGCCACAGGCTCATGTTTGGCGTGGTGCGCAGGCTCGCCATCTGTTCAACCGGCTGGTGCGTCGGGCCATCTTCGCCCAGACCGATAGAGTCGTGGGTGTAGACCATGATCTGACGGATCTTCATCAGTGCCGCCATACGCGCTGCGTTACGCGCATATTCAACAAACATCAGGAAGGTCGCGGTGTAAGGCAGGAAGCCGCCGTGCAGCGCCAGGCCATTGGCGATTGCGGTCATACCGAACTCACGCACGCCGTAGTGGATGTAGTTACCCGCAGCATCTTCGTTGATCGGCTTAGAGCCAGACCAGATTGTCAGGTTGCTGGGTGCCAGATCGGCTGAGCCGCCCAGGTATTCCGGCAGAATTTTACCGAAAGCTTCAATAGCATTCTGTGAGGCTTTACGGCTGGCGATCTTCGCCGGGTTCGCCTGCAGCTGCTCAACGAACTTCTGCGACTCTTCCTGCCAGTTAGCTGGCAGTTCGTTGCTGACGCGGCGTTTAAACTCGGCAGCCAGTTCAGGATGAGCCTGTGCGTAAGCGGCGAATTTCTCATTCCATGCAGACTCTTTCGCCTGGCCCGCTTCTTTCGCGTCCCACTCAGCGTAGATATCAGAAGGAATAACGAACGGCGCGTGGGTCCAGCCCAGCTGCTTGCGGGTCAGTGCCACTTCATCATCACCCAGCGGTGCGCCGTGTGAATCATGGGTACCGGCTTTGTTCGGTGAACCAAAACCGATAACGGTTTTGCACATCAGCAGTGAAGGCTTGTCGCTGACGCTTTTCGCTTCTTCGATCGCTTTCGCAATCGCATCCGCATCGTGACCATCGACGCCGCGCACCACGTGCCAGCCGTAAGCTTCAAAGCGCTTAGCGGTGTCGTCGGTGAACCAGCCATCAATGTGACCATCGATAGAGATACCGTTGTCATCATAAAACGCTACCAGTTTGCCCAGCTTCAGCGTACCCGCCAGTGAGCAGACTTCGTGCGAGATACCTTCCATCATGCAGCCATCACCCATGAAGACATAGGTGTTGTGGTCTACGATGTCATGACCCGGACGGTTGAACTGTGCTGCCAGCGTGCGCTCAGCAATGGCAAAACCGACTGCGTTAGCGATGCCCTGCCCCAGCGGACCGGTGGTGGTTTCAACGCCCACGGTGTAGCCATATTCCGGGTGACCTGGAGTTTTTGAGTGCAGCTGACGGAAGTTTTCCAGTTCGCTCAGGGGCAGATCGTAACCGGTCAGGTGCAACAGGCTATAGATCAGCATTGAGCCGTGACCGTTAGAGAGCACGAAACGGTCGCGGTCAGCCCACAGCGGGTTGGTTGGGTTGTGGTTCAGGTAGCCGCGCCAGAGTACTTCAGCGATGTCCGCCATGCCCATTGGGGCACCCGGATGTCCCGATTTCGCTTTCTGTACTGCATCCATACTTAACGCACGAATGGCGTTGGCAAGCTCTTTACGAGAGGGCATTTTCTACTCCAGGTCGGATTAATGCTTCGCACCTTAACTTATTGTTATTAATGAGTTACCGGGCAAAACAAGGAAAAAGTTGCCCATCAATGTACATGAGAAACGGGGCAAAAGTACATGCTGTAAAACGCTAAATGCAGCCGCTTCGTATGGCTTTTCCAGCCATATCTGCTAGCAAAGTGCAGACTGGCACGCTATAACCAAATCGTTTATTCACCTGTCTGAGTTTCAGGTGTTTGTTTTTCTTACCTTGTTATGAATGGGATACAGCATGAAAATCAAAAAAATGGTGTTAGCGCTTGGACTGACGACGCTACTCAGTGGCTGTCAGGGTTTAGACAATAATGCGCTGATGCAGTCGGGCGCGCAGGCGTATCAGGCTTATACCCTCAGCGACGATCAGGTAAAGCAGCTGAGCGATAAATCCTGTGAGCAGATGGACAAAGATAATCAGATTGCGCCTGCTAACAGTGATTATCAGCAGCGTCTGAACAAGATCGCGGCGGCGCTGGGCGATAACATCAACGGCGTACCGGCTAACTACAAGGTTTATCAGACCAAAGATGTCAACGCCTGGGCGATGGCAAACGGCTGTATTCGTGTTTACAGCGGCCTGATGGATATGATGACTGACAATGAAGTGGAAGGCGTGCTGGGTCATGAGATGGGTCACGTCGCGTTAGGTCATACGCGCAAGGCGATGCAGCTGGCATATGCCACAACCGCGGCCCGCACCGCAGCCGCCTCGGTTGGCGGCGTGATTGGTTCACTGTCGCAGTCGCAGCTGGGTGAAATGGGTGAAAAACTGGTGAATGCGCAATTCTCCCAGACGCAGGAATCACAGGCGGATGACTACTCCTACGACCTGATGAAGAAGCGCAATATCGATCCAATGGGCCTGGCCACCAGCTTTGAAAAGCTGGCGAAGATGGAACAGGGACGTCAGAGTTCGATGTTTGACTCGCATCCCGCCTCTGAAGCGCGCGCAGCGCATATTCGTGAGCGAATTGCTGCCGACGGCAAGTAATTCCGCCGCTGAGCGCGCATGCATCCGGCGTGCGCGCTTAGCCGTGCGAAGTCCGCTAGCGCTTAAATATCTGATCCACCATCGAGCCCAGATCCAGCTTATTGTCATGCAGCGCCTGTTCATCCATGTGTCCCTGCGGCGACATTTTATCAATCAGCTGCGGCAATAGCGCAGCCAGCGTACCCGATGCCCCTTTCACATCGGTGCCGAGTTTGTCGGCCAGTGACTGCAGTTCATCCTGACCAAAAGCAGACTGAATCTCACTGTGGCCAACCGGATGGTTATCGCCGGTGCCGATCCAGGAACCAAACACCTCACCCAGCCCGCCCTGCTGGAATTTTTGCAGCAGCACTTCAATACCGCCCTGCTCCTGCACCCAATGCCAGACAGCCTGTAACTGTCCCGGCGGATGCCCTTCACTCTGGTTGCCATCCAGTGCGCCAGCCAGTTCATCAAGAAAGCCCATGATTATCTCCACTACGCCATTTTTACGCTGTAAGTTTAGTTGCAGATAGGGGTTCGCGCCTGACGGTTACCCGTCGGGGTCAGAAGGGAATCGATCGGATCATGGCAAAGAGAGGAAGATCACAGCAGCGGCGTCCGCCCGATGGACAGGACGCCGCGTTCAGCGCCTGCCGGACTGAAGCCGGCAGGCAGCAGGCATCAGCCTTTGTTTACAGCCTGAACATGCAGCATATCCAGCGCCAGCGTAGCCGCTGCCAGTGCCGTCAGATCAGCATGATCGTAACCCGGTGCGACTTCCACCAGATCCATGCCGACAATGTTCATGCCCTGCAGGCCACGGATCAGCTTGGTCGCTTTATCGGTGGTCAGCCCGCCAATCACCGGCGTGCCGGTGCCAGGCGCATGCGCCGGATCCAGACAGTCGATATCGAAGGTCAGATAGACCGGCAGATCGCCGACGGTGCGTTTCACTTCGGCGAGGATATCGTCAACGCTGCGGTCATTGACCTGCGCCGCATCCAGCACGTTGAAGCCCAGGCTCTTGTCGAATTCGGTACGGATACCAATCTGCACTGAGTGCTGCGGATCGATCAGACCCTCTTTCGGCGCGGTAAAGAACATGGTGCCGTGGTCGAAGGTCGGGCCGTTAGAGTAGGTGTCGGTATGCGCATCAAAGTGCACCAGCGCCATCTTGCCGAAGTGTTTTGCATGGGCGCGCAGCAGTGGCAGTGTGACGTAGTGGTCGCCGCCAAAGGTCATCATGCGCTTGCCATTGGCCAGCAGTTTTTCAGCATGGGCCTGCAATTTGTCGGAGAGATCCTGCGAATCACCGAAGGCGTAAACCAGATCGCCGCAATCGACGACGTTCAGACGCTGACGCAGGTCGAAATCCCACGGCCAGCGGCAGCCTTCCCAGGCCAGATTGGTGGAGATCTGGCGAATCGCACCCGGACCCAGGCGGCTGCCCGGACGACCCGAGGTCGCGGCATCAAACGGCACGCCGGTGATAACCCACTCGGCGTCGCTGTCGTAAGGCTGAAAATTCAGCGGAAAACGCATGAAACCAAAGGCGTTAGAAACCAGGGAGTTGTCGTACTGATTGCCAAGCGTGTTATGCATAATTGCTCTCTCTATGTGCGTAAGTCGGGCCAGCCCGCAAACCATTAAGGTTGAGATGAAAAAAATCCCCTCCGCGTCGTTAGGCCCGACGAGGAAGGGATTGAGTGAGTCAGATTATCGACATAGTTAACGGCAACTGCAATATGCGATTACCGGTCGCCAGGATCGATTATTCATCTTCTAAATAGGTATAGCCGTAGAGGCCGCTCTCGAACTCTTCCAGGAACTGCGCGCGCAGCTCTTCGTCGAGATCGGATGCCTGAACCTGATTGCGGAACAGCGCCATCAGCTCGTTGGGATCAAGCTGCACGTAACGCAGCATGTCCGCCACGGTGTCGCCTTCATCGGAGAGCTGCACTTCCACATCGCCATTTTCGCGTGCGTAGACATCCACCGCTTCGGTGTCACCAAACAGGTTATGCATGTTGCCCAGAATTTCCTGATAAGCGCCCACCATAAAGAAGCCCAGCATGGGTGGGTTATCAAGGTCATATTCCGGCACCGGCATGGTCGTCGCGATACCGTCGCCATCCACGTAGTGATCGATGGTGCCATCGGAGTCACAGGTGATGTCGAGCAGCACGGCACGGCGCTCCGGCTTCTTGTTCAGGCCTTCCAGCGGCAGTACCGGGAACAGCTGATCGATACCCCACGCATCCGGCATTGACTGGAACAGCGAGAAGTTAACGTAGATCTTATCCGCCATCCGCTCCTGCAGTTCGTCGATGATTGGACGGTGTGCACGGTTGCTCGGATCGAGATGCTGCTGAATATAGTGGCAGATGCTCAGGTAGAGCTGCTCAGCCCATGAACGCTGCTTGAGATCGTAGGTGCCTGACGAGTAGCCGGTATGGATATCAAACAGATCCATCTGGCTGTCATGCAGCCATTCACGCAGCGAACGGCGGGTACTTGGCTCGTGCATCTCCTGCCAGGTTTCCCACATGCTGAGGATCGGGCGCGGCGCATCCGCATCCGGCGTTTCAGGTTCGCTGAACTCGTTGCGCTCCACACCAATGATGTTGGAGACCAGCACCGTGTGGTGCGCGGTTACCGCACGACCCGACTCGGTGATCACCGTCGGATGCTCCAGACCGTGCTCATCACAGGCAGCACCAATCGCCCAGATTACGTTGTTGGCGTACTCATTCAGGCCGTAGTTGACCGAGCAGTCAGACTGCGAGCGCGTTCCTTCGTAATCGACGCCCAGACCGCCGCCGACGTCGAAACACTTGATGTTGACGCCCAGCTTGGCCAGTTCGACATAGAAGCGCGCCGACTCACGCACGCCGGTAGCGATGTCGCGGATGTTGGACATCTGCGAGCCCAGATGGAAATGCAGCAGCTGCAGGCTGTCGATGCGACCCGCTTCACGCATGATCTCAACCAGTTTCAGCACCTGGGTGGCTGACAGGCCAAACTTCGACTTTTCGCCGCCGCTCGACTGCCATTTACCGGAGCCCTGCGAAGCCAAACGCGCACGGATACCAAGACGCGGCACCACATTCAGACGCTCTGCTTCTTCCAGTACCAGCCGCACTTCGGTCATCTTCTCCAGCACCAGATAGACCTTATGGCCCATCTTCTCGCCGATCAGCGCCAGACGAATATATTCGCGATCTTTATAGCCGTTACAGACGATCACTGAACGGGTCTGACCGGCGTGCGCCAGCACCGCCATCAGCTCGGCTTTTGAGCCCGCTTCCAGTCCCAGCGGTTCGCCGGAGTGGATCAGTGACTCAATCACGCGTTTGTGCTGGTTAACTTTAATCGGGTAAACCAGGAAGTAGTCGCCTTTGTAACCGTAAGATTCACGCGCACGTTTAAAGGCGGCGTTAATGGAACGCAGACGGTGTTGCAGAATCTGCGGGAAGCAGAATAAAGCAGGCAGACGCTGGCCCTGCGCTTCGCGCTCTTTGACCAGACGAGCTAAATCGACGCGCACGTCAGGACGATCCGGATCGGGACAGACACTGATGTGGCCCAGTTCGTTAACGTCGTAATAGTTGTTGCCCCACCAGGCGATGTTGTACGTACGCAACATTTTGCTCGCATCCTGATCGTTCATTGCAACCTCCTGCATGGAGCGGAGTGTACCCTGTTCGCCAGCTGACGAACCTTTGATATTCTTCATGTCGTCAGACATCGCGAACCTCAATTTTCCGTTGAAAGATGAAACTGTTAACCGGCTTTATGGCCGCTAATCTGAAAACCTGTTGCCACATTAAACGCAATGTCCTGTTCACCTGACGTTGCCGTCAGCGCGATTCACGCATGAGAGTTAAGTGTAAAACACCCGGGCCATCTCCGTTTAAACAGAGAACATTTAACTGATCTGTATTGACCATGGATAACCTGCGTCGTTCCGCTGCGCGTGCGCAGAGAAGAGACAAAACCGATCGAGCAGAGATAAAGATTAGCCTGCGCCTGTGTCGGTAAAATTACCGCATCGGACATCGCGTCGGCAGGAAAGAGAAACAGATGGGAGGCAGGAGAGAGCCAGCGCAGCGCCGCAGCGCAGAGAACCGGAAGAAGAAAAAGCGTGGTTCATTACTTGTATCACCTCCGCATATGCCAGGGGCACATGGAAAACAACCTGGGTGAAAGCCAGACCAGAGTCTGACAGGCGCGACGCAAACAGTGGCGTCATCCTTGCTGCTGCTATCAAAGCAGCGGCGTTTTATACAGTTTACAGCCGTAAAATGCAAAAATATTATCGGGGAATTGCGTGTAGCGTCAGCAAATTATGCCGATAACAGAGACAGGTTAAATGCTGAAACAGAAAAAGGGCTGGTAATTGGTTTACCCTCTATCCTAAAATAGCCGTCCAGATGGTTTTCCATCTAAACAGGTTACTATCCAGGCGGTGTTGGCCTGCTGTGCTGACACAACCTCACTGCTCGCGGCTTTGCCTGAAGGGGCGTCAGGTCAGACCACCTCACTGGCGCTATGCAGTCGTACTCAAACCATATTTAAGGTAAAGAACAGAATGGCTAAACACCTTTTTACGTCCGAGTCTGTATCAGAAGGACATCCCGATAAAATCGCAGACCAGATCTCCGATGCTGTGCTGGATGCGATCCTTGAACAGGATCCTAAAGCGCGCGTGGCCTGCGAAACCTACGTTAAAACCGGTATGGTGCTGGTTGGCGGTGAAATCACCACCAGCGCCTGGGTTGATATCGAAGAGATCACCCGTAAAACCGTACGTGAAATCGGCTATGTCCATTCCGATATGGGCTTTGACGCCAACTCCTGCGCGGTATTAAGCGCGATTGGTAAACAGTCTCAGGATATCAATCAGGGCGTTGACCGTACCGATCCGCTGGAACAGGGCGCGGGCGACCAGGGCCTGATGTTCGGCTATGCCACTAACGAAACAGACGTGCTGATGCCTGCGCCGGTGACCTATGCGCACCGTCTGGTACAGCGTCAGGCTGAAGTGCGTAAAAATGGCACCCTGCCGTGGCTGCGCCCGGATGCCAAGAGCCAGGTCACTTTCCAGTATGACGATGGCAAAATCGTGGGCATCGATGCAGTTGTGCTCTCTACCCAGCACGCTGAATCCGTCAGCCAGAAAGATCTGCAGGAAGCAGTGATGGAAGAGATCATCAAGCCGGTTCTGCCTGCAGAGTGGCTGAGCGCCTCGACCAAATATCACATCAACCCAACCGGTCGCTTTGTGATCGGCGGCCCGATGGGCGATTGCGGTCTGACCGGTCGTAAAATCATCGTAGATACCTACGGCGGCATGGCGCGTCACGGTGGCGGTGCGTTCTCGGGTAAAGATCCATCTAAAGTTGACCGCTCTGCAGCCTATGCGGCGCGTTACGTGGCGAAAAACATCGTAGCGGCCGGCCTGGCTGACCGTTGTGAAATCCAGGTCTCCTACGCTATCGGCGTGGCTGAACCCACTTCCATCATGGTGGAAACCTTCGGTACCGAGAAAATCTCTACCGAACAGCTGACGCTGCTGGTGCGCGAGTTCTTCGACCTGCGTCCATATGGTCTGATCCAGATGCTGGATCTGCTGCACCCAATCTATAAAGAGACCGCAGCTTACGGCCACTTTGGTCGTGAACATTTCCCATGGGAAAAAACCGACAAAGCTGCCCTGCTGCGTGAAGCGGCTGGCCTGTAAGGTTACCGGCTGCAGATAAAAACCCTGCCACTGCGGCAGGGTTTTTTATTGCCTTTTCAGCCCCATTGCTAACCGGAGCAATTTTGCTTCCGCTACCCTTCTGAACGACAGGCCAGCGCAATTTCTGTTGAGCGCGTGACGACAACAAAAACGCATCTGCCCGACATCTTCTTCTCTCTGCAGCAAATTTTCAGTTCTCAGCTACACTTCTTTTCGCTTTTTCTGACGACTAAATGTTAACGATTACAAATTGAAATGCTTTGTTTATCCGATATTTAGGAATTAACGCACGTAGTTATTCTGCTGAAAATGCGTTATTTTCAGCGTCGTCTGATAGCCAGTAAATAGAGCATTGTCAGAAACTTAATGAGTGCTATACCTCACTGGTTAATTAATCTTTCCGGGAAAAATATGCTGAATTTCAGGGTTTCAGCGTGTGTAAGCGATTACACTGATGTGATCAGGCTCACTTTTTTCCCGCAAAAGGTTTTTTAACATTGATAAAAACAATGATGGATAAACCTGGAGGCTAAAATGCCTGGCAATACACACAAAAGCAGAACTTCAAATAAGGCGATGACCTTATTTGTCTGCTTTCTGGCGGCCCTTGCGGGTCTGCTGTTCGGTCTGGATATCGGCGTTATCGCCGGTGCTCTGCCGTTTATCGCAAAGGACTTTAACGTCACCCCTCATCAGCAGGAGTGGATCGTCAGTTCCATGATGTTTGGTGCGGCGGTCGGTGCTATCGGCAGCGGCTGGATGTCATCCCGCCTGGGCCGTAAAAAAAGCCTGATGGCCGGTGCGATTCTGTTCGTTATCGGTTCACTCTGGTCGGCGATGTCGCCAAACCCGGAAATGCTGATCAGCGCCCGCGTTCTGCTGGGTCTGGCAGTCGGTATCGCCTCTTATACCGCCCCGCTTTATCTTTCTGAGATCGCTCCGGAAAAAATTCGCGGCAGTATGATTTCGCTTTATCAGCTGATGATCACCATCGGTATTCTTGGTGCTTACCTGTCCGATACGGCGTTCAGCTTTACCGGCAACTGGCGCTGGATGCTGGGCATCATCACTATTCCGGCACTGTTGCTGCTGGTCGGCGTTTTCTTCCTGCCAAACAGCCCACGCTGGCTGGCGGCACGAGGCAACTTCCGCGATGCACAACGCGTACTGGATCGTCTGCGTGACACCAGCGAGCAGGCAAAACGTGAGCTGGAAGAGATCCGTGAAAGCCTGAAGATCAAACAGTCTGGCTGGGGTCTGTTCACCAGCAGCAGCCACTTCCGTCGTGCGGTCTATCTCGGCATCCTGCTGCAGGTAATGCAGCAGTTTACCGGCATGAACGTCATCATGTACTACGCGCCAAAAATCTTTGAAATCGCGGGCTTCACCAACACCACCCAGCAGATGTGGGGCACGGTGATTGTGGGTCTGGTTAACGTACTGGCGACCTTTATTGCCATTGGCCTGGTGGATCGCTGGGGTCGTAAACCTACTCTGATTCTGGGCTTTATGGTGATGGCAGCCGGTATGGGCGTTCTGGGTACGATGCTGCACTTCGGCATTCACTCGCCGGGCGCACAGTACTTTGCGGTAGGTATGCTGCTGATGTTCATCATCGGTTTTGCGATGTCAGCCGGTCCGTTGATCTGGGTACTCTGTTCCGAAATTCAGCCGCTGAAAGGCCGCGATTTCGGTATCACTGTCTCCACCACCACCAACTGGATCGCGAACATGATCGTAGGTGCGACCTTCCTGACGATGCTGAATACGCTGGGCAATGCGAACACCTTCTGGGTCTACGCACTGCTTAACCTGTTCTTCATTCTGCTGACGGTGATGCTGATCCCTGAGACCAAAAACGTCTCGCTGGAACACATCGAACGTAACCTGATGGCAGGTAAAAAACTGCGCGACATCGGTTCACGCGACTAACTTTACCCGGTAAAAAACGCGGTAAAAAAAACGGCGGGGTTTCCAGAGAAACCCCGCCGTTTTTATTTGTTCAACGCCCCACTACGCTGTGGTTACCCGCGTTACCGGCAGGGGCCGCCGTATGCAGCAGAGCGCCAGTGCCATAATGAAAATGGTCGCGGTCTGATTATAGGGCAGCACCGAATCGGTCAGTCCGGTGGTAAATAGCGCCACCATCGGCAGCGCCACGCCGCGCAGATCACACTTCTTCAGCCAGCCCGCCAGCACAGTCAGATAGAGCAGCGCCAGCGACGCCGTACCCAGCCAGCCCTGCAATGACGTCACCTCGAGGAACTCGTTGTGCATGTTGTATTTAACGTTGGTGAAGCCTTCAACATTGAGAGGATAGTGCGCAGTGATGAACTGACGCGCCTCAGTGGTGCGCGCATCCGGCGTCGCAAAACCGCCATGGTGCTCAATAAAGTTGACCGCCCCGCCCCAGATGGCGACACGTGCGCCCAGCGAGGTCGAACTGTTTGAACCAAAGTTCTCAATATCCTGCACTCCCTCTACCCAGCGGTTGCTGGTCATCAGAATCAGCACCGCCATTACGCCCACCAGCAGAGCGCTAATCCGCCAGTTAGTCAGCAGCGACAGCCGGTAGGTCTGCACCAGGAACAGCAGCCCCACGGCAATCAGCGCAATCAGAGTCACACGGGTGCCGCACAGGTAGAGCAAGGCAAAGGTCACTGCCAGCACAGCGATATCGGCCACCTTCCAGTAAGCGTGCGTCTCATAGCGGCTTAGCCACAGCCAGGCACAATAGATAAACAGAATCATGTAGGAGGACATGGAGGCGGCTTCGGTGGTGAGCTTGATGCGGATATTCTCAGTGTAGAGATGCTCGTGGATACCAAAGCCCAGCGTAATCAGCAGGCCAAGAAGGATGAGTCCTTTTCCGACGCGTAGCGTAGTCAGGGAGACACGATCCCCATAAACAGCCAGACTGAGCAGCACAAAGGCACCCATCAACAGCCGCTTCGCGCCCAGCAGATAGTTGCCCATATTAGTGATGGCATCGCCTGAGGGCGCGGTTTCGATCCCCTTCACGTGAATCGCCCAGAACAGTCGAATCAGGGCAAAGATAATCAGCACAGCAAACAGGGCGATATAAAAACCGTTCTCTTTAAAGTCCACCCGCCTGCGCACCAGGCCATACAGCACGGACGCGATAGAGAGATAAGAGACCAGATAAAATATTTTTTGCGGCAGGCCGGTAACAAACATATTCAGTGACAGCGCCAGGCAGAGCGCAATAACTGAAAAATTAACCATTAACGTTAATCCATTGCGACTGATTTTATTCGTCATGCTTAACCTCAGTAAGACGGTTAAACACACTCATCAGGTGCTTCATATAATTTTCCTCATAAAAACCGGTGATGCTCGCTTTAATAGCCTGATGATCGGGGAAGTGGAAATCCCCGCTCATAGCGTTGAGAATCGCGGCCAGCGCCATGCTGTCATGGGTGGGATAGAGCTGACCATTAATACCGTTCTGAATAATTTCCGCCGGGCCGCTGATACAGTCGGATGAAACACAGTAGACGCCGCGTGACATCGCCTCAAGCAGGATCAACGGGAAGCCTTCGAAGTTAGAGGTCATGACCAGGCAGGTGACCTGTCTGATATGGCGGATGACATACTCCCAGGCATTCTCCTGCCAGCCATGCCAGGTGATGCGATCCTGGATGCCGAGTTGCGTCACGTAGTGCTGACATTGCGTCAGATCTTCCCCGTCACCCACTATCTCCAGCGTCCAGGGCGCATCCAGCTGCTGCAGGGCATCAAACAGATCTTTAAGCTGTTTCTGCCGCTGATAATGGACGCGACCAATATAGAGAAAATTCAGCGCCTGGGGTCTGCCGATTACCGTGTCATTGCGTTTGATCGGGTTATAGATCACGTCAACGTCAGTGGCGCGTGCGCCCAGTTCCACCAGCTGCTCTTTAATCTGATTACTGATCGCAAAATGGTGATCGGCGCGCAGCAGATAATGGGGACGATAACGTTCACGCGGAGGCAGGTGCATCCAGCTCGACAATACGATTTTACGTCCTGAAAGCGTGATTGCCCGGCGCGTCATCAGGCAGGGAATGGTGTTGAGGGTCAGGACATGATCGGGCTGATAACGACGAAAGAAGGCGGCCATTCTCAGCGTATGAATAAGATTTTTTATTTTCTTATTCCGCAGCGTGCAGACGCTCTCAGCCAGAACAGCATTGGCGGTCCAGGCGCGGGAGTGGCTCTCCTCTCCGCTGTTGATAATAAACAGCCCTGCTTCAGTACCGGGTTCCGCATTCAGGGCCTTAATCAACTGACCAGTCACATTTTCCATCCCACCACGACCGGCCATCAGATCCGTCACCAGCACAATCCGTTGTTTCCTGACGTTATCATTATTTTTCATTGGTTTATCCATGCCCTGTGCCGTTCGCTTTTCATCCATCCACTCTGCGGTGAATCTCATTAATAGAATATTCTAAAAAAGCCCATAACAATATTTAAACCAGAAATTTTCCCCCAGCCAGAACCACACTTGTCGCTGGCGACGTTGAGTTCCTGCGCGGCGGCGATTATTCTGAGCGCCATGAAAACGCCTCGTCTCCCCATTGCCCTGCAGCAGGCCGTAATGCGCTCGCTGCGCCAGTCGCTTGAACGTGCGAATCAGGCGCTGAAAACCCGTTATCCGGAACCGAAGCTGCTCTACCAGCAGCGTGGTACGGCGGCGGGCACCGCCTGGCTGGCGTCCTGGGAAATTCGCATCAATCCTGTGCTGCTGCTGGAAAACCAGCAGGCATTTATCGATGAAGTGGTGCCGCATGAGCTGGCGCATCTGCTGGTCTGGAAGCAATTTGGTCGCGTTGCGCCGCACGGCAAAGAGTGGAAGTGGATGATGGAGCAGGTGCTGGGCGTTCCGGCACGGCGTACTCACCAGTTTGAGATCGCATCCGTACGCAGCAACACCTTTGCCTACCGCTGTCAGTGTCAGCAGCATCAGCTGACCGTGCGCCGCCACAATCGTATACTGCGCAAAGAGAGTGAATATCGCTGCGTGCACTGTGGCAGCCTGCTGACCGCGGGTGAATTTGTCGCGTCCTGAGAAGAATCCCCATTCCGCCCTATTCCACATTCTGTTACCCTGCCGCCCTTTTTCGTACTGAGTAGAAATCTGGAATATGTCTCGCATACTAAGTCTGGCGGTTGCGCTGCTGTTTGCGCCCGCCGCTGACGCCCTTAACCTGAATAACTATCATCAAAATAACTTTCAGCAGGCCAAAACCTTTGCGGCGGCGATCAACGCCGATGCACCGGGTTCTTTTTACTGTGGCTGTAAGATTCAGTGGCAGGGAAAAAAGGGGATTCCCGATCTCAACAGCTGTGGCTATCAGGTGCGCAAAAACGCCAATCGCGCCGCACGCATTGAGTGGGAACATGTGATGCCCGCCTGGGAGTTTGGCCATCAGCGTCAGTGCTGGCAGGATGGCGGTCGTAAAAACTGCAGCAAAGATCCCGACTACCGCCGCATCGAAACCGACCTGCACAACCTGCAGCCTGCGGTGGGTGAAGTGAATGGCGACCGTGGCAACTTCGCCTACAGTCAATGGAACGGCAGCGAGCAGCAGTATGGCCAGTGTGAGATGAAGATCGACTTTAAACTCAAACAGGCGGAGCCACCTGCGCGGGCGCGTGGTGCCATTGCCCGCACCTATTTCTATATGCGCGACCAGTATCATCTGCGTATTTCGCGCCAGCAGACGCAGCTGTTTACCGCCTGGAACAAGCTCTATCCCGTATCAGTTTGGGAGTGCGAACGCGACCAGCGCATTGCAAAGGTTCAGGGCAATCACAATCCTTATGTGCAGCAGGCTTGCCAGCGCTAAAATCCCTGCCCTACACTAGCTCTTTTTCCAATGACGCCGCTGCAGCGCGGCGTCCGGTCTCAGGAACCTTATGCGTATACCTCGCATCTATCACGCCGGGCCATTAAGCATCGGCAGTGAAATTACCCTGGATGAAGATGCATCCAATCATGTGGGCCGGGTGCTCCGGATGACGGCAGGTCAGCGTCTGGAACTCTTTGATGGCACTAATCTGACTTTTGCAGCAGAGATCACGCATGTAGATAAAAAGCGTGTAAAAGTATCGGTCACAGAGAGCCAGCCGGACGATCGCGAGTCACCGTTACATCTGCATTTAGGTCAGGTGATGTCGCGCGGTGAAAAAATGGAATTCACTATCCAGAAATCGATCGAACTGGGCGTGAATGTCATTACACCCTTATTTTCCGAGCGCTGTGGCGTAAAGCTTGATGCTGAGCGTCTGGCGAAGAAGATCCAGCAGTGGCAGAAAATTGCTATTGCCGCCTGCGAGCAGTGCGGCCGTAATCGCGTGCCGGAGATTCGTGAAGCGATGACGCTGGAAGCCTGGTGTGCAGAAGCAGATAGCGGACTGAAGCTTAATCTGCATCCGCGCGCCAGCCACAGCATCAACACGCTGCCCCAGCCTGTTGAGCGGGTAAGGTTGCTGATTGGCCCTGAAGGCGGTTTGTCTGCGGACGAGATTGCGATGACGGCGCAGCACGATTTTACTGACATTCTGCTTGGCCCACGGGTATTGCGTACCGAAACTACCGCGCTGACGGCCATTACGGCACTTCAGGTGAGGTTTGGCGACCTGGGTTAAGCGATACTTTCAGCGGAAAGAGAGCAGGCATGATGTCCTGACCGATCGGCCCACTGCAGACCGAACCAGACGAGGCGGTAAATACCGCCTCACCGAGGAGATAATAATGATTAAACTTGGCATCGTGATGGACCCTATTTCGTCCATCAATATTAAAAAAGACTCCAGCTTCGCTATGCTGCTGGAAGCACAGCGCCGTGGTTATGAAATTCACTACATGGAGATGCACGATCTCTCCCTGCGCGGTGGCGTGGCCTCTGCCCGCACCCGCCTGCTGACCGTCGAGCAGAACCCTGAGAACTGGTATCAGTTCGGCAGCGAGCAGGTGATCCCGCTGGCTGACCTGAATGTGGTGCTGATGCGCAAAGATCCGCCATTCGATACCGAGTTCATCTATGCGACCTACATTCTGGAGCGCGCTGAAGAGCTGGGTACGCTGATCGTGAACAAACCGCAGAGCCTGCGTGACTGTAACGAAAAGCTCTACACCGCCTGGTTTGCCGAGTTTACGCCTGATACCCTGGTGACCCGCAGCAAAGCGCAGCTGCGCGCTTTCTGGCAGGAGCATGGCGACATCATCATGAAGCCGCTGGATGGCATGGGTGGTGCGTCGATTTTCCGCGTGAAGAAAGATGATCCTAACTTTGGCGTGATTACCGAAACCCTGACCGAGCATGAGAGCCGTTTCTGCATGGCGCAGAATTATATTGCGGCGATCACCGAGGGTGACAAACGCGTGCTGGTCGTCGATGGCGAGCCGGTGCCTTACTGCCTGGCGCGTATCCCGCAGGGCGGTGAAACGCGTGGCAACCTCGCCGCCGGTGGTCGCGGTGAAGCGCGTCCGCTGAGCGAAAGCGACTGGGAAATCGCGCGCCGTGTTGGCCCGACGCTGAAAGCAAAAGGGCTGATTTTTGTCGGTCTGGACATCATCGGTGATAAACTGACTGAAGTTAACGTGACCAGCCCAACCTGCATTCGTGAAATTGAGGCTGCGTTCCCGATCTCCATCACCGGCATGTTGATGGATGCCATTGAGAAGCGCCTGGGCTGAGCATGACGCCGGGGCGAAGCTCCGTGATCAACCCAATACCGGTGCGGCCGTCGCGTGCCGGTTATTTTTTTGGTACATCGTGTGAGAATGAATTTACAACATCACTTTTTGATTGCCATGCCTTCATTGCAGGATCCTTTCTTCAAACGTTCCGTGGTCTATCTCTGCGAACATAACGAAGAGGGTGCAATGGGACTGATCATCAATAAACCCATGGAAAACCTGACGGTTGAAGGCATTCTGAAGAAGCTCAAAATCTCTGCTGACGATCGCGATCCGGCGATCAAGCTGGATAAACCGGTGTTTACCGGCGGCCCGCTGGCGGAAGATCGTGGCTTTATCCTGCACTCCGCGCAACGCACCTTTACCTCCAGTATTCGTGTTTCAGATAACACGATCATCACCACGTCCCGTGACGTGCTGGAGTCGATCGGTACGGCGTCTCAGCCCACTAACGTGCTGGTAGCGCTGGGTTACTGCGCCTGGGAAAAAGATCAGCTGGAGAATGAGCTGATGGAAAATGCCTGGCTGACCACGCCCGCTAACAGCAACATCCTGTTCCAGACGCCGATTTCAGAGCGCTGGCGCGAAGCGGCGCGCAGTATTGGCGTCGATATTCACAACATGGCCAGCGACGCCGGACACGCCTGATGTCAACTCAAACTCTGTTAGGATTCGACTTCGGCACCAAAAGTATTGGTGTCGCCGTAGGTCAGCAACTCACTGGCAGCGCCCGTCCGCTGACCGCCCTGAAAGCGCAGGATGGCATCCCGGACTGGCTGGTAATTGAAAAACTGCTGAAAGAGTGGCAGCCCGATTTCGTGGTGGTGGGATTACCGCTGAATATGGATGGCACCGAGCAGCCGCTGACCGATCGCGCACGTAAATTTGCCAACCGCCTGCACGGGCGCTTTGGCATCCGCGTGGAGCTGCAGGATGAACGACTCAGCACGGTAGAAGCGCGTGCTGGCCTGTTTGAACGCGGCGGCTATCGCGCGCTCAATAAAGGATCGGTCGACTCACAGTCTGCTGCCATCATTTTGCAGGACTGGTTCGAAAACCATTACTGACATCCTCACTCAATCAGTCCGGCAGCCTGACGCGCCAGCCTGCTCTGCTCAAACGTCTGCATACCGGCCTGTGCGCCGGTTTGTAACAGCGCAGGGATCTGGTGCATCTTGCCTTCTCTGATCAGATTGGTGATGCCAGGTGTGGCGATCAGGACCTCAAACAGTCCGATGCGCGAACCGGCAACTGATGGCACCAGCCGCTGTGCAATTACCGCTTTCAGGCTGCCCGCCAGCTGAGTACGCACCAGCTGTTTCTCCTCTGCCGGAAAGACATCAACCAGCCGATCCACCGCCTGCGCCGCGCCACGCGTGTGCAGCGTCGCCAGCACCAGATGGCCGGTCTCCGCAGCTGTCAGTGCCTGACGAATAGTGTCGCTGTCGCGCAGTTCGCCCAGCAGGATGACGTCGGGATCTTCACGCAGTGCTGCCTTTACCCCCAGCGAGAACGAACCGCAGTGCAGGCCGATTTCCCGCTGCTGTATCAGCGACTGCTGGCTGTGATGGATAAATTCAATCGGATCTTCCAGCGTGATGATATGCCGCGCCTGCTGGCGGTTCAGCGCATTGACCAGCGCCGCCAGCGTGGTTGATTTACCGCTGCCGGTCGCTCCCGTCACCAGAATCAGCCCATCCTGCTGCTCCAGCAGCGTCGGGACAATGGCGGGCAGTTGCAGGCTCGCAAGCGTCGGGCATGCCGTGGCGATGATGCGCAGTGCCAGTGACAGGCCGTTGCGCTGCATAAAGAGATTGGCGCGCAGACGCTGACCATCGGCCAGGCTTAGGGCGAAATCGAGCTGCCCTGCGCGCTCCAGCTCCTGACGCTGCGGGTCACTGAGCCAGCGGGTCATAAACTGCGCCATCCATGCACCAGAAAGCGGGCACTGCTGCGGAATCGCCTCCAGCCTTCCCTGCCGCCGCCAGTAGGGCAAATGTCCGCTGCAAAGGTGCAGATCGGCGGCATTATGCTTTACACTAAGCCCCACCATTTCATCCAGATTCATAATTTCTCCTGACTATGACTTCAATCCAGCAGAACCTACAGCAAGTGCGGCAGCGAATCGCTGCTGCTGCCGCGAGTTGCGGCCGCGCACCAGAAGAAATTACCCTGCTTGCAGTCAGTAAAACCAAACCTGCGAGCGCGGTCGAAGAAGCCTTTGCCGCTGGCCAGATTGCCTTTGGTGAAAATTACGTTCAGGAAGGGGTTGAAAAGGTCCAGGCACTGGCCGCACATCCTGAGCTGGAGTGGCACTTCATCGGCCCGCTGCAGTCCAATAAAAGCCGTCTGGTGGCGGAACATTTCGCCTGGTGTCACACCATTGACCGCCAGCGCATCGCGCAGCGGCTCAACGATCAGCGGCCTGCTTCGCTGCCACCGCTGAATGTGTTAATTCAGGTAAATATCAGTGACGAGAACAGCAAATCTGGCATCATGCTGGAGGCCGTTTCCGGGCTGGCGGAGCAGATCGCTGCCCTGCCGCAACTGCGGCTGCGCGGATTAATGGCGATTCCGGCAGCAGAGAGTGATTACGCGCGGCAGCTGGCGGTGTGTCAGCAGATGGCGGAAGCCTTCCGGCAGCTGCAACAGCACTATCCGCATGCAGACACGCTTTCGCTGGGAATGAGCGATGACATGGAGGCGGCAATCGCCGCAGGCAGTACGATGGTGCGTATCGGCACCGCCATTTTTGGCGCACGAGATTATGCGCACAACTCACAACAATAACAGAGGAACTTCATGTTAACACTGACGTTTTTAGTAAAAACGCTGATCGATCTCTACGTCATGGTGCTGCTGTTACGCATCTGGATGCAGTGGTCCCGCTGCGATTTTTACAATCCAGTGGCGCAGTTTGTCGTAAAAGTGACACAGCCGATTGTTAAGCCGCTGCGCCGTATACTGCCGGCACTGGGACCGATAGATACCGCCTCGCTGCTGCTGGCATTTGTGCTGACTACGCTGAAATACCCGATTTTATTGCTGATTCAGGTGGGCGTCTTCTCAGTCGACCCAACCAATCTGCTGGTCGGCCTGCTGTCGCTGGTTAAATCCGCCGGCTATCTGGTCTTCTGGGTGATTATTATTCGCTCCCTGATGAGCTGGATCAGCCAGGGCCGGGGTCCTGTCGACTATCTGCTGGTGCAGTTAACCGAGCCGATGATGGCACCTGTTCGCCGTATTCTGCCTGCGATGGGCGGCATCGACTTCTCAGCGATGATCGTCATCCTGGTGCTGTATGCCCTGAACTTTCTCGGCATGGACCTGTTCCCGGGTCTCTGGTATCTGCTGTAAATGAATCAAACTGGAACTGTTATGCAAAAAGTTGTCCTCGCAACCGGCAATCCCGGCAAAGTGCGTGAGCTGGCGGAGTTACTCTCCGCCTTTGGTCTGGATATCGTCGCACAGACCGACCTTGGGGTTGAATCGGCGGAAGAGACCGGCCTGACCTTTATTGAGAACGCGATTCTCAAGGCGCGTCACGCGGCACAGATCACCGGATTACCGGCTATTGCCGATGATTCCGGCCTGGCCGTAGATGCGCTGGGCGGCGCGCCCGGCATCTACTCGGCGCGCTACGCCGGTGAAGAGGCCAGCGATCAACAGAACCTGGAGAAGCTGCTGCAGGCGCTGGAAAACGTACCGGACGGTCAGCGCCAGGCACAATTTCACTGCGTGCTGGTCTATCTGCGTCATGCGGAAGATCCGACCCCGCTGGTGTTCCATGGCAGCTGGCAGGGTGAGATCACCCGCGCCGCCGCTGGTGCCGGTGGTTTTGGTTACGACCCGATTTTCTTTGTCCCGGCGCTGGGTAAAACCGCGGCCGAACTGAGTAAAGCGGAAAAAGGTGCAGTTTCTCACCGGGGTAAAGCATTGACGCTGTTGCTGGAAGCGATGCGTAATGCCTAATCTGCCGCCGTTAAGTCTCTATATCCACATTCCGTGGTGCGTACAGAAATGTCCTTACTGTGATTTTAACTCCCACGCGCTGAAAGATGAGGTGCCGCACGTTGAATACGTGCAGCACCTGCTGCGCGATCTGGAGATCGATTTACCGCTGATCAATGGCCGGGAAGTGCGCACGATCTTCATCGGTGGCGGCACGCCCAGCCTGCTGAGCAGCAGCGCGATGCAGATGCTGATGGATGGTGTGCGGGAGCGTCTGACGCTCTCGCCCGATGCGGAAGTGACCATGGAAGCCAATCCGGGCACCGTGGAAGCGGACCGGTTCAGCGCCTATCAGCGCGCCGGTATCAACCGTATTTCGATTGGCGTACAGAGTTTCAGTCCGCAAAAGCTGCAGCGCCTTGGCCGCATTCACGGCCCGGAAGAGGCGGTCCGCGCCGCTGAACTGGCCGAGTCGCTCTCGCTGCGCAGTTTTAACCTTGACCTGATGCATGGCCTGCCCGATCAGTCGCTGGAAGAGGCGCTCGATGATTTACGTCAGGCGATTGCGCTTAATCCACCGCATCTCTCCTGGTATCAGCTCACGATTGAACCCAACACCCTGTTTGGCTCACGCCCGCCGGTGCTGCCGGATGATGATGCGCTATGGGATATTTTCGAACAGGGCGATCAGCTGTTGCAGGCTGCCGGTTATCAGCAGTATGAGACCTCTGCCTACGCGAAGCCGGGTTATCGCTGTGAGCACAACCTCAACTACTGGCGCTTTGGCGACTATCTGGGGATTGGGTGTGGCGCACACGGCAAGCTGACGCAACCGGATGGCCGCATAGTCCGCACGGTGAAAACCCGTCATCCGCGTGGATTTATGCAGGGGAACTACCGCGAAAAGCAGTATGACGTTGCCGATAGCGACAAGCCGTTTGAATATTTCATGAACCGCTTTCGCCTGCTGGAAGCCGCGCCGCGCGACGAGTTCAGCCGCTATACCGGTTTGTCAGAGCAGGTGATCCGTCCGCAGATGGATGCTGCGATTGCCGCGGGTTACGTGACTGAAACCGCGGAGCAGTGGCAGATTACGGAGAAAGGGAAGCTGTTCCTGAATTCGCTGCTGGAGCTGTTCTTAGCGGAAGAGTAACAAAAGCGCCTCAGCCCGGCAGGCTGAGGCGTTGACCTATTTTTTCAGTGCACCGGTAAGCTGTTTACGCTGATCTTCCAGCGAAATAACGCGATTACACACCTCGTGACCGAAGTTCTGGAAATCCTGCTCCTGCTTGCTCCACTCAGCCTGAATCGACTGCTGCAACCCGCCCAGATTACCCATAATCGCCTGCAGCGGATTACTGCCGCCGCTGCCCTGCTTACTGCCCATCTCGTTCAGGCTATCCTGCATCACGCCGCCCAGTGTCGACTGCACCAGCCTTTCACCTTCGGCGCGAACCTGATCAATCGCCTGATGGTGGAACGTCAGCCCATCTTCACGGTGTTCAATGATGCGGTTCATCTGCTGCTTCAGCTGACCATTCAGCGTGGTCAGGCGATTACGCACGTTGCTGTCGGTGCCCAGTTTTTCAACGATGACCTGATCCAGTGCCGCACGCCCTTTCTCCAGACGTGATGTCGCCCCGCTGTCGATCCACGGCAGATCGCGACGCAGCGCGTTCTGATAGTCGATCGCTTTCTGGCGTCCGGCCGTATCGAGCGTGACCTTCTGTCCATTGAACTGCACGTCGCCCTGCGGCGAGATTTCCATATTGCCGTTGGCACCGACCACCTGCACGCTCTGCGGCTTAATCACCACATCGTCCTGCGGCTTAACGCTGCATTCATAGGCTGCCTGAGCCTGGGTTGCTGCCACCAGCAGCACAGCAAGAAGCGCTTTACGCATCATATCTACTCCCTAAGATCGGGTCTGAAACCCTCTGATCGGGCCTCAGCCCGACACTGTGTGACGACTTAGTCCCACCAGACGTCAAAGAGTTCAGTCATCTGAACGTCCTGCAGCTTGCGATCTTCCAGCCATTTACGAACCAGAGCACGATGCTCATCGGTGCATTTGCCGGTTTTCTGCAGGCAAACCAGACCTTCCCACACCAGGTAACCGCTGCCATCGAAGGCCAGGCCGTTAGGGTCGATCGCTTCATTGATGAACTGGTTCAGCGTCTCATCAATTTCGCTTTCGCTGGTGCCTTCCGGGAAGCGCCAGGCAACCGAGAAGCCCAGTTCCTGAAACTCATCAATGTGCAGTTTTTTACGTAAACGGCGGCTGCGTTGTGTAGCCATTATTTCACCCTCTCAAACATTAAATCCCATACGCCGTGGCCTAAACGCTGCCCGCGCTGCTCAAACTTGGTCAGTGGACGCGTCTCAGGACGCGGCACATAATTCTGTTGTTCTGACTGGTTGCGGTAACCATCGATGCTGTTCATCACTTCCAGCATATGCTCCGCGTAGGCTTCCCAGTCGGTCGCCATGTGGAAAACGCCGCCCAGCTTCAGTTTACGCATCACCAGCTCGGCAAAAGGCACCTGGACAATACGGCGTTTATTGTGACGCGCTTTATGCCACGGATCGGGGAAGAAAAGCTGAACCATGCGCAGCGAGTTATCCGGAATCATCTTCTCCAGCACTTCCACCGCGTCATGGCACATCACCCGAAGGTTCTGCACATCGGCTTCTTTGGCGGCGGCCAGACAGGCACCCACGCCCGGCGCATGCACTTCAATACCCAGGAAGTTCTGATGCGGCGTGTTCTGCGCCATCGTTACCAGCGAAGCGCCCATGCCAAAGCCAATTTCCAGCGTCACCGGGGCTTCGCGGCCAAACAGCGCGGGCAGATCGACAGGCTCCGGCTGATATTCCACCCCCATGACCGGCCACAGGGTGTCCAGCGCCTGCTGCTGGCCTTTGGTTAAGCGGCCCTGGCGGCGCACAAAGCTGCGGATCCGGCGTAATGGCCGCCCGTTCTCATCAAATTCTGGGGTGATGACGTCATTAATCATGTAAAAGCCTGCTGGTTAGCCTGTTCCGGGAAACGGGCATTATGCAAAGTTCATAAGCAGAAGCAAGCCTTTGCAATCTTCCGGTTTACACCCAGGTGCGCATGTGCTGGAATTCCTGCCTGAGTGTAGAGTAAACACGGAAAATTTCCTTCTTATGATGCAAGCGCCGCAGTTCGCGCAACAGGTGCTGGACTGGTATCAGCGCTTTGGTCGCAAAACCCTGCCGTGGCAGCTGGAGAAAACGCCTTACAAGGTGTGGCTCTCCGAAGTGATGCTACAGCAAACCCAGGTTGCCACGGTTATTCCCTATTTTGAACGCTTTATGGCGCGCTTCCCCACGGTCATCGATCTGGCTGCGGCTCCGCTGGATGAGGTCTTACATCTCTGGACCGGCCTCGGCTACTACGCCCGTGCGCGTAATCTGCATAAAGCCGCAAAGCAGATTGTCGAGGTTCATCAGGGCGAGTTCCCGCGTAATTTCGATGATGTCTCTTCCCTGCCCGGCGTAGGCCGCTCCACTGCGGGCGCGATCCTGTCGCTGTCACTGGGGCAGCATTTCCCGATTCTGGATGGCAACGTCAAGCGCGTGCTGGCCCGTTGCTATGCTGTCAGCGGCTGGCCGGGTAAGAAAGAGGTCGAAAAGCGGCTCTGGCAGATCAGCGAAGAGGTCACACCCGCCGAGGGCGTCAGCCAGTTTAATCAGGCGATGATGGATCTGGGTGCTATCGTCTGTACCCGATCAAAGCCGAAGTGCGAAATCTGCCCGCTGAACAGCGGTTGTGAGGCGTATGCCAGCAGCAGCTGGGCGAGCTATCCCGGTAAGAAGCCTAAGCAGGTGCTGCCAGAGCGCAGCGGCTGGTTCCTGATGATGCAGGATGGTGATGATGTCTGGCTGGAGCAGCGCCCGCCTGTGGGCTTGTGGGGCGGCCTGTTCTGCTTCCCGCAGTTCACAACGGAAGCGGCACTGACCGACTGGCTGGCGGCCCGCGGCATCCATGCAAAACCGCAGCAGCTTACTGCGTTCCGTCACACCTTCAGCCATTTCCATCTCGATATCGTGCCAATGTGGCTGACGTGGCCTTCTGTCGGGGCGGCGATGGATGAAGCAGGCGGTCTCTGGTATAACTTAGCGCTGCCACCATCTGTGGGATTAGCCGCACCCGTTGAGCGCCTGTTACACGAGCTGCGCCATCCCCGACAACTGGCTTTGAACAGTTGTGAGATTAATGAGGAAGAATAATGAGCCGCACTATTTTTTGTACTTTTTTACAGCGCGACGCGGAAGGACAGGATTTTCAGCTCTACCCGGGCGATCTGGGTAAGCGCATTTACAACGACATTTCCAAAGAAGCCTGGCAGAAGTGGATGGCGAAACAGACCATGTTGATCAACGAGAAGAAGCTCAACATGATGAATCCCGAAGATCGTAAAGTGCTGGAGAAGGAGATGATCAATTTCCTGTTCGAAGGTAAAGACGTTCATATCGAAGGCTATACACCGCCAGAAGCGTAAACATTCCGGGCCTCATCGCTGAGGCCGGTTATCCAGGTCAGGCTTGCATTCCCAATGAATAAAAAATTAATCGCCCTGCTGGTGATAGCACCACTTTTGGTTTCCTGTTCCGGGTCAAAGAAACAGCAGTCCCACGAGGAGTGGGTAAAAGATACCAACGCCTTTGATATTCTGATGGGGCAGTTTGCTCATAATATTGAGAATATCTGGGGTATCAATGAGGTCCTGATCGCCGGACCCAAAGATTACGTCAAATATAGCGACAACTATTACACCCGCAGCCACATTAACTTTGAAAGCGGTAAGCTGACCATCGAGACGATTTCTGGCACCGATCCTATGGCCAGCCTGCGTCAGGCAATCGTGACCACCCTGTTGATTGGCGAAGATCCGGGTAATGTCGATCTCTACTCTGACGCCAACGATATTGAAATCAGTAAAGAGCCGCTGCTGTATGGGCAGGTGCTGGATAATACCGGTCAGCCGATTCGCTGGCAGGGTCGCGCAGAAGCCTTTGCTGACTATCTGATTCAGAATAAATTGCAGCGCCGCACCTCGGGTCTGCATGTGATTTACACCATTTCGATTCCGATGGTGCCGAACCACCTGGATAAGCGTGCGCACAAATACCTGCCGATGGTGCGTAAAGCCGCCGATCAGTATGGTGTTGATGCCTCGTTGATTCTGGCGATTATGCAGACCGAGTCGAGCTTTAACCCCTACGCCGTGAGCCATTCTGATGCGCTGGGTCTGATGCAGGTGGTGCAGCATACTGCCGGTGTTGACGTGTTCCGCATGAAGGGTAAATGGGGCAAGCCGAGCCGCAGCTATCTGCTGGATCCGGAGAACAATATTGATGCGGGTACCGCTTATCTGTCGCTGTTGCAGCGTAGCTATCTGGGCGGCATTCAGGATCCGGTGTCACGTCGTTATGCGGTGATCACCGCCTATAACGGCGGCGCAGGCAGCGTGCTGCGCGTCTTCTCCAGCGATAAAGATCGAGCGTTTTCGATGATTAACGGCATGTCACCGAGCAAGGTTTATTCGACCCTGGCGAACCAGCATCCGTCGGCGGAGTCGCGTCGTTATCTTTATAAGGTGAGTACCGCGCAGAAGAGTTATCGGGGATTCTGATTGGCTCAGCGCTAAAGCGGGGGAGTGTTCGCTGCGCGAACGGGCTTGGGTGCAGCGCCTGAAGCTGGGATTGTTCGCTGCGCGAACAGGCTATGAGAAGGTTTCGTTCGCTTAGCCGCGGGTATGCACTGAGCGGGTTCCGCCCGCCAGGCGATCAGGAGTGAAGCGCCTGAAGCTGGGAGTGTTCGCTGCGCGAACGGGCTATGAGAAGGTTTCGTTCGCCTGATTAGCCGGGCAGTTTCAGATTCGCCTCTGCAGGCGACCGACAAGGGGGCGCCAGTCGCCGCGCCCCCTTGACCCCGGGCTCCGGCCTGCTTCACCGCCGCTTCGCGGTTCCTTCGCTACTTCAGGATTTCTCACGGACCGGCGGGACGCGCCATCCATGGCGCGAACCCGCCTCTTCGCGACATCCCTGTCGCTCGTCCTGAAATCCCTCATCCGCTCAGCGGTTCTGACGGCCCCCCCACCCCCTCGCTGTTATCTCTTCTTTTTATGTTGGGTTCGCTGTCGCTGTGAGTTTGGGATTGCCTCTGACTTTCGGCTCAGCAAACAGAATGGCATTCAACCCTACCCGCTGTTATCTCGTTTTCAGGTAACTAAGATTGTTGCGGTGAACTTCAGGAATTGAGACTGGCTTTCAGACCACCAGGCAACTGTGCACCAAAGAAAACATAAAGAAATCACAGGCGGGGGTTTCCCAGAGGCGTCCGAAGCGCTGAGGAACAACCGCAGGCCAGGATGAGCCGACAGGACGTCGGCGAAAGGACTGCACGAGCCAGGGATGGCGAGTCCGGACGGTCCGTCGGCCGCAGGGCGTGACGAAGGCACCCCGCACAGCGGGGCGCGGAGGCAGCCGGACGCCGGGATTGTTAAGGGGCGGGCGTCCGCCCCTTGACGCGTCCGCCTGCTCAGGCAACCTGAAACTCCCCATCGCCTGGCGGGCGGAACCCGCTCAGTGTTAGCCCGCGGCTAAGCGAACGAAAACCTCTCACAGCCCGTTCGCGCAGCGAACCCAGGGCCTGCCAGGCGAAACCTTCTCAGCCCCGTTCGCGCAGCGAACAAAAAGGCAGGCGGGCCGCTACCCGCCTCTGCCCACGCTCAGATCAGCGCCCCACTATCATATTGGCCACCAGATACTTCCGTCCCTGGTCATCCTCTTCGGTGTAAACGCCCTGCAGCTCTGGCGAGAAGCCAGGCAGCAGATTAAGCCCCTCTTCCAGCGCCAGGAAGTAACGCTGCACCGCGCCGCCCCAGACTTCCCCCGGGACGACGCACAGCACACCCGGTGGATAAGGCAGTGCACCTTCCGCGGCAACCCGGCCTTGCGCTTCGGCTATCGGCACCAGCTCCACTTCGCCGCGAATATAAGCCTGATGCGCATCCTGCGGATTCACCCTGACCGGCGGGAACTCCGCGGCGCGGAACATCAGGCGCTGCAGATCCTTGACGTTGTGACTGACGTAAAGGTCGTGCATCTCCTGACAGAGGCGACGCAGGGTATACCCGGCATAGCGTTCGGCATTTTTGCGGTAAATGGTCGGCAGCACTTCGGCCAGCGGCGCATCCTCTTTGACGTGCTGTTCGAACTGCGCCAGCATCGCCACCAGATTCGCCATCTTCTCCGGACTCTCTGCCGGGGTCATCAGGAACAGGATTGAGTTGAGATCGCACTTCTCCGGCACAATGCCGTTTTCGCGCAGATAGTTCGCCAGAATGGTCGCCGGAATCCCGAAATTACTATACTCACCGCTGGCCGCATCAATCCCCGGCGTGGTCAGCAGCAGCTTGCAGGGATCCACCCGATACTGATCGCGCGCATAGCCCGCGAAACCGTGCCACTTCGCCTGCGGTTCAAAGCTGAAGTAGCGCAGATCGCGGGCGATCGTCTCAGTGGGCGCATCCTGCCAGCGCTGACCATCTACCGTCTCCGGCACAAACGGCAGGATCATCTCACAGCGATCCAGGATCGCTTTACGCGCCTCAATACCCAGCGTGACGCACTCATCCCACATGCGACGCCCCGCTTCGCCCTGATGCATTCTGGCGTTGATATCCAGTGCGGCAAACAGCGGATAAAACGGACTGGTTGATGCGTGCAGCATAAAGGCGTTATTCAGTCGCTTATGCGGGCAGAAGCGGCGCTGTCCGCGAATATGATTATCTTTTTTATGGATCTGCGAAGTCTGTGAAAAACCTGCCAGCTGCTTATGCACTGACTGCGTGACAAAAATGCCGGGATCGTTCTCATTCAGTTGCAGGGTCAGCGGCGAACAGCCTTCCATCAGTGGAATGAACTGCTCATAACCGAGCCACGCGGAATCAAACAGGATGTAATCACACAGATGGCCGATGCGATCCACTACCTGGCGCGCGTTGTAGACCGTGCCGTCGTAGGTGCCCAGCTGGATGATCGCCAGACGGAAAGGCCGCTCTTCAGCCGCGCGCTGCGGAGCCACGGCCGCGATCTGCTCGCGCAGATAAGCCTCATCAAAACAGTGCGCGTCAATGCCGCCAATAAAGCCGAAGGGATTGCGCGTCGCTTCAAGATAAACCGGGGTCGCGCCCGCCTGAATCAGCGCGCCATGATGGTTCGACTTGTGATTGTTGCGGTCAAACAGCACCAGATCGCCACGGGTCAGCAGCGCATTGGTCACCACTTTGTTGGCACTTGAGGTGCCGTTGAGCACAAAGTAGGTTTTATCGGCGTTGAACACCTTTGCCGCATACTTCTGCGCATCTTTGGCCGAGCCTTCGTGGATCAGCAGATCGCCCAGTTTGACATCGGCATTGCACATATCAGACCGGAAAACATTCTCGCCGTAGAAGTCGTAAAACTGTTTGCCCGCCGGATGCTTTTTAAAGAACGCACCGCCCTGATGTCCGGGACAGGCAAAGGTGCTGTTCTGCATATCGACATAGCGGGTCAGCGTTTCGAAGAAAGGTGGCAGCAGCGCCGCTTCATACGCCTGCGCAGCCGCTTCCAGCGCGATCCACTCCTGCGGATCGCCATTCAGCTCACCGCTGACGCCGGGCAGGTGCATCACCTCTTCTTCAAACACGTTAGCGACAAACACCGGCAGATTAAAGCCGGTATGACGCAGCAGCGCCAGCACGCCGCTACGGGTATCCGCCAGCGAGACGACAACCGCCGCCACATCAGTGAAGTCGGTGTTATCCAGCGTCACCACGTCTCGCGCAGTGTTCAGGGTCAGACTGGGCGCCACAGCGGCGCTGGCAGCAATTTTCAGTGGAGTCATAACAGAATCCCTAACGTCAGGGAGGAAGTGCCAGAGGCACAATTATGGGGACAGTGCCCCGGCGAATACTTAACAGTCAGAAGGCGTTACGCAGCCCGTGGAGAGCAGATCCATAGCCGCTGCCCGGCTGGCCTCACCGCATGGTGAATAACGGAGATATTGGAAAAGAGGATAACCCGGTGAGCGCCGGAAAAAGCGAACGGTAATCCGGGCGGATGCGCGGTGAACCGGACATGGCGACGTCCTCTGTGGCAAAGAAGCAGGGTCAAAAAGTGGCGGTCATAATGTCATCTTTTTCAGGCATGGACAACCCGAACCAGGTAATTATTCAGTCACCCTCTTCGCATGTAACAACATGATTTTTATAGTCTATTTATCATAAAAAATTCACAATACGACTAATTATCTGAATTATATGCAGATTTATGCACTTAACTCACTGCCGCTGTCAGCCTGTTTTTCCGCTCGTGTCGTCTTCATTGCCGGGAGACGGGGCCATTGCCCTACCGCATTGCATCTGCCAGGCGTAAACTGATCTTCTCTTTCCCACTCTGCCGGAGGCTGCATGTTCAAGGCACTGGTCATTGAAAATGACGAACAAGGTTACCGTTCCCTGCTGAAAGATCTCCCCGAATTTCAACTGCCCGACCACGATGTCACGCTCGACGTCAGCTACTCATCCCTGAACTACAAAGATGCCCTGGCTATCTGTAACAAAGGCCCGATTGTGCGCCAGTTCCCGATGGTGCCAGGTATCGATTTTGTTGGCCGGGTGACGGCCAGCCGCCATCCTGACTGGAAAGAGGATGATGTGGCGCTGCTGACGGGCTGGGGCGTGGGCGAAAAACAGTGGGGCGGCCTGGCACAGAAAGCCAGCGTCAGTGGCGACTGGCTGGTGCGCCCGCCCGCCACGCTGAGTCCGCTGCAAACCATGGCAATCGGTACGGCGGGACTGACCGCAATGCTCTGCGTGATGGCGCTGGAAAAACAGGGCATTACACCTGAACAGGGGCCGGTACTGGTAACCGGTGCCAGTGGCGGCGTCGGCAGCTATAGCGTCAGCCTGCTGGCGCGTCTGGGTTATCAGGTGATCGCTTCCAGCGGGCGCACCAGCGACCATGCCTATCTGATTGATACGTTGGGCGCGGCATCGGTCATTGACCGTGAAGAACTCTCCCAACCCGGCAAGCCACTGGCAAAAGAGCGCTGGGCCGCCGCGATAGACAGCGTAGGCAGTCACACCCTGGCGAATGTGCTGGCCGCCACCCAGCGCGACGGCGCGGTTGCCGCCTGTGGTATGGCGCAGGGACTCGACCTGCCAGCCAGCGTCGCACCCTTTATTTTGCGTGGCGTTACGCTGGCCGGTGTCGATAGCGTGATGTGTCCGAAGCCGCTTCGTCAGCAGGCGTGGCAACGACTCGGTGAGCTGATGGATAGCGAACGGCTCAGTAAGCTGAGCCGGGTGATCCCGCTAAGTGAAGCCAGAGAGGGTGCGCAGGCATTGCTGGATGGCAAAGTGCAGGGTCGTCTGATTGTCGACTGTCGCTAATCCTGTTTAAAGGCGCGTTTCGCGCCTTTAACGATCGGCTCGCTGCAGCCGTTTTATGAGTCCTTCCAGCGCGAACTGTGTCCCCTGCTCCATCACCGATTTCGGATCGCCGCTGAACTGATGGCATTCCGCTTCATCTCTGCCGTCGGGCAATTCCCAGCCAAACCAGATGGTGCCCGCCGGTGTACCATCTTCGCCGCCATCAGGTCCGGCATAGCCGGTAATAGATAATCCCACCGGCTCGCCGGAGCGGGCACAGGCGCCCTGCACCATCTCCCGCGCCGTCTGTTCGCTCACCGCCGTATGCTGTTTCAGCGTGTCAGGGCGCACCCCCAGCAGACGGATTTTGGCATTTTCGCTGTAGGTCACAAAGCCGCTGGTATAAAAGTCTCCGCTGTTTTCCACCGCGGCCAGCGTCATGCTGATCAGCCCGGCGGTACAGGATTCGGCGGTCGCCAGATGAAGTCCGGAAGAGAGTAAAATATTACCCAGTTGCTCAGCGGTCTGATCTAATGATTTTGCCATTATGGTCTCCTTGAATCTGTCCGGAACTCCAGGTATAGCGCAAAATCAGCGAATAAAACCGCGCAAGGTAATGTTTTTAAAGCGAAACGGTCTAAATACGCAGCTGGATATGCGGCTGTCCACTCCCGGTATGCGCCACTACCTGCAGATCGGCCTGGTACCAGCGCGTCAGCGTCGCTTCCGTCATCACCGTCTGCGGCGAGCCTTGTGCCACCAGTCGGCCTGCGTGCAGCAGCAGTATGCGATCGGCCCACAATGAGGCCTGATTAAGGTCATGTAACACGGTGCAGACGGTGAGATCTCCGGCGCGCGTCAGCTGGCGCAGTAAACGCAGGGTTTGCTGCTGCCAGAAGAGATCCAGCGCCGAAGTCGGCTCATCCAGAAACAGCCAGCCGCGTGGTCTTCCCTCATGCCAGAGCTGTGCCAGCACCCGTGCCAGCTGAACCCGTTGTTGTTCACCGCCGGAGAGCTGGCGGTAATCGCGCTGCGCCAGCCCTTCACAACCGGTCAGCCGCATAACCTCGGCTACAATCTGCGATGTCTGCGCCTCCGGCCAGGGCGCACGGCCCATCGCCACGACCGACTGCGCAGACTGTGAAAACGTCAGGTTGTTCTGCTGGCGCATCACTGCCCGGCGTCGTGCCAGCTGCTCACGCGGCCATGCCGTCAGCCGTCGATCGCCCAGCCAGCACTCGCCCCGATCGGGCGACAGAAATCCCGTCAGCATCCGCAATAGCGTCGACTTACCTGCGCCGTTGGGGCCAATCAGCGCCACCAGCTCGCCACCTGACAGCGTAACATCGAGATTATCGATAACAGTTTTGCCGCCGCGCGCGAGACACAATCCCCTGGCCTGTAAAATGTCCATCACTCCAGCCCTCGCTGTTGACGCAGAATCAGCCAGAGAAACCACGGACCACCAATCAGGCTGGTCAGCAACCCCACCGGCATCTCGGCCGGAACCACCAGAGTGCGCGCCAGCGTATCGGCCAGCAGCAGCAGAATCGCCCCCGCCAGCGCTGAGCCGGGCAGCAGCCAGCGATGATCGCCGCCAAGGCAAAAACGCATCACGTGTGGCACCACCAGTCCGACGAAGCCAATCACGCCGCTGACCGAGACCGCCGTACCGACCAGCAACGCACTGAGGATCAGCAGCTGATGCTGAGTACGCTTCACATCAACGCCCATGTAGTGCGCATCCTCTTCACCCGCCTGCAGCAGGTTAAGGTGGCGGGCACGGGTCTGTAACAGCAGCAAGGCTGGCAGAATCAGCAGCAGGCAGATCAGCAGTGCGGGCCACTGTGCCTGGCTGAGGCTTCCCATGCCCCACAGCGACAGCTGGCGCAGCTGCTGGTCGTTGCTCAGCCATGACAGCACGCCTACCGCCGCCCCGCACAACGCATTAATCGCAATGCCGACCAGCAACAGCCGCGAAAGATTGCCGCGCGCCAGCCGACTGAAACTGAAGATCAGCAGTGTAACCAGCAGACTGCCGATAAACGCGGCGATCATCGGTAGCCACAATGCCAGCGGTGCCGGCAACGCCAGCGGAATAATGATTGCCAGCGCCACCGCCAGTCCCGCCCCGCTGCTGATCCCCAGCAGACCGGGATCGGCCAGTGGGTTACGAAAAACACCCTGCATCACTGCGCCAGAGACTGCCAGCGCCATGCCCATCACCACCGCCAGCAGCACGCGCGGCAGACGGATATCCAGCCAGATCTGCCAGATAAGATCGCTGAGCGGTGCCTGCCACAGCGCCCGCACTGAAAGCGACATCGCCCCCAGATTTGCCGCCAGCACCATCGCCACCAGCAGGAAGATCAGCATCAGCACCAGGCCACGCAGCGCATTATCCTTAATCATGGTTCAGCGATTCCGCCGCCTGACGCAATTTCACGATTGCCCGCGGCGTATCAAGGCCAAACCCCAGCAGTGCCATGGTGTCGATCACCAGCAGACGATGCTGCTGCCCGGCAGGCGTCAGCGCCAGACCCGGTAACTGCCACAGCTGCGCTTCGCCGCCCAGGGTTTTCAGGCCATCCTCGCCTATTACCACCAGATCCGGCGCGGCGGCGATCACCCCTTCCTGCGACAGTGCCTGATAGTGCGGCACCGAGCCCATAGCATTCTCCAGCCCGGCGCTGCGAATGGCGCCATCGGCCGCAGTCTGATTTCCCGCCGCCATCGATTTCATGCCGCTGTTCGCCATGATGTAGAGCACTTTTACCGGCAGCGGTTGCTGCGGCAACTGGCGAATCTGCTGCGTCATCTGCTGCGCCAGTGCCTGAGCTTCGCTTTCACGCTGCAGCGCCTGGCCCACAGTGATAATTTTCTGCGGAATCGCCTGCAGGCTGCTGTCGCCGCTGACCGTGACCACCCTGACGCCCGCGCGGGCAATCTGTTGCAGCACCAGCGACGGTTGCGCCTGCGCGCTGGCGATCACCAGCGTCGGTTTCAGTGCCAGAATGCCTTCGGCGTTGAGCTGGCGCATATAACCCACGTCCGGCAGTCGGGCGGCCTGCGCCGGACGCAGACTGGTGCTGTCGCGCGCAACCAGCTGTGACTGGGCATCCAGCGCATAGATAATCTGAGTGACGTCACCACCAATCGACACCACCCGCTCCGCCGCCAGTGATGGCAGCGTCATCAGCAGCCATAACAGCATCGCTCTTTTCATGCCGCCGCTCCCGGCGTGCGGAGTGCGCCAATCTGCTCGCGCCAGCGTGACTGCTCTGGCGTACCTTCCGTGCGCTGACCGTAGAGCTGGGCGATCTGCGTGCCGTCGGCGGCGAACAGTTCCAGGCTGGTAACAAAGCCATCACCCGTTGGCTTGCGTGTTACCCAGCTTTCGCAGATCTGATCAGCCATCAGATGCAGGGTGAACTGCGGATTGAAGATGTTGAGCCAGTTTTCCACTGGCTGCAGCTTCTCTACCCTGCCGGTGAAAATCTGAGTACAGCCACGGTTGCCGACAAAAATCATAATTTCATTGCCCGCCTGCTGTGCCATCTGTAGCAGGCGCTCAAGCGCGTCGTTGCCGGTCTGCCAGGCGAGATCCTCACCCACCGCGCGAAAGGCCTGCGGCCGTGACACCTGGTGGCGCTTCAGCAACGCGAAAAACTGATGAACATCGGTCATGGCGCGCCATTCACGGTCGATGGCGGTGGCATCAATCGCCTCCGTCAGGGGAGCAGCGGCAACCGGCTCAACCACGAGCGGCGTCGCCACGGCGTCGGTAAAGTCGGCGATCAGCGTCTGCCACATTGCCATGCTGGTCTGCTCCGTGGCGTAAACTTTCAGCACCGCATCGCCATGACGATCAAAAATCTGAATGCTGTGACGAACGCCCTGCCCGGTCGGCTCCTGCAGAGCAAAGGCGCTGCACCACTGACCGACGAACAGGCGCAGATCGAGCGCACGGGGATTAAGCACCAGGCCACCATGCGCGCCAATCTGCACATTGTGGTATTCACCCAGATGTTCATGTACCGCATAAGCGTTACGGGTAATGTTTTTGGTTTCGCCGACTGCGCCCAGTGCCTTCAGCAACGCCGGAAAATCGCGTTTCAGCGCCACGGCATCAACGCCGATGCGCGCTTCACACAATTCCGCTTCGCTGATGCCGATCAGCGCGGCCAGGTCGCGGGCATATTTGTTCGGTTGTTCACCTTTAAGGACAAGATAGTGCTGATAAATCGGGTTCATGACTCAGGCTCTCTTAGTAATGCCCTGCATCAGCGCAGGGCGACGGCTATCAAAAATCGACGTTAACACCTAACTGGAAAGTACGGCCCGGCATCACGGCCAGTGCCTGATCGTTGCGCTCCTGCTGAGTGGCGCTGGTCAGTTCACGGCTGCTGAGGTAATCCCGGTATTTGCGATCGGTTATGTTGTAAAGCCCGCCACTCAGCCTGACGTTGTGCGCGACACGCCAGTAAGCGGTCATATCCACCATGCCATAACCCGGCACCCGCATGTAATCGGTGCTGGAGTCGGCCAGGCTGCTGCCGTTGTTAGCGAAGCTTTCGCGGTTAGTCGCACTGGCTTGCTTACCTTTGACAAAGGTAGCGGTAACGGCGGCACCGTAGCCGCGCGCCTCATCATCCCAGGCGAGTCCGACGATCGCTTTCATCGGGGCAACACTCTCAAGGTCGATGTAGCGGTCACCAAGGTAGCTCGACTTTGCCGCGCCCTGCGTGTAACCAAACGCCAGATTGGCGCTCAGACCCTCGACCTCGCTGAACCAGCTACCGAAGTTCACTTTACTGCTGATTTCAGCCCCGTAGATGTAGGCTTTATCGCGGTTCTCCGCCTGATAGGTGGTGTAAATGTTGGCAGGCACATTGACGAACTTACCCGGATTAGCCGCCCGGCTGTAGCGGGTAAAGGCAATAAAGTTTTTATAGTCGTTATAAAAAGCGGCAGCGTTAAGCGTGACGCCTTTTGCCACCTCTCCTTTTACACCCCACTCGTAGTTGTTGCTGGTTTCGGTTTTCAGATCTGCATTACCAATCAGCGCATACTGCGCGGTGCCGGCATAGCTGGAGCCAAGGTTCCATGAACCATAAAGCTGGGTATCGTTGGGGAACTGCGCGCCACGGGTATATTGCAGATAAGTCATCAGCTTCGGTGTCAGATCGTACTGGAAGGCGATCGACGGCAATATCTGGGTGTCGCTGTTTGGCGATCCATAGAGCGCTGAAACTTCGCTGGCGTCGAGCACGCTACTGTTCGTGGTCAGCGTCGCCACATCACGCGGTCGGGTGTTCTGATAGGCCACCCGCGCGCCAGGCACGATGGCCGCCCGATGTCCGTCAGCATCGAAGCTGATGGTATCCTGCAGATAACCACCCACGCTGTAGCTGCGACTGTTAGCCTGCGGCTGCATGATCGCAGTAAAAGCACTGGCTGGCGGTGACTGACGGAAAGGTCGCTCAGTATCCACCAGGCGCGCATTCAGCCCGGCACTCAGTTCATGTCGCCCGACGCTTTTGAGCGCGCGGGTGTCAAAACCGTAGCTGTCGCTGTTGTAGTCGGAATAGACGGTTTGCCTGGCGGTGGCACTCGACGGCATCCGGGTGTTGTCATGCGCCTGGGTCTGCTGCCAGTAAATGCGGGTCGTCAGGCTGTCGATCAGGTCATTGTAAGGGGTGTACTCATCCGCCAGGCTGATGCCCCAGCGGCGGGTATCACTCTGCTGCTGTGCCGTCCCCCAGACTGTATTGCCTGAAGTGCTCCAGCTGTCGTAATGGCTGTGGTGGGTTTTGTGATAGTAATCGACCGTCGCGCTGAGCTTGTGAGCATCATTGGGCTGCCAGATGCCGGAGGTCATAAAGGCGTCGGAGTGCCAGTTAGCGGGATACGCATCCAGCGTATCGCTGTTGTTACGGGTCTGCTGTCCGTCACGGCGGCTGTAAACAAAGATGCCGCGCAGCTCATCGTCACCGGCAGCGGCGGTGATGCCGTTATGCCAGCTGCGACTGGATGAGTCATAGTCGCTCTGATAACTGAACGCGGTTGCTTTTCCGGGATGCAGGTAATCGTCGGGAGACTTATTACGGAACGAGACGTTGCCGCCAATCGAGGTGTTCGGCTGTTCCACTGCTGTGGCGCCCTTCTCAATCTCAATACGGCCAAACATATAAGGATCGATGTAATCGCGGCCAATGCCAAAGCTGTCGAGACCTGCGCGTCCTACATAGCTGCGGCCAGTGGCCTGCGGCAACGGAATGCCGTCTACATCCAGACCGACGCGGTTGCTCTCGAGGCCACGAATGTTGTAGCCGGTATAACCGGCCCGATCAAAACCGCTCTTACCGGCTGATGAACCACCACGGGTACCGGTAGCACTGATCAGCGGTTCATAGCGCATGATCGATCCGAAGTCAGTGGCACCACGCTGTTGCAGATCGCTGGCAGAGAGCGAGGTTTTACTGCCTGCCGTTTTTTTGATTTCCGGTGCCGTCACCGTCATTACCGGTTCGGCACTGCTGCCATAGCGGTCAGAAAGGGCTAGGGTGGCAGATTCACTGCCCGCAGCATAAGTGCAGGTGGTATTGATGAAGGTGGCGAGCAACGCCAGTTGAGTCAGACGCGGTTGCGTCAATCTCCGAAAACGTGGTGACATAGGCGCGAATTACCTGATTAATTGTTAGTATTCGCTCACTTGCTTGCTGGCAACAGTAAAACGGCTCCGCATAAAAGCCGTGAAAAGTCAGAACATCATGCTGGTGTAGTAATTATCGCCCGGAATTTAATGCAACTGATAATCATTATCAATCTTATTTACATTTAGATATAAACCACAGCGCACAAATTGTTAACCCGAATGCATTGGCATTTATCAACACGTAAAGGAATAGAGTTATGGCGCAAAAACCTGTGGTTGTTATTCACTACTGTATGCAATGCAACTGGCTGATGCGGTCAGCGTGGATGGCACAGGAACTTCTGCATACGTTCGCTGAGGATCTGGCGGAGGTGACGCTGAAACCGGGCACCGGCGGTATCTTTGAGATTACGCTGGATGAGCATCTGCTGTGGGAACGTAAGCGGGATGGTGGCTTCCCGGATGCAACCACGCTGAAACAGCGTGTGCGGGACATCTGCTTTCCGGATCGTACGCTGGGTCACATCGACAAACACAAAACTGAAGTCAGCTAAGTCCGCTATTAGCTGTGGGTGATTTTTTCTGCCGCGTCGTGCAGCGCTTTAATCAGCGTCTGCAGCGCGGCTTCTGAGATATCTTCCTGCGCAAGCCGCCGGTTCAGCGCGACCTTCAGCCCATGAATCGCCTGCTCAACAGCAGGAATGCTGCGGTTATTGACCAGAATCGCCAGCGTAGAGAGCCGTGTAATCAGGCTGGCGACCGTTTCACGGTTCTCTGCCAGCTGCGCCTCTCCCGCTGCCGTCAGGCGGTAGGCTTTACGCGTTGCCTGCGCATCCACCACCTGAATCGCCTCCATCTCTTCCAGCAGCGTCAGGTTGGGATAAATGATCCCCGGACTGGGCGAATACTCTCCCTTTGACAGCTCCTCAACAGACTTGATCAGCTCATAGCCGTGCGCGGCATTCTGCGCCAGGAAATGGAGCATCAGCAGGCGAATCTCGCTCGCTTCCAGCATCTTTTCACGTCGCTTGCGCCGTCCGCTGCAACTGCCTGCGCGCGCAGTCTGATCGTCAGATGAAGTGGAAGTCGGATGCTGTTTCATGGCCTGCCCTGCTGCGAAAAAGTGGGATTGATGGTAGTGCGCCGCCTGGCAAAACTCAATTGCCTTAGCGGCTTACTTCTGGTGCCAGTAGGCCACCGCCCGTACGAAGTCACTGTTGAGGCCGCGCTGCACCGTGAAGTAGTCACACAGCGCTTTAACAAACTCACCTTCGCCGGTCAGCCAGACAAAGTAATCTTCCGTCGGGATAGTGATCTGATCCAGCCGGGCAATCAGCTGGCTGAGCTGCGCTTTCTGCATCTGGCCGCTGCCGAGCCAGTTTGTCGTCACATCAGCCGTATCAGATAAATAGTCGCGGCCCGTCGCTTCATCGGTAAAGGCATAGAGATGCAGCGCCTGCGCCCGGACGTCACGCTGACGGCGCGCAAAAGCCGGCAGCCCGGTTTCATCACAGACATAGAGCTGGAATGCGTAATCGGTCGGCACCACCAGCGAGCCGCGTGGCCCGCCGACAATCAACCGATCGCCAGGCTGCGCCTGAGTTGCCCAGTCACTGGCTACGCCCTGCTCATGAATATAGAAATCGAGGGTCAGTGAAGATTCACCATCGAATTCCAGCGGTGTGTAATCACGCGCCTGCGGACGCACCCCTTCCGGCCAGACAATCCCCGCATCGGTGATTTGTGGCAGAGCCAGTGTGGCTCCTTCAGCGGAAGGGAAGAAAACCTTAATGTGGTCATCAAAGCCTGGCGACGTAAAGCCCGCCAGATCGCTACCGCTGAACCGGATGCGCCAGAATTTACCGGCAATGTTAGTTTTACTCGCGACCTGAATATGACGGAAACGCAATTCATTACGGACGCGCTGTGGTACACGCTGATCGGCTGATACAGGCAAAATTTCTCTCCTGAAACGGGATGGATGCCCGTGACTCAAAGGCATGCTGATAATAATGGAATAACAATCATTCTCATCTGAAGTGCCAAGATTAGCTATGATATATCTTCACTACAAGAACGAAAAATGCGATCCAGCGGCTTAAGATATATTTTATGCCTGTACGGGTGTGCGTAGTGCAGACGAAGAGCGGCCCTGATAAGAGCGTTCAGAGAGAGGTAAGCAGCAGGTGCGGCGTGTTTACGGGGCAGGCAGAGAAGGCGGAAACTGTCCGGCTCCTGACGAGCCGGGCATGATGTTGCGCCGCACATTCTGGCAGCGCGTGACCACTTACAGTGTGTCGTTGAATCCTGAGAGGGAAGGATTGCTGCTGGTGTGTTCCGGCAGCTCACCATCACCCAGAATTTCATGCTGGGTGGCCTGAGAGTGCGGATGCAGCCCGGCAGGAGGTGAAAAAGGTTCAGCCTGTTGTGCCATCGCCATGACAGGCAATGCCAGGATCAGTGAAATCATTAAGCGTCGCATAGTTGTCTTCGTTTGTTTTTTTGACCAGAAAAGGCCTGAAATGCAGGTAAATATTCCAGCCCTGGCACAGATGCACGATGATTCAGGCATGGCAGGGTTTCGGGAGAGGATTTTACGCCAGAATGGCGAGTTATTTTATAAAATCGTGCGGTTTGTCACGGTTTACCGCACGAATTATGCATTAACAGGGTCGGGAGCCACACCCCCTGCCCTGCTGGCTACGCCTGCATCACCGGAATAGAAAAAACGCCGCTCAGCCAGTCGGGCTTACAGTGCGCAAAATCGAGACGCAGCAGATCTTTACCCGGACGACGTGACACACCCAGTGCTGGCAGATGCTGATAGTAGATATCCTCGATAAAGCGTGTCAGCTGCTCCGGGCTGCCGCTCCAGCGGATCGACGCATAGAGTCCACGAACCTCGCTCCAGCTGGCGGTGTTGTCACCCAGCAGCCCGGCATGTTGCGGCTCCAGCGCCTGAAACAGGCTGATATTTTGCTGATCAGCAGAGCTATGGCCGGGGCCATACTGAAAGCCTAACCAGCCCTGCGACACGCGGCCGCCCGCCAGCGCCACCAGTTGCCGCGCCTGTTCAGCCACCCGGTGATCGCGATCGGCAATGTAATCGCCAAACTTACACTCCCACTCCAGCGTTTCTCCGCACAGATGCAGCTCTTCCTCACGCTCCACCAGCGTTGCACGCTCTGCCAGCGATCGCACCAGAATGCGGCCATGGAAGTTTTTAACCGGCAAATGGGGAATACGGCGAAACGCGCCAGGCGTCAGCGAAAAGTGACCTTTGAATACCCGGGTAAAATTTTGCTGGTTATCAAAACCAAAACGTACGGCGATATCGATCAGCGTCATGCGGGTCAGACGCAGCGCCATAGCGGCCATCGTCAGACGCCGTTTACGGGTGTAAGCCGCCAGGGTCTGTCCGGTCATCTCCTTAAACATGCGCTGCATGTGCCATTTGGAATAACCTGACTTGAGGGTAATCTGATCGATATTAAGATCGTCGGTGAGATTGGCTTCAATCCACTCGACCAGATCGTTGATGTGCTGTTTTTTAATGGCCTGACTGAGCATGATGGCGATTTACGACGCGGGTTAGGACTGGGATTTCAGTTACAAAAGGATAACAAAAATCGCAAATCGGTGTAAGGAAAGGGTAAGCATTGCGCGCCCGTTCAGGGCGTTTCCGCATTAATTGCTTAGGTTACTAACTAAAAAAGGCTGACTGTCGTCAGCCTTCTGATTATTGATAAAAACTGCGCCGGATAGCTGTAAGACGGAGCCTGCGACAACTAATGACTGCGCATTCCGGCCGCTGTCATCATCATACGGAACAGCGAGGCGACAACGCCCAGCGCCAGCACGCTGGCGGCATAGATAAACACCAGCCACATCACACGCTTCCACCATGGCGCTTTCGTTTCTTCATTGTGATTGTGGTCTTTCATGCTGCTGAGGCTTTTCATATCAATGATATCCTGCGTCTGCTTTGATTTTTCCACGGAACACGTAGTAGCTCCAGAAGGTGTAGCCCAGGATCATCGGGATAATCAGCAGGCTACCCACCAGCATAAAGGCCTGGCTCTGCGGCGGTGAGGCGGCAGCCCAGATGGTCACTGATGGCGGAATAATGTTTGGCCAGATACTGATGCCCAGCCCGGAGAAGCCCAGGAAGATCAGCGCCAGCGTCAGCAGGAACGGTGAATAGTGCGCCTCGCGTTTAATGGCGCGCACAATGCCCCACGAACAGAGCAGCACCAATACCGGAACCGGCAGGAACAGGAACAGGTTGGGTTTGCTGAACCAGCGATGCGCGATATCCGCATGCGCAAACGGTGTCCACAGGCTGATGATGCCGATAATCACTAACAGCGCAATCACCAGCGGCGTAGCCAGCGCAGACATTTTACGGTGCAGCTCATTCTCGGTCTTCATGATAAGCCAGGTGCAGCCCAGCAACGCGTAGGCAACAACCAGACCCACGCCGCAGAACAGCGGGAACGGTGCCAGCCAGTCCATTGCGGAACCGGCAAAACGACGTCCCTCAACCGGAATACCATCCAGCAACGCACCCACGGCCACACCCTGACTGAAGGTGGCGATGACTGAACCGGCAATAAATGACTTGTCCCAGAACGCCCGATGGCCTTCTACCGCCTTGAAGCGGAACTCAAAGGCGACACCACGGAAAATCAGGCCAATCAGCATAGCGGTCAGCGGAATCGACAGCGCATCGGCAATCACCGCATAGGCCAGCGGGAACGCGCCGAACAGGCCAGCACCACCCAGAACCAGCCAGGTTTCATTTCCGTCCCAGACCGGCGCGACGGTGTTAACCATCATGTCGCGCTCGCCAGCATCTTTATTGAACGGGAACAGCAGACCAATACCCAGGTCGAAGCCATCCATCACGATATACATCAGGGTTGCGAAAACGATAATCGCAAACCAGATAACGGAATAATCGATCATCTTAGTGGTCTCCATCCTTAAAGGTGGCAGCGGAAAGCGGACGCGCCGGGGTTTTCTTCTGACCAGGACCACCCTCTTCGGTGATATGGCCTTCGCCGGTAACCGGTCCCTGCTTAATCAGACGCATCATGTAGTGATACCCCACGCCGAACACCGAGCTGTAGACCAGAATAAAGGCCAGCAGGCTGATGCTCATGTGCATATCCCCATGTGCCGAGACCGCATCAATCGTGCGCTGCACGCCATAGACCACCCACGGCTGACGACCGATTTCAGTGGTAAACCAGCCTGCCAGAATCGCAATCAGACCCGATGGCCCCATCAATAGCGCAAACCACAGGAAAGGACGCGACTCATAGAGACGCCCTTTAAAACGCAGCCACAGGCTGACTACGCCCAGCGTAATCATCAGCAGGCCCAGCGCCACCATCACGCGGAAGGACCAGAAAATGACCGTTGAATTAGGCCGGTCCTCTTTCGGGAAGGACTTCAGCGCCGGGACCTGCTTGTCCAGGCTATGCGTCAGAATCAGGCTGCCAAGATAAGGCACCTCCAGCGCATACTTGGTACGTTCCTGCTCCATGTCGGGGATCCCGAACAGGATCAGCGGTGTGGCTTCACCCGGTGGGTTTTCCCAGTGCCCTTCAATCGCCGCGATTTTGGCAGGCTGGTGTTCCAGCGTATTCAGACCATGAGCATCACCAATCATCGCCTGAATCGGCGCGACAATCAGTGCCATCCACAACGCCATTGAGAACATCTTGCGGATTGCGGGATTGTTATTTCCCTTCAGCAGATGCCAGGCCGCCGACGATCCCACAAAGAAAGCACTCGCCAGGAACGCCGCTACAGACATATGGAACAGGCGATAAGGGAATGAGGGGTTAAAGACGATTTTGAACCAGTCCTGCGGAACCACGATGCCATTCTGAATGATGTAGCCCTGAGGCGTATGCATCCAGCTGTTAGAGGCCAGGATCCAGAAGGTGGAAATCAGCGTACCGAGGGCGACCATGCAGGTGGCAAAGAAGTGCAGCCCGGGACCCACGCGATTCCAGCCAAACAGCATCACGCCCAGGAAGCCCGCTTCCAGGAAGAACGCCGTCAGTACTTCATAGGTCAGCAGCGGACCGGTGATACTGCCAGCAAACTCCGAGAAGCCGCTCCAGTTCGTCCCGAACTGATAAGCCATGACCAGTCCTGATACCACACCCATGCCGAAGTTAACGGCAAAGATTTTCGACCAGAAGTGGTAGAGATCGCGATAGGTGTGATCGCGGGTTTTGAGCCACATACCTTCGAGCACGGCCAGAAAACTGGCGAGACCGATGGTGATGGCGGGAAAGATAATATGGAAGGAAACAGTAAATGCGAACTGAATCCTGGCCAGATGAAAGGCATCTAATCCGAACATTGCTTACCTCTTTGCCACATAGAACACCATGTATTTACTTATAATTAACAACTTAAGCCTGATGCGCCTGGTTCTCTGCGCTTATTGAAATTCCCGCCGCAAATTTAAAACTATTCGCGGCGAGGAAATAGAAACAGTGGGGTTAATGAAAACTATAACAGTCTTTATTGATTCTGATCATTGTTTTTGACGGGAATTATTTATTTAAAAATAAGGCCTAAAGGTTAATCAGAGCGTGTTTATGTGTCGTTAATGTTACGGTAATTTGTACTTTAAAAATCGATAGCGCTAAAGCGAACCTTGCCTGAAAAATGCCTTCAACAGGCTGTTTTCAGGCACTATTTTGTTATAAACCCTGATTGAGTAAAGGTCAAATTTTAGAGCCTCCAAATTAAATACCCTTATTTTTTAACAGGTTAAAAGAGTAAATAGTTACCTCTGCCGCTTTGTTTGCTTTTTTGCTTTTGCCTGGCTAATGCAGCTATAACTTCTGACAGAAAAAACGCAGAACGGCGCTTTTAAGCGCCATCAGAGATGTTAATAAAATGAGTCAAAAAGAAGGTATGAATTAACAGCGCGCTGCGGGTAGTCGATTATTCCGGGCCAGAGATTCATAAAACGATTTAATAACCAGCAACCGTGCGAAAAGATCGACTGGATTATTTGCGCTGCCGTTACGTTATCGCGCTTTCAGGAAGTGAGATGACAGACAAATGGGGTCAGAAATTTTGCAGCGAGTATACCCATGCCGTCACGTTATGACGGCTGATACAGGGTGATTTTACTCTGCCGCAGATTTTTCGCGCTGTGCCAGAATCCGGCTCAGGTTCAGCTCCAGCCAGTCAGCCAGCCCCACAACCTGTTCACCGACTTCGCGTCCAAGCGGGGTTAAGCGATATTCCACGTGCGGTGGCACCACATCGTAGGCGATACGCTGCACGAAGCCATCTTCTTCCAGGTAGCGCAGATTCTGCGCCAGCATCCGCTCGCTGACGCCACCGACCGTCCGGCGCAACGCGCTGAAGCGCAGCGTCTGGTCCTGCAGGGCCAGCAGAATTAATACGCTCCAGCGGCTGGTTACGCGTTTCAGCACGTCACGTGACGGGCAGTTGACGTTGAGCAATTCACCGCGGATAAATTTTTCACTCATTTTTTCAGACATTTAACTTATCCACCTCAAACTAACAATTCTGTAAGTACTTACTAAAAATTAGTTTATACACTAGTCTGAATTTCACCAACAGCCACAGGAGTATTAACATGATTGCAGTTACAGGTGCCACCGGCCAGCTGGGCCGTTTCGTGATTGATGCATTACTGAAAAAAGTCCCGGCGGGAGAAATTGTTGCCGCCGTCCGTACGCCTGCCAAAGCGGCCGATCTCGCAGCGCTGGGCGTCATTGTCCGTCAGGCCGATTATGGTCAGCCAGAGACGCTGGAGGCCGCTTTTGCAGGCGTGGATAAGCTGCTACTGATCTCCGGTAGTGAAGTGGGCCAGCGTGAAGCGCAGCATAAAGCCGTCATTGAGGCTGCTCGGGCGGCGGGCGTGGGCTTTATCGCTTACACCAGCCTGCTGCATGCGGATACCTCGCCGCTGGGCCTGGGCGTTGAACACCGCGCAACAGAAGCGCTGCTGAAAGCCTCTGGCATCCCGTTCGCCCTGCTGCGTAACGGCTGGTACAGCGAGAACTACGCAGCGAGCATCCCACCGGCGCTGGCGCATCATGCGTTTATTGGCGCAGCAGGCGAAGGTCGTATCGCCTCGGCAGCGCGTCAGGATTACGCCGAAGCGGCGGCAGAAGTAATGACCCGTGAGGATCAGGCGGGCAAAGTGTATGAACTGGCAGGTGATGACAGCTACACGCTGGCGCAGTTTGCTACGGAGATTGCCGCACAGAGCGGTGAAAAGGTTGATTACGTCAATCTCTCTCAAAGTGAGTTTGCGGCGGCGCTGAAAAACGCAGGCCTGCCAGAAGGTCTGGCGGAAATGCTGGCGGATTCTGATGCCGGTGCAGAGAAAGGCGGTTTGTTCGATGACTCCCGTCAGCTAAGCCAGCTCATCGGTCGCCCCACCACCACCTGGCAGGCAGTCATTCGCGCGGCACTGGCGAACCGTTAATTCTGTCGTTCATGAGCGGACAATCGGGTCCGCTCACCTCACTCTCCTGTCCGAATTCCCGTTGGGTATGCCACTTTCTGCACTCTTTGCGGCTGCTGTTTCTTTTACAAAATGTGAATAAACGCCAGTTTTCTTCAGGTTAAATTTTTTTATTCAGGTCGCTAAGAGATTCATCTGAAATGCGTTTTTTGTGAACAGCGTTATATTTGGTTGAATTGTCTGGAATTTATCCAAAAACCTCGATTAATCGACAATATTTATTACGTTCATAGATATTCTGCATTGTTGTTCCGGGGGAGGAGAGGTCTATAATTTGTCCTTTGTGCAACCACGACCGCTCAGGAGGCCGTTATTAATACCCATCGCCAGCAACAAAATGCACTTGAAGAGGTTCGTGCCGGGGCGGAAGTTGAGTATCAATACGATCCCCATGAACTGAAGCTGGATCGCATGCAGGATTCTGAACCGGAGCCGGAGCTGATTGAAGGCTTGCCGGCGCCGGATGCGCTGACCCCTGCCGATCGTTATCTGGAACTGTTTGAACATGTTCAGATGTCGCGGATTTTCGAGGACAGCAAAACCTTCCCCGACTGTTCGCCCAAGTACGATCCGCTGGATGTGCTGATGCGCTATCGTCGACAGAAACGCAGCAGTGATTTTGACCTGTCGCGTTTTGTCGCCGATCACTTTTATCTGCCTGGCGTAAACGAAAGCTTTTATGTCTCCAACCCGGATAAAACGCTCAATGAGCATATCGACGACCTGTGGCCGGTTCTGACCAAAATGCCGCAGCAGCATATGCCGCACTCATCGCTGCTGCCGTTACCCAAACCCTATGTGGTGCCGGGCGGACGTTTTGGCGAAACCTACTACTGGGATTCTTACTTCACAATGCTCGGCCTGGCAGAATCGGGCCGTGACGATCTGCTGCGTCACATGGCGGATAACTTTGCCTGGTTGATCGATAACTACGGTCATGTGCCAAACGGCAACCGTACCTATTATCTCAGCCGCTCGCAGCCACCGGTGTTTGCCCTGATGGTTGAGCTGTTCGAAGAAGATGGCGTGCGCGGTGCTAAGCGCTATCAGGAACAGCTGATGAAGGAGTATCAGTTCTGGATGGACGGTGCCGGTTCACTGATGCCGAACCAGGCTTATCGTCACGTGGTGCGGATGCCAAACGGCTCACTGCTGAACCGCTACTGGGATGACCGCGATACGCCGCGTGATGAGTCGTGGATTGAAGATGTGGAAACCGCCCGCGAATCGAAACGTCCGGCCAGCGAAGTGTATCGTGACCTGCGTGCCGGAGCGGAATCGGGCTGGGATTACTCCTCGCGCTGGCTGCGTAACCCGAAACGGCTGTCGAGCATCCGTACCACGCAGTTTATTCCTATCGATCTGAACTCGTTCCTGTACAAGCTGGAGCTGATGATCGCCACCCTGTCGCACGCGAAAGGGGAAGAGCTGACCGCGCTGGCCTGGCAGAAAAAAGCGGAAGCGCGCAAGCGTGCGATTACCCGTTATCTCTGGGACAGCACCGCCGGTGTGTTCCGTGACTACGACTGGCGTCGGGAGCGTTTCGGTGCCTTTACCGTCGCCTCCGTGGTTCCGCTGTTTGTCGGTCTTGCAACGCCGCATCAGGCGCACCTGCAATCGATCTCGCTGCGCCATCTGCTATTGAGCAACGGCGGCCTGCTGACCTCAATGGTGGAAAGCGGTGAGCAGTGGGATCGACCCAACGGCTGGGCACCGATGCAGTGGATGGCGGTTGTTGGCCTGAATAATTACGGTGAAGAGACGCTGGCGACTGAAGTGGCAGTGAACTGGCTCAACACGGTCAATAACTTCTATCAGTTGCACCATAAGCTGGTAGAGAAGTATGACATCAGCGGCGAGCGCGCCCGTCCTGGTGGCGGTGGTGAGTATCCGTTACAGGATGGATTCGGCTGGACTAACGGCGTTACACGTAAGCTGATGACGATGTATGGGCATTTAATGGCTGACTGAGTAGCGCAGCCTGTAAACCTTTAAAACGCAAAAAGCCGGGCTATCCCGGCTTTTTCATGTTTCATACAGGCTATTCAGCGCTACTTCTTCGCTTCAGTGCCTGGTTGTGACGCACGTTGCAGGAACTGCTGTGTCACTTCAGGCAGGTGCTGCAGCAGCCACTCCGCCATCGCCACTTCCTGATCGCGGATCTCACTCAGTATGCGTACGCCCTGCGCATCACCGACCTGCTCAGCCGCGGCGATCAGGCTGGTGTAGCTGGCGATCTCAGCATTTTCGAATACATAGCCACTGATAGCGCCCTTCACCACTTCATCTGAGTTAAACATGCCGCCCACGGCCTGGCCGGTGGCTGCCATTTTGCCTATCGCATCTTTCATTACAGAGTGATCGATACCGTGGCTGTCGAGCAGCTGTTCCAGCAGAGTCAGCTGATGTTTGGTCTCTTCAAGATGTTGCGCCAGACGCTGTTCCAGCGCCGGATAGTGTTCAAGACGACCTGACATCTTGCTCAGCATGCTTTCTGCTTGTTTTTCCATCGCATGCGCATCGCGCAGCCAGTCGTGATAATGTTCAATCGCAGTCATGTGTTGCTCCTTAAGAGACGGTAATAGAGTCGGCTACCGAGGTGAGCTTCTCATCCGTTTGCTTCTCTTCATTCAGGGTTTCTTCCAGCAGCTGTGCGGCTTTGGTGTAACCCAGCTTCAGCGCCAGCGCATGCAGGGTACCGTAGGTGGCAATCTCATAATGCTCAACTTTCTGCGCCGCACCGATCAGTCCATGATCGCGAATCTCGCCCTTCTCGACCGAGTCGATAATTTCCTGCGCTTCTTCAACCAGACCTTCCAGCGCATGACATTTCATTCGTTTGATTTTGACTTCAGGTGTCACTTCCACCAGTTCGTCGAGTCGTTCAATCTGAGCACGGGTCTCTTCCAGATGCTGATTAAACGCAGCGATAAGATTTTCGTCACTGGCTGCACGCGCCATTTTAGGCAATGCACGGGTTATCTGCTTCTCAGCGCTGTATACATCGGATAAGTCATGGATGAACAGGTCGTTTAACGTTTTCACTGTCATAAGATAGCCTCATTGATTAAAAAGCTGCGTCTGTAATAACGCAGCGCCAGTCATATCGTTGACACCTGAAAAGTCTAGTGGAGATTCTTAATATCGCACGCTGCATCAGTATGAATTTAAGACAAAAGTGGCATGTAAAATGCACTTTCCTTTTTACAGCAACGCGTTAGCTAAAAATTGTTTTTAAGATTGCGGCTTCGCTAGCAGTGCTGGATTTTGTACAAAGTGATAAATCGTTGTATACATTTTTTAAGATTAACTGCATAAAAAAGTACCACTCGAAACTTATCTGTACAAAGTTGTATTTAACGGTACAGCTTTAATCGATAGGAAATAAAAAACCGGAAGGGAAAACCCTTCCGGTTCAATTCACAGCTCCAGCCATTGCCAATGATGGAGCAATGACATAATTCAGGGTGTAATTATCTTCACGAGGAACTAAAAAGATTCAAAATGCCCGGCTAACAGAGTAACCCTGCCGTTACAGCAGTGTTAAAGACGTTCAGCTCCGGCGGCTAACCTTACCTCCCTTGCGCCCCGCTTCAATGGCACGTTCAGGATCGTTTTTGAAGTTACCGCCGCTTTTCTGGCCTCCTTTGCGCCCTGCTTCAGCAGCACGCTCTTTGTCGGCCGCAAAATTCCCGGCCCCACCGCGATATTGAGTCATATGCGTCCTCTTTGAATTTTAAAAATTGGAATTTGCACAGTTAACGCTTCATCAGGCCGATTCAGCAACATAAATGTAGACAGAAAATCGGACCGATCAAGTCAGAGAAATAAAAAACCCGTCACAGTTCTGGTTTATTGGCCGTCCTACCCTCAACCGGATTGATAACGGATTTCAACCATCGCTCTTTTCTATTCATAAAAGAGCCGCAGCATGAAAAATATTTATAACGAAAATCGCCGCGCCCTATTAATCGATCATTTTCAAAAAAAGTCCAATTGAAAAAATATAAGCGAAGCGGCAAAGAGATAATTTCATCAATATCAGGTAGTGAAGATGATCAACAAACGATCAAATTCCCCAAGCGAAGCGCTAATTAGAAATCTGAAACCCTGCTTTTACGTTAAAAATAAGCGAAGCGTGACGCATTGATAGCACCAGTTAAAAATAGCCTGAATCGATCAATAAACGATCAATTATGCTGGTTAGATGAAAATTTTTATTAAAAAGAGAGGTCAGATTTAGCACTGATATCTGAATATAACCGAAGCGGCAAGATTCAGGTATTTGGTGGCAAAAAGCGGGTTTTCGGAATAGTACTAAAAAGTCCTTTCTGCGGGCATACGCATAAATTTTGCATGCCTGCGAAAAGGGGAACTCAACATTATGAGTAAGATCGAGCAAAGCCATGAGGGAGATTGTGCGTTATTGACTTGCAAAACATATGCCCTGTTCAGCAGAGTCAGAGGGAGTCGGGAAAAGTGGAATCAAAAGCGACACCGCGCTTGCCATTTTTCTTGATACGGTACATCGCTTCATCAGCACGCTGCAGTGCAGTATCAAAGTCATCTTTGTCCTGCGCCTGAGACACACCGACAGACGCCCCAATGAGGGCATGCCCGTTTGCCATATCAAAAGGTGCCATTACCGCGTCAAGACAGGCGTGCGCCAGTTTCTTTACCCGCGGATGGTTCAGCGCCCAGGGTATTAACAACACAAACTCGTCGCCGCCCAGTCGGCCAATGATCACTTCTGCCGGAGAGAGTTCCGTAAACCGCTGACTTAACTGGATGAGGACTTCATCTCCGCTGCGGTGCCCCAGGGTGTCGTTGACGTGTTTGAAGTTATCCAGGTCAATAAAGACCACGCAGAGCGGTCCCTGAGCTTTCATTTCACAGAAATAATTCTGCAGAGCATGACGATTGTTGAGCAGCGTAAGGGGATCGTGCAGCGCCAGCAGGGCGAGCTGCTCCTCATATTGCTTCTCTTTGGTCATATCGATGTGAGTGCCGATCACTTTAACCGGCTCTCCGTACGCATTCCATTCGCTGACCCGGCCCCGATCCAGCACCCACGTAATGCTGCCATTTTTGGCGATCATGCGGTGCAGAGCCTCGTAATAAGGCGCTTTCCCGGCGATGTGGTCGTTGAATGCCTGTAGAACGTCGGCGGCATCATCGGGATGCAGGCTCTCTTTCCAGGATTCAAAGTTGGCGTCGGTCTCTTTCGGCTGGAAGCCCAGCATCGCCCCCCAGCGCCGGTTGAAGATCACCAGTTTGCCGCTGGGAATATCCAGCTGCCACAGGAACAACCCGGTACCATCCAGCGCCGCATTGAGTTTTGTGCGGGCGTCATGCGCTATACGCTTCAGACGCGCATTGTGCTTTTTGAGGTTCTGTATCTGCAGACGCAGCGCTTCTTCTGACATAACCGTGTGAGAGGAGGAAAAAGGGGTATTGTGCCTGTCAGGCTGATTCTGTAAAGGGTGGCTTATAAAACACGATTAGCCGCGGTCAATTGCAGGCTGGACAGGATATCAGGCGGTGCCAGTCTGGCAACGCAGCACAGAGGCAAACCTGGCAATTGGTTTCGCCATGAAATCTGTTTGTGTTGCTACAGGGTTGAGAAGTGGAATGGGCGCGGGAGAGGCGAAATTCGGAATGTTCGGGAATGGCGGGAGTCTGTCGAACCTTCGATAACGGGTTCGCCCCATAAACGCAAAAACCCGCCAGAGGCGGGTTCTTTAAAGATGGTGCCCGAACCCGGACAAAAATGCCGGGAGCATTTTTGCATCGCGTGCCAGCGCGACCCAGAGGGCGAGCCACAGGGATGTGGCGAGTGAATCGAACCTTCGATAACGGGTTCGCTCCAGAATGCAAAAACCCGCCAGAGGCGGGTTCTTTAAAGATGGTGCCCGAACCCGGAATCGAACCAGGGACACGGGGATTTTCAATCCCCTGCTCTACCGACTGAGCTATTCGGGCAACGGGGCGCATTAAACCAAAGCGGCCCGGCAGCGTCAAACGCTTTTCACCAAAATCAAATCGACTGACCGCTTTTCCATCAACCCAAAGAGTGGGTCTGACCTGCCGCCATAAACCTCTCTGTTGGCCGGATATATTTTAGTCAGAAAGCAGGCAGAGTCTGCATTGTGACGCGAAATTGCCGATATAGCATGCGAGACCAACACTAATAATAAGGATCGCCATGTTTTCCACCATTACATCAGGTATCGCTTCCCGTCACAGCTGGCAGAAGCGTTCACACTCAGCGGCAACGCTGAGCTCTCTCAATGGCTCCATCGCCATGATTGAATTCTCTCCCGATGGCTCCATTCTCAGCGCGAATGCGCTGTTTCTGGCGCGCATGGGCTACGCGCTGGCGGAGATCGAAGACCAGCACCACAGCCTGTTTTGTACCGCAGAGCAGCTTGAGTCGCGGGACTATCAGGATTTCTGGCTGCGACTGAACCGGGGCGAAAGCTTCAGCGATAAGTTCCTGCGCGTGGCGAAAAACGGCCGACCGGTATGGCTCGAAGCCAACTATGTACCGGTGCAGAACCGCCATGGCCGGGTGATTAAAATCGTCAAACTGGCAACCGACATCACCGATCATATCAACGATGCGCAGGAGCAGCGCGCCATCACCACCGCCATAGAACGGTCGATGGCGGTGATCGCTTTTAACCTCAAAGGTGAAGTGCTGAAAGCCAATGACAACTTCCTGAAAACCATGGGTTATCGTCGTGAGGAGGTAGAAGGTGTTCACCACCGTCGCTTCTGCTCGCAGGCGCTGCGCGACAGCCGCGAATATAGCGAGTTCTGGCAGCAGCTGAACCGCGGCGAATTTGTCTCAGGTCAGTTTCCCCGGGTCAATAAACGGGGTGAGACTATCTGGCTGCGCGCCACCTACAATCCGGTGTTTGACGAACAGGGCAGGCTCTACAAAATCGTGAAATTCGCCACTGATGTGACCGCGCAGGTGGAAAAGAATCAGCAGGAACATGATGCGGCACAGCGGGCTTATCACACCGCGCTGCAAACGGATGAAAGCACAAAGCTGGGTGCCGATGTTATCGCCAGCAGCGTGCAGACCATGAACGCCCTGGCGGGTGAACTGCAGGGGATCTCCGGTGATATTACCGGACTGAGTGAATCCTCAGAGCGTATCGGCGCGATTGTGGAAGGTATCCGCCGGATAGCCGATCAGACTAACCTGCTGGCGTTGAATGCCGCTATTGAAGCGGCACGGGCCGGAACCCATGGCCGCAGCTTTGCGGTAGTGGCTAATGAAGTCCGCACGCTGGCAGCAAACATCAATCGCGCCACCACCGACATCGAAAATCGGATACAGCAAAACCATCAGCTGGCGAGCCGGGCACTGAAAGGAATTGAATCCAACCTGAAGCGCGCCGATCAGGGCGTACAGCTGGCCCAGGAGGCGGGCGGCGTGATTGCGGAAATCCGTGAAGGCGCAACGGATGTAGTACGCGCCATCGGCCAGGTGACCAAAACGCTTAAAGTCTGACGCTCTGCGGGGGCAACCGCCCCCTTTTAAGGTGTTGCCTGAACCGGCGCTTCTGGCACCGGCGGGATAAAGATATGATCCAGAATCGCCCGCATTACGGGTGCCGCAGTAATCCCTTCGTTGCCACCATTCTCCAGTATCAACGCCACCGCGACTTTCGGGTCATTAAACGGCGCAAAGGCGGTGTAGAAGATATGGTCACGTAACCGTACCGGTATCATCTTCGCGTTATAGGTCTGGTTCTGGCGCAGGCTGAACACCTGCGACGTCCCGCTCTTCGCAGCGATGCCATAGGGTGCCGTGTGGAAATATTTATAACCGGTGCCGTTGGGTGCGTTAGCCATGCCAAACATCGCGTGGCGTACCAGTGACCAGTAGGGTGAATGGGGATCGCCAATCTGCGCTTCATGCTGCTGCGGATGATAGTTCTCCACCAGGGTGCCGCGCTGGGTTTTCTCCAGCAGATGGGGGGCAATGACCCGACCGTTATTAATCAGCGCCACCATCGCTTTCACCATCTGAATGGGTGTCGCAATCCAGTAACCCTGTCCGATACCGACTGAAACCGTATCACCCTGATACCAGGCCTTTTTATGCACCTTCTGCTTCCACTCCCGGCTCGGCAGTAAGCCGCTGTACTCCTCATTCAGGTCAATGCCGGTCGATTTGCCATAGCCAAACTGGCTGAGCATGGTGTGAATGCGATCGATGCCCATCATAAACGCCACTTGGTAGAAAAAGGTATCGGCGGACTCTTCGATTGCCCGCGTCACATCCAGCATGCCGTGCCCGGTTTTTTTCCAGTCGCGATAGCGCCGGTCCGTGCCTGGCAGCGTCCAGGTGGGTGCGCCAAAGAATTGCGACTGCGGCGTAATCACATGAGTCAGCAGCGCCGACATCGCCATGTAAGGCTTCACCGTGGAGGCAGGCGGATAGAGTCCCTGCGTGACGCGGTTAATCAGCGGCAGGTCTTTATCCTGTAGCAGCTTTTTGTAGGCCTGATAGCTGATGCCTTTCACAAACGGATTGGGATCGTAGCTGGGACTGGAGACCATCGCCAGCACGGAGCCGTCGTGCGGATCTTCAATCAGCAGCGCCGCACGCTGCCCCGCCAGCAGGCTTTCCACATACTGTTGCAGGTGCAGATCCAGCGTCAGCGTCAGGTTTTTACCCGCGACCGGCGGTACCTCTTTCAGCACCCGCACAATGCGGCCATGATTATCCACTTCCACTTCCTGATAACCCGGCTTGCCGTGCAGCAGCGCTTCGTAATAACCCTCAATCCCCTGCTTACCAATGTTATGGTCAGCCGCATAGTTTTCGGCGATGCCTTCCGCATTCAGCCGTTTATAGTCGTTATCGTTGATTTTCGACACATAACCGATCACATGCGCCAGATCCGCGCCATAGGGATATTCACGATCCTGGTAGGTCTCAATGCTGGCGCCGGTGAAGTGAAATTGATTGACCGCAAAGCGGGCGACCTGCTCTTCAGTCAGCTCCTCTTTCAGCACCACCGGCTTGTAACGGCTGGTCTGCTTCAGCGCATGGCGGAAGGTGTCGATTTCGTCCGGCGTCAGATTAACGATCGGCGTGAGTGCCCGCAGCGTGGCGTCCATGTCGCTGATTTTGTAAGGCGTCAGCGTAATGGCGTACCAGCTGACGTTTCGCACCAGCGGAATGCCATTGCGGTCATAAATCAGCCCACGCGTCGGCGCAATGGGGATCATTTTGATGTCGTTCTGGTTAGAGCGCGTCTGGTAATAGCCATGGTCGCGCACCTGTAAGCGAAAAAGGTTTACGCCAAGAATGGTGAAACAGAGACAGACCAGAGCAAAGGCTATTGCAGCGCGGCGGGCAAACAGCTTCTCTTCAGCTTGGAAGTTACGAAAGTTCATCAGGGGGCATTATCAGGCGATTAATTATTATCTGTTATTGCGCACCATGATAAAGCGCGATCGCGGGCGTGCCAGCGCGAAGATGCACAAGCCTGACCAAAATTGTGTCATTTGATGTGAATGTTACCGGGACGGCGAGGCGGGAAAATGCAGATCCCCCGGTTAAGGGGGATCTGCGCAAGGGGATCGGGCAGCAGGCGTCAATGCCTGCCACGCTGATTAATCACCCAGCAGCACAGACTCCAGCGCAATCTTGATCATGTCGTTGAAGGTGGTCTGACGCTCAGCAGCGGTGGTCTGCTCGTGCGTACGGATGTGGTCTGATACGGTGCAGATGGTCAGCGCTTTAGCACCGAACTCTGCGGCCACACCGTAGATACCTGCAGCTTCCATCTCAACGCCGAGGATGCCATATTTTTCCATCACGTCGAACATCTGCGGATCCGGGGTGTAGAAGAGATCGGCAGAGAAGATGTTACCTACGCGCGCTTCAACACCCAGGTTTTTCGCCGCATCAACCGCGTTACGCACCATGTCGAAGTCAGCAATCGCAGCAAAATCGTGATCTTTGAAACGCATACGGTTCACTTTGGAATCGGTGCAGGCACCCATACCAATCACGATGTCACGCAGTTTTACATCGGCACGCACGGCACCACAGGAGCCCACACGGATGATCTTTTTCACGCCAAAGTCGGTGATCAGCTCTTTGGTGTAGATGGAGCAGGAAGGAATACCCATTCCATGGCCCATTACAGAGACTTTGCGGCCTTTATAGGTGCCGGTGTAGCCCAGCATCCCGCGCACGTTGTTCACTTCTACCGGATTTTCCAGGAAGGTTTCAGCAATGTGCTTTGCACGCAGCGGATCGCCAGGCATCAGCACGACGTCTGCGAAATCGCCCATTTCAGCATTAATATGAGGGGTTGCCATTGTTTAATCCTTATTAAATTGCTGATTTACAGCATGTTCTTGCCATAGTCCATCTCGGACAGGCCAAAATAGTGTGCAATTGTCTGACCAATATCGGCGAAAGTTTCACGGTAACCGAGTGAACCCGGCTCGACTTTCGGTCCGTAGATAAGAATCGGAATGTGCTCACGCGTGTGTTCAGTACCTTCCCACGTTGGGTCACAGCCGTGGTCAGCGGTCAGAATCAGAATGTCATCTTCTCCGACTAACTCCATCAGCTCAGGCAGACGACGGTCAAACAGCTCCAGCCCGCCCGCATAACCGGCAACATCACGACGATGTCCCCAGGTTGAGTCGAAATCAACGAAGTTAGTGAAAACAATCGCCTGATCCGGCGCGGTTTTCATCTCCTGAATCGTCGCGTCAAACAGCGCATCCAGACCGGTCGCTTTGACCTTTTTGGTAATGCCCTGCTCAGCATAGATATCGGCGATTTTACCCACGGAGATCACGTGACCGCCCTTCTCATCCACCAGCTTTTTCAGCATGGTGGCGGATGGCGGCTCGACTGCCAGGTCGTGACGATTACCGGTACGCTCGAACTGACCCGCTTTGTCGCACACAAACGGACGGGCGATAACCCGGCCAATGTTGTAGCCACCTTCGGTCAGCTCTTCACGGGCGATTTCGCACAGCGCATAGAGACGATCCAGACCAAAAGTCTCTTCGTGACAGGCTATCTGGAACACCGAGTCCGCAGAGGTATAGAAAATCGGCTTGCCGGTTTTCATGTGCTCTTCGCCCAGCTGGTCGAGGATCACCGTACCTGAAGAGTGGCAGTTACCGAGATAGCCCGGCAGATCTGCGCGCTCGACCAGTTTGTCCAGCAGTTCCTGAGGGAAGCTGTTCTCTTTGTCGCTGAAGTAGCCCCAGTCAAACAGCACCGGCACACCGGCGATCTCCCAGTGGCCTGACGGCGTATCTTTACCTGACGAAAGCTCGCTGGCGTAAGCGTACGCGCCGGTGATTTTCGCCTCAGGATCCAGACCTGCCGGGAAGCGGCCGGTCGACAGCTCTGCGGCTTTGCCCAGACCCAGCGCGGTAAGATTAGGCAGATGCAATGGGCCTTTACGTCCCTTGTCTGCTTCACCCCTGAAACAGGCTTCGGCGATGTGACCTAACGTATCCGAACCTGCGTCGCCGAATTTATCGGCATCTTTACTGGAGCCAATTCCAAAGGAATCGAGAACCATAATAAAAGCACGTTTCATGCAAGTCTCCTGCGCATTGGCGCGTGACAAGTCAAAAAAAAGCGATCAGATCAGTATACCCGAATGCATCGCAGCTGGCACCGGTTACCGGTCAGTTAGCTGATATCGCTCACACGGCGATAGACAACCGGCGTCTCAGCCGGGGCAGAATCACCGAGCACCAGCGCGGCTTTGACCGCGGCGGCGGCCTGCTGCCATTTGTCTTCGCTGCTGGCGTGAATGATCGCCAGTGGACGCTGCGCATCGGCACGTTCGCCCAGGGTGATCATGTCGCTTAAGCCGACGCTGTAATCAATACTGTCGCTGGCACGCTGACGTCCGCCACCCATTGCCACCACCGCCAGACCCAGCGCACGGGTATCCATGCTGCTGACGATGCCTGGCTGGTCGGCATACACCGGCTTGCTCAGCATGGCTTGCGGCAGATAAGCGTCGTAGCGTTCCACGAAATCGGCAGGCCCCTGCTGGGCAGCGACCATACGACCAAATACCTCGGCTGCTTTGCAGTTATCCAGCACCATCATCAGCTTCTGACGCGCTTCGGTGTCGCTGGCGGCCAGTTTGCCGGAGACCAGCATTTCGCTGCAGAGCGCCAGCGTCACTTCCAGCAGGCGCGGATTCCGCTCTTCGCCGGTCAGGAAGCGAACCGCTTCACGCACTTCCAGCGCGTTACCAGCTGAGGAGGCGAGAACCTGGTTCATATCCGTCAGCAGTGCGGTGGTCTGGCAACCTGCGCCATTGGCGACGCCAACAATCGACTGCGCCAGACTTTCTGACGCCTCATAGGTTGGCATAAACGCGCCGGAACCCACTTTGACATCCATCACCAGTGCATCCAGCCCTTCTGCCAGCTTCTTCGCCAGAATCGAGGCGGTAATCAGCGGGATCGAATCGACGGTGGCGGTGATGTCACGCGTGGCGTAGAAACGCTTATCCGCCGGTGCCAGCGAGCTGGTCTGGCCGATAATCGCCACACCGACCTGCTTGATGATCTCGCGGAAGCGGTCATCGCTCGGGAAGATATCGAAGCCCGGGATCGCTTCCAGTTTATCCAGCGTGCCACCGGTATGGCCAAGGCCACGACCCGAGATCATCGGGACATATCCGCCGCAGGCCGCGACCATCGGCCCTAACATCAGCGACGTCACATCGCCGACGCCGCCGGTCGAGTGCTTATCCACCACCGGCCCATTGAGGTTAAGTGATTTCCAGTTCAGTACCGTACCGGAATCACACATCGCCATGGTCAGCGCCACCCGCTCAGGCAGCGTCATGTCGTGGAAATAGATGGTCATCGCCAGCGCGGCGATCTGACCTTCCGAGACGGTGTTATCACGCACGCCATTGATGAAGAAGCGAATCTCCTCTTCAGTCAGCGCATGGCCGTCACGTTTTTTGCGAATTATTTCTTGTGGCAGGAACAAGGTAACCCCCTGGTTCAGGGAAATCAGGATGGGGAACAGGCGGTCAGCGACCGCCTGAAGGATCAGTAACCCGCTTTGCTGGTGTCGCTGTCATGGCCCAGGGTGTTGAGCAGGCTCGCCAGCAGGCTTGATGCACCAAAGCGGAAATGACGCGCATCGGCCCAGTCGGCACCCAGCGTCTCTTCCGCCATTTTCAGATAGATAGCGGCATCTTCAGCGGTGCGCACGCCACCAGCGGGCTTAAAGCCAACCTGCTGGCTGACGCCTTTATCACGGATCACGTTCATCATGATCTGCGCTACTTCAGGCGTGGCGTTAACCGGCACTTTACCGGTAGAGGTTTTGATGAAATCGGCACCGGCATCAATGGCAATCTCAGAGGCCTGACGGATCAGCGCTTCCTGCTTCAGTTCACCGGTTTCGATGATCACTTTCAGCAGCACATCTGCTTCGGCACAGGCGGTTTTACAGGCTTTCACCAGATCGAAACCGACCTGACTGTTACCGGCGATCAGCGCACGATACGGGAACACCACATCCACTTCATCGGCACCGTAGGCGATAGCGGCGCGGGTTTCTGCCAGCGCAATATCAATGTCGTCATTGCCGTGCGGGAAGTTAGTCACCGTAGCGATGCGGATCTCCGGAGTTCCCTGCTCGCGCAGCGTTTTACGGGCAATCGGAATAAAACGCGGATAGATACAGATTGCGGCGGTGTTGCCTGCCGGGGATTTGGCCTGATGACACAGGGCGATCACTTTTGCGTCGGTGTCGTCGTCATTCAGGGTGGTTAAATCCATCAGTTTCAGGGCGCGCAGGGCAAGGTCTTTGATATCGGTCATGAGGCTCTCCAAAGGATCGGGGTGCAACCCACCGGCTCGCCGGCGGAATGTTATAATAATAACACTCTGATGCCGCCTGATATGTGCCAGGAGTCACATAGGAATAAGAAATTAGTGCAACATTGCCACGTTTACTGTGACTAACATTACAGATAACAGGGCTTGGTGGTTATTATACGCCAGCGGGTGCAATGTTACTATTATCACATTTAAGCGCGAAGGCTGCAGGTCGGGTGAGACGCGGGCGGTCAGTTGCGCAGCGCCGGGAAAGCGGGATCGAGCTGAAATAGCTGCTGACTGTTGTGCCACAGCGCATCGGCAATCTCCTCCGGTGACTCTTCACGCAGGCTGCAGAGCACCTCCCATACCTGACGCGCCCGCTCCGGACGATTAGGCTGGCCCTGAAAGCCCTGCAGCGGCATATCGGGTGCATCGGTTTCCAGCAGCAGCGAAGAGAGCGGCAGCTGCGCCACGGTCTGACGGGTTTTGCTGGCGCGTTCATAGGTAATGGTCCCGCCGATGCCAATCGCATAGCCCAGCTTAATAAAGGCCTGCGCCTGCTGCAGGCTGCCCGCAAAACCATGCACCACGCCACGGCGCGGCAGATCGTAACGACGCAGAATCTGCGCCAGCTTGTCATGAGTGCGGCGCGAATGTAGGATCACCGGCAGCTGATACGCTTTCGCCAGCTTAAGCTGCGCCTCAAGAAAGCGTTGCTGCTTATCAAACTGCGGATCGTCGCGATAGAGATCCAGCCCGATCTCGCCGATCGCCACCAGCTTACGCGGCCGCTGTTGCAGTAAGGTTTCCAGCTGGTCGAGATGGGCCTCCTGATGATTTTCGATGACGATTGGATGCAGGCCCAGCGCGGCATAGAGCGCCGGTTGCGTCGCGGCTAACGCGCAGACCCGCTCAAAGCGGCTGGCATCGATCGCCGGAACGATAATCTTTTCCACGCCAGCTTCTGCAGCACGTGCCAGGCTGCCAGAGATATCTCCTTCAAACGGCGGAAAATCGAAGTGGCAGTGCGTATCGATAAACTTCATGCCAGCGATCCTTTGTCGTAATCAGCATCATTATCCGCCAGCGGCGGTGTGATGATGAGGCGGGTATCGGGTGCATTGGCTACCGGAGCAGGCGGCGTTACGATACGCGCCGTGGTCATCGGTTCCGCATCGCTCAGCCACTGGCCCAGCGTGGCAAGAAAATAGCGACCACAACGCCGTCCCAGATGATAATCCTGATTCAGTGAAGCGATGCGGCTCCCCAGCGCACTGCTGGCCAGCGCATGCGGCGGAAAGATTTCGATAATGCGCAAATCATCGGGCGGATTCTCAATGAACTGCTGAATTTCCCGATAGCTCTGTTCATGCTTATTCAGCACGTTGATCATCGGCTGCAGCGCGCCGGTGCTGAGCCAGCGTTCCATCCGCTTAAACCATTTCGGGGTATAGAACATCTGCGACGGCACGGTGCGGATCACCACAATGGTATCAGCGCCACGGCGGGCGGCTTCACGCACCGGAATCGCATCGCTGATGCCGCCATCGAGATAGCTGATTCCTTCCAGACTGACCCCCAGCCGGTAAAAACCGGGAATGGCACTGGAGGCTTTGATCAGATCCAGCCAGTTATCGGCGGTCGGGTTGAAGTAGCCGGGCGTGTAATCGTCACTGCGGCAGGCGCACATATAAAACTCGCGGCCGCTGGAGAACAGCTGCTCCGCGCTGCTCATCGCCAGCGGAAATTCACTGCGGGTAATATCTATCAGCCAGTCGAGGTCAATCAGATTGCCACCACGCACAAAGCGCAGCGGATCAAAAAAGAGTTTACTGGTGGTATAGCGGGTAATCACACGCCGGGCATAGCCGGGCTGACCACAGACAAAGGCAGAAAGATTTTGTGCACCGGCAGAGGTGCCGAGCATCAGTTGAAAGGGGTTGAATCGGGCACGCTGAAATTCATCTAAGACGCCTGCGGTGAAAATGCCGCGTTGACCGCCGCCTTCACAAACCAGCGCAATTTTCTTAGATTTAAACGGTGTCAGGGCCAGAGGTTCAATGGCGCCGAGCGTGACAGGAATGCGTATACCCACTGTGCGAACCTCAAAAAGGGGTTCCGGGTCTGCTGGAGGATCGATCCGTTAAAGACGGCAGCATTCCGGAGAACCAGTCATATGTTCCTTTAACCGGCAGGCCAGCTGGGCTGGCTTACCTTGCAGCGATGTGAAGGTGTCCCTCTCTTCACGTCAGTCGCTACAGATGACTGGTCTCCGCTCTATGCTTTGCGTTGCATTACACTGCAGGACTCATCGGCTAAAGCTTTTTACGGCCGGTAAACAGGCTGATGAGGAACAGGATAATACCAACGACGAAGACAACTTTAGCTGCCCATGCTGCTGTGCCCGCTAAACCGCCAAAACCTAACGCTGCAGCGATCAGTGCGATCACCAGAAAAATAATGCCCCAACGAAACATAAGCCTCTCCTTACCCTATTTAAAAATCGAATATTTAAAATCGATCTGCTTATTTCATCCCCGGATGGGTATCTTTTATTCGTACGGCCACAGAAGTGGCCGCACGCAAGCTTAAGATTTAACCGTCAGGTCATTCTTAACGCTTTTCACGCCTTCAATGGCTTTAGCAATGCTTTCTGCACGATCTGACTGTGCCTGATTAGCAACCTGCCCTGAAAGCTGAACAACGCCGTCTGTGGTCTCAACTTTTACGTTGCGCGACGGAACAATGTCATCCGCTAATAGCTTAGCTTTAATTTCGCTGGTCGTGGCGGTATCGCCCGCATAACCTTTCATTGATGATGCTTTGCTGTCTCTGACGTGTAGTTTGTCACTGACGGATTTAACACCTTCGATTTTCTGCACCACAGCCACAGCCTTCTCAGCCTGATCCTGTGAGGTGACGAAACCGCTTAAGGTCACGACGCCGCTATGCGTTTTTACCGAGATATCCGTGCTTTTAATTGCGTCATCATCTACCAGCGCCGCTTTGGCTTTGGCGGTGATGCCGCTGTCATCCATATAACCATCGACTTTTTTCATAGAACTATCGATTTTTGAACCCGCGCTGTCGGCTGTCTGTGACGCTTTCTGCGACATTGATTCGTCAGCCAGTGCGCTGCCGCTGATCAGTGCTGAGCCAATCATGGCGGCCATCAGGGTTTTAGCAATCTTAGTCTTGTTCATCGATATCTTCCTTCTATCAGTTAACTCACCCAAAAACTGTGGGCGCAACAGAGGCACAGGTGCCGCTGCGTTACAGGACGTAAGGACAAGAGAAGTCTCTTCCGCCGTCCGATAGAGTAATCATAGACGGCATTTTGCAATTTGCCTGGCTAACTGGTTGATCACACGTCAAAACAGAAGAAAAACGGGGTTTTTAAGAGGAGTCTGGAAGGAGGAAAACAGGGCCACTCCCAGCTGGAATGGCCCGGAAACAGGCGATTAGTGCTCGCGCGTTTTGCGGAAACGGACGTCGGGGTAACGTTCCTGCGTAATATTAAGATTAACCATGGTTGGCGCGATATAAGTCAAATTATTGCCGCCATCGAGCGCCAGGTTAACTTCGTTTTTACGCTGGAAGTCCTCAAACTTTTTCGCGTCGCTGCATTCAACCCAGCGCGCCGTAGAGACGTTGATCGCTTCGTAGATCGCTTCGACGTTATATTCGCTTTTCAGACGGGCAACCACCACATCGAACTGCAGTACCCCGACCGCGCCCACGATCAGATCGTTGTTATGCACCGGACGGAACACCTGTACCGCACCCTCTTCCGACAGCTGAACCAGCCCTTTCAGCAGCTGTTTCTGCTTCAGCGGATCGCGCAGACGAATACGGCGGAACAGCTCTGGCGCGAAGTTCGGAATACCGGTGAACTTCATGTTTTCACCCTGAGTAAAGGTGTCGCCAATCTGAATGGTGCCGTGGTTATGCAGGCCGATGATATCGCCAGGATACGCTTCTTCAACGTGCGAACGGTCGCCCGCCATAAAGGTCAGAGCGTCGGAGATCACCACATCTTTGCCGGTGCGCACCTGACGCAGCTTCATCCCTTTTTCATATTTACCGGACACCACACGCATAAAGGCCACGCGGTCGCGGTGTTTCGGGTCCATGTTTGCCTGGATCTTAAACACGAAGCCGGTGAACTTCTCTTCTTTCGCTTCTACCGTACGGGTGTCGGTGTCACGCGGCATCGGACGCGGTGCCCATGCCACCAGGCCATCCAGCATATGGTCAACGCCAAAGTTACCCAGCGCGGTGCCGAAGAAGACCGGCGACAGCTTGCCGCTCAGGAAGGCTTCCTGCTCAAACTCGTGCGATGCGCCCTGTACCAGCTCCAGCTCTTCACGCAGCTGTGCCGCCAGATCGTCACCGACTGCGGTGTCGAGGTCCGGGTTGTTCAGCCCCTTCACGATGCGGACATCCTGAATGGTGTGGCCTTTACCGGTCTGGTAGAGATAGGTCTCATCTTTGTAGAGGTGATAAACCCCTTTGAACAGTTTGCCGCAGCCGATAGGCCAGGTGATCGGTGCGCAGGCAATTTTCAGCTCGCTTTCCACCTCATCCAGCACTTCCATCGGGTCGCGGATGTCACGGTCAAGTTTGTTCATAAAGGTCAGGATCGGCGTATCGCGCAGACGGGTAACTTCCATCAGCTTACGGGTACGATCCTCGACGCCTTTAGCGGCATCAATCACCATCAGACAGCAGTCAACCGCGGTCAGCGTACGGTAGGTATCTTCCGAGAAATCTTCGTGACCCGGGGTATCCAGCAGGTTCACCAGGCTATCGCGATAGGGGAACTGCATCACCGAGGTGGTAATGGAGATACCACGCTGTTTCTCCATCTCCATCCAGTCCGACTTAGCGTGCTGGTTAGAGCCACGGCCTTTTACCGTACCGGCGGTCTGGATAGCCTGTCCGAACAGCAACACTTTTTCGGTAATGGTGGTTTTACCGGCATCCGGGTGCGAAATGATCGCGAAGGTGCGGCGGCGTGCCACCTCTTCTAAAAAGGGATTAGACATGGAATTCTTCTCAATAGGCAGCGCAACTTACTGGCGCTGCTGATAAATCACGGTGGCCGGCAGAACCTTACCGGCGGGTAAACGGTGCCAAAAACGATCTTTCATCGTTGGCGGGTCAGCGCGAAGTTACATTGGCGTGAATTCCGGTTACCTGGTCAGCTTTAAGGCGGCATAGCATACAATATTTTGCGCGCGCGGCCTACAGGGAGAGGGGCAGGATTTCAGGGGCGGGGAATCGGGGAACGGTGGATGCCACAACAAAGCGGGACGGGTCTGCACCCGCCCCGCCTCCGTTATCCCAGCACCTTTCTGACGCAGGCTTTGAAGATCTGCACACCAATCTCCAGCGAGTCGAGATCAAAATGCATGTCGGGATGATGCAATCCGGGCGTCAGGTTGGTGCCCAGCCCCCAGAAGCCCGCTTTTACACCCGGACGCTTCACCGGATAGTAGAAAAAGTCCTCGCTGCCTGGCGTGGTCCGGGTTGACAGCGCGCCCTCTTCGCCCAGCACCTCGACGATCGCGGCGCGGATCACCGCCGTCGCCTCATCATCAATCTCGGCGGCGGGCATCTCTTTTAATACGCGGACCTCGGCGCTGGCACCCAGTGCCGCCACGCTGTGAGTAATGGCGCGCGTGACCTGCTCTTTCAGCAGCGTCATCGGCCCGTTCTCCTGCGAACGCAGATCCCAGACTACGCGGGCTTCATCCGGCACCGAGTTGGTGACACCGGCATCGCACAGGAAGCGGGTCGCTTTGACGCTCCAGGTCAGGCCGGGCGAGAGGTGTATGGCGTTGACCGCCTGAACCGCCTGTACGGCAGCATCCAGCGCATTCACCCCCAGGTGCGGACGCGCCGCATGGGCGGGCTGGCCTTTGATGGTCGCTTCCAGCGTGCTGCAGGCTGAGTAGAGCACCGCAGGCACCGCCTGTCCGACCACGCACTCCTCCAGCGGACGCAGATGGAACCCCAGAATCATCTCCACATCATCCAGTGCGCCACCTTCGATCATTGAGAGCGCACCGGCGCCCAGCTCCTCGGCGGGCTGGAACAGGATCTTCAGCCGGCCACGTTTCACCGCGCCCTCCTGCAGCAGAGCCGTCGCCGCCGTCAGCACGACCGAAGAGTGACCGTCGTGACCGCAGGTGTGGCGCGCACACGGCACGCCATCAATGATGTGCCCCAGCGCATCCATATCCGCGCGCAGCGCCAGCACCGGGCCCGGTACACCGCTGTCGATCTCGGCCACAATGCCGGTGGTGTTATTGATATTGCGCGTCACCTTCAGGCCCGCTTTCTCCAGCTGATCGGCGATGTAGGCCGAGGTTTTCACCTCCTGAAAACCCAGCTCCGGAATTTCGTGCAAATAGTGGTAATGCTCTAATACCTCAGACACAGCGTTACTCCTGAATAAACAGACGCATAACAGACATTGCGATCAGCGCGTTGATGATGCTCACCAGCATCAGCAGCGGCCAGTATTTTTTTGGCACATCGGCCACGCCCAGCAGCCGTCCCATATATTGCAGCTGCGATCCCATCAGGAAAATCGCCGGGGCCAGAATCGTGATATCCGCGCCGGTCAGCAGCCCTTTGGTCAGCAGACTCACCGCTACGCCGGTACCCGCAGACGATGAGAGCCAGGCGGTGAGCAGCACCGTAATTGCCTCACCCGGCAGGCCGAACAGCCCCATCACTGGCGCAAAAACGTGCCCGAGAAACTGCATGATGCCGAGCAGATTGAGCACTTCTGCCAGCACATAGGCCATCACCACATTTGGCATCAGGTTGTGAATGGCGATGTGAAAGCCTTTACGCGCGCCGGTCACAAACACATCAAAGGGATTACTGCTGGTCGTGATTTTATTTTCCATCGGCGAAATCCTTCTTATAAACACTGTTTAACACAGCGCGCGTTATCGCCGCACCGACAAATTTCAGCACGAACATTAATAACAGCGGAATAATAATCGGCAGCGTCATTGAGGCGAATAGCGCGGAGCCGATGGCGAAGTAATTATTGATTAAGCCGGCACCGGAATATTGCCAGGCACTCATCACCACCACCTCTTTTTTACCGATCTGTTTCTGGTCTGCCATCTCTTTGGTTAATGCCGCGCCCGCGTCGGTACTTTGCAGGTCGGTGATTAACGCCAGACCGCAATGGCCCGGCAGCCCCATCAGCGGCTTAAGCAGCGGCGTCAGCAACCGATGCGCCGCGCGAATCGCGCCGTAGTGGGTGAAGATTTCCAGCACGCCCAGCGCCAGCATCACCGTGGGCGTCAGCGACAGCGCAAACAGGAAACCCGCTTTGGCACTGAGTCCGCCTGCGCCAAGAAAGGTGTTGCTGGCGGGATCTTTCATGGTGCCAAAGCTGCCGCCCAGCGTGGTGAAGTCAAAGGCGCCCAGCCATGAAAGACCCTCGACGTTATAAAACAGCCCTGAGAAAAACAGGATGGCAAAAATTAACGCGACATAACTGCCTTTGGTCGCCGTCATTTTTACCGGACTTACCACACTTTCATCTGACATTATTTTCTCCTGATAACCTGGCTTGCCGCCTGTTCCCTGCCGTGGCAAGTTTCAATATATGGAACTGAGTTCTAAGCATGATTTATGCCAGAGCCGATCGGCGCGCGATGATTAATGGCCCTGCTGCCACCACCGGGCGTTTAATCCACGACATGACTGTTATGGCTCTGCGAAATATCTTTTTCTGACGGCAACGTGATATTTCCGGCGCGTTATCAGATGACCGCTATTTCTCCAGCTTCAGCGGCGATTGCACCAGCAGGATAGCGACCGGGCGCACTATCATGGTGCTGAAACCCTGATTTTGTTGCCCGATAAGGAGTGATGCAGAATGAGAATCGCTCGCATTCAATTTGCGAAATAATTCTATTTAAATCAATCAGATAAATTGGCTGTTTTTGCGGAAAAGCCTTCGCTTTACTAACATATTTGATGCATAATTCACCGACTATACCTGTTTATTTAACATCTTCTTAAAAGGACTCGGCCATGCTGACTGCTGAAATGACTGGGCGTTTAAACGACCAGCTGAACCTGGAATTTTTCTCTGCCAATCTTTATCTGCAAATGAGCGCCTGGTGCAGCGACAAAGGCTTTGAGGGTGCCGCTTCCTTCCTGAAGATGCATTCACGCGAAGAGATGCAGCATATGCAGCGTCTTTTTGATTACCTGAGCGATACCGGCGGCATGCCGGTGCTGGGTACCATCGCTGCGCCGCCAGTCTCTTTCACCTCGCTGAATGAAATTCTGCAGCAGGCGCTGGAGCATGAGCAGCTGATCACCAGCAAAATCAATGAACTGGCCCATGCTGCCATGACCTCACAGGATTACTCTACCTTCAACTTCCTGCAGTGGTATGTCGCCGAGCAGCATGAAGAAGAGAAACTGTTCAAAACCGTGCTGGATAAACTGGCGCTGGTCAGCAACAGCGGCAACGGTCTGTTCCTGGTCGATAAAGATCTGGGCCGCATGAGCACCGAGAACCACGCAGAATAATGTTTATCGGCCCCTTTTCGGGGCCGATCTTATTGCCGTCTTGCTGACACCACTGCACCGCTATTCCAGCCGGTAACTCGCGGCTTTCCCGCCATTCACCCACAGTTCACGGCTTTCCCCCGCAGGCAGTAACAGCGCGATCTCCCGCCAGGCTGGCTGGTAATCTCCACGTTTTTCCACCGTCAGGTCGATACGCGTGGCGCTGCTGCAGAGCGTCCAGCGAAGCCATAGCGCATTCCCCTGTTGCCAGCCGTGGCTCTCGCCATCGTCATCAAACATTTCGCCTTGAGTCTGCACGCCTTCGGGGGCAGGCCATAGCTGCCATTGCCGCACCGTATCACGCCGCGCATCGGTGGTGCTTTCGCACTCGCCCAGCGGGATCACCGCACCGGCCCTTACCAGCAGCGGCAGCCGATCCAGCGGCGCATCCAGCGTGATGGTCTCGCCGCCCGCAAACGCCTTGCCGCTGTGCCAGTCATACCAGCCGCCGCGGTTACGGGGCAGATAGACTTCACGACTGCGCGCGCCCTGCTCCACTACGCTGGCGACCAGCAGATCGCGCCCCAGCATAAAGTCATCACACTCCTGATAGGTCAGCGGATCCTGCTCGTGATCGAGGAAGGTCGGGCGCAGCATCGGCTCATCTTCCACACTGGCCTGCCACGCCAGGTTATAGAGGTAGGGCATCAGGCGATAGCGCAGCCGGATCGCCTCGCGGATCATCGGCGTGACCTCCGGGTACATCCAGGGCTCGTTTACCGTGTGATCGTCATTCCAGGAGTGGATAGTAAAGCGCGGGTGCATAACGCCATTCTGAACCCAGCGCACAAACAGCTCGGCATCCGGCTTATCGCCCGAGAAGCCGCCGACATCGTGCCCGACGTTAAACAGCCCGGAGAGGCTCATCCCCAGTCCCATGCGGATGTTGTAGCGCAGCGTTTGCCAGCTGGTGCGGTTATCGCCGCTCCAGGTCTGTACATAGCGCTGCATCCCGGCGCAGCCGGAACGGGAGATCAGATAAGGGCGTTTGTCCGGTGCAAACTGCTGCTGGGCTTCCATTGAGGCGCGCATCATCAGCAACGGCATTACCGGCCGGATATGCTTGATGGCGATCGGCTGACCAAAACCGTGACAGCGCGCTTCGCCATCCCACACCTCATATTCGTTGTTGTCATTCCAGGTGGAATCAATGCCCTTTTCCAGCAGCTGCCGGGTGACATTCTCCTGCCACCAGCGCACCGCCTGCGGATGAGTGAAGTCGAGGTGCGATCCTTCATCGTCCCAGAACACCGACCGCTCAGGACGATCCTGCTCAGAGTCACGAATAAATAGCCCCTGCGCGGCCACTTCCTGATAGCGCGGATGATCCTGCAGCAGGCAGGGTTTGATGTTGGCCGCCAGCTTCATTCCGGCAGTATGAAACACGTCGCTCAGCGCATTGGGATTCGGGACTTTGTCGTAGTTCCAGTTGAAAACGTAGCGCTTGTTGTTAATCGAGGTGTAACCCGAAGAGAGCTGGAACGAGTCGCAGGGAATTTCATGCTCGCGACACAGACGGATAAAGGATTGCAGCTGCTGTTGTGCGTCGGGCGCGTCGGTGTAGTGCATGGTGGACCCGCTGTAGCCCAGGCTCCACTTCGGCTGAAACAGGGTGCGACCGGTCAGACGCACAAAGGCTTTGGTGACGTCGAGCAGCGTCGGGCCCAGCATCATGTAGTAATCGAGATCGCCCGCTTCGGCGCGGTAACGGCGATAAGGGAGATGGTAGTTATCCAGCTCATTCCCCAGATCGAGCCAGCTGCTGCTCAGGTTGTCATAGAACAGGCCAAAACTGACGCCATCGCGCTGCGTCAGGGTAAACGGAATATGTTTATAGAGCGGATCGGTGCTGGCGGCGTTGTAGCCCATGGCGTCCAGATTACGCATCTCAAAACGGCGGTTAACGCGGTTCAGGTCGCCGCTCTTCTCGCCCAGGCCATAAACCCGATCCTGCGGCTGGCGACGCTGATAGTGCTCGACTCCATCACCGTGCGCATTGAGCAGATAGGCACCGGTGTGACGGTCGGCGGCCAGCGGCTGCCAGCTCTCACCATCAAACTGCTCCCAGCTCAGGCAGAGCGGCTGATGCACCGTGACACGCAGCCGTTGCGTGCTGATGCGCAACTGCTGCGCATCGTGTTCAACCTTAAATGCCGGCAGCGTAAAGCCATCCAGCGCCTCACGATCCCGCCCCTGCCAGGGCACGTCGTTGACAGGCGCAATGCTCCAGGTGCGGTTCAGCGCCAGCTCACCGTCGCGCTTCAGCAGCACGCGCATCAGCTTATCCTCCAGCACGTAAAGCCGCAGGAAGTGACGATCTTCGACCTTGAGTTCAACAAAGTGATCGGCCTGCTGATGCAGCGTCCAGTTCTTCAGGGTTTTCATCACGATATCCTTATGGGTTAGCAGGGCGCTGGCGGCGTTCGGCGACCATCATCACCAGGAAAACGGCACCAATCAGGTCAAAGAAGCCCATCGCCACAAACAGCGGATTGAAGCCGATGGTATCGGCGGTGACACCGATAATCAGCGAGAAGATAAAGCTGGCGATCCAGGCGCAGGAGCCGCGCATGCCGTTGACCGTGGCCATCTGGCGGCGATCAAAACGCTCCACCACCAGCGCGCTCAGCATGCAGGAGATCACCTGATGGCCGAAGCCACCGACCGAGATCAGGGCGATCGCCAGCCAGGGATCTTTTACCAGCGTCATCAGCGCCAGGGAGACCATTAGCAGTGCGCCGGTCACCGAACTGGCGACAATCGAATTGACGCGGGTGAGACCAAACCAGCGCACATAGATTTTGGTCAGATAGCCGCTGGCGACGCTGCCGAGGTCGGCGGCCAGAAACGGCAGCCAGGCAAACATCACGATCTGCTTGAGATCCATGCCGCGCTCATTGGCCAGATAGAGCGGCACCCAGAAGCTCAGGACCGCCCAGGCCGGTTCGGCCAGAAAAGCCGGGATGGCGATGCCGTAGAATTTCTTCTCTTTACCAATCACTTTCAGCGCGGTGAAGAACGGCAGTTTTTCCCCGAGCGCTTCGTTGTCCTGATTAATAAAGGCCCGCTCCTCATCAGAGAGACGAGGATGGCTCTCGGGCGAGTGATATCCCCACCACCAGAGTGCAACCCACAGCAGGCCCAGCCCGCCGGTCAGCAGAAAGGCGCCCTGCCAGCCAAACGTTATGTGCGCGACATAAATAATCGGTGGTGCCAGCATGGCACCAATCGAAAAGCCGACGCCCGCCCAGCCCGCCGCGACCGGACGCTCCTTTTTCGGAAACCAGTCACCGATCGCTTTGGCGTTCGCGGGCGTTGCCGCCGCCTCAGAGGCGCCCATGACAAAGCGCAGCAATGCCAGATGCAGCCAGCTTCCCGCGCCGGCGTGCAGCAGACAGGTCACCGACCAGATCAGCGCACAGATCAGGAAGCCCATTTTCAGTCCGATCACATCGATCAGCCAGCCGCAGATTGGCTGAAACAGGGTATAGGCCAGCTGAAACGCCGCCACCACCCAGGAGTACTGTTCGGTCGTCATGTGCAGACTGTTTTTAAGTTCCGGTGCCAGAATGCCGAGCGAGTTGCGGGTGATGTAGTTGACGGTTACACCCAGCAGGAACATTCCCAGCATCCACCAGCGTAAATTTTTAATCACGCGCACCGTGCGGGATGCACTGATGGGTTTGGTTGTTGATTCGAGGCTCATTGTGCCACTCCTGATTGCCATTGATGACGCACACCGCCTGCTGGCGTACCGCGTGTCCTGTAACGAACTTAGAAAAGTGCGAAACGTGGGTACAGACACTTTTTTGCAACGCTTTTCATGGCAGGCTGAATCCCGGCAGAAAATGGCACTGAAACGCTTATCTGACGCGATTCAGCAGGTTATGAAAATTTTTTCATCAGCAGATTTGAAGGCGATCACAGAATGAAACAAAGGCTGAAAGTAAGCGAGATTGCGGCACTCAGCGGCGTCTCCATCAGTACGGTGTCGCGGGTGCTGGCGGGTAAAGCCAATACCCGGCCCGCCACCCGTGACAAAGTGCTGGTCGTGGCGCAGCAGCAGGGCGTCCTTAACAATCTGCACAGTGGTCGCCTGCTGCTGAATAACCTGATGGTCTTTGCCCCGCCGCGCGCCTTTGATGTACGCAGTGACATCTTCTACTACAAAGTGATTCAGGGGATCAGCCAGGCGGTAGAGCCGCATGAGGTGCGGCTGCGCTACTGCCCGCTGGAGGAGGTGGAAAGTGATGCGGCGCTGTTTATCGATAAGATGCAGCAGACCGAAGCGGCACTGCTGATCGGCATTGATGATGAGCATATTCATCAGCTGGCGGCGGAGATGAACAAACCCTGCGTGCTGATTAACGCCCGCGATCGCCGAATGCGCCTGCCTTCGGTCTCGCCCCATCATCAGCTGATTGGTGAATTCTCAGCGCGCTACCTGTTTGAGCAAGGACACCGGCAGATCCTGTCGCTGCATTGCTTACGCCGCTACACCATGGAGCAGCGATTGCAGGGGGTGCGCGACGCCTGGCATGCCATGAACCTGCGGTTTGACAGCCGCCAGCATCTGCTGACCCTGAACAGCTTCAGCAGCAATGAAGCGGCGGAGCGGCTGAGTGAGTATCTGCGCCACTGCCCTGATGCGCTTCGCCCGACCGCGATTCTCGCCAGCGGTGATTACATTGCGGCGGGCGCCGTCACTGCGCTGGAGCAGGCCGGTCTGCGGGTGCCGCAGGATATTTCGGTGATGAGTATGGATGGCTTTAACCTGGCCGCTATCCACGATATTCCGCTGACCTCGGTGCAGGTGCCACGTGATGAGCTGGGCGCAGCGGCAGTGAGAATGTTGCAGGAGATGCGACTGAATCCCGGCACACCCACCGGCAGCCTGCTGCTGAATGGCAGGCTGGTGGTGCGCGAGTCGGTGCGGCGCATTCGCGATAATCTCAGCCATGCACCGGTCCAGCAGCATGGCCTCTATGATTAACACGGTATGGATTAACACGGTATGGATTAACCCGGCGCGGATTAACCCAGCGTTTTCAGCCGCAGTTCCGACGGCTGAGGCCGTCCGAACAGGAAGCCCTGGAACAGGGTACAGCCCTCATCGCGCAGCTTAGCGAACTGCTCATCGCTCTCCACCCCTTCGGCAGTAATCTGGATATCCAGACTGCGACTCATGCCGGTGATGGCGCGGATAATCGCCAGCGCCTCGCGGCTGTCACCCATATCATTGATAAAGGATTTGTCGATTTTGATTTTGTCGAACGGGAAAGATCGCAGATAGCTCAGCGACGAATAGCCGGTGCCGAAATCATCCAGCGCAATCTGCACGCCCAGCGCCTTGAGATTTTGCAGGGTACGGATATTACCCAGCGAATCATCCAGCAGCACCGATTCGGTGATCTCAACCTCCAGCCGCGCCGGATCGAGACCCGACTCTTTCAGCGCACCTTCCACCACCGGCACCAGCGAGCTGTTTTTAAACTGCAGCGGTGAGAGGTTGACCGAGACCGACTGCTCCCCTTCCCAGCTCGCCGCTTCGCGACAGGCTTCGTAGAGTGCAAACGCCCCCAGCATATGAATCAGGCCGGTCTCTTCAGCGATCGGGATGAAGTCGTTGGGCATGATCAGCCCGCGAACCGGATGATGCCAGCGCATCAGCGCCTCATAGCCAATGATGGTACGGTTATCGCCGTTGGTGATGGGCTGATAGTAGAGCCGCAGATGCCCGCCGCTAATCGCATCGCGCAGATCGTTTTCAATCAGGCGTCGACTGCGCGCCACATCGTCCATCTCCAGCGTGAAATGCTCATAACGGTTGCGACCGTTGCGTTTGGCTTCATACAGCGCCATGTCCGCACAGCGCAGCAGCTGCTCCGGCGTATTGGTGATGGTGGTGCTGAGCGCAATACCCACGCTGAGCCCGACCGACAGATTATGGCCTTCAACGTTAACCGGCGGGCGAATCGCCTCGATCAGGCGCTGCGCCACAATGCTCGCCTCTTCATTACTGGCCACCGAAGGCAGCACGATGGCGAACTCATCGCCTCCGATACGCGCCAGAGTATCCTGGTCACGCAGCGCGTTACGCAGACGCTTAGCCACACTGCGCAGCAACTCGTCGCCAATCTGGTGGCCCAGCGCATCGTTCACATTTTTAAAGTTATCGAGATCAAGGCAGAGCGCGGCAGTCTGACGCTGTATCTGACCGGCAGTGCGCAAGGCTTCACTCAGACGCTGGCGGAACAGAATGCGGTTCGGCAGGCTGGTGAGATTGTCGTGGTGCGCCATATGGTGAATACGGGCATCAGCGGCGCGCTGGTCAGTGACATCTTCCACCAGCAGCATCAGGTAGTTACGTCGCGCATCCTGACCGTTAATCGCGGTGGCGCGGGTATGCAGAATGCGTTCGCCGCTGGCGGTCATCAGCAACTGCTCACGTTCATGCATACCCTCACTGCGCAGCGCAACATCCGCCAGATTATTAAAGTAATCGCTGAGTTCGGGCGACATACATTCATGCGGGCGCTTGTTGACGATCAGCGATTTCGACAGGCCGAACAGCTGCTGAGTGCGGTCGTTAACCAGCAGGATCTCGCGGGTGATCGCATCTTCAACGATCACGCAGGAGGGAATATTGGCGATGATGTTATCCAGGAATTTAGAGAGCGCGGTTTTCTGGGTGCTCTGGGCTTCAGCCAGATCCCTGGCGCGCAGCACCTGCTGCTCCTGCTCACGGCGTTCCGTGCGGTCGCGGGTGATCTTAGCGAAGCCGACCAGCTTACCGTCATCATCGTGGATCGCGTCGATGACCACATGCGCCCAGAAGGCGCTGCCATCTTTGCGGTAGCGCCAGCCCTCATCTTCAAAACGGCCGGTCTTAAGCGCGATACCGAGATTCGCTTCCGGGATGCGGTTCAGCCGCTCCTGGGAACTGTAAAACAGCGAGAAGTGCTGACCCACCACTTCATCCGCTTTGTACCCTTTGGCACGCTGCGCACCGGCATTCCAGTTCACCACCACGCCGTCGACATCGAGCATATAGATGGCGTAATCGGTGACTCCTTCTACCAGCAGACGGAAACGTTGCTCCTGCTCCCGTTGCTGACTGCGGACGCGCTGCTGTTCGGTGCAGTCGCGGGTGATTTTAGCGTAGCCCAGCAGCTTGCCCTGATCGTCGCGGATCGTGTCGATCACCACATGCGCCCAGAAGGCGCTGCCATCTTTGCGGTAGCGCCAGCCCTCATCTTCAAAGCGGCCGGTGCGATAAGCGGTTTGCAGGTTCTGCTCCGGGACACGGTTCAGGCGATCCTGGGCGCTGTAGAAGCGGGAAAAATGCTGGCCGACAATCTCTTCCGCCACATAGCCTTTGGCGCGCTGTGCCCCGGCATTCCAGTTCACCACGTTGCCGTCATGATCGAGCATATAGATAGCGTAATCGGTAACGCCCTCCACCAGCAGGCGGAAGCGCATCTCCTGCTCCCGCTCTTTGCGCTGCTGCTCCTGCTGCTGAGTGCAGTCGCGGGTAATACAGGCGTATCCCACCAGCAGACCGGCGTCATTGCGTATCGGGTCGATCGTCTCGTGTGCCCAGAAAGCACTGCCATCTTTGCGATAGCGCCAGCCTTCGCTTTCATGGTGTCCGGCAGTCGCAGCCATATCCAGCCCACGCTGCGGCAGGCCCCGGCGGCGATCTTCTTCGCTATACAACAGAGCGAAGCTGCAGCCAATCATCTCGTCTGGCGTATAGCCTATCGTGCGCTGAGCACCCTGATTCCAGCTGCCGATGATACCGTCAGGTTTTAGCATAGTGATGGCGTAATCATTCACGCTTTGTACCAGCATGCGATAGATGACCTCAGAGTTATTATCCATTGTGATTAGCCTGCTGCTCTGTAGCCGGATGACGGCTTAGGAATGTTCTTAATAGCGTGCGCAGACTACAGCCGAAAAGAGCTGAGATGACAAGCGCATTAAGAAGATTAATCAGTGTTTATAAGGGGTTTATCGGCAGCGGCGAGTAAATGTTCAATGACTCCGCGGTGGCGGCGCGTCAGGCGACCCGCTCCCAGCGCGAGGAGAGCGAATAACGGTGCTGCCAGCAGAGCATTGCCGGACTTTGGCTCATCAGCTGCTGGCACTCTTGCGGCGCGACAAACGCCGGGATCACTTTCTGGGCCGCCGTCTGTCTGATCAGCGCCAGCTGATCGTCGAGCGGCGGATGCACATTCCACGGCAGCCAGCGTGCCATGCCGGATTGCAGCATCTCAAAGGCACGGGTGCCGCTGGAAACGTGACTGCTGAAGATCAGACGAAAGTCGGGCTGATGGCTGAGCTGCGCCGCCAGCCCGCTGTCAGCCACCGCATCCGCCGCGACAATTACCGTATCCGGTCGCCAGTGGTCGGGTGTTGCGACGCGCAATAACCGGGCCAGCGCCAGCATCGCCGCGGCGGGCAGGCTGTTGAGCGCCAGCAACTGCGCCACCTCTTCGCGCACCTGGGGACACATCACTACCGGCAGCCCGCGAGCGCTGAGCTGCAGCGCCATCTCAGGGCCGCGCCCGTGCAGCGGCGCGGTGACCACGGCGCCCCCTTGTGCCACCAGGGCCAGCGCGTCGATCTGCTGCGCCAGTCGCTGATTGCGGTCGCCATAGGAACCATCGGTAATCAACAGCCGTGCGCGTGGCGGGCAATCAAACGGCAACAGCAGCGATTCGCGACTCCAGTCGCCCATATAGGTGATGCCACCCGCAATCGGCAGATGGAACCAGATCGATCCCGGCGAATGCCCGCTGCGACCGGTAAAGAGATTCAGCGGCCCCAGCGCGCACTGGCCGCGCAATGGCAGGATGCGTCGCGCCTGAGCCGGAACGCCAGCCTCGCCCAGCTGCTGCCAGGTAATCTCACTGGCATAGACCGGCGGTGAACCGATGTCGGCCCAGCTATCCAGCGCCGCCGCGTGATCCACATGGGAATGGGTCAGGCAGAGCGCATCGACCTGGCCGATGGCGTCCATTGCGGGCCGGACGCCCGGCTCCGGCCCGGCACCTAAATCCCATAACAGACGATATCCCTCTATCTCCAGCAGGAAAGCGGCCGGCAGTTTTCCGCCGACGCCACTGATCACCGTCAGGCTTGCCATGGCAGGACTCCCTGCGGCAGACGGCGCGTCAGCCGTGAAGCCAGCAGCATTAAGCCCAGCACGATCCCAATCATCAGGCATCCGACCGCCGCCGCCAGCGGCGCCGATCCGCCTTCATCCAGGAAAATAATGGTCGGGCCAAGCGTCTGGGTTTGCGCGGTAACCAGCAGCACTGAAACCTGTATTTCATTCAGCGCGGTGAGGAACACCAGCAGCGCACCGGCCAGCACAGAAGGCGCCGCCAGCGGCAGCAGGATGTCAGTCATCCGCCGCATCAGACCCGCGCCGCATAAGCGCGCCGCCTCATCCAGTGACGGTTCGATTTGCGCGAACCCGGCCAGCGTCGGCCTTAACACCAGCGCCAGGAAATTGGCCAGATAGGCCGCGAGAATAATCCACACCGTTCCGTAAAGGGAAAATCCCAGCAGCGGCAGCGGCCGCAGGAAAAACAGCATCGCTGCGACGCCGGTGACAATGCCGGGCAGCGCATAGGTCAGCTCGCTGGCGAATCCCAGCCCCCGCACCAGCCGGGTACGATGCCAGCTGAGAAAGAAAGCCAGGAACAGTGCCATGACGCTGAGCAGCAGCGCCGTCAGGCCGGTGAGCCACAGGCTGGTAAAGAACGCCTGCCGTATCGCCGGATAGCCCCACAGCGCCTGCTGAAAATTCTCCATCGTCAGGGTTTGCCAGTTCAGAGCCTGACCGAAACCGCGGGTTAAGGCGGTGGTCAGCAAGGCGCTGAGCGGCAGCAGCAAGGTGATCACCATCCACAGCCAGGCGATGATTTCGCCCGGCAGTCGCGCGCGCCGCAGCGGCTGGTGCCAGGGTCGTGGCGATCCGCTGACCCGGACATCGCGTCGTCCGCCCAGCCAGCCGCTAATCAGCATCCCGGCGAGGGTGATCAGCGCAATCAGCATCGAGTAGACGGCGGTATTGGGCAGCGCACCGGGGCCGAGGGTATTGAGCTGCTGATAAACCAGCGTAATCAGCGTCGGCACCCGCGCCGGAATACCCAGCATCGCCTGGATACCGAAATTCCCGACCGCAGCGACAAACGCCAGCGCCGCCCCGGCGAAGATCGCGGGGCGCGCCAGCGGCAGGATCACCGTGAACAGAATCTGCCGGGGTGATGCGCCGCTGATGCGGGCCGCCTCCACCAGTTCGGCGGGGAGTCGACGCAGGCCAGCCCGCACCGTGAGGAACACCAGCGGCGCATTGTGCAGACCCAGCAGCAGTACCATGCCGGTCGCGGAATAGAGCGGTTGCTGACCGGGTGCCAGCCATGTCCCGCCCAGCGCATTCACCGCTGTGGCCAGCAGACTGCCCGGTGCCAGCGCCTGTACCCAGGCCAGCGCAGTCACCTGCGGCGGGATCATCAGCGGCAGGATAAAGGCGAATACCCAGGCCGCTTTGGCACGCAAATCGGTGAGCGCCACCAGCCAGGCGGCCACCGTTCCCAGCAGCAGCGACAGCAACGTCGCGCTGATGCCGATCGCCAGGGTATTCAGCGTGGCACTGAGCACCCGCCGGCTGGTCAGCAATCTCAGCAGGCGATCGCTATCCAGTATGCCATCCGGTGCCAGCGCGGTTCCCATCAGCCGGGCAAAAGGTGCCACCGACAGCAGGCCGATCACCAACACCAGTATGCCCAGCACCAGCGGTTCCGCCCGCCATCTGCGATGCCTGGCGGCCTGGCCTCTTCGCCATTCGTTGCCCAGCACGCTCACGATCAGCCGCCAAACAGTTCAGTAAAGGTTTCGCGGACCTGAGCATCCTCGGCCACCGCTTGTGCCACATCCGGCGTCAGCAGCGTGATTTGCTCAATCGGCGCAAAGCCACCGGGTGCCGCCACGCGGGCATCGACCGGCCGGTTGCCCTGCTTCGCCACCAGCTGCTGTCCTGCTTCCGACAGCATGAAATCAACAAAGGCTTTGGCGGCCAGCAGATTATGCGCCGACTTCATGATCGCCACCGGCTCGGTCACATAGGAGACGCCCTCCTGCGGATAGACCAGATCGATGGGCGATCCCTGCTTTTTGGCGCGGATAATATCGGCATCCGTGATCACGCCATACTTATCCATGCCGCTGGCAACCGCTTTCAGCGCCGGTCCATTGCCGCCCTGTGGCGCAATGCCGATGGCGGCCAGTTGCTGATAGAACGCCCAGCCAATCGACGGGGTATGGATATCGGTATGCAGCTTATAGAGCGCCGCACCGGAATAGAGGGGACTGGGGACCGCAATCTGGCCTCTGTTTTCTTCTACTGCCAGCGCTTTCCAGCTACTGACTGGCTTCGCACGCTGGGTGTTATAGGCGATCACCGTGGCGATAATTTTGGTGCCGAAAAAGGTTTTATCCACATCGTAATAGGCAGGCTTCAGGTGGCTGACCGGGGCGGCCGGATATGAATAGAGCTGCCCCTCTTTCTTGAGCGCGCCCAGATTGATCGCGTCGGCCACCAGCAGCACATCGGGTTTGACCTGGCCGCTCATCATCTCAGTGCGCAGCACGTTCATCAGTTGAGTGGTGCCGTTGCGGGTCCACTCCACCTCCACCGCCGGATACGCGGCCTTAAACGCATCGATGGTCTGTTGCGCAATTTCAGGTGCCTGCGACGTGTAAACCACCAGCTTGCCGCCGGGCGCGTCGGCCGCCTGCAACAGGGTTGAGGCCGCGAGGCCCGAGAGCAACAACAGCGCGTGAAGCGGAGTACGAAAAGCCGTTTTCATGGTTTCTGAAACCCTTTATGCAGGAAGAATCCAGCCGTCATCGACGGCGACGCCGACGGTGTCATCCACCGCCAGTAATGCAGCATCATTAAGCGTCAGCGACAGGCTGACATCCGGTTGATTAAGCGGTCGAAGGTTGATCTGATGGTAGCCACCGCGAAAGATAATGCGCTCAACGCGGGCGGCAAACTGCCGCTCTCCCTCAGTGGCGAGGTGAAAACTGACGCTGTGGAAGCTGGCTTTGCCGTGCGGCAGCGGGCGCTGGTGAGGCGAGCAGCGCAGCAAAACCCGCAGCCCGCAGAGCGTGGCGGTTGCCTGACCCGGATCGAGCGGCTCAATGTCGCTGACCGGCAGCACCCGCCCCTCATCAATAAAGGTCGCCACCATCTCATTAGCCGGTTCGCGCCACAGGGTTTGCGGGCTGGCGAACTGCATTACTCTGCCGTGTTCGAGCACCACGATGCGGTCGGCCAGTGCCATCGCTTCGCGTTGATCGTGGGTGATATAGAGTAAGGTGGCGCCACTGTGGCGATGGAAGCGGCGGAACTCCTCTTCCATGGTGGCGCGCAGATGGACATCGAGGTTAGCCAGCGGCTCATCCAGCAGCACCAGCGTCGGCCGTGCCACCAGGCAGCGAGCCAGCGCCACGCGCTGGCGCTGACCGCCGGAGAGATCGGCGGGTCGGCGGTCGGCGAAGCGATCCAGCCCGACCAGCGTCAGGGCCTGGGTGGTGCGCAGTTCGCGTTCTGCGCGCGCCACACCGTTCACCTTCAGGCTGTAGCCGACGTTCTCCGCGACCGTCATATGCGGCCACAAAGCGTAGTTCTGGAACACCACGCCGAGCTCGCGGGCTTCCGGCGGCAGGTGCAGCCCGTCTGCGGCAACCTGACGTTCACCGATGTGGATTTCACCGCTGTCGAGCGTTTCAAAGCCGGCCAGCAGGCGCAGCAGGGTGGTTTTGCCGCAGCCAGAAGGCCCAAGAACGGCGACAAACTCGCCCTGGTTAATCTGTAACGAAATCGCGTCCAGTACCGGCTGTGCGCCGAACGCTTTGCTCAGTCCGGTTAACGATATTGCCGCCATCTTACTCTGCCTTTGCCGTTAACATGCTGGGCAAAACGCTACGACAGTTTGATGACAGCCCGGTGACAGCCAGGCTTACGGGACGCGAAAGCCGGGCTGGCGAAGCGGCATCGGGGCGTGCTCGCCCCGTGGCTTACTGCTGGGCGGTGAGCGCCGCAATCGGCTGCCAGATCTCGGTTAATGCGCCCTCTTTGCCGGTAAAGGGATCCTGCGTCGGCAACGGCACTTTTTTTACCTGCTCCTGGGCCATTTTTAGCTTCGCGGGCTCATCGCGCAGCGTCTCCGGCGACATCCCGTGCGGATAGGCGCCTATCACCATAAAATCTTCGCTGGCGCTGACCTGCCGATGGCCGACACCCGCCGGAATCAGGACCGCATCGCCTGCGCGCAGGGTCACCATGCGGCCACTGTCGCCGCCAAACAGCACTTCCGCCCAGCCTTCAGCGACGCCCAGCAGTTCATGGGTATTAGGATGATAATGGGTGTATGGGAAGATCGGATAGCGCCAGGCGGGAGGCCAGCCGTTCTCCTCAAAGGTTTTCTCAAACCACGCGGCGATCTCCTCCTCTTCCGGCACCACGCGCGGCCAGATAATCAGAGGTAACGGGTTATTGGGTACACCGCCCGACGGGCTGGCAAGCATCAGATGCTGAGGATTGTCAGAGGCCCCGGCCGAGAAGGTGCCAGCGGCAAAGGACATCATTAATAGCAGACTGGAGGATGAGGCACGCATACAGGTTCTCCGATGTTTTTCTAAGTGTGGCAAACCCGCGGCACAATGCAATGTGCGCCAGACGACACAATTGAGATAATTGACTGATATTGCTGACTAAAGCCAAATGTGTCGTTAACTATAGGGTCGGAGTGTGCCTGCGCGACGGCGGATAGCGGTTCTTACTGCGGCAAAGTGTTGCAAAATGTCAGGCGGAACGTCACAGAGGCGCAGCAGCCCGACGCCCCGGTCACTGTCGTATAAACTGTTATATAAAAAAAGCACAGATCTGTTTCTGATATGCTTGACTGTTATCTGTTGTAATAGCTAACAGATGACAGTGAGGTAACAAATGGACGCTATTAAACAAATCCTGATTGACGAGATCGCCCTGCTTAACCGCGAAGAACGTCGCGACAATTTGCCGCGTTTCAGCCTCTCGTTTCTGAAGAACCACCCTGGTCTCTGGGCAGTAATGTATCTCTGCTACGGCCTGTGCGTGGCGCTGATTTTCACCACCGAGATGCTCGGCTGGCCCGCCTTCTGGTTTGCCACCGTGTTTGTGCTGGTGATGAGTGTGCTGATGCTGCTGGATATCAACCCGAAATATCGCTTTGAAGATATCGATGCCCTCGATCTGCGCGTTTGCTACAACGGCGAGTGGTATTACATTCAGCCGGTGCGCGAACAGGCAATCTCACGCATTCTGTCACTGCCTGAGACACCAGAACGCGTGAAGAGCGGTATCCAGCGTCTGCTGACGCAAAAAGGGGAAGTGGACTTCTATGATGTCTACTACCTGACCTGGGGCCATCAGGAAGCGGCGCGGGTTTAATCCGCCTGCCCTTCCGCCATCAGCTGACCCAGCTTCACGATTGCCGCCTCGGCCCGACTATCCCACGGCCAGGCGGTATTTAACCTGAAGCAGTGCCTGAACTGCTCACCTGCCGAAAATAGCTGCCCCGGTGCAATACTGATCCCCTGAGCCAGCGCCCGCTGATAGAGCCGGGTCGTATTGATGCTTTCTGGCAGCGTCACCCAGAGAAAATAGCCGCCGCGCGCTTCGCTGAACGTGGCCTGCGGCGGCAGCACCTTCATTAACGCCTGGCGCACCATCTGCTGTCGCTTCGCCAGAATCTGTCGCAGCCGCTTCAGATGGGTGTCGTAACGCCGCGTGGCAAGAAAATCGGCCAGCGCCAGCTGCATCGGCGCACTGGTAGAGAGCGTGCTCATCAGTTGCAGCCGCTGAATACGCTGCGCATGCTGCCCCGCCGCGACCCAGCCGACCCGGAATCCTGCCACCAGCGACTTTGAAAATGAGCCGCAGTGCAGCACGTTCCCCTGGCGATCCCAGGCTTTCGCCGGCAGCGGCGGCGCATCACCCGCCCAGAGTTCGGCATAGACATCATCTTCAATCATCGGCACCTGATAACGCGCCAGCAGTGCGACCAGCTGCTGTTTGCGTTCCGGCGTTAAGGTTACGCTCAGTGGATTCTGCAGGGTGGTCATCAGCCAGCAGGCTTTCACCGGCCAACGCTGCAGGGCCTCCTCCAGCTGGACGAGGTCGATGCCATTTCTGGCGTCGACCGGAATCGCCAGCGCCTTGAGCTTAAGCCGCTCTATCGCCTGCAGCGCGCCATAAAAACTCGGCTGTTCAATCACCACATAATCGCCCGGCTCGGTCAGAGATTGCAGACTGAGGTTCAGCGCTTCCAGCGCCCCGCTGGTGATGACAATTTCATCCGGCGACAGGGTGATGCCCTGACGCGCATAGCGCTGCGCCAGCAGCTGTCGCAGTGTGGCGTTGCCAGGCGGCAGATTGTGCAGCGCATCGGTTGGGGTCAGATGATGAGAGACGTTAGCCAGCGAGCGCATCAGCTGGCGCTGCGGAAAGAGTGCGGGATCGGGAAAGGCGGAGCCAAACGGCACGATGGCCGGATCGCGCGTGGCCTGCAGCACATCAAACACAAAGTCGTTGATATCGACCTGTTCACTGATCGCCACGCTCAGCGGCGCGGGTGCTAAGGCACGCGGTGCAACGTAGTAACCCGACTGTGGACGGGAGACGATCCAGCCCTGACTCTCCAGCAACTCATAGGCATGCAGCACCGTCATCAGGCTGACGCCCTGCTGCGCGACCTGCTGACGCAATGACGGCAGACGGGTGCCCGGCAGCCAGATGCCGGCCTCTATCTGCTGCTGAATCTCATCCATCAATCGCTGGTATTTCGCCACGGGTGACCTCTCCTTGTTTGACCGTGAATAGTCTGACCGCGAGACTTTACCACGCACGGCGACCAATGACAGGCGGCGCGAATCGCTTTATCCGATTGCGCTGATTCTTCACGGCTTCAGGCAGGTCAGATCACAGCGACCTGCGGCGTCAGCGGCTGCCCGGCTTCGGCTTCGGCTTCGGCTTCGGCTTCGGCATTAAGACTCACTTCCGCAATCACCTCTTCAATTTCTGCCACCACATAATCAGCCAGCTCCGGCACCCGCTCCGGGGGAACCGGCTTGCCCAGCAGATAGCCCTGCAGCGTATTACAGCCCAGGCTGGTCAGGAAGGCCTGCTGCTCAGCGGTTTCAACGCCTTCGGCCACCACTTTTAATTGCAGCGACTGCGCCAACGCCACTATCGCCGACACGATGGTGGCATCTTCTGTGTGATGCTGCAGCTCATTCACAAAGGCCCGGTCAATCTTGAGTTCACTGGCCGGTAGCCGTTTCAGATAGAGCAGGCTGGAGTAGCCAGTGCCAAAGTCATCAATTGAAGCTTTCACCCCGAGCTGGGTCAGCTCAGTCAGAATACGCACGCTCTCATCGGGATCGCGCATCGCGGTGGTTTCCGTCACCTCCAGCGTCAGAAGTTCGGCCGGAATCTGATGTTTTTCCAGCGCATCCACCACCGTCTTCACCAGATTCGATTGCTCAAACTGCAACGCCGACAGGTTCACCGCCACCGACCAGTGCGGATGGCCCTGCAGATGCCACTGGCGCAGCTGGCGACAGGCTTCATGGATTACCCAGTTGCCGATATTGACAATCATTCCGGTCTTTTCTGCCATTGGCAGAAATTTATCGGGCGACAGCAGGCCGCGCTGCGGATGCTGCCAGCGCAGCAGCGCCTCAAAACCGAGAATCGGACCGCTCGGCGCGCAATATTTTGGCTGATAGAACAGGCGCAGTTCATCATGATCCAGCGCCTGCCAGAGATCGTTATTCAGTTGAAGCTGGCTCTGGGCCTGAATGTTCATAGAAGGCTGAAAGAAGGTGTAGCCGTTACGGCCATTATTTTTGGTGTGGTACATCGCCGCATCGGCGTTGAACATCAGTTCGCGCTCATCCACGCCATCGCCGGGATAGACCGCGATGCCAAGACTCAGCGATACCACCAGCTCATAGCGTGAGATATCAAACGGACGATCCACCGCTTTGACTAGTTTATCGGCGATGGCCGCCGCATCATTGGGATCGTCGATCTCCACCAGCAGCACAAACTCATCCCCGCCGAGCCGCGCCAGCGTAAAGTAGCCGGTCATCTGCTCGCTCATGCGCTCGGTCACGCCGACCAGCAGACTGTCGCCAATGTGGTGCCCGAACGCGTCGTTGACCGCCTTAAACCCATCGAGGTCCATAAACATCAGGGCAAACTGCCTCTGCTCACGGTTCGCTTTGTTGATCGCCTGCTCCAGCCGATCCTCCAGCAGGATGCGGTTGGGCAGCCGCGTCAGGTTGTCGTGCAGCGCCAGCTGTGCCAGCTCGCGATTAGCTTCAGCCAGCGAACTGGCGAGAATCGAGGTACGCGCCTGCATCCGCGCATCCAGCATCGACACCAGCAAGGTAATGCCCAGAATCGAAATAGTGACCACCGTGACCAGAATCGCCAGCCAGTTGCTGTTGACGCCCTGCCCGACCGGATGACTGTGGACGGGAAACTCTGCCGCCATCATGCCGGTGTAGTGCATGCCGGCAATAGCACAGCCCATCACCACCGATGCGCCAATGCGCAGCAGGGTGACCCGGCTGGTCTGTCCTTCCCGCAGGTTAAACGCCAGCCACAGCGCGGTGCCAGAGGCGGCCAGGGCGATCGCCACCGACAGCGCCACCCAGCCCCATTTCCAGACGATACCGGGGGAGAACATCAGCGCCGCCATGCCGGTGTAGTGCATCGCGACTACGCCGCTGCCGAGGATCAGCGCGCCGCCCGCCAGGCGCGGCAAAGGCAGATCGCCACTGCAGACCAGCCACAGCGCAAATATCGATGCACACACCGCGATGGCCGCAGAAAAGGCGGTGAGCCCGGCGTTGTAGCTCATGACCATCTCCATGTTCATCGACAGCATGCCGATAAAGTGCATCGCCCAGATGCCGATGCCCATGGAAAAACCGCCGCCGAACAGCCAGACCAGCGCAACTTTGCCGGTTGAATGCACCACCCGTCCCGCCATATCTAAGGCGGTAAACGAAGCCAGCATCGCGACAAGAACGGAGACGATGACGATAAAAGAGTCGTATGAGGTCGCTAACATAGTGCATTCCCGCGAAAGCAGAGCTTGTGGTTGGGCAGAGGGTTTTAAAATTATTCTCTTAGTTATCGGCACAGCCCGGCGGTTAATGAGCCGCGAACCCTGCATCCTTCCACTCATTCTGAGTGATGAAATCTATCGTTGCTGTCAGCGCTATCAGCCGGACAGTGACGCCACCGGCTGTCGCAGTGAGGGAAAACTCAGCGCCTCAACCCGGTCCGCTGGCGTTGGCTTGCCCAGCAGATACCCCTGCAACGCATCAAAGCCTAAGCTGGTGAGCAAATGCTGCTGCTCTTCAGTCTCCACCCCTTCCGCCACCATGCGCAGATTGAGGCTCTGCGCCAGGGTCAGCATGGCGCTGACTACGGTCGCATCTTCACTGCCGGGCCGCAGGCAGTTGATAAAGCTGCGATCAATTTTGAGTTCACTGGCATCCAGATCTTTGAGATGCAGCAGGTTGGCATAACCGATGCCGAAGTTATCAATCGCGACACTGACACCCGCCTGCTGCAATTCACGAATGCGCTGCTGGCTGAAAGCGGGATCGCGCATGGCAATCGCTTCAGTGATCTCCAGCATCAGCGCGCTGCCTGGCAGCTGGTTACGCGCCAGGGTCTGCGTCAGGATAGTCAGCAAATCACGCTGGTGAAACTGCAACGCGGAGAGATTCACCGATACTGTCCAGTCACTGTGGCCCTGGTTGTGCCATAGCCTGAGCTGACTACAGGCCTCCCCGATCACCCAGTTCCCCAGCGCAATAATCTGACCGGTTTTTTCGGCGCGCGGCAGAAACAGCTCAGGCGTCAGTAAACCGCGCTGCGGATGCTGCCAGCGCAACAACGCTTCGAATCCCATTAACCTGGTGCCGCCTGAACAGAATTTCGGCTGATAGAATAGCCGCATCTGCTCGCGCTCTATCGCCTCCCACAGATCGTTCGCCAGCTCCAGCTGATGCTGCGTCGCGGCGCTCATGGCTGGTTCAAACAGGCACCAGCCGTTTCGTCCGCTGTGTTTGGTGTGATACATCGCCGCATCAGCATTAAACAATAGCTCCTGCCGGTTGCGACCGTGCAGCGGAAAGATCGCAATGCCCGCGCTGAGTGAAACGTGCAGCACATAGCGGTCAAGTTCAAACGGCGAACTGATAACTTTAACCAGTTTTTGCGCCAGCTGGCGGGCTGCGCTGATATCGCACTCAGCCATCAGCACAAATTCATCGCCTCCCAGACGCACCAGCAGCATCGTGTTGCTGAGCTGGTTACAAAGCCGTTCCGCCACTGCCACCAGCAACCGGTCACCGACGTGATGTCCCCATGTGTCATTGACCGCTTTAAAGCCATCGAGATCCATATAGATCACGGCAAAGCGATGCTCATTAAGCATCGCCTGTTTAATGGCGAGATCGAGCTGCTGCTCCAGCATTACACGATTGGGCAGCGTGGTCAGGTTGTCATGCATCGCCAGCTGACGCAATTCCTGGTTAGCGCGATTGAGGCGGGTCGCCAGACGCGCGGCACGCAGCTGCGCATCCAGCATCGAACTCAGCAGAGTGACACCCAGAATAGTCAGGGTAATAAGCGTCACCCACACCGCCAGGCCCGCATTACTGACGCCGTGCGGCTGCATCATACTGCTGTGGCTGAACTCTGCTGCCGCCATACCCACATAGTGCATACCGGCGATGGCGATGCCCATGACCAGAGAGGCCAGCCCGCGCATCAGCATCAGATGATGATCGCCCTGGCGCAGATGAAAGGCCAGCCACAGCGCCAGGCCAGAGGCCGCAAACGCAATCAGCACAGAGAGCGCCACCAGCAGCGCATTCCACTCCGGTTGCGGTTCAATCAGCAGGGCATACATACCAAGATAGTGCATGACCACCACACCCGCGCCCAGGATCAGCGTGCCGCGCAGCAGCCGCTGGCGGGTGAGATGCAGGCCACCCACCGTCTGGCCAAAAGCCAGCACAGACGCCAGGATCGCCACCAGCAGCGAGAGGATCGTCAGTCGCGTGTCATAGCGCATCATCATCGGCATCATCATCGCCAGCATCCCGATAAAGTGCATTGCCCAGACGCCAATCCCCATTGCGATGCCGCCCACCAACAGCCAGAACCGGGCGCTCCAGCCACGGGATACCGCTACCCGTCCGGCAGTATCCAGGGCTGTAAAAGAGGCAATGAACACCACGATCAGCGAAACGCAGATCAGGACGCTATCCCAGGTGACAGGCAACATGTGCAACTCCTCACCACCCGCGGAGAAACGGGTGCTGTGTACAGTCTGATAAGTGATCTGAAAACACCCGATGGGTGAAAGTGATTAAATTTCGGTATTTTGTGGTCCTGAAGGCCAGGCAAAACGCGCCCGCCGACGCTGGCCATTTATAACCTGCATCTTATTAACCGCCCGCAGAGCAAGCTGGTAAACCGTTATTATGTCTGATTGGTACAGGAACATATCACCGAAGCAGAAAGCATGCCAGATACCGAAAAAACAAAGGATTTTTTTTTATCGCCTCGTCTTCGCGCCTTGCTGTTACTGGGTTATCGGCCGGAGTGACGTTTTGATTAATCAAAAATAAATAGCAAGGCTTCGCGTAACGCTTTAACTGATCTATAGTAAGTAAAACTGATATAAATCAGCATTCTTAAGTCTAAGATTTTTCTTAAGATAGCGGCACTGCCTACCTTGTTATTTTATTTCCTTTATTTTGGGTTGAATCGTTAATAAACACCGGGTGAAAAAGCACTGACTCTGGATAATCCGTAAGGAAATATTATGAAACTCAAGCTTTTTCTGTTTGCCGCTGCAGGATTAACTGTCGCTATTCCGTCATTAACCCAGGCGGCGACGACCTCGGGAACCATCAATGCCACGTTAACCCTGACCACCGGTTGTCTGGTGAACGGCCAGTCGGCTACGGCGGGCGTTAACTTCGGTACCCTGAACTTTGGTAGCAGCGCAGCCACTTTCGATACCCTGAACGCCACACTGGTCGGTGCGGCTGGTAACGGTATTTTTGTGCGCTGCACCACTGGTCAGGATTACAACGTGGTGGTCACCAGCAGCAATACTGCACCGGCGACCATCTACGGCACCGCCTCTGCATCGCCGCGTTATCTGGTACTGGGATCGGATAATGCGCAGGGCATCGCCTATACCCTCTACAGTGATGCCTCCTTTACCACGGCGATCGCCAACAATACGCCTATCGCCGCCAGCGGTACCACCGATCCGACGCTGGGGACCAACTACGCCATCTATGGCCGGGTGGTCGGCGGCGGCTTCAATCCCCTGATCCCTGCCGGAACCTATACCGACACGATTAACGTTGCCGTGAACTATTAACTGCTGTCGCAGGTAAATACGGTTGGTTCTCTGGCGATCCTGCCTGACGATCGCATGCGGTCTGCCCCTGCTGACAGGGAGTATCAGCGCCTGGAGTCTGCCAACCAGCACCTTCCAGGTTACCGCGTCGATTGTGGCAGGCTGCGTGATATCCGGTACCAATACCGGCGTCTTTGGCACGCTTAATTTCGGCACGCAGTCTGGCGTGGCGGCGAGTACCGTCAACGCCAGCTATCTGCAGAGCACCTCAATTAATCTCGCCTGTACACCGGGCACAACGCTGAGCATGAGCATTAATCAGGGCAACAATTTCACCACGACCCGTAACCTGAAGCTGCCCAATTTCAGCAACACCGTTCCCTACACGCTCTTTAGCAACGCCAGCCGCACCACGGTGATCCCGGTGAACCAGGCGGTGCCGCTGAGTTATAGCAATGCCAATAACATTACGCTGCCGATCTACGGTCAGCTACAACTGCCCGGCACTGCGCGCGCCGGCGTTTATACCGACACGCTGACCGTCACCCTGAGCTGGTGAGGTGATAGAAAACAAGGATATGATCATGAAGCCACTGCGCGCCCTGTTGCTGCTGCTAAGTTCCACCCTGCTCTCCCCGGCCTTCGCCGCGAATTCGGTCATGATCTGGCCCATCGATCCCGCCATTAATCCTGAAGAGAAAGCCAGCGAACTCTGGCTGGAGAATCGCGGTAACAGCACCACCATGATGCAGATCCGCGTCTTCAGCTGGCAGCAGAACAATGGCCAGGAGCAGTATCAGACTCAGCAGCAGGTGGTCGCCAGCCCGCCAATGGTGCGGATGGAGCCAGGCCAGAAACAGCTGGTCAGGCTGATTAAACAGACGCCGCCTGCGGCCGGTAAAGAGCTGGCCTATCGGGTGGTGCTGGATGAGATCCCGACCCCGCGTAATCCCGGCGAGAATCAGGCCGGGCTGACCTTCCAGATGCGCTATTCGGTGCCGCTGTTTGTTTACGGTACCGGGCTGAACACAGACAGCGCTCGCCCGGCTCTGCGCTGGCAACAGGTCAGCGAGGGCGGCAGGCGCTGGCTCCAGTTAACCAACAGCGGCAGCGGTCACGCCCGGCTGAGCAATGTGGCGATTGGTGGTCGCAAACTGGGCGAAGGCTTATACGGCTATGTGCTGGCTGACAGCTATCACCGCTGGCCGCTCACCTCGCCAGTAAGCGGCGAACTCACCGCAGAGGTTAACAAGAGCCAGTGGCGCAGCGCTGCCCAGAAGTAAGCGCTGAATGAGACCGTTTTCCCTGCATCCCTGCGCGCTGGCCGTGGCCAGCGTCATTTACGCTGTTACGCCGGATCCTGTGCTGGCGGAGACTTACTCATCCCTGCCCCCGCCACCCAGCCTGCAGACCAGCAGCAACGGTCAGCAATATATGCTGGAGCTGGTGATTAACCAGCAGGAGAACGGCAATATTGTGCCGGCAGAGCAGCGCGACGGTCATTTCTGGATTCGCAGTGGCGATTTGCAGCGTGCCGGCCTGCCAGCGGATAAGCTGGGCCAGCAGCCGCAGGTCGATGTCAGCAGCCTGCAACCCATCAAAGTAGAGTATGACGCTGCGCGACAGCGTCTGCTGCTGACCGTACCGCCTGAGTGGCTACCCGGTCAGGTGATTGGCGAGGCGAAGAACGGACCGCGCTATCCGGGCCGTACCAGCAGCGGCGCGCTGATTAATTATGATCTTTACGCCAGCCGCACGGATAACAGTGGCTCCCGCCTGTCCGCCTGGAACGAACTAAGGCTGTTTGGTGATGCCGGTCATTTCTCCACTAACGGCGTCTGGCAACAGCAGCTGGAAGGCAGTACGACTTATCAGGATGATGGCTATATCCGCTACGACACCTGGTGGAGCAATGAAGATGAGAATGCGGCGGTAAGCTGGCGAGTCGGCGATCTGGTCACCGACTCGCTGGCCTGGACCAGCAGCGTGCGGCTCGGTGGCATCCGCGTCGGTCGCGACTTCAGCGTCCGTCCCGATCTGGTGACCTATCCGCTGCCCGCTTTTTCCGGTCAGGCCGCCGTGCCTTCCACCGTCGATCTCTTTATCAACGGCTATCGCTCCAGCCAGGCGAACGTGCAGCCTGGCCCCTGGTCGATGACCAATGTGCCATTCGTTAACGGCGCAGGTGATGCCGTGATCACTACCACCGATGCGGTTGGCCGCCGTGTCACCACCACCATGCCGTTTTACGTCTCCAGTAACCTGCTGAAATCGGGGCTGTCGGACTACGCCTTCTCTGCCGGGGCAATCCGCGAAAACTATGGCATAAAGAACTTCGATTATGGTGAGGCAGCGGCCAGCGGCTCTTATCGTTACGGTATGACCGACTGGCTGACGCTGGAGAGCCACGCCGAAGGCAGCGAAACGCTGGCGATGGGCGGGCTGGGTGGTCAGCTGCGCGTCGGCAGCTGGGGCGTGGTCAACGGCGCGGTGGCGCAAAGTCAGCTCGATGGCGAGAGCGGCAGGCAATATAGCTGGGGATATCAGTACAATAACCGCTGGTTCAACATCGGCACTCAACAGACCCAGCGCAGCAGCGACTTCGGCAATCTGGCGCTGGTCGGCAGCCGTGCCGGTAGCCAGGCGGATAGCCGCTACGCACTCTCACGCCGCAGTGCTCAGTACAGCGCCAGCGTCTCGCTGAACCGCTTTGGCAGCGTCGGTGCTGCCTTCATCGACATCACCGACGGTCAGGGCGATCGCACCCGGCTGTGGAACCTCTCATGGAGTAAAAACCTGTGGGGTAACAGCAGTCTGTATGTCTCGGCCAGCCGCGATCAGCAGGAGAAAAGCTGGACCGGGGCGATTTCGCTGGTGATCCCGTTTGGCGAACAGGGCAGCGTGGCCCTCAGCAACGAACGCGACCAGCGTGGCCGCGACAGTCAGCGCGTTTATGCCTCACGCGCCATGCCCAGCGACGGCGGGTTCGCCTGGGATGCCTCCTGGGCGAATCAGAGCGGAGACAGCGGCGATTATCGTCAGGGCAGTCTGCGCTATCGCAACAACCAGATTGATACCTCGGCGGGCTTCTATGGCGATGATGATAACCTCACCCAGTGGGCCGATCTCTCGGGTGCGCTGGTGTTAATGGACAACAGCGTCTTTGCCGCTAACGAGATCAACGACGCCTTTGTGCTGGTGAAGACCAACTATCCCGATGTTAACGTGCGCTACGAGAATCAGTCGATGGGACGCACCAATCAACAGGGCTATCTGCTGGTGCCCGCCATCAGCAGCTACTACCCGGCCAAATATGATATCGACACCCTCGACCTGCCGGCAGATATGACCACGCCACGGGTTGAGCAGCGCTTTGCGGTGAAACGCCAGAGCGGTTATCTGCTCAACTTCCCGGTGGAGAAACTGCGCTCAGCCAGCGTAATCCTGGTCGATGCGCAGGGCCAGCCGCTGCCGGTATCAAGCCTGGTGCAGCGTCCCGATCATCCCACCGAGTATGTCGGCTGGGATGGCATCGTCTGGATGGAAGATCTCACCGCAAGTAACCCGATGCAGGTGGTGACGCCCGATGGCCGCCAGTGCGAAACCGAACTGCGCATCGCCAGCGGTCAGCCGCAGGCGCTGAAAACTTACGGCCCCCTGACCTGTGCGCTGCCCGCCCCTGCCGCAGGCAGCGCCCCCTCTCCCGCTGAATCTTTTACGTCCGGAAACCGACCATGATGAAATCTGTGATACTGGCTGGCCTGCTACTCTTACTGCCGTCGCTGGGCTACGCCGCCTGCGCCCTGCCCGCATCGACCGCCAGTTTCGGTTCAGTCACAACCTTTGTGGCTAACACCACCGTCAGTTCCACCACCACCAATGCCAACGTCAACTGTGGCGCGGGTGCCGGGCTGTCGCTGCTGGGCAATAACCAGATCACCTTTCAGCTGACGGGCGCGACCAATAGCAACGGCACGCGCGGTACGCTGAAACGCAGCGGTGATACCGGCAGCGATAATGTGCCGGTGCGGCTCTGCACCGACACGGCCTGCGCTACCGAACTGACGATTGGCGGCACGCCATTTGTCTATGGTTCGCAGACCCTGATCAACCTGGCGGGTTTGCTGGGCAGCCTTAACTTCGCCATCCCGGTCTATCTGCGCACCGTTCCCGGTCAGGTGGTCGCCGCCGGGACGTACCAGCTGACGCTGAATATGGCCGTGACTTATCGCATCTGCACCAGCGTTGCGATTGGCAATGTCTGTTTAAGCGAGCAGAACGGCAGCGGTGTCATCCCGATTAATATCACCGCCATTCTTACCAATGACTGCACCACCATTACCGCGCCGAATATCAGCTTTGGCAGCGCGCCGCTGGTCGGCAGCTTCTCCGCCGTATCACAGACCATCAACGTGTTGTGCAGCAAAGGCAGCACCTATACCGTCGGGCTGAGCAACGGCAGTTATCCGGTGGGCAGCGTCAGGAATATGGCGAGCGGCGCGAATCGGCTGAGCTATGAAATTTATAAAAGCACCACCAGCAATCGCTGGGGATCGGCAGGCACTGAACGCTGGAGCAGTACCACCTCGACGGCGGTATCCACGGATGGACTGACGCGCGGTTTTAACTACACCGCGCGCATCCTGACCACGCAGAACACGCCGCCAGCCGGAAACTACAGCGACAGCGTGGTGGTCGATTTGTCGTTTTAGAGTGAAGCACTGACCGGCGTGCCGCTGTGACGGGTCTGATACTGCTTCACCATCCGGCCAATCAGCAACGTGCCGATCAGCCCACAGACTGCGGCAAAGGTCAGCCAGACGCCCGGCATCGCTTTGTCACCGGTGGCGTGGATCAGGTAGCTGGAGATGGCAGGCGTAAAGCCGCCAAACAGCGCCGTCGCCAGGCTGTAAGCCATGGAGAAACCGGCGGCGCGCACCTCAGCAGGCATGATCTCCGCCAGATAGACCACCATCGCACCGTTATAGCTGGCATAGAGAAACGACAGCCACAGTTCCGCTTCCAGCAGGTGGGCGAAGCTGGCCGATCCCACCAGCCAGTGCAGCACCGGCCAGGTGGTGACAATCATCAGCAGGGTAAAAATGATCAGCAGCGGACGGCGACCGACGCGGTCCGACAACGCCCCCATCAGCGGCAGCCAGATGAGGTTTGAGACACCGACACAGAGCGTCACCAGGAACGCCTGCTTGTCACTCATCATCAACACCGTTTTACCAAAGGTCGGGGTAAAGGCGGTGATCATGTAGAACATCACCGTGGTGGTGACCACCATCAGCATCCCCGCCAGCACCAGCGCCCAGTTGCTGGCGACCGACCGCATGATTTCCGTCATGCTCGGATGATGTTTACGTTTGCTGAACGCCTCGGTCTCTTCCAGCATCCGGCGGATATAGAACAGGAACGGCACAATCAGACAGCCGATCACAAACGGGATACGCCAGCCCCACTCCGTCACCGCCTCTTTCGCCAGCAGATGATTCAGCATCAGACCCAGCAGAGCAGCAAAGATCACCGCAATCTGCTGGCTGCCCGACTGCCAGCTGACGAAAAAGCCTTTGCGTCCTTTGGGCGCGACTTCGGCCAGATAGACCGACACGCCACCCAGCTCCACGCCCGCCGAGAAGCCTTGCAACAGCCGTCCCAGCAGGATCAGAATCGGCGCTGCCACGCCCAGGGTGGCATAGCCCGGCACCAGCGCGATGGTCAGGGTGCCCATCGCCATTAAGCCCAGCGTCAGCAACAGCCCTTTACGACGACCATGATGGTCGATGTAGGCACCGAGGATGATCGCCCCCAGCGGGCGCATCAGGAAGCCTGCACCGAAAGTCATCAGGGTCAGCATCAGGGAGGCAAACGGGTCATCGCCGGGAAAGAAGGTTTTTGAAATGGCGGTGGCGTAGTAGCCAAACACCATAAAATCGTACATCTCCAGGAAGTTACCACTGGTGACGGTGAAGATGGTTCGGGCGGCACTTTTCGGCGGCTTTTGTAAAGAGGGGGTGTGACTCATAACGGCTTCCTGTTGTTTTTTAGCCGTTTTAGCCTGCCTGATGCGGGATTAATGTGACCTGGCTCACCATTGCACTTTACAAACCCATGTACATAAGTAACAACTAATTAACAAGTCAGTTCGAGGAGCATAAGTGATTACCCTGGCCCTGATTTGCCTGATTTTATAGGGCTGGAGAGCAGCCATAAAAAAAGGCGACCTGAACAGTCGCCTTTTTCCTGAGCCGGATAACCCGCTATTTCTTCACGGTTTCCATGCCCATCAGACCAATTTTAAGATAGCCCGCCGTGCGCAGCTTATCCATCACGCTCATCAGCGTTTCATAATCGACTGACTTATCCGCCTGGAAGAAAATGGTGGTCTCTTTGTTGCCCTGGGTCTGGTTAGTCAGCACGTTAACCAGCGACTCCGGCGTGACCTGATCGTTACCGACGTAAAGCTGCTTATCCGCTTTAATCGACAGATAAACCGGCTTTTCCGGGCGCGGCTGTGGCGCGCTGGTTGAGGCGGGCAGATTGACGCGTACGTCGACCGTGGCCAGCGGCGCGGCCACCATAAAGATGATCAGCAGAACCAGCATGACGTCGATAAACGGCGTCACGTTGATCTCATGCATTTCACCATCCGTTTCCAGATCGTCGTTTAATCGCATTGGCATAAGAACTTACCCTAAGCGCAGTTTCTGAGCCGTCGCAGGACGCGGAACATCAGTGGCGACGGTGCCCAGATCGATATCACGGCTCTGCAGCAGCATCACCTGAGCGGCGACATCACCCAGCGAGGCTTTGTAGTTGGCGATCATGCGGGCAAAGACGTTGTAGATCACCACCGCCGGAATCGCAGCGATCAGGCCAATCGCGGTTGCCAGCAGCGCTTCGGCGATACCCGGTGCAACAACCGCCAGGTTCGTCGTCTGGGTTTTAGCGATGCCGATAAAGCTGTTCATGATGCCCCATACGGTGCCGAACAGGCCGATAAACGGCGCAACCGAACCGATGGTCGCCAGGAAGCCATTGCCCCGGCCTGCATGGCGGCTGAACGCAGCGACGCGGCGCTCAAGGCGGAAACTGGTGCGATCTTTAATCCCGTTGGTATCTTCCACGCCAGCCGACAGTTCAAGCTCATTCTGCGCATCATTCAGCAGCACCACACTGTGGCTGTGACCGGTAAACGACTGGGCAATGCGGGCGGCGTCATTCAGATTGCGGGCTTCGCCCAGCGCCAGATGCTCGCGCTTCAGGCGGCGCTTAGCGGCGCTGAGTTCGGCATATTTGCCGAAGAAGATCGCCCAGGTCACCACTGAGGCCAATAACAGGCCAATCATGACCACCTTTACCACGATATCGGCATGTTGATACATGCCCCAAACGGAGAGGTCCGTTTGCATCAAATCACTGGCTACCACGCTGCTTCTCCAACTTCTGATTCAGGGATGCGAGACAAGCGCGAATAATAGCAAAACGACGGCGAATTGATAGTAGTTCTCATTAGTATTTACAAAGCTGATCGCCGCCATTTACCCGCAATTGACCAGGTTTAAACACTTTTGACAAGGATGTTTCGAAAATGTGAAGTTGCATGAAAATTTATTAAAACATCGTTTCAAAATGTGATGGCATTCATTCAATCAGCATTGCCGCATTTTACTGGCGCGCGTTTTCACTATGCTGGCTCCACACGGTTCTCTCCGGTTAGCCCCCGACGCCGGACGCCGTCCTACCTCTGCGGGAGACAAAATAATGAGAATGACGAAAACATGCCTGGCCAGTGCCCTGGCGGCGATGATGATGAGCGCCACCGCCACGGCACAGGTGATCAAAGTGGCTGAAGTCCAGCCTGCCGGTTATCCGACCGTGGTCGCCCTGCAGCACATGGGCGACAAACTCAAACAGGCCACCGATGGACGGCTGGAGATGAAGCTCTTCGCCGGTGGCGTGCTGGGGGACGAAGATCAGACGCTGCAACAGGTGCAGCTGGGCGCAATCGACATGATCCGTGTGTCGCTGGCGCCAGTCACCTCGATCGCCCCGGAAACCAGCGTGCTGACCCTGCCCTACATTTTCCGCGACATTGACCACATGCACAAAGTGCTGGATGGCGAGATAGGCCGCGAGATTGCCGACAAATTCGATAAAGATCCCAACGCCCGCATGGTGTTCCTGGGCTGGACCGATGCCGGTGAGCGCAACATGATCACCAAGAAGCCGCTGGCAAAACCGGAAGATCTGAAAGGCATGAAGATTCGGGTGCAGAACAGCGCCATCTCATTGGCGACCCTGAAAGCGATGGGCGCGAATCCGGTGGCGATGGGCGTCAGTGAAGTGTTCAGTGCGATGCAGACCGGTGTGGTCGATGGCACCGAGAACAACCCACCGACCTTTGTCGCCCATAACTATATGCCGGTGGCGAAGTACTACACCCTCAGCGGCCACTTTATCCAGCCAGAGATGATCCTGTTTTCAAAACGCGCCTGGGATCGCCTGAAACCTGAGGATCAGGCGCTACTGAAGAAGCTCGGCAAAGAGGCGCAGGATGAGGAGCGCCAGCTCTGGGCGACCTATACCGAAGAGTCGATCGCCAAAATGAAGGCGGGTGGCGTCACCTTCCAGCAGACCGACCGCGACTACTTCGTCAAAGCGACCCAGCCGGTGCGCGATCAGTTTGGCGGCAAATATCAGGATCTGATGACCCGGATCGCTGAGGTGAAATAACCCTTCCGCGCCACACTGCCGTGTGGCGTGCTTAATCAGGTATCAATTATGGCTGCTTATACACGTCTGATGGATGGGCTCTATCTGCTGTGCATGCTGATTGCCGCCGTGGCACTGATGATTATGGTGACGGTGATCCCGATCGGGATCTTCGCCCGCTACGTGATGAACGGCGCGCTCTCCTGGCCGGAACCGGTGGCCATTATCTGCATGATCATTTTTACGTTTATTGGCGCACCGGTCGGACTGCGGGCCGGAACGCATATCTGCGTTTCCATGGTCACCGATCGCCTGTCACCCGCCCGGCAACGCCTGATGCTGCGCGTCAGCGATCTGCTGATGATCATCACCTGTCTGGTGATCTTTCAGGCCAGTTACAGCCTGTGCGAAGCGATGTGGGTGCAGACGCTCGCTTCATTACCGGCAGTAACTTACGGCGAGATGTATCTGCCGATTCCGATTGGCGCGATCTTCACCCTGCTGTTTGTTGTTGAGCGATTGCTGACCGGCGATCAGAGCCAGCGGCCGATTGTCACGCTGGGCGGCACCCACTAACGCGGAGCAGAAAAATGGATGCATTGATCTTGATAGGCAGTTTGCTGGTGTTGCTGATGGTGGGTTTTCCGGTCGCCTTTGCGGTGGGGCTGAGCGCCTTTATTGGCGCCTGGTGGATCGATCTGCCGCTCGAAGCGGTGGTGATTCAGGTGACCAACGGCATTAACAAATTTTCGCTGCTGACTATCCCGTTCTTTATTCTCGCGGGTGCGATTATGGCGGAGGGCGGGATTGCCCGGCGGCTGGTCAACTTCGCCTATATCTTTGTCGGCTTTATCCGCGGTGGCCTGTCGCTGGTGAACATTGTCGCCTCCACCTTCTTTGGCGCGATTTCCGGCTCATCGGTGGCGGATACCGCCTCGATTGGCTCGGTGATGATTCCGCAGATGGAGGAGAAAGGCTATCCGCGTGATTTCGCCGCCGCCGTCACCGCCAGCGGCTCAGTGCAGGCGGTGCTGACGCCACCCAGCCACAACTCGGTGATTTACTCGCTGGCGACCGGCGGCATGGTGACCATCTCCTCGCTGTTTGTTGCCGGTATCTTTCCCGGCCTGCTGCTGGGTGGCTGCCTGATGATAATGTGCCTGGGTTTTGCCCATAAACGCGGCTATCCCAAAGGAGAACGTATTCCGTTTCGTCAGGCGCTGAAAATCTTCTTCGACGCGTTCTGGGGCCTGTTTACCGTGGTGATCATCATGGGTGGCATTCTCTCCGGTATCTTTACCGCCTCGGAGTCCGCCGCGATCGCCTGTATCTGGGCCTTTTTCGTCACCATGTTTATTTATCGCGACTTTAAATGGAACCAGCTACATATCCTGCTGTTCCGCACCATTAAGACTGTCACCATCGTGATGGTGCTGATCGCCTTTGCCGCCGGATTTGGCGCGGTGATGACCTTCATGCAACTGCCGACGATTATCACCGAGGCCTTTACGAGCCTCTCCGATAACAAATATGTGATCCTGATGTGTATCAACATCCTGCTGCTGGTGGTGGGGACGCTGATGGATATGGCACCGCTGATCCTGATCCTGACGCCAGTGCTGTTGCCGGTCGCCACCGCGCTTGGCGTCGATCCGGTTCACTTCGGCATGATCATGCTGACCAACCTCGGGATCGGCCTGATCACCCCGCCGGTCGGTACGGTACTGTTTGTCGCCAGTGCGGTCAGTAAGCAGAAAATCGAGCAGGTGGTCAGAGCCATGCTGCCGTTTTACGGCATGCTTTTTATCGTGCTGATGCTGATTACCTATATTCCCGCCATCTCCCTCTGGTTACCGCGCCTGATGGGCGTGATGTAGCGTCGGCAAAATCGGGTCCGGTGGCGGACCCGATTTTCATCCTGCGAAGCACTCTGATAATCACCATTGAGTCTCAACCCTGCTGGTCGTTTCGTGGTAACGTGAGGGCTTAGTCAGAAGCGGCAAAGGCGACTCATGACCACCAGAAAAATTGATACCACGCTCGTCAGTGCAGGACGCAGCAAGCGTTATACCCAGGGCTCGGTGAACAGTGTGATTCAACGGGCCTCCTCGCTGGTTTTTGATACGGTCGCGGAGAAGAAACGCGCCACCGCCGGTCGGGCAAAAGGCGAACTCTTTTATGGCCGTCGTGGCACCCTGACGCACTTTGCGCTGCAGGATGCGATGACGGAGCTGGAAGGCGGCGCAGGCTGTGTGCTCTACCCCTGCGGCGCGGCTGCCGTGGCGAACGCGATTCTGGCGTTTGTCGAGGCGGGCGACCACGTGCTGATGAGTGGCGCAGTCTATGAACCGACCCAGGATTTCTGTACTAAGATCCTGACTAAGCTGCAGGTTTCAACGGGCTGGTTCGATCACTGTATCGGCAGTGAAATCGGTGAGCTGGTGCAGCCCAATACCCGGGTCGTTTTCCTGGAATCACCGGCCTCTATCACGATGGAAGTTCAGGATATTCCGGCGATTGTGGCGGCGGTTCGCGCCAAAGCGCCCGAGGCGATCATTATGATCGACAACACCTGGGCGGCCGGTATTTTATTTGATGCGCTGGCGCACGGCATCGATATTTCGATTCAGGCGGGCACCAAATATCTGATTGGTCACAGCGATGCGATGATCGGCACGGCGGTCGCCAATGCGCGCTGTATCGATCAGCTGCGCGAGAACTCCTATCTGATGGGTCAGATGGTCGATGCCGATACCGCCTACATGGCGAGCCGGGGGCTGCGCACGCTGGGTACCCGTCTGCGTCAGCATGAAGAGAGCGCGATTCAGGTGGCAGAGTGGCTGGCAGCGCGTCCCGAAGTGGCGCGGGTTAATCACCCGGCGCTGGCGCAGAGCAAAGGTCATCAGTTCTGGCAGCGTGATTTTAACGGCAGCAGCGGCCTGTTCTCTTTTATCCTGCAGGAAAAACTCAGCGCGCCCCAGCTGGCGGAATATCTCGATCACTTCCATCATTTCAGCATGGCTTACTCCTGGGGCGGCTATGAATCGCTGATCCTGGCGAATCAGCCGGAAGAGCTGGCCGCGATTCGTCCGGCGGGTGGAGTCGATTTCACCGGTACGCTGGTGCGGCTGCATATTGGTCTGGAGCACGTTGACGATCTGCTGGCTGACCTGGACGCCGGTTTTGCGCGCCTGACGCGTTAATAAACTCAGGCAAAAGATAAACAGACGCTAAACAGAAGATGAACCGGGTAGCGGCCACCCGCAGAGTTTGCCGGGCTGCTGCTCATTTATTGTTAAAATTTATCCCAGACCGTTCAGGTCATCAGTGAGGTCGCTGCATTTATTGCGCAGCGCCGCGACCGATTGCCTGAATGCAGACGGATAGTTCCTTGTGACGTGATGGAATAGCAAATGGGTGTTTTACACGAGATTGTCCACGCGCTCTGGCATCAGGATTTTGCCGCGCTGGCAAATCCGGATGTGGTGTGGGTGGTGTACGGCGTGATGTTCCTGACGCTGTTTCTGGAAAATGGGCTGTTACCCGCCTCTTTCCTGCCGGGCGACAGCCTGCTGCTGCTGGCGGGTGCGATGGTGGCAAAAGGGGTAATGGATTTTGTGCCGACGATGGTGATCCTCACCACCGCCGCCAGCCTGGGCTGCTGGCTGAGCTATCTGCAGGGTCGCTGGCTGGGAAATACCCGGCTGGTGAAGAGCTGGCTGATGCATCTTCCGGCGCAGTATCACCAGCGTGCCTGGAATATGTTTAACCGTCACGGCCTGATGGCGCTGCTGGTGGGCCGTTTTCTGGCCTTCATCCGGACGATCCTGCCGACCATGGCGGGCATTGCGGGCTTGCAGAATGGTCGCTTCCAGCTCTTCAACTGGCTCAGCGGCGTGCTGTGGGTTGGCATCGTCGTGACGTTTGGCTATGGCATCAGCCAGGTGCCGTTCATCAAGCGTCATGAAGATCAGGTGATGGCGATCCTGATGATACTGCCGATGGTGTTGCTGTTTCTCGGGCTGTTCGGCAGCATTCTGGTTATCTGGAAAAAGCGTCGGCAGAAACAGGCCTGACGTCAGCGCGTAGCATCAGGATCCGCCGCCACTCAGGCGGACGGATCCGCTACTGTCTGCCGCACACGACTCACCTCTTCCCCTGGCGTCACGCCAAAATAGCGCTTAAATTCCCGCGAAAACTGTGAGGGACTTTCATAGCCAACCCGCACCGCCGCCGCACTCGCTTTCAGTCCATCGTGCAGCATCAGCAATCGCGCCTGATGCAGGCGATATCGCTTGAGATACTGCAGGGGCGACGTCTGCGTGACCGCTTTAAAGTTATGGTGAAAGGCTGAAACGCTCATGTTCACTTCCGCCGCCAGCGCATCGACGCTGAGGTTTTCCGCATAGTGATTCTCAATCCGTCGCAGGGCACGCGCGATCAGGCTGAATTGCGTCTGTCGGCTCACCAGTGAGAGCAGCGCACCACCAATCGGGCCAGTCAGCACGTAGTAGATAATCTCCCGCACGATGTGCGGCCCCAGCACCCGCGCATCGCGTGGCTGGGTCATCACATCAAGCAGCCGCTCAGCGGCACACAGCATCGGTTCCGTCAGCCACGCCGAGTGGATCCCTGAGGTCTGCGGCTGCGGCTGGAACTGATCGTCATCGCCGATTTCAATCAGCAGATCCTGCAGGCTGGCGGTATCGACATTAAGACACAGCCCGGCAATCGGCACCTCTGGCGAGGCCCAGGTTTCGCACTCCACCGGCAGCGGCACCGTGAGCATCAGGTACTTGCTGGCGTCATACTGAAACACGGTGCTGCCGAGATAGCCGGTTTTGCTGCCCTGAAACAGGATCACAATGCCGGGCTGATACATCATCGGCGTACGGGGACGATATTGATTAGCGTAAATCAGCGACACATTTTCGACCGGGCAAAGACGGTCGTGACCATGGGTCATTAATGTGACGACCTGCTGCGCCAGCCGGTGACACAGGGCATCGTGCGCCATAGCGACTCCTTTTACGGGCAAAAAGCCAGTGTGCCGTGCGAATGCCTGAATCACCAGCAGCCTGGAGAATCAGGCAAGAAATTTACCGGATCGGGCATGGCGGCAGAACCACTGTTGTTGCCTCAGCTAAGCAGGCTGAGAATTGTTGGCTAGACTTAAGCACAGTGAAATCTCACGGATTAACCGCAACGGAAAGGAGCAACTATGGCAGACCAACCCATTATCAAACTGCGCGATGGCAATATGATGCCGCAACTCGGACTCGGTGTGTGGCAGGCCAGCATTGAAGATGCACGTCATGCGGTGCTGAAAGCGCTGGAGGTCGGCTATCGCTCAATCGATACCGCCGCCGCCTATAAGAATGAAGAGGCGATTGGCCAGGCACTGCAGGAAACTGACGTGCCGCGTGAAGAGATTTTCGTGACCACCAAACTCTGGAACGACGATCAGCAGAACGTTCAGCAGGCGATGGAAACCAGCCTGGAGAAACTGAAACTGGAGCAGGTTGATCTCTATCTGATGCACTGGCCGTGCCCGGAAAAAGACAATTATGTCGATGCCTGGAAGAAGATGATTGAATTGCAGCAGCAGGGGCTGACTAAAAGTATCGGCGTCTGTAACTTCCATGAGGCGCATCTGAAGCGACTGCTGGATGAAACCGGTGTCACGCCGGTGGTGAACCAGATTGAGCTGCACCCGATGCTACAGCAGCGCACGCTGCATGCGTGGAACGCACTGCATCAGATCCAGACCGAATCCTGGAGTCCGCTGGCGCAGGGCGGCAAAGGGGTCTTCGATCAGGAGATAATCAAGTCGCTGGCGAAGAAATATGGCAAGACGCCGGCACAGATCGTAATCCGCTGGCATCTGGATAGCGGCCTGGTGGTGATTCCGAAGTCGGTGACACCAGCCCGCATTGAAGAGAACTTTAAGGTGTTCGACTTCCGTCTGGACAAGCATGAAGTGAGCGATATTGCGAAGCTTGACAGCGGCAATCGTCTGGGGCCGGATCCGGAAACCTTTAACTAAGGCTGGGCGTCACCAGGTGACCTCACCTTATCTGCCCTGCGGCTGGGGCAGCTAACGATTAACGCGGTCAGGCGGGTTCTTCCTGCCTGACCGCGCTGTTATGCGCTGGGCTGCACCACTAGCTGACCGGCAGTGCCGCGGTCGGCCAGCTCCAGCGTCTGACTGTAGTAGACGAACGGGAAGTGATCTGACGAACTTTGCGGGAAAGTGACCATCAGTTCCACGCTGCCATCGACCCACACCGTATCTTTCCAGCCACGATCTTCGCCCATCGGCTGTGCACCATTGACACTTTTAATCAGGAACATCACGCCCTGGATATGCAGCGACTGTGGCCGGTCAGCATGCAGGATCCAGCGCTCAAAGGTGCCCTGCTGTGCCGTGGTGTCAATGCGGCTCATATCCCAGATCGCGCCGTTAATGCCCGGCATGCTGTCACCGATGCGGAATTCACGGGTGCGAACCGCCACGCCATCCAGAATCTGATCGGCCAGCAGCCGCATCGGCAGATTATCCGTCACCAGCGGCAGCAAGCCGGTTGGCCGCAGCGTCAGGATCAGGGTTGACGTCAGAATGGAGGATGGCTCAAAGAAACCGCGCAGCCGATCCATAATGCCCGCCGCCGTACCTGCGGTAATCGACACTTCATCGCCCTGCGACATATCCACCAGCACTTCGCGGCGTTCGCCCGGCGCCAGTGACAGGCGCTGCACCGCGACCGGCGCAGGCAGATAGCCCTGATCGCTGGCGATGACCATAAACGGGCGATTGTCGCTGAGCACCATCTCATAGCGGCGCGCATTCGAGGCGTTCAGCAGACGCAGACGCACCCAGCCGCGTGATACCTCCACAAACGGATTGCGTACGCCATTCACCAGCAGCGTGTCGCCCAGGAAACCGCCATCCTGCGGTGGGTCATAGACCGGCGTGGCAAAGTTATCGAGCCGCTTGTCCTGAATGATAATCGGGAAGTCATCGACGCCGTAATGCTTCGGCAACGGCAGCTGCCTGCCAATATCATCTTCCACCAGCCACATCCCCGCCAGTCCGTTATAGATGTGCGGAGCCATGCGGTTCGGCGTGTTGGCGTGATACCAGCAGGTTGAGGCCGCCTGACGAATCGGCAGCACCGGCGACCAGTCGACACCGGCTGACATCATACGCGGCGCGCCACCCATCAGCGCGCCCGGCAACTGCAGGCCGCTGATAGTCATGGAGACCGGCTCGTTCAGACGGTTGCTGTAGATCAGCTTAACGTCGTCGCCGCTGTAAACCCGGACGGTCGGGCCAAGATAGAGGCCATTAATGCCCCACACCGGCACTTTGTTGTTGTCGCCATTAAAAGACCAGTGGCTGCGCTGCATTGTCAGGAACAGCGGCTGGCCGCGACGGGATTCCAGCAACGGCGGAACCGGAAGTGGCGTATCGCCATTAGCTGAAGAAGCGGCACGCGCCGCATGAGGTAGTACACTGGCGCTAAGCGCCGCTCCGGCAGAAAGCTGGATGAACTGACGTCTGCTGAAAGACATAAAACTTCTGACCCTTTACGCGTGGCGCTAGGCGCCGACCCTGTTTTTATTGATCTGTTTTTGCTGTGCTGCGTTCACGGCGGGCGGACGTGCCCCGCCGTGCGGCATCCCTGCAGGATAGTTCGGCGAATGGTTCGCCGGTCAGATATTTCCGTTTTTTTCGCGTTCTGCGACTTCGGCGTTCAGCTCTTCCAGCTTTGCCGCCATCAGTTCGCGACAGTGGGTCGCCAGCTTACGCACCGACGACGACTCGAAAGCCTTTACATCAATCGGTGGCAGCATCTCAACGATCACCAGCCCGTTTTTCCAGCGATTGAGGTTGATCTTGCCATGCGTGTTAGAGACCACAATCGGAATGATCGGCACACCCGCCGCCACTGCGGCGTGAAAGGCACCGGTTTTAAACGGCAGCAGGCCGCGGCCACGACTGCGCGTCCCTTCCGGGAACATCCAGATGGAGATGCGCTTACTGTTAAACTCATCCACCAGCTGACCGATCGTGCCGCGTGCTTTTGCACGGTCATCGCGATCGATCAGCAGGTTACCGGTCAGCCAGTAGAGCAGGCCAAAAAACGGCACCCACAACAGGCTCTTCTTGCCCACCGTCACCGTACAGGGCTGCACCATTTTAGCCGCGGTGACCATGTCATAGTTGTTCTGATGGTTCGCGATGTAGATCGCATTACCATAATTCTCAGCACCTTCCGGTCTGCGCAGTTCTACTTTAAGGCCAAATACCGTCGACAGTTTGCCGAACAGATGGCCAAATGTGGCGACATGACGCGGATTACGCGGTGAAAACAGACACCAGATACAGCCAGATATACAGACTAAGATCGAATAGATGACCACAATAATGGCACGCAGAATCAGTAACATAGTTCCCTCATTGAGCCACGGCTGACGCGGTGTCAGCCGGGTAGTTTACGCTTCGCTATCCGGGCTCGCCGGACGCGCAGGCGCATCCAGTTCAACACGATCAATTTTTTGCAGGCCGCGCGGTAACAGCGTGCCGCGACGTCCGCGATCGGCGCGGAATTTTTGTAGCTCTTCACTGCGCAGCAGCATTTTACGCTTGCCCACGTGCAGCGTGATAGCGCTGCCCGGCGGCAAAATCATCAGCCAGGCCAGTTTGTCCTGACCGGCGGCCGCTTCCGCGGATGGAATCGAGATGATTTTGTTGCCCTTGCCTTTCGACATCTGCGGCAGCTCCCCGACCGGGAACATCAGCATCCGTCCCGCCTGGGTGATCGCCAGCAGCATGTCATCTTCATGATGGACGGCCATCGGCGTCATCACACGGGCGTTTTCCGGCAGCGTCAGCAGCGCTTTACCGGCGCGGTTGCGCGACACCAGATCGCTGAAGGTACAGATAAAGCCAAAACCCGCATCAGAGGCCATCAGCAGGCGCTGGTCATCCGGCTCCATCAGCACCTGTTCAACTACCGCACCCGGCGGTGGCGTCAGCTTGCCGGTCAGCGGCTCGCCCTGCCCGCGCGCGGAAGGCAGCGACGTCGGATCCAGCGTGTAGCTGCGGCCGGTGGAGTCGATAAAGGCCACCGGCTGATTGCTCTTGCCGCGTGCTGCAGCCAGATAGCTGTCGCCCGCTTTGTAGCTGAGTCCGGCTGGATCGATATCGTGGCCTTTGGCGCTGCGCACCCAGCCCATCTGCGACAGCACAATGGTCACCGGTTCAGACGGCACCAGCTCGGTTTCGCTCAGGGCTTTGGCTTCTTCACGCTCACGCAGCGGCGAGCGACGATCGTCGCCGTAGCTGGCGCTGTCAGCCTGTAACTCTTTTTTCAGCAGGGTGTTCATCTTGCGTTCAGAGGCCAGCGTGGCCTGCAGCTGATCGCGCTCTTTTTCCAGCTCCGCCTGCTCGCCACGGATCTTCATCTCTTCCAGTTTTGCCAGGTGGCGCAACTTCAGTTCGAGGATCGATTCGGCCTGGGTTTCGCTGATGCCAAAGCGTGACATCAGGACCGGCTTAGGCTCATCCTCAGTACGGATGATCTCGATCACTTCATCGATGTTCAGGAACGCAACCAGCAAACCTTCCAGGATATGCAGGCGGCGCAGCACGCGATCCAGGCGGTGATTCAGACGACGTTTGACCGTATCGCGGCGAAACACCAGCCATTCGGTCAGGATCTCATGCAGATTTTTCACCGCCGGGCGGTTATCCAGCCCGATCATGTTGAGATTAACGCGGTAGCTCTTTTCCAGATCGGTGGTGGCGAACAGATGGTTCATCACCTGATCGAGATCGACGCGGTTGGAGCGCGGAACGATCACCAGGCGGGTCGGGTTTTCGTGATCCGATTCATCACGCAGATCCTCCACCATCGGCAGTTTTTTATTGCGCATCTGGTTCGCAATCTGCTCCAGCACGCGCGCGCCCGACACCTGATGCGGCAGCGCGGTAATCACCGCCTCGCCCTCTTCCTTCTTCCAGACTGCACGCTGGCGAATCGAGCCGCGACCGGTCTGATAGATTTTGCGGATCTCGTCACGCGGCGTGATGATCTCCGCCTCTGTAGGATAATCAGGCCCCTGGACAATATCCAGCAGCTGTTCCAGCGTGGTTTTCGGCGAGTCGATCAGTGCGATGGCGGCCTGAGCCACTTCGCGCAGGTTGTGCGGCGGAATATCGGTCGCCATACCCACGGCAATCCCGGTGGTGCCGTTCAGCAGAATATTGGGCAGGCGCGCCGGTAACATCTTCGGCTCCTGCAGCGTGCCATCAAAGTTCGGCTGATAATCGACCGTCCCCTGACCCAGCTCACCCAGCAGCAGCTCGGCATATTTCGACAGGCGGGATTCGGTGTAACGCATCGCCGCGAATGACTTGGGATCATCCGGTGCACCCCAGTTACCCTGGCCATCGACCAGCGGATAACGGTAGGAGAACGGCTGCGCCATCAGCACCATCGCTTCATAACAGGCGCTGTCGCCGTGCGGATGGTATTTACCCAGCACGTCACCTACGGTACGCGCCGATTTTTTGAATTTTGCGCTGGCGCTCAGTCCCAGTTCGGACATGGCGTAGACGATACGTCGCTGAACCGGCTTTAATCCGTCGCCAATGTAAGGCAGGGCGCGGTCCATGATGACGTACATCGAATAGTTTAAGTACGCATTCTCGGTGAATGTGTGCAGGGCAAGACGCTCTGCACCATCCTGAGTCAGTTCACTCATTAATTTCTCATCCTCACATCGTGGCCCACAACGGCGGGACACCCGGCGGTGGTTTGGCGAGGATAGTACCTTATTCGCTGGTGTTAGTCACAGGGGAAGCGCGGGAGAGCAGGCGTCCCGCCGCGCGATTTCATGTGCCGGAGGCACGCCGGATTCAGACCGGCAAGTGTCTGACCTGTCTGTGGAAGTGGCTCAGGGCTTTGCACCCATCCACTGGCGGGCAATGTCACGATATTCGCCTGTGGCGGTGCTGAGATGCAGCCACTGATCGACATAGAGCTTCCAGCTGATATCGTCACGCGGAATCATGTAAGCCTTCTCGCCATACTGCAGCGGTTTGTCGGGATTGATCGCGCAGAGCGTCGGGTAATGCTGCTGCTGAAAACGCGCTTCAGAGGCATCGGTGATCATCACATCCGCCTTGTTGTCCACCAGTTGCCGGAAGATGGTGACGTTATCGTGGAACAGCGTCAGTGAGGCCTTTGGCAGGTGGCTGTGCACAAAGGCTTCGTTGGTGCCGCCTGCCGGTTCAATCAGCCGCACGTCAGGCCGGTTGAGCTGTTCGATGGTCTGGAAGCGATCTTTATCGCTGCAGCGCACCAGCGGGATTTTGCCATCCACATCCAGCGGCCGGGCGAACCAGGCGGTCTGCTGGCGTTTCAGCGTGACGGAGACGCCGCCGACGGCGATATCACACTGCTTTGCCAGAAAATCGGGCATCAGGTTTTTCCAGCTGGTTGGCACCCACTCCACTTTCGCGCCGAGCGAGGTAGCCAGCGCGTTCGCCATGCTGATATCCAGCCCTTCATACTGACCATCGGGTCGCAGGTAGCTGTAAGGCTTGTAATCACCGGTGGTGCAGACCTTAAGCGTTTTAGAACTGAGGATGGTGTCGAGATGAGATTGTGCCTGGACAGCATTGCTGGCCAGCAGCAAAGCGAAGACTATTTTTTTCATTTTGCGTTTTTCTTTAATTGTTTTCATGGTGAGTTTGCCTGCCGATGGTGCCATAAACCGGCGCATTGTTGCTTCCACAGCAAAAGTGTTGTGATCAACCTCCCATTTTTCTGCGACCGTAGCGCGCGTAAGCTAAGCGCCATATTCAGGAAATGAGGCAAACAATTCATGAGCAAGATTTTAATTATCGATGGCGGCAAAACCTTTGCCCACTCTAAAGGCGAACTGAACCACACGCTGACCGACGTTGCGGCCAGCCAGTTGCGTGACATGGGGCATGAGGTGTCTGTGACCCTGGCTGACAGCGACTACGTGGTCGCAGATGAAGTGCAGAAATATGTCGACAGTGATGTGGTGATTTATCAGATGCCAGGCTGGTGGATGGGCGAGCCGTGGACCGTGAAGCGTTACATCGATGAAGTCTTTACCGAAGGCCACGGCTCGCTCTACGCCAGCGATGGCCGTACCCGTTCTGATGCGGCAAAGAAATATGGTTCCGGCGGTCTGCTGCAGGGCAAAAAATATATGCTGTCACTGACCTGGAACGCGCCGCTGCAGGCCTTTACCGACCCGGAGCAGTTCTTTGAAGGCGTCGGCGTCGACGGTCTTTATCTGCACTTCCACAAAGCCAACCAGTTCCTGGGCATGGAAGCGCTGCCGACCTTTATCTGCAACGATGTGATTAAAGCGCCGGACGTGCCACGCGATATTGCCGCTTATCGGACCCATCTTAGTCGCGTTTTTGCGTAAGATGGCTGGGGGACACCCCCTATTTTCCCACGAAAGAGGAATTCGCGAATGTTAACAGTCGTTGCTGAAATTTGTGTCAAACCCGGTCGCCGTCAGGCCGTGCTGGATGCGGTGAAAAAACTGATCCCGCTGGTTTTAGAAGAAGAAGGCTGCCATCAGTATGACGCGCTGCTGGACCATCAGGCGCAGGTGCCGTGGAAACAGAACTCGCCGGACTCCATTTTTATGCTGGAACAGTGGGAAACGCTGCGTCATCTGGAGCAGCATCAGCAGATGCCGCACATGGATGCGCATCGCGCCATCATTAAAGATGATGTCGTGGATGTGAAGATTCTGGTGCTGGAACCCAGCGCCTGATTCGTGCTGAAGGCTTAACCCCTTTTCGGTAAAAGGGGTCAGGCTGCTGACAACCTCAAACCTGAGTGCCTCTGGCAGCAATGAATTAGCTCAACGCGAAGGGAACACGGTCAGAAGAGGAAAGCGTCCCGCGCCAGGGATGGCGCGGGTAGAGCGACCAGGGACTGGCTTGAGCGTCTTTCCGATCTGACCGTGTTCCCTGTGCAAGCACAATCTCACAGCGAATCCGGCCAGACTTGCCAGCATCTCCAAACCCCTGCCCTATGACAGGGGTTTTTTATTATGCCAGGAGAGATCACAGCAGCTGACGCCGATCAATCTCGGTGCGGAGAAAATCCAGAAAGCAGCCGATGCGCGAAGAGAGCGTGGTGTTACGGTAATAGACCGCATGCACCGGCAACCGCAGCTCGCGGGTTTCAGCGGGGAGAACCGGCACCAGCCGGCCTGCCGCGCAATCTTCCCGGCTGACAAAGTCGGAGAGGCGTGCGATCCCCTGTCCTGCCAGCGCCAGCTGCCGGATGGTTTCGCCGCTGGAGGCAGAGATTGTGGGCTTAATGCGCATGAAATCGCCATCAGGCTGCCATATCGGCCAGACGTTGTGCGCCTCAAGATGGCTGAAGCCGATGATTTGATGCTGCGCGAGATCGGCAACGCTCTGCGGGGTGCCCGCTTTCGCCAGATAGGCCGGACTGGCCATCAGCCGGATCGCACTGCTGCCAAGCATCCGGGCGCGCAGCGTAGAGTCGCGCAGTTCGCCGATGCGAATGGCAATGTCCGTTTGCTGCTCCAGCAGATCGATCAGGATATCGTCGGTATTCAGTTCAAGCTGGATCAGGGGATAGCGGGCGCGGAAATCGTCCACCAGCGGCACAATCACATGCAGCATAAAAGGGGTGGCGGCGTTTACCCGCAGCCGCCCTGACGGCATCTCGCGCCGCAGGGCTATCTGCTCTTCGGCCTGCTCAACCGAGGCCAGGATCTGTCGCGCATGCTCCAGAAAAACCTGTCCCTCTTCGGTCAGCGCCAGCCGTCGGGTGGTGCGATGCAGCAGGGTGGTCTGCAGCTTACTCTCCAGCCGGGACAACGCCCGGCTGATGCCCGAACTGGTCTGCGCCAGCTGGGATGCCGCCGCGGTAATAGAACCGCTGTCCACCACCGCCACCCAGGCGCGTAGCTCTTCCAGGGTAATTTTCACAAGGGTTACTGTCTCTGCTCTGAATCTGCCGGGTTCTCCGGGGATGTGCTGGCTGAAGCACAAAGAGAACAGGACGCTTTCGCGTCCTGTTTTTTTACACTTCGATATCGGCCTTGTCGCCTTTTTCCTGCAACCAGTTACGCCGGTCTTCGGAACGTTTCTTCGCCAGCAGCATATCCATCATGCGCAGCGTCTGATCGATATCCTCTTCACTGATGGTCAGCTGTACCAGACGGCGGGTATTCGGATCCAGCGTCGTTTCGCGCAGCTGTAAGGGGTTCATCTCGCCCAGCCCTTTAAAGCGCTGAACGTTAGGTTTGCCCTTTTTGCGTTTCAGCTGCTCCAGCACGCCCTCTTTCTCATCTTCATCCAGCGCGTAGTAGACCTCTTTTCCGAGATCGATACGATAGAGCGGCGGCATGGCAACGTAGACGTGTCCGTTTCTGACCAGTGAACGGAAATGTTTCACGAACAGGGCACACAGCAGCGTGGCGATGTGCAGACCATCCGAGTCCGCATCCGCCAGAATACAGATCTTGCCGTAGCGCAGCTGTGAAAGATCTTCGCTGTCGGGATCGATGCCGATCGCCACGGAAATATCATGCACTTCCTGCGACGCCAGCACCTCATCGGAAGAGACTTCCCAGGTGTTCAGGATCTTGCCCTTAAGCGGCATGATCGCCTGATATTCACGATCGCGCGCCTGCTTGGCCGAGCCGCCTGCCGAGTCCCCTTCGACCAGGAACAGTTCTGTTTTATTTAGATCCTGCGCGGTGCAGTCTGCCAGCTTGCCCGGCAGCGCCGGACCGCTGGTGAGCTTTTTACGCACCACTTTTTTGGCTGCCCGCATACGTCGCTGGGCGCTGGAGATCGCCAGCTCAGCCAGCTGCTCTGCGATCTGGATATTCTGGTTCAGCCACAGGCTGAAGGCATCTTTTACCACGCCAGAGACAAAGGCTGCGCACTGACGTGAAGAGAGGCGCTCTTTGGTCTGCCCGGCGAACTGCGGATCCTGCATCTTCACCGACAGCACATAGGCGCAGCGATCCCAGATATCTTCAGCGGAGAGCTTCACGCCACGCGGCAGAATGTTGCGGTATTCGCAGAACTCGCGCATCGCATCCAGCAGCCCCTGACGCAGGCCGTTGACGTGAGTCCCGCCCTGCATGGTCGGGATCAGGTTAACGTAGCTTTCAGTTAACAGCTCACCGCCTTCCGGCAGCCACAACAGCGCCCAGTCAACCGCTTCCACATCGCCAGCAAAGCTGCCGACAAACGGTTTTTCCGGCAGCGTCGGTAAGCCATTCACCGCTTCGCACAGGTAGTCCGTCAGGCCATCTTCGTAGCACCAGGTCTGTTCGGTATTGTTCAGCTTGTCTTTAAAGACAATCTCAACGCCAGGACAGAGCACCGCTTTGGCTTTCAGCAGATGTGATAAGCGTGACACCGAAAAACGTGGGCTGTCGAAGAAGCTTTCATCGGGCCAGAAATGGACGCGCGTGCCGGTGTTGCGTTTAGCCACCGTGCCGGTAACCGTGAGATCCTGGACTTTGTCGCCGTTCTCAAACGCCATGTCATAGATTTCGCCATTACGGCGCACCGTGACTTCGACGCGTTTTGACAGGGCGTTAACCACCGAGATGCCGACGCCGTGCAGGCCGCCCGAGAACTGATAGTTTTTATTGGAGAACTTGCCGCCCGCGTGCAGACGACACAGGATCAGCTCGACGGCAGGCACGCCCTCTTCCGGGTGAATATCCACCGGCATGCCGCGACCATCATCAATAACTTCCAGCGACTGGTCAGCGTGCAGAATCACTTCAACCCGCTTCGCGTGGCCGCCCAGCGCCTCATCGACGCTGTTATCAATCACTTCCTGACCCAAATGGTTGGGTCGCGTCGTATCGGTGTACATCCCCGGGCGACGGCGAACAGGCTCAAGGCCAGTCAGGACCTCAATGGCATCCGCGTTATAGTTAGATTGACTCATCGTAAATGTCTGATTAGAAGGGTGAAATGGGGTGCGATTTCCGCATTACTCAGGGATGATTCAGACCGAGAAAGTCCAGAATCTGCGGGAAATGGCGCTCGAATCCAGTAAATGCATGATTTCCGCCCTCTTCTACCGTGTGACGGCACGCGCTGTAATAGTCGAGCGCCTGACGGTAATCGAGAACTTCATCGCCGGTCTGTTGCAGCAGCCAGAGTAAATCGGGCGCTTCCAGCGGTTCAATCTGCATTACTTTCAGATCGTAAATGTGGCGTGACTCTAACACATATTGCTGGCCGGTGTAGGGATTCTGATTTTCGCCCAGGAAATCCGCCAGCAGCTCAAAAGGCCGCACCGCGGGATTGACGACCACAGCAGGCAGCATAAAGCATTGCGACAGCCAGGTGGCGTAATAACCGCCCAGCGACGAGCCCACCAGCCCCAGCGTTTCGCCGCTGCGGCTCAGTACCAGATCTTCCAGCATTGCGGCGGCATCGGCCGGAAACGTCGGCAGCTGGGGCACAATCATTTCGATCTCCGGATGCTGCGCCTCTAACCATTGCCGGAACTGCGTCGCCTTAGCCGACTGCGGCGAGCTGTTAAAACCGTGCAGATAGAGTAATACCGCCACGCGTCAGTATCCTTCTGAGTCTAAATCGGGACGAAAAGCGTCGGTGTCGAGCCGGTTAACCTCGGTCTCAAGGCCGCCATCCGGATACAGCGTGAACCAGCGCCAGCCTGGTGCCACGGTGTCGATCGTAAAGCTGGTGCAGTGCGGTTTGAACTGAACGCAGGTTGAAGGGGTGGCCAGCACACGACGACCGTGCCACTCAAGATCCAGCTCCTGGTGAATATGACCACAGACCAGCGTCCGGGCTAACGGGTAATGCTGTAACACCGCATCAAGCTGATGTGAGTTGCGCAGGCTGTGCTGATCGAGCCAGGTACAGCCAGAGGCCAGCGGATGGTGGTGCAGCAGGACCAGCGTATGACGTTGCGGATAGCGGGCCAGCGCGTTATCGAGCCACTCCAGCTGATAATCGCTCAGCATCCCGTGCGGCACACCCGAGACCTGGCTGTCCAGCAACACAATCTGCCACTGCTCACCCACCAGCACCTGCTTGTGGGCATTGATATGAGCTGCTGCCAGCGTGTCGAACATCGCGGGCTGAAAATCATGATTACCGGGCAGCCAGACGCAGGGCCGCGGCAAACGTGAGATGCCCTCAGCAAAATGCTGATAGGCTTCGATAGAGTGATCCTGGGCGAGATCGCCGGTGGCGATAATCAGGTCGTAGTCGCGATGTTGCGCAATAATCGCATCCAGCACCGCTTTATAGCTCGACCAGGTGTTCACCCCAAGCAGCGATTCATGTTTTCCCGCGAACAGGTGGGTATCCGTGATTTGCAAAATCCTGATTTCGGAACCGTTCGCTGCAGGAAGAGTTAGCAGGCTATCCAAAGCGTTTCCTTCGTCTCCACGCCATTTACTGCATTATACGCATCAGCAGACCGGAACTGCCATCGCACCATGTGCCAGGCAGTAGCGCAGCCAGTCTGCGAGAAACTGGTTTATCTGATGTTTTTCATCGCGCTGATGCAATTTTTTATTAGGATAATCATAGCGCGCTTTGAAACGATAGATCTGTTGAGTTGAACACACTTCGGCGACCATCGCATCGTGATAGAGCCTTACCGACATCGAGGGCAGACTCCAGTAACTCACGGCAGGCGCGACCTGGCGGATCTCCACCAGCGTGGTGTAGCGTGTGGACTCCTGGATCGTCAGCTGATAACGGGCGCCACTCACCTGATAGATCACCGATTCTCCCGCCTCATCGTTACGCGGCAGCAGGCGGCGTAACTGGGCGAAATTGGTTTCGCAGAGCCGCATCATTTCGGGAAAGTCAGGGGTATAGCGCTGTTTCATTTTTGTATCCACTCTTCGCGTAGTTTCTCATGGTGCAACGCCAGCCATTGCAGGGCGATGACAGACGCCGCATTGTCAATTATCCCCTCTTCCACCCAGCGGTAAGCCTGTTCGCGGCTTACCACATGGACAAGAATATCCTCATTCTCTTCCTCCAGACCATGGCATCCCTCTGCCTGGCTGGCATCCACTTCCCCAATCAGCACCGACAGACGTTCGCTGGTGCCGCCAGGGCTGGCCAGATAGTTAAGCATGGGCTTAATCCGGCCGACCTCTAATCCTGCTTCTTCAACGGCTTCACGGCGCACGACCTGCTCAACAGATTCACCGGGCTCAATAATGCCGGCGACCATCTCCAGCAGCCAGGGCGAAACACTGCTGTCATAAGCCGGGATGCGGATCTGTTCAATCAGCACCACTTCATCGCGTAAGGGATCATAAGGTAGCAGCACGGCGGCATGTCCGCGCTCAAAAACTTCGCGCTGTACTTCCCCACTCATTTCGCCGTTAAACTGGCGGTGGCGGAAGCGATAACGTACGACGGAAAAAAAACCATCATAGACGGTTTCGCGTGCAATAATTTCTACATCGTTTTTTGTGAAAGTCACAGGGGATTTTTTTTCTTCCGGCATCATCGGGTTCCTTATGCAGATTGGGGTGGAGCGAAAAAAGCCTGTAACCGTGCTCCATGTAAGTGGTTCTTTCTGAATTATTTACGTAAATTAGGGGGAGAAGGCACGTTCAGCCAACTTATCTCACAGTTGCCCTCTGCTAGAATCGGCGATAATTTTTTGGCTTACCCGGCAGCGCACCCACTGCAATTTGCTGCAACAAAAGGAATGCAAATGAAAAAACTGCTCCCATTTTTTATTGGGCTGAGCCTGGGCGGTTTCAGCTTCGCCAGCCAGGCCGAAGACCTGCTTCAGGTTTATCAACAAGCACGTCTGAGCAACCCGGATCTGCGCAGCGCCGCTGCCGATCGCGATTCTGCCTTTGAGAAAATCAACGAAGCGCGTAGCCCATTATTACCCCAGCTCGGCCTGGGTGCAGACTACACCTATAACAACGGCTATCGCGACAGTAGCGGTCTCCATTCCAACACGACCAGCGGCTCGCTGCAATTAACCCAGACTATTTTCGACATGTCGAAATGGCGCGCACTGACCCTGCAGGAAAAAGCTGCCGGTATTCAGGATGTGACCTATCAGGTGGCGCAGCAGGATCTGATTCTGAACACCGCGACCGCCTACTTCAACGTGCTGAAAGCGATTGATACCCTTTCTTACACCGAAGCGCAGAAACAGTCGATCTATCGCGAACTGGATCAAACCACCCAGCGCTTTAACGTTGGCCTGGTTGCCATTACTGACGTACAAAACGCCCGTGCGCAATATGACAGCGTGCTGGCTAACGAAGTGACCGCGCGTAATAACCTCGATAACAACGTGGAAACGCTGCGTCAGATCACCGGCATGGACTACATGTCGCTGGCGTCGCTGAGCATTGATCGCTTCAGAACCGATAAGCCCGAACCGGTCAGCGCGCTGCTTAAGCAGGCGGAAAGCCGTAACCTGTCGCTGCTCTCTGCGCGTCTGAACCAGGATTTAGCCCGTGAGCAGATCCGCTCCGCTGAAGCTGGTCACATGCCGACGCTGGGTCTGACGGCCTCTACCGGCATGTCGAACAGCAAATATGGCGGCAGCCGTGCGAACCAGAGCCAGGGGTCTACTGACTCCATTACCGGTTCTAACCAGGTGGGTCTGAGCTTCTCACTGCCACTCTATAGCGGCGGCAGCGTCACCTCTCAGGTGAAACAGGCACAGTACAGCTTCGTCAGCGCCAGTGAATCGCTGGAAAGCGCGCACCGCTCTGCGGTTCAGACAGTCCGCTCATCGTTTAACAACGTGAATGCTTCTATCAGCAGCATCAACGCTTATAAACAGGCCGTGGTCTCTGCGCAAAGCTCTCTGGATGCGTCAGAAGCGGGCTATCAGGTTGGTACGCGTACTATCGTTGATGTGCTGGATGCAACCACCGTGCTCTACAACGCTAAGCAGCAGCTCTCTGATGCGCGCTATAGCTATCTGATTAACCAGCTGAATATCAGCTATGCGCTGGGTACGCTCAATGAGCAGAGCCTGCAGAAACTGAACAGCCAGCTGGGTAAAGAGATCCCGACCTCACCGGAAACGGTAGCACCGGAAAATGCACAGCAGACCGCGCGCGTGGATAGCGGTCCGGCGGCAACCGGCTCTTCTGAGGCAGCGCGTCCTGCGGCTCGCCACAGCAGCGGTAATCCTTTCGGTAATTAATGAGCGGACGGGCTGCTTTGCGGCCCGTCTCTCTGTTGAACGTATAACTAAGTAAAGATCCCTGTTGTATCAGGCCTCCAGCTTCAATTTTACCCCCCCATCCCCTATTCTATGCGCTACCTTTGGGCACAGGATAATCATAATGAAACGCACAAAATCTATTCGCTATGCCGCTTTTCGCAAAAGCTGGCAGGCACGCCATTTAACGCCCGTTGCTATCGCCGTTTCGGCGGTATTTATGCTGGCTGGTTGTGAACAGAACGACGAAACAGTTTCGATGTACCAGAATGCCGATGACTGTTCAAAAGCCAATCCGGGCCAGAGTGCGCAATGTACTACCGCATTCAATGAAGCGAAAAAAGAGGCGGAACGCACCGCGCCAAAATATGCCACGCGTGAAGATTGTGTCGCTGAATTTGGTGAAAACCAGTGTCAGCAGACACCGGCTCAGGCGGGCGTGGGCACCACTAATGCCGAATCGCAGCAGAGTGGCGGCAGCTTCTGGATGCCACTGATGGCAGGTTACATGATGGGTCGCATGATGGGCGGTGGTTCGGGCTTTGCACAGCAACCGCTCTTCTCACCGAAAAATGCCCGCAGCCCGGCCAATGGTCAGTTTGTTGATGCATCAGGCCGTAATTATGGTGCAGCAACATCCGGCAAAAGCATGACCGTGCCGAAAACGGCGCTGGCACCAAAACCGGCTACCACCTCCACCATTACCCGTGGTGGCTTTGGTGAAACCGTCGCGAAGCAGAACAGCATGCAGCGTAGCAGCGCCAGCGGCACTTCCAGCCGCTCAATGGGAGGCTAACGCCCCGATGGAACGCATTGCCATTTCAGAGCGCCCAGGCTGGCGCGAAAAAGCCACCGAGTTCGGTTTTCGTTTTCACACCATGCATGGTGAACCCTACTGGTGTGAAGATGCTTATTATCAGTTCACGCTGGCGCAAATCGAGCATCTGGAAGAGGTGACCGCTGAATTACATCAAATGTGCCTGCAGGTGGTGGAAAAAGTGGTTAACAGCGAAGCGTTGCTGGCTAAATTCCGCATTCCTAAACACACCTGGGACTTTGTGCGCGATTCATGGCATCAGCGTCAGCCTTCGCTTTACTCTCGTCTGGATCTCGCCTGGGATGGCAAAGGCGATGTAAAGCTACTGGAGAACAATGCCGATACGCCGACCTCGCTGTATGAAGCGGCATTTTTCCAGTGGCTGTGGCTGGAAGACCAGCTTAACGCCGGTCAGCTCCCCGCAGGCAGCGATCAGTTTAATAGCCTGCAGGAAAAGCTGATCGAACGCTTTGCCGCGTTACATCAGCAGCACGGCTTCAACTGGCTGCACTTCGCCTGCTGCCGTGATACTGACGAAGATCGCGGCACCGTGCAATATCTTCAGGATTGCGCCACCGAAGCGGGATTGCCGAGTGAGTTTCTCTACATGGATGAAATTGGACTGGGCGAAAAAGGGGAATTTACCGACGCCCAGGATCAGGTGATTAGCAACCTGTTCAAGCTCTATCCGTGGGAATTCATGCTGCGTGAGATGTTCTCCACCAAGCTGGGCGATGCTGGCGTGCGCTGGCTGGAACCGGCCTGGAAAAGCATCATCTCGAATAAAGCCTTGCTGCCGCTGCTGTGGGAGATGTTTCCGAATCACCCTAACCTGCTGCCCGCCTGGTTCGCGGAAGATGACGTGCCGCACATGGACAAATATGTGGTGAAGCCGCTGTTTTCACGTGAAGGTGCCAACATCCGCATCGTGGAAAATGGTCAGGAGATCGCCCGCGTCGATGGACCCTATGGCGAAGAGGGAATGATCGTCCAGCAGTTCCATCCGCTGCCTAAGTTTGGCGACAGCTATACGCTGATCGGCAGCTGGCTGATTGACGATCAACCGGCCGGTATCGGCCTGCGGGAAGATCGCGACCTGATCACGCAGGATCTTTCCCGTTTCTATCCGCACGCTTTTATCGGTTAATGCACCGCGATAATAACAGGCCAGCTTCTGGCCTGTTTTCTTCTGGCTTCCCTAACCTACCTGAACCGACAACATGCTGATCGCACCCATCTCCATGCCATCAACCGGAATGCTGATGGCGTCATCTGGCTGATGTGCGCCAAGTACATAGAGCAGCGGCAGATAGTGCTCAGGTGTCGGATTAGAAAGCGCCGCACCAGGATGATCCATAAAGTTAACCAGCGGATGAGAAGCAGCATCGCTCTGCACCGCCAGGTTATCGCGGACAAACTGTTCAAAACTGCTGGCCCATGGATAAACTTCGCTGTTGCCATCCCAGCGCACTTTACGCAGGTTATGTACCACGTTGCCGCTGGCGACAATCATCACACCCTGATCGCGCAGTGCAGCCAGTTTCTGACCCATCTCAAAGTGCCATGCCGCAGGTTTGGTGCCATCAATGCTTAGCTGGACCACCGGAATATCGGCTTCCGGATACATCTTGATCAGCACACCCCAGGAACCATGATCCAGTCCCCACTCGTGATCCAGCGTCACCGCAACGGGCGCTAACTGCTCCACCAGCTGCTGCGCCAGTTCAGGCGATCCCGGTGCCGGATAGCGCGTATCAAACAGCGCCTGCGGAAAGCCCCCAAAATCATGAATGGTCTCAGGCTGTCCCATTGCCGTCACGGCGGTGCCGCGCGTATACCAGTGCGCCGAAACCGCAATAATCGCGCGTGGACGTGGCAGAGTATCGCCCAGGTGACGCCACGCGGCGGTATAGCGATTCTCTTCAAGGGCATTCATCGGGCTGCCGTGACCCAAAAACAGCGCTGGCATTCGTAACTGGCTCATTCGTGATCCCCGGGATCGAGTATTTGATAGCCATTACGATACGCGCATCCGCTGCTTTATCACGCGGATAACCATGATGGTGATCATCAGGAAATTTGAATGAAATTTAACGTGGCAGGTTTAACAGCGTTTCGACATGAAGGAAAGAGGAGTAGTCAGCGGTCAGGCCGCGCCATCCCTGGGCGGCAGGAAGAAAAACAGGCCCAAGAGGGGCCTGTATATCGCGGCAGCCAGATTAGCTGGCGTGGCGTGTTTCGTGCGCGCGACGCCAGGCGATTAGATCTTCGATGGTCACCACCGGCATGTTGTGCTGACGGGCGAACGCAATCGCTTCTGGCGCATGAGCCATAGTGCCATCGTCGTTGGTCAGTTCGCACAGCACACCTGCGGGCTTAAAGCCGGCCAGGGTGACTAAATCAATAGTCGCTTCGGTATGCCCGCCACGGGTTAATACGCCGCCTTCGCTGGCACGCAGCGGGAAGACATGACCAGGGCGATGCAGATCGGTGGGTTTGGCATTGTCGGCAATGGCGGCGCGGATGGTGGTGATACGATCCTGCGCGGAGACGCCCGTGGTGACGCCTTCTGCGGCCTCAATGGTCACGGTGAAGCCAGTGCCGAAAGAGCTGGTGTTGTTTTCCACCATCATTGGCAGATCGAGCTGCTGGCGACGCGCTTCGGTCAGGCAAAGGCAGACGATGCCGCTGCCGTGACGTATAGTCAGTGCCATCTGTTCAACGGTCATGGTTTCTGCGGCGAAGATCATGTCGCCTTCGTTTTCGCGATTTTCATCGTCGAGTACCATCACACCGCGTCCCTCACGCAGGGCGGCGATAGCACGTTCTACACGCTGTTCAGGCGTGCCAAATTCAGAAAGTAGCGTCTGATTCATGGTAATAAAAACCTTAAAATGTATGGGTTACCAGAATCAGGGCGTGCTTAGGAGTGACGTCAAAAAGACGTGGCAATAACGTGAAGCAGACACAATTGTCCGACAGATGTCGTTACCCTCTCCCATCCGGACTGTAACCGTCGGCCCCGGAATTACACCGGATCTGCTGACCTTTACCTCTCTTTTCATCAAGATAAAGCGCTCGCGGGCTTTCAGCCGAAGCTGATTTACCGCCGGTGGGGAATTGCGCCCCGCCCTGAGAATAAGCACTTTAACTATAACGCCGATCGTTTGAGGCGGCAATCATCAATAGCGCAATTGCTTTTGCATTTCCTGCGTTACCGATTTGAGGTTTATCCTTTTCATTTCTGGCATTACACTTAACACTTATTACGTTGGTAAACACGCTGACACAGCTCCCCGTAACCAGGAAATCATCATGATCGACACGAAAAAAATTGAACAACTTGCCCGTCAGGTTCACGAAGCGATGCCTAAAGGTGTTCGTGAGTTTGGTGATGATGTCGAAAAGAAAATTCGTCAGGTTCTTCAGGCGCAGCTGACCCGGATGGATCTGGTCAACCGTGAGGAGTTCGATGTGCAGACGCAGGTATTACTGCGTACACGTGAGAAGCTGGCGGCGCTGGAGCAGCGTCTGGCGCAGCTGGAAAGTCAGGGGTCATCAGCCGGTACGCCGCCGACGGCAACCGCACCGGTAACGCCTGTTGCGGCGACCACACCATCAGCCGCCGTAGCGACCTCACCTGCAGCCTCGCCGTCACCGGTTGCGGACGTGGTGAAGCCTGTTGCGGACAACAAGCCAGAATAAGCCCTTAAGCGGGAGCCCGGCTCCCGCTTACGCTGCGCTTTAGCTGCCGCGGATGGTTTTGATAATGTTGGTAGTGGAGATACCATCTTCGAAGTTCAGCACCTGAACGTCGCCGCCATTTGCCCACACTTCTTTGCTGCCCGCGATATCTTCCGGCTTGTAATCTCCCCCTTTGACCAGCAGGTCAGGGAGAATGCCCGCAATCAGCCGCTGCGGCGTATCCTCTTCAAATACCACCACCCAGTCGACCGCTTCCAGCGCGCCCAGCACGATCATCCGGTTTTCCTGTGGGTTCACCGGACGGCTTTCGCCTTTCAGACGTTTAGTTGACGCATCGCTGTTCACCGCGACAATCAGTCGATCGCCGAGCTTGCGGGCATTTGCCAGGTAGGAGACATGACCGGCATGCAGAATGTCGAACACGCCGTTGGTCATTACCACTTTTTCGCCACGGCGGCGGGCCATCTCCACGGCGGCTTTTAACTGCGCTTCGGTCATGATGCCGAAACCCTGTTCCGGGCGGGCATGAATCGCATTTTCCAGCTCAACGGTGCTGACGGTGGACGTACCCAGTTTACCCACCACCACACCCGCAGCCGCGTTGGCCAGGAAACAAGCTTCTTCCAGCGAATCACCGGCCGCTAATGCCGCCGCCAGCACGCCAATCACCGTATCGCCCGCACCGGTCACGTCATAGACTTCCTGTGCCTGGGTGGGCAGATGCAGAGGCGCTTTGCCCGGCTGCAGCAGCGTCATGCCATTTTCTGAACGGGTCACCAGCAGCGCGGCGAGGTCAAAATCGGCGATCAGCTGGGTGCCGCGCGCCACAATTTCCTCTTCGTTTTTACATTTGCCGACCACGGCTTCAAACTCAGAGAGGTTCGGCGTCAGCAGCGTCGCGCCACGGTAGCGCGCAAAATCGGTGCCTTTCGGATCAATTAATACCGGTACGCCCGCTTCGCGCGCCAGAGTAATCATGGTCTGCACGCTGGAGAGCGCGCCTTTGGCGTAATCGGACAGCACCAGCGCACCCGCGGCAGCCAGTGAATCACGCATTTTCTGGTGAATCGGCTCCGGATCGACCTGATCAAAGCCCTCTTCAAAATCGAGGCGGATCAGCTGCTGATTACGGGAAAGCACGCGCAGTTTGGTAATGGTCGGATGGCTTTTGACCGCCACGAAGTCACAATGCACGTTGACGTCTTTCAGCGTGTTACTCAACACACGCGCCGCATCATCTTCGCCAGTCAGGCCAATCAGTCGCGACGCGGCACCGAGTGCTGCAATGTTCATCGCCACGTTTGCCGCGCCGCCAGGGCGCTCTTCAACCGTGTCCACTTTCACCACCGGAACCGGCGCTTCAGGGGAGATACGGCTGGTTGGGCCATACCAGTAACGATCCAACATTACATCGCCAACAACCAGCACTGAGGCTTGGCCGAACGCGGGCAGAGTCACTTTCATTCCAGACACTCCAGACTGCATTAAAAATAGTGCGCGGATGATAGCACAGTTGCGATTTGTGCTATCAGCATCACGCCAGGATAGACGCAGGCGTTATCAGCCAGCGCTGCCAGCTGCTCAGAACCGTCTGCCGCTCCGCTGCATAGGCCTCTGGCTCAACGTGGCCGGGCTGTTCCTGCAGGGCGCGATGGTGCAATGCGTCGCGCAGCGTCACATAAGCCTGCGTCAGCGCCTGTGCTTCATCGGCGGGCATTTTATGGTACTTCGCCATCAGCTCGAAAATGCGCACATTGTCAGACCAGCGCGTCAGTTCAGGCTGCTCAGCGGCGTAGCGTAAGACAAGATATTGGGCGATGAATTCAATATCGGTGATGCCGCCCGCGTCGGCTTTAATATCCCAGCGACCTTTATGTTTGTTGCTGAGGTGAGCGCGCATCTTTTCACGCATCTCACGCACTTCAGTTTGCAGCGCTTCGGCGGCACGTGGCAGCGACAGAATCGCCTGACGAATCACGCTGAAACGTTCACCCAGTGCCGCCTCGCCAAAGACGACGCGTGCCCGGACCAGCGCCTGATGCTCCCAGGTCCAGGCTTCACTGCGCTGATACTCTTCAAAGGCCTCAAAGGTACTCACCAGCATGCCCGCCGCGCCCGAAGGACGCAGGCGCGCATCCACTTCGTAGAGAATGCCGGAGGAGGTGCGGGTACTGAAAAGATGCATGATGCGCTGGGCGAGGCGCAGATAGAACTGACGGCCATCGATGCTGCGCTCCCCTTCTGTCACCGCGTCTGCCGGGCAGTCATGCAGGAACACCAAATCGAGGTCAGAACTGTAACCCAGCTCCCAGCCCCCCAGTTTGCCGTAGCCCAGCACGGCAAAACCGCGTTCATGTTCATTACTCAGATGCGAAGGACGGCCGTATCGCTGCACCATCATATTCCATGCCTGGCGCACCACAGATTCGATAATCGCTTCTGCCAGCCAGGTGAGATGATCGCTGACTTTCATCACCGGCAGCGTTCCGGCGATATCGGCGGCAGCAATACGCAGATGCTGTGCCTGCTTAAACTGCCGCACCGCTTCCAGCTGCTGCTCTTCGTCCTCGGTAGGGATGCGCAGCAGATACTGTCGCAGCTCATCGCGATAGGCATCGGTGGCGGTTGGCTGATAGAGCGTGGCGGGATCGAGCAGTTCATCCAGCAATAAGGGATGACGCGCCAGCTGGCTGGCTACCATCGGTGAGGCGGCGCACAGGCGAATTAAGTGGCGCAGCGCACCGTGATATTCGGTCAGCAGCTCCAGATAGGTGCTGCGGGTCAATACGCCGATCAGCAGCGGCGTCAGGCGGCCGAGCGTCACCGCCGCATCTTCACGCGGGCAGACTTCGCTCAGCAGACGCGGCATCAGCTGGTCCAGCGCCTGACGGCCACGCGGGCCGATGGTGCGCCGGTTGATATCCTGACGAAACGCCTCCAGCGTCTGGTGCAGCGTAAGCCGCTGCTCGTCACTGAGCTGCGGCACCAGCGGCGCCAGTTCGCTATCCTCCAGCTGGTCCTGCCACAGCACCTGAAACTCTGCCAGCTCACGCTGATCGCCAATCTCAGGGGTATCTTCGCCAATCAGCTCGTCGAAGATAGCGCGCACCGCCGCCATCTGGCCGTCGAGCCGGGTCATCAGAGCAGGCCAGTCGGCACAATCCATCGCCCACGCCAGCCGGGCGCGATGCAGTTCATCCTCTGGCAGGGTCTGGGTCTGCTCGTCGCCCAGGCTTTGCAGCAGATTCTCTAGCCGCCGCAGGAACAGGTAGGCAACACGCAACGCATCGACCTGTTCCGCGGGCAGCAGGGCCAGGGTTTTGATCGCCTCCAGCGTCGGCAGCAGTGAGCGCAGCTGTAATGAGCGCTCACGCCCGCCGCGAATCAGCTGGAATACCTGCACGATAAATTCGGTTTCACGGATGCCGCCCGCACCCAGTTTGATATTGTTTTTTAGCCCGCGTCGCCGCACTTCGCGGCTGATCATCCCTTTCATGTTACGCAGTGACTGGATCACGCTGAAGTCGATGTAGCGGCGGTAAACGAATGGCCGCAGCATCTGCTGCAGCTCCAGGCTCCAGCGATCGTGGTCATCACCCATCAGCCGCGCCTTGACCATGGCGTAACGCTCCCAGTCGCGTCCCTGCTCCTGGTAATAATCTTCCAGCGCGGCAAAGCTCATCACCAGCGGGCCGCTGTCGCCAAACGGGCGCAGACGCATATCCACCCGATAGACAAAACCATCCATGGTGGGTTGATCCAGCACTTTAATCAGCCGCTGTCCCATGCGGGTAAAGAACTGAGCGTTGTCGAGTTCACGCCGTCCGCCACGCGTTGTGCCGTTTTCCGGCCAGGCAAAGATCAGGTCAATATCAGAAGAAAAATTGAGTTCGCCGCCGCCCAGCTTGCCCATGCCCAGAATCAGCATCGGCTGCGCGTCGCCGTCCGCATTACAGGGCGTACCAAAATCACGACAGCAATCCTGATAAACCCAGTCACGCGCCCGGCTGATCAGCACTTCGGCTAATGCGCTGAGCTGTTGCAGGCTCTGTTCGGTTGTGGCGTGCTGCAGAGACTGCATCCAGGCGATGCGTACCAGCATACGGCGACGAAACAGCCGCAGTTCACGCATCAGGCTCGCTTCACTGTCGATGCCGCTAAGCGCCTGATTGAGCCACGCAGAGTAGTGTTGCCACTCATCAGGCTGCGGCGGCTGGTCGAGCATCGCCTGCCACCAGTCGGGATGTTGTTGCAGGTTTTCCAGCACAAAATCGCTGAAAGCCAGTCCGGCAGCCTGCTCCGGGCTTAACGAAGCCAGCGGAAACCCAATCTGTCGGGCGGCCTCTTCGGCCTGGTCGCGTAGCAACGCGGGAAGTGCTGACAACATAACTCCCTCCTTGATGGCGTGACGGAATGCCCGTTAGCGACCAGCGCCGCTGGTGAGCCAGAACGGAGGCTGTTTCAGCGCCTGCATCGCCAGCCAGGCTAACCCGGACGTCTGTTTTTCATGAATTGCCGACAGCAGCTGTTGCCACGGGTCGAGCCAGCTCACGACCGCCTCAGACGGATAGAATCCCGCCAGCAGGTGGACGGTAAGCAATTGACGCGCCAGACGGGTAGCTTTGTCCTGATACTCGTTGGGTTGTTTTACCGTGATGAACGTTTCTCTCAGATCGGCATTGACGCGGCTCAGCATAATGTCGCTGAAGCGTTTATAGGAACCCTGCAGCTTGGCTTCCCCTTTGGCATCGATCCACTGACGCCACTGAGATTCAGCCAGCCAGTGTGTCAGCGCCAGCTGCGTCTCAACCGAGAGGGAAGATAAGCAGAAAGTGGCAGCATCCTGCTCTTCATTCACCAGCGTCTCTTCCAGCGTGGTCAGCTGCTGACGCAGCGCACTGCTGGCTTTACGCGGCACCAGCGCACCAAACAGGCTGAACGCCTGACGCAGCAGATCCAGCGCTTCGCGCACCGCATCCTGGGCCGCCGCATTGCCGCGCAGCCAGACTTCTTCATGATATTGCCAGTGATGAAGTCCTGCTGACATCGCGGCCACCATGCCCTGCTCTACGGTGGCTTTGGCGCCCGCTTTCAGCAGCGGGAAAGGCTGTATCTGGCGCGGCGGATTACCCTGCGCCAGCTGATAGCCGCGGGCAGCTTTGCTCAGGCTGCCCATACGCAGACCGCCCAGCGCCACCAGCTGCTGTGCGAAGGCCAGCAGATCCTGGCGTTCGCCACGTTTCAGCTCCAGCTCGATCTCGCACAGCGGTTCGCTGAGATCACCTGCCGTGACCTCGCCCTGATCAAACGCCACTTCAATTTCACTGTTGCCTGTGGTGATCAGCCAGATCTCGCGCTGGAAATGGGTGGTGAACAGGGGCTGCAAGCGCGGCTGCAACGCCGCGACATCGGTGCCCTGCGGCCAGATCTCTGCCGGCAGGCGTGCAATGTCCAGAACCGGTTCGCTGAGCTCAACGTTGTATTCCGGGCGCTGATGCAGTCCGCCGAGCGTCTGCCCCGCCGCTTTCAGCGTCATTTCATAACGCTGGTCTACGCCGCGGATACGCAATCCCATATCCCAGCGTCGTAGCTGGTTGTCGTCGGTTTCAAAGTAGATGTTGGTCAGCTCGCGAGCAGCCTGATGCTGATGCGGCAGAGTGGAGAGCAGTTCAGCCAGTTTCCCGGCCGCCTGTGGAGTTGCAATGAACTTTAGTTCGATTTCGATGGTCATAATTTTTTATTCACTACGCCGCTGGCACTTAAGAGGGTGTTTCCTGCATATTTCAGGCGATTATCAGCAGGTTACTCAAGCTGTCGCCTGGAGGGCAAGGGGTTATCAGGCGAAGATTAATGCACAGAAGCCGCGCTGTCTCTGCTTTCTTTGCTCTTTCGCAGACCTTTTCGCACTCTCATGAGACCAGGATAGTTCTCATTCAGATTTATGCGAGGCCTCTCCAGACTGTGCCGGTAAATTTTTAGTCAGACTAAGCCAAACGAAATCGAATGAAAAAAATTACTCTCGCTGGACTCACTTTGCTGGCCCTTAGCACCCTTGCACCTGCCCATGCCGAAGAAAAACGCTATGTTTCTGATGAACTTTCAACCTGGGTTCGCAGTGGACCGGGCGATCAGTTTCGCCTGCTCGGTAAGCTGAACGCCGGGGAAGAGGTGCAGCTGTTACAGACCAACAATGACACGCATTATGGCCAGATCCGTGATTCGGAAGGCCGCACCACCTGGATCCCGCTGTCGCAGCTCAGTGCTAATCCGAGCCTGCGCACCCGGGTGCCTCAGCTTGAGCAGCAGGTGAAAGATCTGACTGCCAAACTGGATAACATCGACAACAGCTGGAACCAGCGCACGGCTGAAATGCAGAACAAAGTCGCCAGCAGCGACGGCGTTATCAACGGGCTGAAAGGCGAGAATCAGAAGCTGAAAAATGAGCTGATCGTCGCGCAGAAGAAAGTCAGCGCCGCTAACGTTCAGCTGGATGATAAGCAGCGCACCATCATCATGCAGTGGTTTATGTATGGCGGCGGCGTGCTGGGCGTCGGCCTGCTGCTGGGCCTGTTACTGCCGCACATGCTGCCGCGCCGTAAGAAAAGCGATCGCTGGATGAACTGACACCATTTAGCCGGATTTGAGCAGGGGATCGCAGGATCCCCCTTTTGGCATGTCTGCAATCCGGGGAATCTGTGCAACAATAAAATGAGATGCACCGCTGATTTCAGGCGCGGGATGCGCCCGGCGTGCAGGTCATTTCTTTTTCTCTGGAGTTTTGCGTGAAGACGTTTCTTGTTGGCGGTGCGGTGCGTGATGCGCTGCTGAATCTGCCGGTTACAGACAAAGATTGGGTGGTGACAGGTTCCACGCCTGAAGCCATGCTTGAGCAGGGCTATCACCAGGTCGGTCGCGATTTTCCCGTTTTCCTGCATCCCGTCAGTCGCGAAGAATATGCGCTGGCACGTACCGAGCGGAAAAACGGGAAAGGCTACACCGGTTTTGTCACCTGGTCCGCGCCCGACGTGACGCTGGAGCAGGACTTACAACGCCGCGATCTGACCATCAATGCGATTGCGCAGGATGAAAACGGCGTGCTGGTTGATCCTTATAATGGCCAGCGTGATATTGCCCTGCGCCTGCTGCGTCACGTCTCTGACGCCTTCAGTGAAGATCCGCTGCGGGTACTGCGCGTTGCGCGCTTTGCGGCGCGTTTTGCCCATCTCAACTTTCGTATTGCCCCCGAAACCCAGCTGCTGATGCAGCAGATGGCCGAAAGCGGCGAGCTGTCGAATCTCACTGCTGAGCGGGTGTGGAAAGAGACGGAAAAGGCGCTGAGTTCCCGTAATCCGCAGGTCTATTTTCAGGTCCTGCGCGACTGCGGTGCATTGCAGGTGCTGTTTCCTGAGCTGGATAATCTGTTTGGTATTCCTGCGCCGATTAAGTGGCACCCGGAGATCGACACTGGCGTCCATACGCTGATAACACTGGCGATGGCCGCCGCCCTCTCCAGTGAGATCGAGGTGCGCTTCGCCACGCTGTTCCATGACGTCGGCAAGGCGCTGACGCCGCCTGAGTTGTGGCCCAGCCACCACGGTCATGGCCTGGCCGGCGTTCCCCTGGTCGAGGCGCTGTGCCAGCGACTGCGGGTGCCAAACGCGATTCGCGATCTGGCGCTGATTGTGACCGAATTTCACGACGTGGTGCACACCATTGAACGGCAATCTGCCGCGTCGCTGGTGGCACTGTTTGACCGAATCGATGCCTGGCGTAAGCCACAGCGCGTTGAGCAGATGGCGCTGACCAGCGAAGCGGATGCGCGCGGGCGAGCCGGACTGGAGAGCATGCCTTATCCGCAGGGTGACTATCTGCGTCGTGCTTTTGCGCTGGCGCAGGCGGTGCCGACCAAAGCGGTGGTCGAAGCGGGATTTAAAGGTGCAGAAGTGCGGGAAGAGTTGACGCGACGACGGATTGACGCCGTCGCGCAGGGTCTGGCGATTACGCAGCCTGACTAGCAGGCTGCGTGGGCTTTACATGAAGACCATGTAAACCGCGGCTGCCACAATAAAACGGTAGATCGCGAACGAAACAAACGAGATGCGTTTGATCAGCTGAAGGAAAGCTTTAATCGCAATCAGCGCCACGATAAACGCCGTGACAAAGCCCACCGCAAACATCGGGAAATCCGCCATCGTCAGGAAGCCGATGCTCTTGTACATATCCAGTACGGTCGCACCCATCATCATTGGCACCGCCAGGATGAAGGAGAACTCCGACGCGGCATAGCGGCTCACGCCCATCAGCATGCCACCGGAGATGGTTGCACCGGAACGTGAGAAGCCCGGCCACAGCGCTAAGCACTGGAAACAGCCAATCATAAACGCCTGACGATAGGTAATATCATCGACGCCCACCGCTTTCGGCTGTTTTGGCTTAAGGTACTCAGCTGCCAGCAGCAGCACACCACCTACCACCAGGGCGTACATCACGTTGATCGGATTAAACAGCGTTTTGATCTGATCGTGCAGCACCAGACCCACGACCACCGCCGGTACCATACCCAGCAGGATATGGATCAGCGACAGACGGCCAGTGCCGACGCCTTCATGTTTGACTTCGCCAAAGTGGATGCCGATCAGGCCAAACAGACGGCGCCAGAACATCACTACTACAGCCAGAATCGATCCTAACTGGATCACAACTTCAAAGGTCTCGGCTTTTTCACCCTCAAAGCCCAGCAGGTGACCCACTATAATCATGTGCCCTGTGGAAGAGACCGGTAAAAATTCGGTCAGCCCTTCCACAACGCCCAGGATTGCAGCTACCCAAAGCTGATGAATATCTGCCATCAAATGTTTCCTCTATCCGTTTCAAAACCATTAAAAAGGCGGTAGCGCGTGGCTATCGCCTGAAATCATGCCGCTATCAGCCTGAATTAAACCTTAAGGTCTACACCATTTCGCCTGCTGTAACGAAACGGTACACGCTATGACAGACAGTAATTTGGTTTGGTTTCATTGTGATGGCAATCACATCGTATTTATTTAGGAATAGTCCCGCGCTCAATTCGCACGCCAACCTGTGCTGCGTGGGCTACAGCGCCCGGTTTGCTTACCTTTATGCGGACGCCAGGCGAATTGAAACGGTTCATCAACAGATCCGCGATTTCTTCAGCAACCCGTTCAACCAGCGCAAAACGACTGCCGGTAAGATGCGTCAGAATCGCCGAGGAGACATCCGCATAGCTGAGACAATCTTTCACATCGTCGCTGCTGGCCGCCAGACGGTTATCCCAGGCCATTTCGACATCGAGCACCAGCTTCTGCTGTATGCCCTGTTCCCAGTCGTAAACGCCAATAGTGGTGAAGACCGTGAGTTGTTCTATAAATACGATATCCATGATGAGAGTCTCTGTTTTTGGCTAAGCCGGATACCACTTCCGGCTGATTATGCGTATTATCCACGGTTAAAGAGATCAAAACGACCCTAAAGGGAACGGTACGGTGTTATGAGTGCTTTCGCGCTTGGTATGATTATTTTCGCGTATCTTTGCGGTTCGATTTCCAGTGCGATTCTGGTTTGCAAACTCGCTGGCCTGCCCGATCCGCGCACACACGGTTCCGGCAATCCGGGTGCCACTAACGTCCTGCGTCTGGGGGGTAAAACCGCAGCAGCCAGCGTATTAGTGTTTGATGTGCTGAAAGGGATGGTGCCGGTCTGGCTGGCCTATCTGATGCACGTGACTCCGCTCTATCTCGGTCTGACCGCCATTGCCGCCTGTCTGGGTCATATCTATCCGGTGTTCTTTCACTTTCGCGGTGGCAAGGGTGTGGCGACGGCATTTGGCGCGATTGCGCCGATTGGCTGGGACTTAACCGGGCTGGTCACCGGCACCTGGCTGTTAACGGTCTTACTCAGCGGCTATTCCTCGCTGGGTGCCATCGTCAGCGCGCTGATCGCGCCTTTTTATGTGTGGTGGTTCAAACCGCAGTTCACCTTCCCGGTTTCCATGCTCTCCTGTCTGATCCTGCTGCGTCATCACGACAATATTCAGCGGCTGTGGCGGGGTCAGGAAGGCAAGATCTGGAAGCGCAAAAAGAAATCTCAGCCATAAAAAAAGCCGGCAAGCCGGCTTTTTTCACATCAGATGGCGGGCAGTTCCGCCAGCGGCCAGCGCGGTCGCACGCTGACGCTTAACTCTCCCCGCGTTCCGCCTTTTAACCGCACCATGCCCGCATACGCGATCATCGCACCGTTATCGGTACAGAACTCCGGGCGGGCGTAGAACACTTCGCCGCCGCGCTTTTGCATCATGATCGCCATCTGCTCGCGCAGTGTGCGGTTAGCGCTGACGCCACCGGCAATCACCAGACGCTTAAAGCCGGTCTGATCCAGCGCACGCTTACATTTGATCGACAGCGTATCCACCACCGCATCTTCAAAGGCGCGGGCGATGTCAGCACGGGTCTGAGCATCATCATCATTGGCGCGGATGGTATTAGCGGCAAAGGTTTTCAGGCCAGAGAAGCTGAAATCCAGGCCCGGACGATCGGTCATCGGACGCGGGAAGGTAAAACGTCCCGCCGTGCCCTGCTGCGCCATCTTCGACAGCATTGGCCCGCCCGGATAATCCAGCCCAAGCAGCTTGGCCGTTTTGTCGAACGCTTCACCCGCGGCATCATCGATCGATTCACCCAGCAGCGCGTATTCACCAATGCCGGTGACGCTAATCAGCTGCGTATGTCCGCCCGACACCAGGAGTGCGACAAACGGAAATTCCGGCGGATTCTCTTCCAGCATCGGCGCCAGCAGGTGGCCTTCCATATGGTGGACCGGCACGGCGGGGACTTTCCAGGCAAACGCCAGGGCGCGGCCAATGGTGGCACCAACCAGCAGCGCACCGACCAGCCCAGGGCCTGCCGTGTAAGCCACCGCGTCGATCTGCTGCGGCTCCAGACCGGCCTCTTTCAGCGCAGCCTGAATCAACGGCACGGTTTTACGCACGTGATCACGTGAGGCCAGTTCCGGCACCACACCGCCATAATCGGCGTGCAGTTTTACCTGGCTGTAGAGTTGGTTAGCCAGTAATCCGGCCTCGTCATCATAGATTGCGATGCCGGTTTCATCGCACGACGTTTCAATACCCAGAATTCGCATTGCATCACCTCATTCTTGCGGCGCGCAGTTTATCACAGCAATTGGATGTGCAGCGCGGGCATCCACCGTAAAAAGTCATTTTCTGTCGGCTAAAGAGTGCGCTATACTCCCGCCCCTGGAAAAACCGGCAGCCGCACAGGCAAACGCTCCTGTTGGTTTCAAATTATCCATGGTGCTTTACAAACCAACTTGAGTTGGAGTAAAATGCTGCACCATTTTGAAATGTGCTGGCGCCGCAGTCAGCAGCAAAAACCGAATTTTATCGAGGTGAGAGTTACATGCCGGTAATTAAAGTACGTGAAAACGAGCCATTTGACGTAGCACTGCGTCGCTTCAAGCGTTCATGCGAGAAAGCAGGCGTTCTGGCTGAAGTTCGTCGTCGTGAGTTCTATGAAAAACCGACTACCGAACGTAAGCGCGCTAAAGCGTCAGCAGTTAAGCGTCACGCCAAGAAACTGGCTCGCGAAAACGCACGCCGCACTCGTCTGTACTAAGTCGTTCCGGAGGTCCGCCTCCACCGCGTGATTCACGCAGACAGAGTCAAGTAAAAGGCCGTGCTTTCCGAAAGGAAGCGCGGCTTGTTGCCGTTTATGAGCTGAAAATCTGGGGCGTATGGCTGGACGAATTCCACGCGTATTTATCAACGATTTACTTGCCCGCACGGATATCGTGGATCTTATCGATGCCCGCGTTAAGCTGAAAAAGCAGGGTAAGAATTTCCATGCGTGCTGTCCTTTCCATAATGAAAAAACGCCCTCTTTCACCGTAAACGGCGAAAAGCAGTTCTATCACTGTTTCGGCTGTGGTGCACACGGCAACGCTATCGACTTTTTAATGAACTTTGATCGTCTGGAGTTTGTGGAAAGTATTGAAGAGTTAGCCACTTCCCACGGTTTAGACGTGCCTTATGAAGCAGGCAGCGGGCCCAGCCAGATGGAACGCCATCAGCGCCAGAGCCTGTATCAGCTGATGGAGAACCTGAACGGTTTTTATCAGCAGGGTCTGCAGCAATCCAGTGCGCAGCCAGCACGCGACTATCTTGATCGTCGTGGTCTGAGCGCCGAAATCATCAATCACTTCGCCATAGGTTACGCGCCAGCCGGCTGGGATAACGTTCTCAAGCGTTTTGGTAAGCAATCGGAAGATCGCGAGTCATTGATGGAAGCGGGCATGCTGGTCAGCAATGACAAAGGCCGAACTTATGACCGGTTTCGCGACCGCGTCATGTTTCCGATTCGCGATAAGCGTGGACGCGTCATAGGTTTTGGCGGACGCGTGCTGGGTAACGATACGCCGAAGTATCTGAACTCGCCGGAAACACCTATTTTCCATAAAGGCCGCCAGCTCTATGGCCTCTATGAAGCCGTTAAGAACCATCCTGAACCCGCCCGCCTGTTAGTGGTTGAGGGATACATGGACGTGGTTGCGCTGGCGCAGTACGGGATAGATTATGCCGTCGCGTCATTAGGCACCTCCACCACTGCTGAACATATTCAGTTGCTTTTCCGCAGTACCGACACCGTGATCTGCTGTTACGACGGCGACAGGGCTGGTCGTGAAGCGGCATGGCGTGCGCTTGAAACCGCATTGCCTTACATGAATGATGGTCGTCAGCTACGCTTTATGTTTTTACCCGATGGTGAAGACCCGGATACGCTGGTACGCAAAGAGGGTAAAGACGCCTTCGAAGCGAGGATGGAGCAGGCGATGCCGCTCTCTTCGTTTTTATTTGATAGCCTGCTGCCGCAGGTGGATCTGAGCTCACGCGACGGAAAAGCGCGCCTGAGCACGCTGGCTTTACCGCTGATTACGCAGATCCCTGGTGAGACCTTACGTATTTATATGCGTCAGGAACTGGGGAATAAACTGGGTATTCTTGACGACAATCAGCTTGAAAAGCTGATGCCGAAGCTGGCCGCAAGTGGAACGACGCCGGTAGCGCCACCGCTGAAGCGTACCACTATGCGCGTGCTGATCGCGTTGCTGATTCAGAGTCCGCAGCTGGCCACCCTGGTGCCTTCGCTTGATGGGCTGTCTGAGTCAAAAATGCCGGGTTTACCGCTATTTATTGAATTAGTGGGCCATTGTAATGAGAATCCTGGATTGACCACCGGTCAGCTACTAGAGTTATATCGCGGAACAAATTTTAGTCAGACGCTTGAAACACTGGCGATCTGGAACCACATGATAGTAGATGAGGAAGCCGAAGCGGTGTTTCAGGACTCGCTGGCCAGCATCTACGACTCTGCTCTTGAAGAGCGCCTGGAGTTTTTGATTGCGCGTGAACGCACCCAGGGACTGAGCGCCGATGAGCGCCGGGAACTCTGGACTCTCAGTCAGGCGTTTGCCAGAAAGTAACTGTTTTCAGCACGCTGCCCGTTCTGACAGATGAAAGGGCAGATTGCCTGTTTTAGTGCCGCTGACACCCGTTTCGCTACCGTGAGTGATGCCGGGACCGAAATAGTCCGCAGTACCACAAGTTAAAGGCCACAGGCGCCGAAGTCAGTCTGGTCACCGCCAGCGCACAGCTTCCGGAACGTACTGAAGTACGTGAGGAAAGCGAGCACTGCCGGGGATAAGAATGGCGAGTAAGCCAGGCCCGCAGCACATAGTTTAAAGGCCGCAGGCGTCGAAGCCAGTCTGGTCACCGCCAGCGCACAGCTTCCGGAGCGTACTGAAGTACGTGAGGAAAGCGAGCACTGCCGGGGAGCAGAATGGCAAGTAAGCCAGGCCCTTAGCACAGAGTTTATACAAGCGGCTTAAGTGCCGATTACTGATGGGCAAAGCCCACGCCGCGACGAAGGCAGCGGCAAGAATTAAATGCCTTTACTGCTATTGTTGGCTCGCTGCCGACCGACACCAATCTAATTTAACAGAAGTGTGGATACCGTCTTATGGAGCAAAACCCGCAGTCACAGCTCAAGCTTCTTGTCACCCGTGGTAAGGAGCAAGGCTATCTGACCTATGCTGAGGTCAATGACCATCTGCCGGAAGATATCGTCGACTCAGATCAGATCGAAGACATCATCCAGATGATTAACGACATGGGTATTCAGGTGGTTGAAGAAGCCCCGGATGCCGACGATCTGATGCTGAACGAAAACAGCTCCGATACTGACGAAGATGCTGCGGAAGCTGCCGCTCAGGTGTTATCCAGCGTTGAATCTGAAATCGGGCGTACCACTGACCCGGTTCGCATGTATATGCGTGAAATGGGTACCGTTGAACTGCTGACGCGCGAAGGCGAAATTGACATCGCTAAGCGTATTGAAGACGGTATCAACCAGGTTCAGTGTTCTGTAGCCGAATACCCTGAAGCGATTACGTATCTTCTGGATCAGTACGACAAAGTTGAAGCAGGCGAATCACGCCTCTCCGATCTGATCACCGGTTTCGTCGATCCTAACGCAGAAGAAGATATCGCCCCAACGGCAACGCACGTGGGCTCTGAACTCTCTGATGCCGATCGTAAGGACGATGAAGAAGAAGATGAGGAGGATGATGACAGCTCCGACGACGATAACTCAATCGATCCGGAACTGGCGCGCGAGAAGTTTTCTGACCTGCGTAAGCAGTATGAAACTACCCGCGCAGTGATTAAAAGCAAAGGTCGCAGTCATGCTGCCGCCGTTGCTGAAATCCAGAACCTCTCTGATGTCTTCAAGCAGTTCCGCCTGGTACCGAAGCAGTTCGATTACCTGGTAGGCAGCATGCGCACCATGATGGAACGCGTCCGTACGCAGGAACGTCTGATCATGAAGCTCTGTATTGAGCTGTGCAAAATGCCGAAGAAAAACTTCATCACGCTGTTTACCGGCAACGAAACCAATGAAACCTGGTTCAAAGCCGCACTGGCCATGAACAAGCCGTGGTCTGAAAAGCTGCTGGAAGTGCAGGATGACGTGACACGTTCCCTGCAGAAACTGGCGCAGGTTGAAGAAGAGACCGGTCTGACCATTGAACAGGTCAAAGACATTAACCGTCGCATGTCGATCGGTGAAGCCAAAGCACGTCGCGCCAAGAAAGAGATGGTGGAAGCTAACCTGCGTCTGGTTATTTCGATTGCCAAGAAATATACCAACCGCGGTCTGCAGTTCCTTGACCTGATTCAGGAAGGTAATATCGGCCTGATGAAAGCGGTAGATAAGTTTGAATATCGCCGTGGTTACAAGTTCTCAACCTATGCGACCTGGTGGATCCGTCAGGCTATCACCCGCTCTATCGCCGACCAGGCGCGTACCATCCGTATTCCGGTGCATATGATTGAGACCATCAACAAGCTCAACCGTATTTCACGCCAGATGCTGCAGGAGATGGGCCGCGAACCTACGCCGGAAGAGCTGGCTGAACGTATGCTGATGCCAGAAGATAAAATCCGCAAGGTGCTGAAAATCGCTAAAGAGCCGATCTCTATGGAGACGCCGATTGGTGATGATGAAGATTCACATCTGGGCGATTTTATCGAAGACACCACGCTGGAGCTGCCGCTGGATTCTGCTACCTCAGAGAGCCTGCGTTCTGCGACCCATGACGTGCTGGCTGGCCTGACCGCGCGCGAAGCGAAAGTGCTGCGCATGCGTTTCGGTATCGATATGAACACTGACCATACGCTGGAAGAAGTGGGCAAACAGTTCGACGTTACGCGTGAACGTATTCGTCAGATTGAAGCCAAAGCTCTGCGTAAACTGCGCCATCCGAGCCGTTCGGAAGTGCTGCGCAGCTTCCTCGACGATTAAGTCAGACAAAGACCCCGGTTCGCCGGGGTTTTTTATGCCTGCCTGTTACCGCCTCTCCCCTGCCCTGCGCAGATTCATTCGTTCCCCGCATGCAGTTCCACATAGAGCTGACGATACGCCTCTACCATCTCGTCCAGGGATGCGCGATTAAGGCCGCTGGGATTCGGCAACACCCACACCTGCGTTTTTCCCATACATATCGGCTGTTTGCCCCATTCGACTTTGCTCTGTTTAAAAGCACGACGAAACGCATCCTTACCCAGAATCGCCAGCGCAGCCGGCTGGTAATCCAGTACCTTTTCCATCAGCCGTTTACCGCCATCGCGCAGCTCATCAGGCGCTAACTCACTCGCCTGTACCGTAGGCCGCTCAACCAGCATGGTGATGCCGCAGCCGGTCTCCGTTAAGCGCTGCTCCTCTTCCGGCTTCAGCTGCTGCTGGGTGAATCCCGCCAGATGGATCACTTTCCAGAACCGGTTGCCGGGATGCGCAAAGTGAAACCCCTGATGGGCCGTTGACTGACCCGGATTAATGCCACAGAACAGCACATCAAGACCGGAGGTGATGATGTCGCGGATCGCGTGTTCACTCATGCCGCCACCTCCAGCGTTCGCTGCTTCAGCGCATCGCGGCTGCGTTGCAGCATCTGGCTGGCCTGCTCTGCATCCGGACAGGCGCGCGCCAGCGCCAGCGCGCCAACCATCTCTGCCAGCATGCTGGAGGCCAGCGCTTCCGCATCGGGCAACTTCAACTCACGTAATATCTGCGTCAGACTGCCGTGCATCGCATTAAAGCCCTGTGCGAAGATCTGCCGTGTCGGCTGTGGAAGATGAGCTACTTCACTCACCAGAGCGGCTAATGGACAGCCCTGCGCTGGTGCATTGCGATGCGCCTCGGAAAGATAGCTATCAATAAAATCTGCCAGCTGTTGCGCTGGCTGGGTCACGGACTCCGCGGGCTTTAAGGTATCGGCTTCAGCAAACATATGCTTCAGCACCTCCTCTACCAGCTCCTCGCGTGAGGTAAAATGCGCATAAAAACCGCCGTGTGTCAGCCCGACCCGCTTCATTAGCGCCGCTACACCAATTCCTTCGGTGCCGGTTTCACGCATCACGCGCGCCGCCTCATCAAGGATACGCCGCCGCGTATGCGCTTTGCTGCTCTGCTTCTCCATCTCATCTCCTGCGGTGTCTGCTACGTAGCGTCTGGCTATTATAGTAATTATTACGGTCATCATATTCCAGCTTGACGACAGATATGATGATCGTCATATTGATGGCTATTATGACGACCATCATACGAGGAAAAAGAGATGTCACAATCAGGCACAGCTTTAATCACCGGCGCATCCAGCGGTATCGGTGCGACCTATGCAAAACGACTGGCAGCACGCGGTTATGATTTGATTCTGGTCGCACGCGATCAGGGGCGGCTCACTACCCTGGCTGACGCACTGGCAAAGCAGCACGATATTCGGGTGACGGTTATGGCGGCTGACTTAACGCACGAGCAGGATCTGCAACGCGTGGAGTCGGAGCTCGCGAACAACGCACAGATTACGCTGCTGCTGAACAACGCGGGCATGGGTGTTGAGGGAGAGTTTCTGGAGGCGGACATCATACGCATTAACACCATGCTGGCGTTAAATATTCTGGCACCCACCCGTCTGGCACAGGCGGCTGGCCGGGCTTTCAAAGCACGCGGTAACGGCATCATTATCAATATCGCCTCGGTGTTGTCGCTGGTGCACGAGATGTTCAACGGCGCTTATAACGCCACTAAGTCTTATGTACTGACTCTGACTCGTGCGATGCAGCGTGAACTCGCAGAGAGCGGCGTGCAGGTACAGGCGGTGTTGCCCGGTGCGACCCGTACGGAGATTTTCGATCGCGCAGGCCAGTCTATTAATGACATCCCGGCTGAAATGCTGATGGACGTTGATGAGATGGTGGACGCCGCGCTTGCCGGACTCGACAGCAAGGAGACGGTAACCATTCCGGCACTGGAGGATCTGCAGATGTGGCACGACTACGATCAGGCTCGTGGCACAATGGTTCCCCACCTTTCACGGAATCAATCAGCATCCCGTTATCGTCAGCGCTGAGTCAGCCATCAGCCATAACGACTGAAGTCCGGTTTCACTAAAGGCACGGAGAAGCATTATCCGTGCCTGTTTGCGACTTCGGGATCGCGGTTCGCCAGATTTGTTATAGAAATCAGCAGGTAAATCACTGCTGCTTATTTCAGCAACCGGTGGCTGAGTGCTGGATTGCCCTGAAGAGATACTTTATAATCCCCGCTCCGCTGGCCCCTTAGCTCAGTGGTTAGAGCAGGCGACTCATAATCGCTTGGTCGCTGGTTCAAGCCCAGCAGGGGCCACCAAATTTATCAATAAGTTAGCATCAATTCTGCACTACTTCAAAATAGCCGGGGATACCTCGGGGATACTTCAAAATACTCAACTTCTCGCTTGAACCCTGCTTTCCACTTGAATAGTGGCAGTCGATGACCGTGAAAAAAAAATTAAAATCTGTCAAATTCATTGTGTTCGTCCCTCTTGCTACTTGAACCGCCACGGAGAGAACTAAGAGGATCAAGGCCAAGCATCGAGCCTGCGCGAACGAGTTGGCTGAAAGCAATGTTTCTAGCGGCGAAGACCGGATTGGTTTTCTCACCGCCACTGTCGCCCTCACCAGCAAGTCCACGGCTCGCCATCATCGTTTTAGCCTTCTCCGCGCTAGAGCTATCGGCCTCTACAATGTAATGCTAGGCATTGCAGTAAAGAATCAGCAGTAAATAATGTTCAAGCTCGAACGTTCCGCGTTCGGAGAGAATTCTGGCATTCTTGTTCCAAACCTCTTCTGCGACCGGGCTAAGCAATCCAGCGAGTGGCTTAATTTGGTTTGCTCGCTTGTTAGCGATTGGAACAACATTTTTCTTACGCTCTGCCCCACTTGCTCGAATAGACATATAAACTCCAATCGATAGGTAGAACTTAAGAATTGATCCTGATTAAGATGAGAAAGCTAGGAAAAAAATTTGATCCTGAATTCGTATGCATAAAAATACGATGAGGCGGGCAGTATAATCAATTCTAGGTCAAAAACTCTCACCCTGCCCTGACCTGCCACGTCAATGCTCATAGCAAATAGCAAATAGTTCACAAACTTTATAGGATAATAATAAATAGCTTTGTAGAAAGCATGTCTAAATTTAGAAAAAATTAACAAATCACAATAAAATTACAAATAACATTTCATAATTTATCCGAGCCGTTCCTCAACTTGAACGGCTCAAGAAAGCACCATCCTAAATGTTAATTTATAACTTTCTTATTAACTTCCCTTCATCTTTATTAAAGGAAACAATTGTATACTCATAACCATCTAAAGCATCCACAAGAACACTTTCGTCTTCTGATGTAGCAAAAATAATTTGCCCATTAATTTTTGTAGATTCAGCAGCATCTTTAAGCAATTCTGCGAAACTAACCTTGTTTGCCTCTTGTTGCCTTGGCTCATCAAATATAATAATTCCAGGATGATTAGTATTGAATGCCTGACCTAAAGAAAATAAACTAATCAAATACCCCCAAATAATTCGAATACCATCACTTGCAGAGGTATCAAAACCGATATCATAACCTTCTCTATTAGGTAAGTAGTTATCTTCTGAGATACCAATTAACTCCGAGTCAAAACTAGTGAAGTTGTATTTTTTCAACCGATCAACGACACCATTTTTCAAATTAAGTAATTTATTTGCATCTTCTTTTGAAAGAATTCGCTCAGGAAAGGAACGTCTCTCCGATGTCAGTTTTTTATATTTCTTATGTAGTGAATCTAATTCCAGTCGAATGTCTGTAATATTTCTTACCGCATCATCAATATCATCAATTGAATTTTCTAAATTTATTTTGTGTCTTAAATACTCTTCTTGCATTGCTAAAGATGGGTAGTCTGTATTTTTTAATTTATTTATCTCGCTTTTAAGTGTTGCAATTTTTGACTCGATTCGTCTTTGCTCTGCTTCCTTAAATTTCAACTGACCATTACAATCTGACAATACAAAATCAAACGCTTTTATCTGCTCTTTAATAAAGACCAAACTACTTTCGTATGTCATAAGATTTTCTTGAGATGAGAAATCCAAGAGATTATCATTATATTGCCCTCCACACGTAGGGCATTCGTTTGATAGTAACTTAGTGGAATCATATACTGATGAGTCTGAAATTTTCTTTAAGTCTTCATATTTCTTCTTATCATCTAAAAGATTTTCCAGTCTCTTTTTTGTAGAAAGTATCTGATAATTAATATAGCTTTTATGATCACTAATATCTTGTATAACCTGCTCTAAAGCGTGAACCTCATCAACTTTAGAGCTAATTTTTCTTTGTACTGAAAATTGCAAAGCTTCATCATTAATATTGCTCAATGCATTAGTTTCTAAGAGATTTAATTCAATAGAATATTCCGTTCTCAATTCAACTAACGACTTTATTTTGTCACCTTCTTTGATAACAAGATCAATTTTATAATTATCAAATTTTACTTCGGGTTGTTCAGGTATTCCAGCGACTACTGCTGATACTTTTGAAGCAACTAATTCAGCATTACGCCGAATCAGTTTCCAATGATTTGATATCTCATCAATACTATTTTTTAATGCACTTCTCTTCAGAATATTTTCATTTACATTTAGAGCCATCAAAAATTCTAGCGCTCTTTTTTTAGCCTCCTTAATACCAAACTGTGTTGGTATTGTAGCCATTATCGATGCCCACCCTTTTTTTTGCTCTACATACCACGCAGGGAAAAGTACAGAGGGGTAAAGGATGGTATCTTTGCCACTATGATTAGGTACCATAGGAAGTGCCCAACCAATAAATTTAGAAAGCCACTTATAAAATCCCATATCACGGTCAGTATCTCCTTCACGATGAAGGAAATATGAGCCACTCTTTATGGAATTATCGTCCTCATTAATTTCATCAATGTAGACTATATTGTCACTTTCAAATCCTATTATGTTCCGCTTTAGAGAGGCGATATTACCATCATGATTTTTTATTTTTAACAATACATATGATGATATTACTTTTACTTCCTTTCCATCAGCTGTAGTTAAAGCTCTTGTAAGTGAGGGAGGAAATGGAATTTTTGCAGCGCCGACTCCTAAAGCTTTTTCCATACCTAATGCGTAGGCTATCGCGTTCATGCAAGTGGATTTACCATGAGAGTTTTCTACTCTCAGTAAAAATAAACCCTTCGAAAATGGGATGGATACGCCGTAGCGCCCATCGGTAGTATTTGCAACAATTTCTAATGAAATTATCTCTAATGACATATCAACCTACCTGAAATATTTTATTAATGTTAGTTTCGGATAACTCTTTTTTATACTTTATTAGTTTAAAACGTTCATCCTTGAACACCTCAAGTGCGATAAGTTTAGCTACGCACAATTCCCCTTTCTCGGAGATTTTGAACTTATCATTATGTCTTATAATAAAACCTTCATACAATAATAATTCAATTGCCCTATCAAGAGTTGGATCCATACGAACTTCAGGCCTAATACTTTCTTTATTTAACGTCCAAATCTCATAGCTTGTACTATTTTGATCGGATTTTAAGGCCCAATTAACCACATGAAGTTTCTTCAAAGAGCAGCAACCAGAACGTCCAACCAGAGAAAAAACTATCAATACTAGACTACAACGCCATAATGGTCTCATGTCACAAGGTAGAAGCTCTGGCCTTTTTGTAAAAGTAAAAGGTTTATTGATAACTTCTTCAATTGTAATTTTCATATGATTTTCTACCTTAAAAATCTAATGGGCAACGTATCAGCCAGTCAGAAATAACGCCCCATGTGATTTTTTCAAGATCTGCCTGTTTGAAAGTTGGAACTTCTTCTTCAATGCATTTTTTCAGCGACTCAATATGTTCAGTCATAATTCCAGATGGTTGTGCATCTGAAGGCGCAAGCATGAACGTACCAACTAAGTTATTCTCTCTTTGCTGTATGCACTTATAAACTACTTCATAGATATCAACCCAATTTGTCTTGAGCGTGTCTAATAAATTTTGATAATCGAGAAACTTTTGAATTAAAAAATTCCTAATCTGTTCTTGCCTTGAAAGTGAATCATTTATTTTTGGTAGTTTTAAATTTAACTTTTCAAGAAAAGAACTATTACTACTAATGAAATCAATTGCACCTTCAATTGTCGTATCATTAAGTTCTAAACTCAGTTGATAAGACTCTTTACGTAAAGCAAATGACTCTTGAATGTAATTCTTCTCAGTTTGCACAATAATTTGAAAATCATCAGTTACATATGAAAGTCCTAAATCTCGAACTTTTAATGATTTATTAGTACAATACTGACTGAGTTTAGATGATTTATTGAACGGTGTAGCCAAAATCCAGCGACTTATTTTTAGGCTACCAAAAAGTTCTTTAAGTTCTTTAACATTAGTTTTAGAGAACTTTTCAATATCGTTATAGATTTTCTTTCGTTGTGCTTTATAAAGCTTATCAATATCACTCGATTGCTCAGGTAAATAACATTGAAAAACGTGTCCTTCCAAAGTGTAGCATTCAAGACCAAAATCTCCGCCATGCGAGTCGGGTAGGTCACAACAGTTTGCGGGTTTATAGTGAAGCCAGATAATGCTTTTGAAATATGATTCCCATGCTTTGGGGTCGCTGTGAGGGTCAGTTCGCATTTCCAAGTCCATTGAAAAAATTTTACGCCAGTATAACCCTTTGTTCTTAAGGGCGTAAATAAAACTGGCTATAAATCCAACACCTACTGGAAAAGATTTTAAAGCACTAAATGAGCCGAACTGCTCATCAAAAGCATCAATTTGGCTTACTAAAAATCTCTGATGCAGCATAAATCTTACCCCAACTGGTTAGTCAGTGGCATTTATGGCACTTGATAGATTAACGATCAATCTCATGCTACTAATCTGTCTAAACCTAGCGGAATGCTCTCACCAATCCTTTAAATTAAAGAGATTTTTCAAGCAGGTTTAAGTATCAAGTCACCACATCGAATGTCTCTCATCATAGCAAGTACTGTATATAAATACAGCTTAAATCTTAATTACAAAGACCGCTAAAATTGACGACAAGGCCACATACCTATGATATTGAAAGTTAATTTTATGATTATCGTCCATTCATACCTCCCATGGCATTTGAGAGTTTGTGAATTATCTCTAACAAAAGGTTGGTTTTAAGGGCAAATGTGAGATGTAAAAGCGACCAATTAAGTCTTGAAAATTTTCGACTAACCAAACAAAAGCTAACAAGCCATTTGCGCAACATGTAAGCACTAAAATCGCTTTCATTTAGTTGATTTAAGGCCGTTAGTTCTAAAATCTCTATCATTAGGAGCTATTCCAATGGTCGATTTCGCCGCTTGGAAGAACAGGATTTAGATTACATTTAGGTGGATCCGTACAGTTATTGTCAGAACTCCAAGAGGCCGCATTCGCGTCCTGAAGGTCAACCTCCAAACCAACAGCCTGCTTTGGCACCAGCTTCCACTGATTTACACGAGTGAGGATGTGGGAATCACCACCAGCGGTTAAAGTCTGCAACCCTTTTAGACGCACAACCTCTTCACGATACTCATTCAGGTAATCATCAGGTTGATACCAAGGCCGCACCACCAGTCCATCACGATGCACAAACGGGCCACCTTGTGCATTGATGTAGCCAGCCCAATCACCTGCATCACCCGCATTATATGACCTGCCCCCAGGATTAGATACAACGCTCAGTTAGTAATGTCGAATCCTTCACTCTCAGAATTACCCTTTCTCCAGGCCGCCGCAAATTCACTCTGATAACCCGACTGATACCCCGGAGTCACTTTTTAACCCTGCAGAGGGTGTATCAGATTATTTTCATAAACCCGCTATATTTACGGATATGAACAAATGCAGTCCAGACGGGCCAATTGAAATCTGCACAACGTGTGCGCTGAGGTCAGATTCACAATTCTGCAGATTAATTTATTGAACAGAAGAGTATGAATAGATTAGAGGTTTATCATGAAAAGTTCATCAAGTGCTGAACTCTGCTGCCGGGTAATTCGTGGAAGAACCATCATGCCGCTGAAGAAAGTTGCGTTGTATCAGGTCGAATTTGAAAATGGCAGATTTGCTGTGTTACGCATTAATAACCTTCTGACGCTTCAGGAAGGCGATATTATCTCAAGAGTTAATGAAGTGTGGTCTGCAGGACCAGATATTATTCAACTGTCACCATTCGAATTTCTCGACCAGGGTGAATCAAAGCGTTATTTCACCGAGTACGAAAGATAATGCAGAGTTATCAGCACATTGAAATTAATGTTACGAAGATATTGCCTCAATGAGGGATAAGGTTAAACAGTATGACTTGCTGCTGCCTGCTGTTCGCAACATAAAAAGACGACGGACTTTATATAACATACAATGACTTACAGTGAGGGCATAAGACTGCCTGTCCTTTATTCTTTTTAGCTACAGACTGTCTGGAAAACTTTTTACACACCGGACACTGTGTATTGGTTTCGCTGCTGTGTAGCGCGTCGAAGAGAAAGCTCAACCAGGTCATGTCGTTATCCTCTGAAATATTTTCCTCAGCGTAACACAGTGCAGGTAAATTAATTTTTTTATCTGTCGGCTCTGATGTTAAACAGGGCTAAGGTGAGGAGAAGGCAGCTGTTTATTTTTTTAACTTTATTTTATCGCCATAAGAGAACGCCAGCCGGTTAATCAGGATAGCTACGAATAACGGAAACAGGACTATAATCAATATCATCTATACCTGTTTATCACCTCCAGCCCTTCTTTTGGCTCCTTTTTTGTCATCCTTTCTTTTTTTCCGGATCCAGCTGCTGCGTAAGCGCAAGGAAATGAGTGTGAAAATAAAACTGACGACGTGGTTCAGCCGGGAAAGTGAATTACCCGATGAGCATTTTCCTTTGTTCCCGACAGAAGGTATTTATCAGGCCCATCGGCCAGATATTTTTTCGGCTGAACAAATGGATAACTACGGCGAAAAATTAGCGAAAACGCATAATCTGTCGGGTGGAAAATGGTCCTACCGACTGTTGCAGCAGCTGGCAGATAATGAATTGTCATTGACGCGCAGCGCAGAGATCCTGAGTGAAGGCGATAAGCGCAGCCAGTCACCGGCGGCCGTCTGGATACTGGATAATTTTTACATCATTGAAGAGCAGATCCGCCTGGTCCGGCACCTGTTACCGGCAAAATTCGGTAAAGGACTGCCCATGCTGGAGGAGTCGGCTCATTACCTGCGCATCCAGGCTATCGCCGAGGAGATGATTAAGCACAGTGATGGCCGACTGGAAACCAGCGTCCTGCATCCTTTTATCGCTGCTTACCAGCGCGTTACGCCCCTGCTGCTCGGCGAACTGTGGGCCATGCCTGCCATGTTACGGTTTGCGCTTATCAACAATCTGGCCCGGATTGCGGCTGACGTGGCCAGGGTACATCAGGAACGTAATAAAGCGGAGCAGTGGATCAGCGATATCCTCTCCACTGCCGCCGAAGATGCGTCAAAAGTTATTCTGGTCATCGCTGATATGGCCCGCCAGAACCCGCAGGTTTCCGGCGCTTTCGTCGCTGAACTTGAACGGCGCTTAAGTGGCCAGAACAATACTCTGGCGTTAACCTGGGTCGAACAACAGCTGGAAAATACCGGCCGGAAAACCTCGGAAGTCATTGAGCAGTTCAACCGGCAGCTGGCCCTGAGTCAGCTCTCTGTCAGCAATAGTATTACCGGCCTGCGGCAACTCGGCGAAATTGACTGGCAGGCCTTTGTCGAATCCGTCAGCCTGGTTGAGAAAGTCCTGCAGCAGGATCCCACCGGGACATACCCGCTGATGCATTTTGACAGTCGCGATGACTACCGCCACGTGATTGAACGTCTGGCACGGCACAGTCGGTTTGATGAACGTGAAGTCGCCCAGGCTGTGCTGACGCTGGCCAGCCAGCCTGATCTTCCCCTGCGTCAGCAGCATGTCGGCTATTACCTGCTGGATAAAGGATTTCAGCAACTGGAACAGCAGCTTGACGTTAAGGTGACGTGGCTGAACAGGAGCCGGCAGCATCTGAGCCAGACTCCTTTACTCTCCTGGTTAGGCAGCCTTTTACTGCTGACAACCGCGTTTACCGCCGAGATGCTCTACAGCACCCATCAGGCGGGCATGGCATCTTTATTGTGGTTGCTGGTGCTGCCCGCCATCATTGTCAGCAGCCAGCTAGCCTTGCAGTTGCTGAGCGAGTTAACCACCCGTAGCCGCCATCCCCTTCCCCTGCCCCGACTCGATTATTCTCTGGCGGTACCGGAGCATGACCGCACACTGGTAGTTATCCCCTGTTTACTCAGCAGCAATGAGGGAACAGACGCCCTGCTGCGCTCTCTGGAAATCTGCTATCTCGGTAACGCCTTAGCGAATATCAGTTTTGCGTTACTGACCGACTTTACCGATAGCGTCGAACAGGACCATCATCATGACGCCGCGCTTATCCGTTACGCCGTGCTGAAAACAGAAGCGCTGAATCGGCGCTACAGCGGGGGTAAATCGGACATTGCGCTCTTCTCCCTGTTACACCGTGACCGCACCCATAATATTTCTCAGGGCGTCTGGATGGGGTATGAACGCAAGCGCGGTAAGATCCATGCCCTGAATCGCTGGCTTCAGGGTGAAGAAAACGCCTTCAGCGTCACGGTAGGTGCCACACAGGCTCAGCTGCACAGCGTTAAATATGTGATTACTCTCGACAGCGACACAATACTGCCGCGTGAGACTGCGCATAAGCTGATTGGCGTCATGGCCCACCCGCTCAACGCGCCGGTGTTCGATGATGTCAAAAATCGGGTGGTTGAAGGCTATGCCATCCTGCAGCCTCGTCTGGCTGAAGAGATACCGGTTAACGGTCAGAGCCGCTATGCCCGGCTGTGCAGCAGCATTCCGGGGAATGATGCTTACTCCTCACTCTCATCCGATATTTATCAGGATCTGTTTGGTGAAGGCTCATTTGTCGGCAAGGGTATTTACGATGTCGCTGCCTTTAGCCGGGCGATACGCAATACCTGTCCGGAAAATCTGGTGCTGAGCCATGACCTGCTTGAGGGGTGCTATGCCCGCTCCGGTGTGGTCAGTAACGTCGTCCTGTATGAACAATATCCGGATAGTTATCTGAGCGATGTTGCCCGACGATTTCGCTGGGTGCGGGGCGACTGGCAGCTCCTTAACTGGCTACGGTTGCAGGTGCGGCAGGAAGATTGCAGTCGTCAAAAGAACCCGCTCAGTGCGCTTTCCCGCTGGAAATTAACAGACAACCTGCGCCGCAGCCTGGTGGCGCCTGCCCTGCTGATGCTGGTGTTTATGCTGTGCACGATAGTACCGAACCCGGCATTCTGGGTCGGATGCATCATGCTCTTTCTGCTGCTTCCGGGACTGCCAGCGTTGGTAATCGACGGGGTGACGAAAAGTAAAAAGCGTGCCTGGCGGCAGCATTTATCCATGCTGGTCACCGATGCCTTTAACCGCCTCTCCCGCGCTGGCCTGGCGCTGGCCATCCTGCCTCACGAGAGTTACTGGTCGCTGAAGGCGATTATCGTAACCTTATGGCGCCTGACTATCAGCCACCGCTTTCTGAACGAGTGGAAAAGCGCTTCATCACAGAAACCTGTCGAGCCTGATGTGCGCCATTTCTACCGCCGCATGTGGATTAATCCGGTAGCAGGCGCGGCTCTGGTATTCCTGACCAGCCTGAGCATGCCGTTGATGACGCATGTCGCACTGGCGCTCGCTTTATTGTGGGCGGTCGCCCCCGCGTTACTGAGCCGCATGAGCCAGCCCAAACGCGCTCAGCCAGGCAGCCTTTCAGCGGAACAGCGCCTCTTTTTGCGTCGCACCGCGCGTAAAACCTGGGCCTGGTTTAACGAATTTGCCAGCAGTGACAACAACCATTTGCCGCCGGATAATCTGCAGGAGATTCCGGAGTCGCGGGTGGCCAACCGGACCTCACCGACCAACATTGGCCTGTCGCTGCTGGCAAACCTGACGGCATGGGATTTTGGTTATATCAGCCAGAATCGGGTCATCAGCCGTACTCTCGACACCCTCGATACCCTTGATCGAATGGAGCATTTCAGAGGACATCTTTATAACTGGTATGACACCCAGACGTTAAAACCACTGAACCCACGCTACGTCTCAACCGTAGACAGCGGTAATATGGCGGCTCACCTTGTGACCCTTCAGGCTGGCCTGGCGCAGTGGAAATACCAGCCGGTGATGTCTCTCCCCTGTATCCTGGAAGGTCTCTCCGATACCTTCTCACTGCTTAAAGACCAACTGAGCGACACCCGCAGCGACATTGTGGAGCAAATCGATGCGCAGTTAAGCCTGATGCAGCGCGCTTCGCCCGTCGATTTTCACGCCGGGATGCAGGCTCTGCTGGCATTAAGCGTATTGGCAGAACAGGCTTATCTTCCGACAACGCGGGTAAACTGGCCGGCGCTTTTCCAGCAGCAGCTGGTCGATTTTACTCAGGAGTGGTCCCTCCTTTTCAGCTGGGTTAGCCCGGATGCGCCACTGCCTGCCGACATTCCGTCATTGCTGTGGCTCGCTGAGTTGAACCTGAACCGCCCCGGACTCCCGGAAAAACAGGCAGAGACTGCAATATGGGCCGCCCGCGAACGGATGGCTGCCCTGCTGGAGCTGGACAGCCGCCTTAGCGATCACGCCAGTATGGACTTCCGCTTTCTCTATTATCCGGCCACGTCTTTACTCAGCGTGGGCTATAACATGGACAGCGGTCTGCTGGACGCCAGCAAATATGACCTTTTCCCTTCAGAAGTCCGCCTGACGCACTACTTTGCTATCTCCACCAGCCAGCTTCCGGCCAAGAGCTGGTTTGTACTGGGTCGCTTATTTACTCAGCTGAATAACCAGCCCGCCGTGATGTCATGGAGCGGCTCAATGTTTGAATACCTGATGCCGCACCTGGTCATGCCGGTTTACCCCGACACGCTGCTGGAAAAGATGGCGTTATCGGCGGTCAGGCAACAAATTGTCTCGGGTAACAGCACCGATACGCCCTGGGGCGTTTCGGAATCGGGTTACGCTGCGTTTGACGTCAATCATAACTACCAGTATCGGGCATTTGGTACGCCAGAACTGGGTCTGAAACGCGGCCTGAATGACAATCATGTTGTTGCGCCCTATGCGACGCTGCTGGCGCTGATGGTGCTGCCGCAGGAGGCGACGGCTAATCTGATAAGACTTAAAAAAATGGGTGCCAGCGGTGACTACGGTTATTACGAAGCGCTGGATTTCACCGCGGATCGACTGGCTCCCGGTCAGCCATTTGCGATCGTCAAATCGTATATGGCCCATCACCAGGCGATGGGATTGCTAGCACTCTCTCACCAGCTGCTGGATGCGCCCATGGTCGCGCGCTTTATGTCCAGCGCACTGTTTCAGTCGTCGCGTTTGCTGCTTCAGGAAAAAGTGCCTGATGATATTGAGCTCTATACCCCACGCCGCAGTTTTGTCGAAAACAGTGACCCTAAACAGCAGCGCAGCATTCCCGACCAGCGTGAATTCAGTGGTTCAGATCCGCGCCAGCCACAACTTCAGCTGCTTTCCAATGCAGATTATCATCTGATGGTGACGCACGCGGGGACAGGCTACAGCCAGTGGAAGGGGCTGGCACTCACCCGCTGGCGTGCAGATAGCACCAGCAACAACTACGGAACGTTCTGCTACGTTACCGATCTGCAATCCGCCGAAGTGATTGCTCACAGCTATCAGCCGACCTGCTGCGAGCGTCCGCATTATAAAACCCGTTTCAATGATGCCGGGATTGAGTTTGACGCTTCAGGCACCACCTTCAGCATTCACACGCATATCGTGGTCTCCCCGGAAGATGATGTGGAGATCAGACGCATCACGGTCACTAACCGTTCCCGTCAGACCCGCCCATTCGATATCACCAGCTACACAGAAGTGGTACTGGCACCAGCAGCCAGCGATATGGCCCACCCTGCGTTCAGTAATCTGTTCGTCCAGACTGAAATCGTTGACAGGCTGGAAGCGATTCTGGCTCACCGTCGGCCACGTGAAGAGAATGAAGTGACGGCATGGATGTTTCACGCGATGGCGATACATGGCAATACCGGCCGCCAGACCTCTTTTGAAACCGACCGGGCTCGTTTTCTCGGGCGTGGCAGGACGCCAGCCGATGCTCAGGCGCTGATGCCGGGCAGTGAATTAACGGGTCAGCAGGGAGCGGTGTTAGATCCCGTGTTATCAATTCGCCAGTCAGTGACGTTAAAAGCGGGAGAGGCCGTCACCATCGATATGCTTTACGGTGTGACACTTCAGCGTGACACCACTATTGCGCTGATTGAGAAGTACCGTAACCACATCAGCGCCGATCGGGTGTTTGAACTGGCGTGGTCTCATAGTCAGGTCGCCTTGCGTCAGTTGAATATCCGCACCGAAGATACCAGCCTGTTTAATCAGCTGGCCAGTGCCGTGCTGTTTTCCAGTGCCGAAATGCGTGGCGAATCAGACGCGCTGATGCAGAACCGGCTGGGCCAGGAGTCATTGTGGCGTCATGCGATTTCGGGTGATCTGCCGATTCTTCTGGTTCGGATAGAAAACATTAATCAGCTCGACCTGGTCACCACCCTCATTCAGGCGCATCAGTACTGGCGACAAAAAGGGCTGACGGTCGATCTGCTCATCCTGAACAGCGACCAGGGCGGCTACCAGCAGAACCTGTTCAATCAGCTCACGACCCTGATCCCCGCCGGAGATGAACGGCAGCAGGCGGACAAACCTGGCGGCATATTTATCCGCAAAAGCGAAAGTTTTTCCGCTGACGATCTGCAACTGTTGCTGAGCGTCGCGGCGGTCGTGCTGGAAGGCCGGAACGGCAGCCTCGCCGATCAGCTCAGCACGCTGTTAAAACCGGTGCGCACCCCGCCGGCTTTTGCGTTTCCATCGGTCAGTAAGACGCCGCCGCCTGCAGCCGTCACCTTTTCGCCGGAGCGGTTGCAGTTTTTTAATGGCACCGGTGGCTTCAACGAGGACGGCAGCGAATATCACATCATTCTTTCCGGCCAGCAGCAGACACCTGCGCCGTGGTGCAATGTGCTGGCCAACAGCCAGTTGGGCACCGTCATTTCCGAGAGTGGCCAGGGCTATAGCTGGTATGAAAACGCGCATGAATATCGTCTGACGCCCTGGCACAATGACCCCGTCAGTGACAGCTCTGGCGAAGCGCTTTATCTGCGTGATGAAGAGACGGGTGATGTCTGGTCGCCCACGCCGCTTCCGGTTCGCGGCAAGGGGGATTATCTGACCCGTCATGGCTTCGGTTACAGCACGTTTGAACACACGGAGTATGGCATCAGCAGCACGTTAACGGTGTTCGTGGCAGAAGAGGCGCCGGTCAGACTTTCCCTGCTGACGCTGAGTAACCTCTCTGGCAAAACGCGTAATCTGTCGATTACCGGATACGTCGAATGGGTTCTGGGTGAGCTGGCGAGCCGCTCCGCAAGGCATGTGGTGACGTCCCCTGCCGCTATCGCGACAGGCAGCGCGGTTCTGGCCAGAAACTTTTATAACAGCACGGGCTCTGCACGGACCGCTTTTTTTGCCGTCACAGGTACCCGGATTGCGCACAGCGGCAACCGGCTTGAGTGTCTGGGTCGTAACGGCACCACACGGCAGCCCGCGATGATGAATGTTCGCGGTCTGTCGGGTAACACCGGGGCAGGAATGGATCCCTGCGCCGCGCTGCAGACGCTGACGACACTGATTGACGGCGACAGCCGCAGCTTTGTTTTTGCCCTCGGCGTGGGGGAAGATGAGGGTACAGTGACCGCGCTGATGCAGCAGTTCCTCTCCACCGGGGAGGCTCAGAACGAGCTGACCAAAGTTAAACAGCACTGGCACCAGCTACTGACTAAAGTGCAAATCCAGACACCGGCAACGGAGGTCGATTTACTGGCAAACGGCTGGCTGCTGTACCAGACGCTGGCCAGCCGTTTGCTGGCGCGCAGCGGATACTATCAGTCTGGTGGTGCCTTTGGTTTCCGCGATCAGTTGCAGGATACGCTGGCGCTGACTCACGCTGCCCCGCAGCGCCTGCGCGATCAGCTGTTGTTGTGTGCATCCCGCCAGTTTATCGAGGGAGATGTACAGCACTGGTGGCATCCGCCTGCTGGCCGCGGCGTCAGAACCCGCTGCTCCGACGACTACCTGTGGCTGCCCTATGCGCTGTGCCGCTATGTGCAGGCAACCGATGATATTGCGCTGCTGTCACAGCCCGTCAGCTACCTTGAAGGTCGCCTGCTGGCAGAGGACGAAGAGTCTGTCTATGAGCTTCCGGGCGTCAGTAAGATTAACGAACCGCTATGGCAGCACTGCGTTCGCGCGGTTAACCACGCCCTTACTTTCGGTCAGCACGGCCTCCCGCTGATGGGTTCCGGGGACTGGAACGATGGTATGAGTACCGTCGGGATTGCCGGCAAGGGTGAAAGCGTCTGGCTCGGCTTCTTCCTCTATACGGTTCTGGACCGCTTTGCCGCGCTGGCTGTGCGGTTCGGCGATACCGATACCGCCCGCCACTGTCAGGAGCACGCGCAGACGCTCAAAACCGCGCTTAACCATGCGGCCTGGGATGGCGAATGGTATCTGCGCGGCTTTTTTGACAGTGGCCAGACGCTCGGTTCACATGCTGACAGTGAGTGCCGGATAGACGCCATTGCCCAGAGCTGGTCGGTACTCTCTGGCGCAGGCGAGGACGCCAGATGCCGGTCAGCGATGGAGGCGCTTTATCAGCATCTGGTTGATAAGGATAACCGGCTGATTAAATTGCTCACTCCGCCTTTCGATGGTGCAGGGCCAAATCCGGGCTACATTCGCGGTTATTTACCGGGCGTCAGGGAAAATGGCGGTCAGTACACCCATGGGGCTCTGTGGGCGATTATGGCCTTTGCGGCGATGGGTGAAACAGAGCGCGCCTGGTCCCTGCTCTCTATGATTAATCCGGTTAATCATAGTGGCAATCAACAGGATATGGCGATCTACAAAGCAGAGCCTTATGTGATGGCTGCGGATGTGTATGCGGCCGAAGGCCACAGCGGGCGGGGTGGCTGGACCTGGTATACCGGTTCGTCAGGCTGGACCTATCAGCTTATCAGTGAGAGTCTGCTTGGGATAAGCCGGCGCGGCAACGCGCTGTCTGTCCGGCCACAGCTTCCCGCTGACTGGTCAGAGATAAAAATTGTCTACCGTGAGGGGGAAGGGATCTACAACATCCGGGTCACTCGCGGTGACAGCATTTATCAGCTGTGGCTGGATGGCAAACGGTGTGACGGTGACGAAATAGCGCTGGAAAGCCATCGCCAGGAACATCAGGTTGAAGTCAGGCTGGGCTCTGCATCAGGTTAAGTTAAACCTGACAACCCGCCTGCATCAGCTTAAAGAGGAGATTCAGTGACCTTTGCGAGCGGGCCGTTGAGCTGCCACCCGCGTCAGCACTGGGAGCTGAACGGCAGCGTTCTGGTGAGTGGCGAGGGTTAATCGCCTGCCCACAATTATCTGTCGCCCTGCCCTGTTTTCCCTCGCGAAGCCCATGCTATCTTGTGGTTTTGATTTTTTCAGTGGGCAAAATTGATGACAAAGTTGCGGGTAGGGATCGTGTTTGGCGGGAAATCGGCTGAGCATGAGGTGTCGTTACAGTCGGCCAAAAATATCCTTGAGGCGATCGACAAAACCAGGTTTGACGTGGTGCTGCTGGGCATTGATAAGCAGGGACACTGGCGTCTTAACGATGCTTCAAACTTCTTACTTAACGCTGAAAATCCGGCGCTGATCGCGCTGAATCACGCCGCTGAAGATGTGGCGCTGGTGCCCGGCACGACTCAGCAGCAGATCATCACCCGTCATAACGCCCATCCGCTGTCGCAGATCGACGTTATCTTCCCTATTGTGCACGGTACGCTGGGTGAAGATGGCTCCCTGCAGGGCCTGTTGCGTATGGCCTCGTTACCTTTTGTCGGTTCCGACGTGCTGGGCTCTGCGGTCAGCATGGATAAAGATTTTACCAAACGCCTGCTGCGCGACGCCGGCCTCAACGTCGCGCCGTGGGTGAGCGTCACCCAGGCCCAGCGTGCACAGCTGGACGCCAGCGCAGTCATTGCCCGCTTTGGCCTGCCGCTGTTTATCAAACCCGCCAACCAGGGTTCATCGGTGGGCGTCAGCAAAGTGGACAGCATTGAAGAATTTGATGCCGCGCTGGCGCTGGCCTTCTCCTTTGACCGCAAGGTGCTGATTGAACAGGGTATCAAAGGTCGCGAGATCGAGTGTGCGGTGCTGGGCAACGATGCCCCTGAAGCCAGTCCCTGCGGTGAAGTGGTGGTGCATGACGCTTTCTACTCGTATGACACCAAATATATCTCTGAGAGCGGTGCGCAGACGATGGTCCCGGCAGCCATTTCACCGGAAACCAGCGATGCGATACGTGAGGTTGCCATCAAGGCCTTTACCGCGCTGGAGTGCTTTGGCATGGCGCGCGTCGATGTGTTTTTAACTGCCGATGGCGAAATTATCGTCAACGAAGTGAATACCCTGCCCGGCTTCACCAATATCAGCATGTATCCGAAACTGTGGCAGGCAGCCGGACTCAGCTATCAGGATCTGATCAGTCGTCTGATCGACCTGGCGATTGAACGCCACCAGCAGGTCAGTACCCTGAAAAGCAGCGTCAGCTGACAGAACCCGGCGGCGTGGCGTTATGCCACGTCGCTGGTGATGGCACGGTAGTTAACCGGCGAGGTCTGATTGCGGCCATTGCGTTTCGACAGATAGAGATTTTTATCGGCTGCGGAGATCAGCCGGTTGATGACGCGGTGCCACTCCGGCGCCTCACCGGCACTGCCATGCGCCAGCCCCAGACTGACGGTTACTGTGGCCGTACTGCCCTGCAGCCAGAACTTCTCTTTCGCCATCTTCTGCCGGATGCTCTCAGCAAGAAAGTAGAGCTTTTCCGGATTCTGGTCGAACAGCACCACCGCAAACTCTTCGCCGCCAAAACGGCAGATGCGCCCCTCTTTACCCACGACGCGCTGCATACGGCGGGCGATCTCTTCCAGTACGCTGTCACCCGCATCATGACCAAAATTGTCATTAATCGCTTTGAAGTAATCGACATCCAGCAGGATCACGCCCGCCCGGCGGTCCGGGAAGATCGGCTCAGCACGCAGACTTTCATAGAGGCCGGAACGCGACAGCAGCCGGGTCAGGAAGTCATAGTTGGCGCGCAGCGCGAGACGCTGGTTGAGCTGGCGAATCGCATCCATGCTCACCGCCACAATCAGCGGGCTGATCGCAATGGTCGCCACGCCCAGCCGTGCCGAGGTCAGATGGGTGATCGGCAGCATATTGTCATCGCCCTGGATATTCATCACGCCATGCGAAACCAGAATGATTTCGCTAATGCCGGTGAGCAAAATCACCAGACTGGTGAGCGGCATCGGCAGCACGATGGCGCACCAGACCAGCGCCGGAACCGGGAACGTCAGGCTGCCTGCGCCGCCCATCATCGCGCCAATCACCAGCGAAAAAATCACGGCGACAACCGGTGCCAGCTTGCGCATCTGCATAAACTGCCGGGGCGACAGCGACGCCCAGTCGCGCGTCAGCAAAAAGGGCAGCAGCATCAGCCCGGTTGAGAACTGTTCGCTGAACCATTCGCCCCAGGCCGTCACCAGCCCGTTGTTAAAATCGGCCTGCTGCGCCAGCGCCCCCCAGCTGGCGCAGGCCAGTCCGGCCAGCAGACAGGCCGGAAAAATGCGCAGCACGCTGGTTATACGCTCGCTGCCGGAGTCGTGCTGAAGATGTTTTACCAGCAGCGTCACCGCCACCAGCACAAACAGAAGATTCGCCATGTTGAGGGTAAAAGCAGAGAGCGCCCAGCCTGAAAAAACGATGTCGTTAAACACCATCGCAGCAAAGGTGGCCAGGTAATAGCGGGTCTGATGCAGAAAAGGATTCCGGACGATCACGCCAGTGACGATCGCATTGACCGGCCAGAACAGCGACAGCTCCTGTGGAAAGCGCAGGTGTCCGCCGATAAAGCAAAACAGCAACGTGATTAAAAACAGTGAAAATGCGTTCTTCTTAACGTTGTGCTCTTCAAACAGCTGTATGCGCATACATCCGGACCTTGTCACAGAGAGGCTGGCTGTCCACGCCAGCCTGGACAGGCGCGTGGTGTCAGAATGATTAAATCCTGAATATCCTCAATGTCATCCGGCGATAAAACCTCGTTTCATGGGCTAACTCAGAAAAGTTACCGTTTTGAGGCTAAACCCATCAGATGACAGCAAAAACTGGGGCTCTATTATGCATCGCAAATAAAAAAATCGGATATCCGAGATATCCGATTTTTGCTGTTCTGACGACTTTACCGTTGCGCTAAACGCTATTTTACGGCAACCGGCCACTGACTCAGGCGAATGCCGCGTTTGTCGGCATTATCGCCAAAATCTTTCAGCACCGCTTTGACGTCGGGATCGATATATTCCGCATTGTCGTTATCGACGATGACTACGCTGTTCTCCGGGATCTCATCCAGCAATCCCTGCAGCTTTGGATTGTGCATAAAGGTCAGGTTCTGCTGAAAGCGCAGCACGTAGTGGTCGTCATAGCGGGTGAGCTGCAGCGCGTTGCGATGGCTTTTATAGATGCTATAGAGGATCTGCGTGGCGATGCCGATACCAATCCCGACCAGCATGCCCAGCGTGATAATACCGACGATGGTGGCCAGAAACGGCACGTACTGCTGCGCGCCCATCCGGAACTGCTCAATAAACAGTTTGGGTGTCGCCAGCTTGTAGCCGGTATAGAGCAGCACGGCAGCGAGGCTGGCCAGCGGAATGGCGTTCAGCATCTCACTGAACCACATGCCGCAAATCAGCAGCAGCACACCGTGAATGAAGATCGACAGTTTGGTCTGCGCGCCCGCACTGACGTTAACCGAACTGCGCACAATCACCGCCGTTATCGGCATCCCGCCAAGGAAACCGGCCGCCAGGTTACCGATGCCCTGCGCGAACATCTCTTTGTTAGGCGATGGCGCGGGCGTCTGAGGACGCAGTTTTTTCAGCGCCTCCTGACTCAGCAGCGTTTCCAGACTGGCGACCAGGGCTAAGGTTACCGCAACAACCCAGACCTGCGGATTCTGCCAGGCCATCCAGTCGGGCGTTTCCAGCTCTGCTACCAGCGCGGAAATGCTGTCAAAAGCGGGCAACGAAATACGCGCCAGACCGCTGGTCATTTCCGGGAACAGCCGTCCACCCACGACGGTAGCAAGGCAGCCTATCAGCACGGCAATCAGCGGCCCAGGGATCCAGGCCAGCGCTTTGATCCGCTTCACCGGTGCGGTGGTCCAGAGACATAAAATGGCCAGGCCGACACCCGCTACCGCTACCGCGGGCAGCGAGAAGGTCATCTCACCGGTCACCAGTGAAACCAGCTCCGCATCGCCCGCGGCTCCCAGCGCCACCGGGATCTGCTGCATGATCAGCAGCAAACCGATCGCTGCCAGCATCCCTTTGATGACGCTGCCCGGCACCAGCGAAATAAACCGTCCGGCACGCAGCAGGCCAAACAGACATTGCAGTGCTCCGGCGATAATCAGCGCGGTGAGAAAGGCGGAAAAACTGCCCAGAGACGCCATTGAGGCGACGACGATGGTGACCAGGCCTGCCGCCGGGCCGCTGACGGCAAACCGGGACGGACTCAGTGATGTGACCACCAGGCCGCCAATCACACCGGTCAGCAGACCGGCAAACGGCGGTAATCCGCTGGCCTGTGCGATGCCAAGACAGAGCGGTAAGGCGACCAGAAACACCACCAGACCCGCAGGAATATCACGACGCAGGGTATCGAGGTTCATAATGAAGGTTCCTCTGCAGATTGATGAATCAGCTCTTTAAGATGGCCGGAGCGCAGGTCATACACACAACCAAACACCTCCAGTTCCTGGCCCGATTGCCAGATTTGCCGGACCGGTTCAGATTTCACCAGTCTGGCGAATTGCGCCTTAACGTTGGCCTCAACCAGCCGATCGAGCTGTTCACCCGGCTCCGCGTCTGAAGGGGGGCTTTCCGCCAGGCCATGCTGAATGTCATGACGCAACGTCTGAATGCGTCTCGCCAGCGCGCTCTCCTGCCCGTCCAGCACGCTGCCCGGCAGATTCTGCGCGGCTTCCACCCCACCGCAGCCATAGTGGCCGCTTAATACAATGCGTTTTACACCGAGAAAAAAGAGCGCGTATTGCAGCACGCTCAGTAAATTGTCATCGTCCTCAATCACCATGTTGGCGATATTACGATGCACAAAGAGTTCGCCAGGATGGGAGCCGGTTAAGACTTCTGCCGGAACGCGACTATCAGAACAACCTATCCAGAGTGAGTGCGGCTTTTGCTGATGAAGGAATTTTTTAAAGTAGTCTGGATTACGCTGGCGGCGCTGTAATGCCCAACTGCGATTTTTCGCTAATAAGGGTTTAAGTGTCGTCACAATCATCTTCTCTCTACTACCGGGATGTCGCATCCTGGCTAACCACAAAGTGTATCGGCTCACAAATAAAGCGTGAGCCGCCAGGTAAATAAGAACTGAGTCACAGAAAAAGGTTATAGCCGCTAACCATTACCAATGCACGAGCAATATTTCACAGCACTTTAACATCATGCTATTTGTCAATCCGGCGTCAGTAAGAGTCAGGGTTAAGTAAATTTAATTAAGCAGAAGAGAAGTGGAATAATTAGCGAAAATCATTTTAAAATTAAAAGTATCAATAGGTTAAAATATAAAAGATAATAAACTAAAGTTACTGCTGACAAAAAAATACAATCATTAACCAAGGGGATATTCACTGCCATACCAAACGGCCTGCTTTTTACCAGGAATACTCTTAATTAAAAAATTAACCATTAGCACGATCAACCGGCTTAATTGCTGATAGCCAGTCAGATATGCCTGATTTTAGATAAGAATGAAGCAAGAGATAATTAATTTAATTTGCAGCAAAATAGTGACGGGAGAAAGTAAATCAGGACCATGTTTTAACAGAGCCTGACACGGTCAGGCTCTTTTTCTTGACGAATTATTTACCGTTCCAGCTTTGCAGGCGCGATTCCCGCACAGACAGCTGCTGTTCGGGCGTCAGTTTATTGTAGTTTTCCGCCATTCCGCTCTCCCAGTCGCCGTAGAGCGGATTCGGCAGCACGATGAACTGCGTTCCAAACTGCTGATGGTTAAGATTCACAAAATCACGACGCGTCTGATTACCCTGATGCCAGGTCGCGCCACCAAAATCGTTGAGGTTATCGCCAACGTAGAGCACCACGTTATAGCCGGCATTTTTAATGGCATCGAAACGCGCCTGCTTATTGGAGCTGTCAGTATTCAGACGTACCGTTTTATCGCTGACGTTGGGGAAGCCGAGCTGCTGCATGTTAGCGACCGTGGCCGCGTAATCTTTCTGATCGCGGTTCGACACATAGAACAGCGTGCCGCCATTCTGTGTGACATGACGCGCAAACTCTATCGCGCCCGGCACCGCTTTCGCCTGCCGCGCCTGTGTCCAGGCTGACCAGGTTTTGCTGCTGAACGGCTGGCCGTTCTTCGCCTGCCACGCGCTGTAGGCACTGTTATCCAGCATCGTCTCATCCAGATCGACAATCACCGCTTTGGGTTTGCCGGTCAGCGAGGGGGCCTGATCAAACGCCATACGCGCGGTATTAAATGCCTGCCAGGTCAGCGCCTGATATTCACCAGACTGCTGGAACCAGTTTACCGCCAGCACCGATTGCTGGCCGAGTTGCTGTTGCGCGGTCTGATGTGACGACGAGGCGCAGCCGGTAAGCAGCAGCGCGACCAGTCCGGATGCAGCCAGTTTTGCGGAGGTTTTCATCATTTCATCCTTAAGGTGAGAAAGGTCTGAGGAGAAGCTTCAAAAATGTAGCAGTTAACGTAAGCTGTGGGCAGCCCAACGCACGCTGTTATAACAGGAGATTCCTATGGCCGTGATCCCGCGCTCGCCATTGCTCGATTCGCTGGAGTGGCTCGAATATGCGTTTCAGCCAGCCGGAGAGCCACCACCCGCTGATGCCGCCTATGGACATCAGCGCCACAGCGCGACCGTGGTCACCGATATCGAGAACATCCCACCCAAAAGCTGCGAGTCTGATGGCGTGATCGGCAGCGGGACACGCCCGGTGGCGGTCTACACCGCCGACTGCCTGCCAGTGCTGTTCGCCGATCGCCAGCAGCGGATCGTGGCCGCGGTTCATGCCGGACTCAAAGGTACGCTGGCGGGTGTGCTGACCCGCGCGGTTGAAAAACTGTGCGAACAGGGCTGCGAGCCGCAGAACCTGATGGTGGCGATCGGTCCGGCGATGGGCCCCTGCTGTTATGAACTGGCCGAACCGCAGCTGGCGGAGATTGCGCAGAACCCGGCATTGGCCAGCGGGCTGCGCTGGCACCAGAACCAGCCGGTTAATCCTCTGGCGCAACGTCCACAGGCCGCTGCCCGCCAGCAGGGTGTCTGGTTCGATCTGCCTGCGCTGGCAACGCAGTTGCTGATAAACGCGGGGGTGCCGGCTGCGCAGATCGATAACGTCAATGTCTGCACCTACTGCATGGCCGAAAGCGGTTCAAGCTACCGCTTCAATACCCACCACGGCAGCGGCTATCACTCCCGCTATTCGTGGATCCGTCGACGTTAATGGGTTTTCTGGCACCGCGCTGACAGCATGTAGCGGAACCTGAACAGTGACGGGCGCTGACGCCTGTCGCAAAGCTACGCGGGCCACGGATGACGGTCTTAACCTCTTTGCGCAAGGCATGGGCGACCTCCGCCCACTCTTTGTTACTCACCTCACTCCCCTGCCGTTGTTTATGATTTCACTCACACCCTGACATTCTTTCACTTTTTTTTAACGCAGAAGTGGCTAGAGTGAACTCATCCGACCACTTTACCGTGAGTGACTATCATGTCCGTCAATCCTGACTATCCTGCGCTGTTTACGCCGCTTGACCTTGGCTTTACCCGACTGAAAAACCGCTTTCTGATGGGGTCAATGCACACCGGACTGGAAGAACACCCGGATGGTGCAGCCCGGCTGGCGGCTTTTTACGGCGAGCGGGCGCGTGAAGGTGTCGCGCTGATCGTCACCGGCGGCATCGCCCCCAATGCCCAGGGTGTCACCACCGCGCATGGCGCGATGCTCACCGACGAGACGCAATGTGACTGGCACCGGCAGATCACGGAGGCAGTACATCAGCATCAGGGCAAAATCGCCCTGCAGATCCTGCATACCGGTCGTTACAGCTATCAGCCCGATCTGGTTGCGCCCTCAGCACGCCAGGCGCCGATTAATCCGTTTACGCCACAGGCGATGAGTGAGGCGGCGATTGAACAGACCATTGAGGACTTTGCCCGCTGCGCCCGACTGGCACAGCAGGCGGGCTACGATGGCGTGGAGATCATGGGTTCCGAAGGCTACCTGATTAATCAGTTTCTGGTGAAGCACACCAATCAGCGCACCGACCGCTGGGGCGGCGACTTCCGGCAGCGGATGCAGTTTGCGCTGGCAATTACCCGCGCCGTTCGCGCCGCGACCGGCGATGCCTTTATCATCATCTTCCGGTTGTCGATGCTCGACCTGATCGAAGAGGGCAGCACGCTGGAGGAGACGCTGTTGCTGGCGGGCGAGCTGGAGCAGTGCGGCGTCACGCTGTTCAATACCGGTATTGGCTGGCATGAGGCGCGCATCCCGACCATCGCCACCTGCGTGCCGCGTGCGGCCTTTGCGTGGGTGACGCAGCGCCTGCGTGAACAGGTGAAGGTGCCGGTCATCGCCACCAATCGCATCAACCATCCCGCCGTCGCCGAGCAGCTGTTGCAGTCCGGCTGCGCCGATATGGTGTCGATGGCGCGCCCTTTTCTCGCCGATCCCGCCTTTGTCACTAAAGCCCAGCGCGGTGAACCGGACAGCATCAACACCTGCATTGCCTGTAATCAGGCCTGCCTCGATCAGGTGTTCGCCGGTAAAATTACCTCCTGCCTGGTCAATCCGCGCGCCTGCCATGAGTCGCTGATGCCGGTCATCGCCAGCACCGCCCCGCGCAGGCTGGCCGTAGTGGGTGCCGGTCCGGCCGGAATGGCGTTTGCGCTGCAGGCGGCCCAGCGCGGTCATCAGGTAACACTCTATGAGGCCGCGCCGGAGATAGGCGGCCAGTTCAATATTGCCCGGCTGATCCCTGGCAAATCGGAGTTCAGCGAAACGCTGCGCTATTTCCGGCATGAGCTGGCAGCCGCAGGCGTGACGGTTCAGACGGGCTGGCGGGTGACGGCGGATCAGCTGAGTGACGCCGATGAAGTGGTGCTGGCGACCGGCATTCAGCCGCGTACGCCCGATATTCCGGGCATCGACCACCCCAGCGTGCTGAGCTATCTGGAGGTGCTGCGCGATAAGCGCCCGGTGGGGAAACGGGTGGCGATTATCGGCGCAGGCGGTATTGGCTTTGATGTGGCGGAGTATCTGTCACAGCCATCCCATGACGAAGATCTGGCGGCGTTTTATACCGAATGGGGCATCGACCACAGCCTGACGCAGCGTGGCGGCGTGATGAAACCCGAGCCGCCTGCTGCGTTACGGCAAATCTGGCTGCTGCAACGCCGATCGGGAAAACCGGGTGCCGGGCTGGCAAAAACCACCGGCTGGATCCATCGCGCCAGTCTGCAGGCGCAGGGCGTTGAGATGTGGGGCGGCGTTGAGTATCTGGCGATTGATGACAGCGGCCTGCATCTGCGGCGCAACGGCGAAACGCTGTTGCTGGAGGTCGATAATGTGATTATCTGTGCCGGACAGGAGCCGCAGCGCGAACTGGAAGCCGCGCTGCGTGCAAAAGGACAGAGGGTGACAGTCATCGGCGGTGCAGATGTGGCGCAGGAGCTGGATGCGCGCCGTGCGATTGCGCAGGCGACGCAGCTGGCATTAACCGTCTGACTAGCGCATTTTCACCGCGCGCAGCACCACAAACTTCTGGTTAGAGGCGATCAGCGTACAGTTACCAAACAGCTTCTTCAGCTTGTGGTGATAATCGAGGTGGCGGTTGCCGACAATGCGCAACTCGCCGCCATACTGAAGGCAGCGTTTGGCATCGCGGAACATCTGCCATGCCAGGTGATCGGTCACCGCGTGCTGCTGGTGGAACGGCGGGTTGCACAGCACCGCGTGCAGCCGATCTGACGGATAGCCGCTCAGCACGTTGTTCACCAGGAACTGACAGCGTGACAGATCCTCAGGACGGTTCACTTCCACATTAAGCTTGCTGGAAGCGACCGCCATGTAAGACTCATCAAGGAAATGCACTTCGGCCTGCGGGTTCTGCTCCAGCGCCACCAGCCCCACCACGCCGTTACCACAGCCGAGATCGACAATCTCGCCCTCAATGTTTTCCGGAAGATGCTGCACAAAGAGCCGTGCGCCGATATCCAGCGAAGCGCGTGAAAAGACGTTGGCGTAGTTGTGAATCTGATAAGGGGTGCCATCCAGCGGCCAGACCAGCGTCGGCGTGGCCTCGCGCAGTGCAGGCTTGCTGAACTGGCTGTAGATCAGACGCGCTTTTTTCCACGCCAGTGAGGTTTTGGTTTCACCTATGATCTGTTCGAACAGCTGCAGCGTAGAGTTATGGATCTCTTTGGCGCGCGCCGCCGCCAGAATCACCGTATCAGGCGTGACGACTTCGCGAATGGCGCGCAGCTGGTGCTCCAGCAGCGCCAGGGTTTTAGGCACCTTGATCAGCACAGCCGCAGGTGAAGCAGGCAGTTCAGCCAGGCTATCAACAAAGTGAACGTCGCTGTCATCCAGCCCATTAAAGGTCAGGTTCTTACGGGCGGCCTGCTGGCTCAGCCAGGAGTCGCTGACGTGCCAGACGGTACGCGAATTCAGGGCGCAGGTTAAGGCCCCGAAACTGTCGTTGAAGACCAGCACCGGCCCCTCTGGCAGCGCCTGCTGTAACAGATATTCATCAGCCGCATCCCAGGCTTGTAATGGACTTTCGTCACGCATCTGCGGGAAGCGATGCAGGATCAGTGTGCGATCGTTCAGTTCAAGTTGGCTCATGAATTCTCCGGCGTGGTACACTTTGGTTGATTTTCGCCCCAAAATCGGGGGCGCAGTATACTGTCTTTCGCCTGGAATCCCTAATGTCCTCACTGATCTACCTTCAGGGTTATCCTGCCCCCCTTCTTGAGCAGGTTCAGTCGCTGATCGCCCATCAGCGCTTAGGTGCGTTCCTGCAGGAACGTTATCCTGACACCCACGACGTGATGAGTGATAAAGCGCTGTATGACTACACGCAGGCGCTGAAAAATCGCTATATGCGCAATGCGCCGCCGATCAGCAAAGTGATGTGGGATAACAAGATTAAGGTGATGAAGCATGCACTCGGGCTGCACACTGCCATCTCGCGGATTCAGGGCGGTAAGCTTAAGGCGAAAGCGGAAATCCGTATCTCGACCTTTTTCCGCCTCGCGCCAGAGCCGTTTCTGCGGATGATCGTGGTGCATGAGCTGGCACACCTTAAAGAGAAAGATCACGATAAGGCGTTCTACCAGCTCTGCTGCCATATGGAGCCGGATTATCACCAGCTCGAATTTGATGCGCGACTGTGGATGACGGACCAGGCGATGCGCGGCAACGCGGCTTAAAGAAACTCCTGCGCTTTCTGAATCAGACTGGTTTTGGTCAGCGCGCCCAGAAAGCGCCGTTCCTGCGGATTGTTGAGCACCGGCAACCGCTCCAGCGTCACCGCCGCAAAGGCTTCCCATCCCTCACGCATACTCTGATTCTGATACACCACCGGGAAATCCTGATCCATCACGCACTGCACCGGTGAGTCGAGGGTGATCTCCTGGGCCAGCACCCGGCGCGAAATCTCATGAATCGAGACCACACCGAGGAAAGCGCCCGCGGCGTTGATCACATAAACATAGCGTTCACGCTTCAGGGAGCTGACCGCCAGCGCCTGCCCCACCGACTCCTCCGGCTGCAACGCCGCACCCGCAATAATCAGCTCGGCAATGCGCATGTTATCGAAATCATATTTCGCTTCTGAACGGCTGAAGTGATGACTTACGACCGGATAAGTACTGGCGGATTGCAGGCGATAGACCACCATCGACGCCAGCACGGTAGCGATCATCAGCGGAAACAGCAGGCTGCTGTTGAGCGTCATCTCCAGCACCATCAGCATCGCCATCAACGGCGCCTGACTGACCGCCGCCAGCACCGCCGCCATACCAATCGCGGCATAGAGCAGCACATTGCCAAGCGGCAGATGCAACGCCGCCCCCATCGTCGCGATGATCACCCCCAGCAGTGCGCCAATCAGCAGCGAAGGGGTAAAGAGTCCGCCGACGGCGTTCGAGCCTACCGACAGGCTGGTAGCAAGGGTTTTCAGCACCAGCAGCAGCAGCAGACCCGGCAGCAGGTAGTGCCCTGCCATCACTTTGACGATCACCTCGTAGCCGTTGCCGAGGATATCAGTGGAGATCAGCGCCAGTAAGCCGACCGCAAAACCGCCCGCTCCGAGGCGCAGCGGCAGGGAGGCGACCCGGCTGAACAGCACTTTGCTGCGGGCGATGCATTTAATCACGATCCAGCCCGCCAGACCGGCGCACAGACCAATCACCACCGTCATCAGCAGGCTGCTGAGATCCATGGCGAAGTTCGCGTCTGCCAGCGGATAGAGCGCGCTGCGAAAACCCAGCGTCCACATGGTCATCACCGCCGTGGCGGCAGCGATGATCAGGGGGATCAGCCGCTGCAACGCAGAAATGCCGAAGGCGATTTCCGCCACAAAAATCGCCGACGCCAGCGGCGCATGGTAAACCGACGCGAGGCCCGCCGCCGCCGCCATCGCCACCACGTCACTGTTTTTCAGGTTAAGTGAGGCCGGTAACAGGCGACCAATCGCACTGCCGCACAGTGCCGAGAGCTGCACCATCGGCCCCTCTTTACCTATCGAGGCGCCGCTGCCGATACTGGCAATCGACGATAAGGCGCGGAACAGTGAGGTCCGGGTCGGCACCGCATCCAGCCGGGCGTTGATCACTTCAAGGTAATCCGTTTTCACCGTCTGCTGCTGCTCGATGGCAACGGCATAACGCAGAAAATAGCCCGCCAGTACGCCGCCCGCCCCCACCAGCAGCGGCCAGAAGATCCACGGCCAGAGATGCAGGGATTCGGTTATTTCGCCACTGCGGGCAAACAGCAGATGGTTGATCAGTTCAATCACGCCGCGGAAAGCCAGCGTCACCAGCGACGCCGCACACCCGACCGGAATGGCGATCAGAAGTGTGGTCCAGTTTAATGCGTGCTTACTTGCTTTCACCTGCGCTCCCTGGTTGGTACATAAACATCATCGCTTCCGCATATTATTGGAATGCGGATCGCAGGATCAATCCCTGCCCGCCCGGCACCATTGCACAGCGTGGGTGAGATGTTACTCTGCCGCTTTACAGCTGCCGGAGAGATGACGTGATTCGTTTTGCCATTGTGGGAACAAACTGGATTACACGCCAGTTTATTGATGCTGCTCATGAAACCGGAGCGATGAAGCTCTGTGCGGTCTATTCACGCAGTCAGCAGCAGGCTGAGGCCTTTATCGCCGATTATCCCTGCAAACAGACCTTTACCTCACTGGAAGCGCTGGCCGCCAGCCCGGAGATCGATGCGGTCTATCTGGCCAGCCCCAACGCCCTGCACTGCCAGCAGGCGCTGCTGTTTATGTCGCACGGCAAGCATGTGATTTGCGAAAAACCGCTGGCCTCTAATCTGGCAGAAGTGGAGGAAATGATCGCCTGCGCCCGTGAGCATCAGGTGGTGCTGTTTGAGGCGTTTAAAACTGCCAGCCTGCCGAATTTTCTGCGGCTGCAGCAGGCACTGCCTGACGTTGGGAAACTGCGAAAAGCGCTGCTGAATTACTGCCAGTACTCCTCACGTTACCCACGCTATCTCAACGGCGAGAACCCCAATACCTTTGATCCGCGCTGGTCGAATGGCTCAATTATGGATATCGGTTATTACTGCCTGGCCTCGGCGGTGACGCTGTGGGGCGAGCCAGATCGCGTGCAGGCCAGGGCGACTTTGCTTGCAAGCGGCGTGGACGCGCACGGCGTGGTGGTGCTGAGCTACGGTGATTTCGACGTGACGATTCTGCATTCGAAGGTGAGTGATTCCAGCCTCCCCAGCGAGATTCAGGGTGAAGCGGGCGCGCTGGTGATAGAGAAGTTATCGGAGTGCCAGCAGCTGACTTTTGTGCCGCGGGGCGCGGAAAAGCAGACGCTGAGCCAGCCGCAGCATATCAACACCATGCTGTATGAGGCCGCCGCTTTTGCCCGGCTGGTTGAGCAGCGCCAGGTGGACCACCCTTCGCTTGAGGTTTCGCGGATTACTGCATCGCTGCTGACTGAGATACGCCGCCAGACCGGCGTGATCTTCCCGGCCGACCAGGCTGCTGTGTAAATATTTCTAAATATGTCTGAGAGGTGTTGCTTCCTGTGCGGCTAAACCGTAACTTACCCTCCTGCAAAGGGGAGTAACTTGTAAGCTGATTGATCGTCATTACGATGCGAAAGCATCCGGTCATCAGGCAACCCGGAATCAATTTCTGTGTTGTAAGTGAGACCTTGCCGGAAGGCGAGGTTTGCTTACACAAAAATAAGCGGCTGACGTCTTCTGACTTCAGCCGTTTTTTTTATTTTTCGGACAGGATACGAATATGCAAACTGTGGGTACGCCTTTACTGTGGGGCAGCTTTGCGGTTGTGGTGCTTATCATGCTGGCTATCGACCTGCTGTTGCAGGGACGCCGTGGCGCGCAGACCATGTCTTTCAAACAGGCGGCCGTCTGGTCGCTGATCTGGGTTTCAGTCTCACTGCTGTTCAGCGCCGCCTTCTGGTGGTATCTGGAGGGCAGCGCGGGACGTGAAGTCGCTAACACGCAGACGCTCGCCTTCCTGACCGGTTACGTGCTGGAAAAAGCGCTGGCGGTGGATAACGTCTTCGTCTGGCTGATGCTGTTCAGTTACTTCTCTATTCCGGCCAATCTGCAGCGCCGGGTGCTGATCTATGGGGTATTAGGCGCTATCGTGCTGCGTACCATCATGATCTTCGCCGGTAGCTGGCTGGTCACGCAGTTCAGCTGGATCCTCTATGTGTTCGGTGCCTTCCTGCTGTTTACCGGTGTGAAAATGGCGCTGGCGAAAGAGGATGACAGCGCGGTGGGCGAAAAATCTGTGGTGCGCTGGCTGCGTAAGCATCTGCGCATGACTGACGATCTCGACGGCGAGAAGTTCTTCACCCGCAAAAACGGCGTGCTGTTTGCGACGCCACTGCTGCTGGTGCTGATCATGGTGGAAATCAGCGACGTGATCTTTGCGGTCGACAGTATCCCGGCGATCTTCGCCGTGACCACTGACCCGTTTATCGTACTGACCTCAAACCTGTTCGCTATCCTGGGTTTGCGTGCCATGTACTTCCTGCTGGCAAACGTGGCGGAACGGTTCTCGATGCTGAAGTATGGCCTGGCGATTGTGCTGGTGTTCATCGGCTTTAAGATGCTGATTGTCGACCTCTACCATATCCCGGTCGGTATCTCGCTGGGTGTGGTCGGTGCCATTCTGGCATCAACCCTGCTGATTAATGCCTGGGTTAACCGCAAAAGAGACCAGAAAAAGCTCGCACCATAATTACCTGCAGGGGCAGCCGATGCCCCTGTTTTATTTTGTGGCAGCCTGTCACGCCATTTCATCCCTCTGTCACACTTCCACTATCCAGCATAATAAAAATCTGACCTGCTCCACAGTGACAGAACTTTCTCTTTTCTCGTCCGATCTTTTCCTTATACTCCGCCGGGCAAACCGTTTTAGCCGATGCAAAACATCGCGTCTGAAACTACATCCGCGACAAAATATAGAAAATATTATGCAGAAAACTCTCTCCGCACGTCTGGGCACGCTGCTCGCCGGAAGCCTGGTGAAGCAAATCATGATTGGGCTGATCGCCGGTGTGGCGCTCGCCTGGATTTCACACGATGCCGCTATCGCGGTCGGTCTGCTGGGTGAACTGTTTGTCAGTGCGCTGAAAGCAGTCGCGCCATTGCTGGTACTGATGCTGGTGATCGCCTCGATTGCCAACCACCAGCAGGGCCAGAAGAGCAATATCCGGCCGATTATTATGCTTTATCTGCTGAGCACCTTTTTCGCGGCGGTCGTCGCGGTGGTCTTCAGCCATCTGATCCCGCAGACGCTGACGCTGGCGGTGGGCACCACGGAAATCACACCACCATCCGGCATTACCGAAGTGTTACGCGGACTGCTGATGAGCATGGTGTCGAATCCAATCACGGCCCTGATGAACGCCAACTACATCGGCATTCTGGTGTGGGCAATTGGTCTCGGGCTGGCGTTCCGTCATAGCAGTGACACTACCCGCGCCTTTCTCAATGATGCCTCTCATGCGGTGACCTGGCTGGTACGCTGCGTGATTCGCTGCGCGCCGATTGGTATTTTCGGTCTGGTGGCCTCGATCCTCGCGTCTACCGGCTTTGGCGCGCTGTGGCAATATGCGCATCTGCTGGCGCTACTGATCGGCTGTATGCTGCTGATGGCGCTGGTGGTGAACCCGCTGCTGGTGTTCTATAAAATCCGTCGCAACCCCTATCCACTGGTCTTCACCTGCCTGCGCGAAAGCGGCGTGACCGCCTTCTTTACCCGCAGTTCTGCCGCCAACATTCCGGTGAATATGGCGCTGGCGAAACGTCTGGATCTGGATGAGGATACCTATTCGGTGTCGATTCCACTGGGCGCAACCATCAGTATGGCGGGGGCGTCGATTACCATTACCGTGCTGACGCTGGCGGCGGTGCATACGCTGGGGATCAGCATTGATGTGCCGACGGCGATTCTGCTGAGTCTGGTGGCATCACTCTGTGCCTGTGGTGCATCTGGCGTGGCGGGCGGTTCGCTGCTGCTGATCCCGGTGGCCTGTAACATGTTCGGCATTCCGAATGATCTGGCAATGCAGGTGGTGGCGGTCGGCTTTATTATCGGCGTCCTGCAGGATTCGGCGGAAACCGCACTGAACTCTTCAACCGATATTCTGTTTACCGCCGCCGTCTGTCAGGCAGAAGCGGAGCGCGAAACCAGTCGGGCCTGATTCAGTTAACATAAAAAAGGCGACCCGTATGAATAATTACGGATTGCTTAAGACTGCTGCTATGCCCACATCAGGGTTAATCCAGCCGCAACGGATAAACTCAACGCGCAGGGAACACGGGCAGAAGAGGAAAGCGTCCCGCGCCAGGGATGGCGCGGGCCGAGCGTGTCATGGATGACGGCCTTTGCGACTTTCCGATCTGACCGTGTTCCCTTCGCAGGCTCGGTCTCACCGCCACAGAGCCGGACTTTATCAACGATCTCAAGCGACCCGCACTTTAACGGGTCGTTTTTGTTTAAAGCGTTACACCACTTTTGAAAATCGCCAGCTCGCGGAAATCGTTCTTCTCGTTGTTGGTCGGCTGACCACTGGCAATCGCCACAATGCTGTCGACAAAGTCTTCCAGCATCGCATCCATACTCATTCCCTCGATCAACCGTCCGGCATTAAAGTCGATCCAGTGCGGTTTCTTCTCCGCCAGCGGCGTATTGGTAGCCAGCTTCACCGTCGGCACAAAACCGCCATAAGGCGTGCCGCGTCCGGTACTGAACAGCACCATGTGGCAACCAGCTCCCGCTAGCGCACTGGTGGCGACCGCATCATTGCCCGGCGCACTCAGCAGATTCAGCCCCGGCGTTTTTAACCGTTCGCCATACTTCAGCACATCGACCACCTGGCTCTGCCCCGCTTTCTGAGTACAGCCCAGCGACTTCTCCTCCAGCGTGGTGATACCGCCCGCTTTGTTGCCTGGCGACGGGTTTTCGTAGATCGGCTGCTGGTGATCGATAAAATACTGTTTGAAATCGTTGATCATCGCCACCGTTTTGCTGAAGGTCTCCTCGTCGCGACAGCGACTCATCAGAATCCGTTCTGCGCCAAACATTTCCGGTACTTCGGTCAGTACGGTCGTGCCGCCATTGGCAATCATCTGGTCCGAGAAACGTCCCAGCAACGGATTGGCGGTGATGCCAGACAAACCATCCGAACCGCCGCACTCCAGACCAAACTTCAGCTCGCTGAGTTTGCCCGGCTCGCGCTGGTCGTGACGCATTTTTTCATACAATGCGTGCAGCCGCTCCAGCCCGGCTTCCACCTCATCGTCATGCTGCTGGCACACCATAAACTCGACCCGGTCGCTTTCAAACGCGCCGAGGGTGTCACGGAAGGCATCAACCTGATTGTTTTCGCAGCCGAGACCAATCACCAGCACCGCGCCAGCATTAGGATGGCGCACCATGTTCTGCAGCATGGTGCGGGTGTTTTCGTGATCCTGCCCCAGCTGCGAACAACCGAAGGTATGGCTGAACAGGAACGCGCCATCGATATCTTCTGCCTCCTGCGTCTCTTTCAGGAAACGCTGCAGGATCTGACGCGCAATGCCGTTGACGCAGCCGACGGTCGGCAGGATCCACAGCTCATTGCGGATGCCAACCTCGCCGTTAGCACGACGATAGATCTGCACCTCACGGTCACCCGGCTGCGGCGGCAGCGTCACAAACTCGGGCTGATACGCATATTGATCCAGATCGCTGAGATTGGTGCGGGCGTTCTGCGAATGGATTAACTCACCGGCGGCCACAGGCTGCGTGGCATGGGCAATCGGCAGCCCATATTTGATCACCAGCTCATCCTGCGCGATAGGCTGCAGGGCAAATTTATGCCCGCGTCCGACCGCCTGTTGCACCGCCACACGCAGTGGCGGCAGCTCTATCATGGCGCCCGCGTCTAAATCACGTAACGCCACGGCGACATTGTCGCGGGGATCAATTTTAATTGCGTCTTGCATAGCGTTATCTCAGTTGGCTCAGCGCCTCACGCATTCCGTGGGCGATGATATTTTGCAGGTGTTGGGTGACAGCCGCAGCCAGTCCGGGCTGACGGGTTAAATCTTCACCCCAGTGTTGCGCGTCGCTGAGTACGCCGTTCACCAGCTGTTGCGGTGACAGCTGATCCGCATCAAGTGCTTTCCAGGCGTCGGCGTAGCGCTGTAACCACTGCGGCTCGTCCTGCAATGGCCAGCTCTTGCCGGCTGACTCGCCGCGATAAAAAGCGATCAGCGCAGCCAGCGCAAAGGTGATGTGTGCCGGCCACTCGCCGGTTTGCTGATGCGCGGCAAGGAGTGGCGTCAGCAGACGGGTGCGGAATTTGGTCATGCCATTAAGGGCAATCGACAGCAGCGCGTGGCGAATAAACGGATTGCGGAAACGACGCTGTACCGCATCGGCAAACGCGTGCAGTTCATCGGCAGGCAGATCCAGCGTCGGGATCACTTCGTGACGCAGCAGGTTATCCACAAATCCGGCGATAGCCGGATCGGCCATCGCCTCTCCCACACTCTCAATACCGGCCAGAAACGCGACCGGTACCATTGCAGTGTGCGCGCCATTGAGAATGGCCACTTTTTGCGCTTTATAGGGCGCAATGTCATCCACATGCCGAACCTGCGGCGACAGCGCCGCCAGCTTCAGTTCATTAAACAGCGCCGACGGCCCCTGAATCACAAACTGATAGTAGACTTCGCCCGCCACCAGATAGCGATCTTCATAACCCAGCTCGCGTTGCAGCGGCTCGCTTTCCGCCGGGAAGCCGGTGACGATGCGGTCGACCAGGGTGTTATAGAACGCGCAGTGCTGATGAACCCAGGTTTTAAATTCGGAGGGCAGATGCCACTGATCGGCGTAGCGCAGTACCAGATCGCGCAGCGTATCGCCGTTATGGTCAATCAGCTCGCACGGCACCACCAGCCAGCCCCGGTCGCTGGCGCCATTGAAGTGGGAATAGCGCGCCCACAGCAGCTGCGTCAGTTTGCCGGGGAAACTGCTGGCGGGCTGATCGGTAAGCTGATCGGTGCCGACAAAGGCGATGCCCGCTTCGGTAGTATTGGAGAAGACCATGCGCAGATCCGGATTACGGGCCAGCGCCATAAATTCGCCGAACTGCTGCCAGGGCTGGATTTCACGGTTGAGACTGCGGATCAGCCGGGTTTCGCTGACCTGCTCGCCCTGATCGTTCAGCCCGCGGATCAGTGTGGTATAGAGTCCATCCTGCTGATTCAGGCTGTCGCTGACTTCACGGTTGCGCGGCCGCACCACCACGATCCCGGCATCGGTGCCCTGATGTTCATTGAGCCAGTCGATCTGCCAGTCAATAAAGGCGCGCAGGAAGTTGCCTTCGCCGAACTGGATCACCCGGTCGCGATAGACGGCGCCCGGAAAGTCGTGACGGTTTAGCCTTTTCATTATCAGGCTCCCAGCTCGATGCCGAAGTAATCGCGGGCATTGTTGAAGCAGATGTTCTGTACCATCTGACCTAACAGCGCTTCATCGGCTGGCGCTTCACCCTGTTCCACCCAGCGGCCTATCATCTGGCACAGTAGCCGGCGGAAATATTCGTGGCGGGTGTAGGAGAGGAAGCTGCGGCTATCGGTCAGCATGCCGACGAAACGGCTCAGCAGACCAATCTGCGCCAGCTGCGTCATCTGACGCTGCATACCATCCAGCTGGTCGTTGAACCACCAGGCTGAACCGAACTGCATTTTGCCCGCCTGACCTTCGCCCTGGAAGTTGCCCGCCATGGTAGCCAGCACTTCGTTGTCGCGCGGGTTCAGGCAGTAGAGAATGGTTTTAGGTAGCGCATTATTAAGATTCTGCGCGCCCAGCAGGCGTGCCAGCGGTTCGGCCAGCGGCTGATCGTTGACCGAATCGAAGCCGACATCAGGCCCCAGCAGCTGGTACTGGCGCGGATTGGTATTGCGCAGTGCGCCAATGTGATACTGCTGCACCCAGCCACGGTGAGCATATTCGCTGCCCAGCCAGACCAATACCGCCGTTTTAAACAGTGCCGTTTCCTGCGGGTTGGGCGCGGCACCGCTGCGACGACGCGCCAGAATCGCATCCAGCGTGGCGTCATCCGCCTCGGCGTAGCAGACCACATCCAGCGCGTGATCGGAGACTTTACAGCCGTGCGCCGCGAAGTGATCCAGCCGCTGATGCAGTGCGCTGCGCAGATCGTCAAAACGCTGCACGCTGATGTCCGTCAGCTGCTCCAGCGTCTCGATCCACGGCAGGAAGGTTTCCGCTTCGATATTAAACGCTTTGTCCGGACGCCAGCTCGGCAGCACTTTAACGCTGAAACTGGCATCGTCTGCCAGCGCGCGGTGATGGCGCAGGTCATCCAGCGGATCGTCAGTGGTGCCCACCATCTTCACCTTCATCTGCTGCATGATGCCGCGCGTGGTAAAGCTATCCTGCGCCAGCAGTTCATTGCAGCGATGCCAGATGCTGTCAGCCGTTTTCTCAGAAAGCAGCGTATCGGTAATACCGAAAGGCCGGCGTAACTCCAGGTGGGTCCAGTGATAGAGCGGGTTGCCGATAGTGTGCGGCACGGTACGCGCCCAGGCGTCAAATTTTTCACGATCGCTGGCGTTACCGGTACAGAACGCCTCAGCCACACCGTTGGCGCGCATGGCCCGCCACTTATAGTGATCGCCCTTCAGCCAGATGTCATAAAGGTTGGCGAAGCGATAATTTTCGGCAATCTGCTGCGGCGGCAAGTGGCAGTGATAGTCGAAAATCGGCTGATCCTTTGCATAGTTGTGATAGAGACGACGGGCGAATTCGGTATCCAGCAAAAAATCTTCGGTCATGAAACGTGACATACATGCTTCCTCATCGACTGAACCACGGATGGCCCAAAGTTATCATACCAATTTTAGTCCGTTACGGATTTATTTGCGATCCTGCTCACATAAACGGCGGTAGCTGGCTGCCGTTATGGACGTTTTTGTCGCCCGTATCGCGCTAAATGGCTGTCATTACGCAGGTTTCCAGTATCCCACAGTGCAGAAAGGGTTTTTGTGATGGCTCTCAACTTTTAAAGTTGTATAACAAGTTAGGCTCTCGCCCCATCGTGAGGTCGTTAGCGACTCACAAATGGCAAGGTCATAACAGGGTTGCTCATACAGAACCTGCGGGCGTGAGCAGAGCTGCATCACGTGCTGTCCCGCTCCAGATAACAACAGCGGCAAGACCGCATACAGAACTGGAAGAGGTAGAGGATGCGTAAGATCAAAGGGTTACGCTGGTACATGATTGGACTGGTGACGCTCGGTACGGTGTTGGGGTATCTGACCCGTAACACCATTGCCGTGGCGGCCCCGACATTAATGTCAGAGCTGCATATCACCACGCAGCAGTACTCCTACATAATTGCGGCCTATTCAGCCTGCTACACGCTGATGCAACCGGTGGCAGGTTATGTACTGGATCTGCTCGGCACCAAAGTCGGCTACGCGGTGTTTGCTATTATGTGGGCGATTTTCTGTGCCGCTACGGCGATGGCGGGCAGCTGGGGCGGACTGGCGCTGGCACGTGGCGCAGTCGGTGCGGCTGAAGCGGCGATGATCCCGGCCGGACTGAAAGCGAGCAGCGAATGGTTCCCGGCTAAAGAGCGTTCGGTCGCCGTGGGCTACTTTAACGTGGGTTCGTCTATCGGTGCGATGCTGGCTCCGCCGCTGGTGGTCTGGGCGATCGTGGCGCACAGCTGGCAGATGGCATTTATCATGACCGGCGTGCTGAGCATGGCCTGGGCACTCAGCTGGCTGGTGTTTTACAAGCACCCGAAACAGCAGAAGAAGCTGAGCGATGAAGAGCGCGACTATATTATCTCCGGCCAGGAAGCACAGCATCAGACCGGCAACACCCGCAAAATGTCAGCACTGGAGATTATCCGTAACCGCCAGTTCTGGGGTATTGCCCTGCCGCGTTTTCTGGCAGAACCGGCGTGGGGAACGTTCAACGCCTGGATTCCGCTGTTTATGTTTAAGGTTTACGGCTTCAATCTGAAAGAGATTGCGATGTTCGCCTGGATGCCGATGCTGTTCGCGGACTTCGGCTGCATCCTCGGTGGCTATCTGCCGCCGCTGTTTCAGCGCTGGTTCGGCGTTAACCTGATCGTCTCCCGTAAGATGGTCGTGACGATGGGTGCGGTGTTAATGATTGCGCCGGGCACCATCGGCCTGTTCACCAGCCCCTACGTCGCTATTGGTCTGCTGTGCATCGGCGGGTTTGCGCATCAGGCCCTCTCTGGCGCGCTGATCACCCTCTCCTCAGACGTTTTCGGCCGCAATGAAGTTGCCACGGCTAACGGCCTGACCGGCATGGCAGCCTGGACCGCCAGCACCATGTTTGCGCTGGTGGTCGGTGCACTGGCCGATACGCTGGGCTTCAGCCCACTGTTTGCCGCGCTGGCGGTGTTTGATCTGCTGGGTGCCGTCGTTATCTGGACGGTTCTGAAAAATAAACCCATTTCAGAGCTGAATGCCGAAGCTGTTATTCCGCAGGCCAGCGCCGTTCGCAGTTAATCTGCCGGGCTGGCGCAAGCCAGCCCATTTCCTCGCACCTCCTGAAGTGGTATAACAACTTATCTGTCTGCTACCAGGATTGTGCTATGGACTTCACTGAATCCCGTCGACTTTATCAACAGCTGGCCAGCGAGCTGAAAAGCCGCATTGAAACCGGGATCTATCCGGTGGGTGACAAACTGCCTGCTGAGCGCCTGATTGCCGAAGAGATGGAAGTGAGCCGCACCGTCGTACGCGAAGCGATCATCATGCTGGAAGTTGAAGGCTATGTTGAGGTCCGCAAAGGCTCGGGCATCCACGTCATTGCCAGCCAGCAGCAGAACCGCATCGCTTCCACCAGCAGTCAGCTGGAGTTCGCCACGTTTGGCCCCTTCGAACTGCTTCAGGCTCGTCAGCTGATTGAGAGTAATGTGGCCGAGTTCGCTGCGACGCAGGTAACGCGTCAGGACATTATCGACCTGATGGCGATTCAGGAAAAAGCCCGCCAGGAGGATCACTTCCGCGACTCCGAGTGGGATATGCAGTTTCATGTACGTATCGCGCAATCCACCCAGAACAGTGCCTTAGCCGCCATCGTTGAAAAAATGTGGCTGCACCGCCTGCACAATCCCTACTGGCTCAAACTTCACGAACACATCGACCAGCGCAGCATTCTCAGCTGGTGCGACGACCACGATCAGATTCTTAAAGCTCTGATGCGCAAAGATCCCGCCGCCAGCAAACTGGCGATGTGGCAACATCTGGAAAATACTAAACAGATGCTGTTTAACGCGACGGCGGATGATTTTGAATTTAACGTGGATCGATACATGTTTGGTGAGAATCCGGTCATCCTGCCTGATGGGTCCAATAACGCCCGCTAAAAGTGCCTGAAAATGCCCTGAGACGGTCAGTTAATCTGCAATAGTGTCAGGTCATGTAAAGCTCCTTTTTACACGCCGTTTCACAAGGTAAAACTCCTGTTCGCCAGAGAGTTTTCCTGTCTCAGACAGGCGATTTTTGTTACAGTTATCGCCCTTTTATTACCCTTTGCGACTGGGGGTTATAAAGTCGCTGATTTAACAATCAATTCTGGAAGGATCCGGAAAATCCCGCCCAGGCTGCGCTCCTAAAATTTATAACGAAATGCCGGTCTGCGTTTAAGTCCCTGTGGGACATGTTTAACAATGATGTTCAGGAATGAATTGATGGATATTTTGCAATCGTTGCTGCATGCCCTCTGGCAGCAGGACTACGAAACCCTCTCCGATCCCACGCTGGTATGGGCCATTTACGGCGTGCTGTTTATGATTTTGTTTTTAGAAAATGGCCTTCTTCCCGCTGCATTTCTGCCGGGTGACAGTCTGCTGATTCTGGTCGGCGTACTGATTGCTAAAGGCACCATGAGCTTCCCTCTGACGATTCTGGTGTTAACGACCGGTGCCAGTCTTGGCTGCTGGGTAAGCTACTTACAGGGCCGCTGGCTGGGTAACACGCCCACGGTACAGAAATGGCTCTCCCATCTTCCTGCCCAGTATCATCTGCGCGCGCACAGCATGTTCCATCGTCACGGCTTATCTGCCCTGCTGATTGGTCGCTTTATCGCGTTTGTGCGGACTCTGCTGCCTACCATCGCCGGATTATCAGGCCTCAGTAATGCCCGCTTTCAGTTCTTCAACTGGGTAAGTGCGTTCCTGTGGGTGGTGATTCTGACCGTTATCGGCTTCGCGCTGGGTAAAACCCCGATTTTCCGTCGTTATGAAGATGAGATGATGTTCTTCCTGATGATGCTGCCGCTGGTGCTGCTGGTGTTTGGTCTGGTGGGATCGCTGGTGGTCATATGGCGTAAGCGTCAGGCGAATCAGAACGGGAAAGCCGAGTAATGAAACTGCTGCAGGCTATTCCTAAACGGTGGTTACCGTGGTTGATCGCTGGCGTCTTTGCGCTGGTCGCGCTTTGTGTGGTCCCCGGTCTGATGAAGCACGAGACGGTGGTGCAGATTCGGGTTTCCCATGCTGGCGCCACCCTGCCCGATGGTTTTTATCTCTACCAGCAATTAAGTGCGCAGGGTATTCGTATCAAAAGCATTACGCCTGCGGGTGATGCACTGATCATCCATTTTGATAGCGAAGAGCAGAGCCTGGCGGCCCAGAAGGTGTTACGCCGTCTGCTGCCACAGGGCTTTATTGTGGCGCAGCACGATCACTCTCAGCACCTCTCACTGGCGTAATCTCCCGATTCCCCTCTCCTTTTCAGACCGTCGCGCCATCGCTCGGCGGTCTGAAAGGCGCTCTATCTCCCGGTCTTCTTTGAACTTTTTACTATGGGTGTCTATGCTTAAGCGAGAGTCGATTCTTAGCACCCGCAGCCATATGATTACGCGGGTGATGACGGATCAGGTCGCAATGGAAGGGTCCAGGACCAATGAAATATCAAGTATTACTGGGAGTCGCGCTGTTTTCGCTGTCGGGTTCGCTGCTGGCGGCAGAATCGCTGTGTGAGCAGAAAGAGCAGGATATTCAGCGTGAAATCGGGATGGCGCAGAAGCATAACAACCAGCGCCGGGTTAACGGTCTGGAGCGCGCGCTGACAGAAGTCCGGGCCGATTGCAGCGACAAAAAGCTCGAGGCCGCCCATCTGGAAAGAATTAACGCTCAGAAGCAGAAAGTTGCTGAGCGTGAGCACGCACTCAGGGAAGAGCGTGAAGAGGGCCATGACAAGGAGAAGATTGCTAAGCGACAACAAAAACTGGATGAAGCGCGCCGGGAGCTGAAAAAGTTACAGGCGGAGCCCTATTAATCGGAACTAACCAACTGATGTTAAAGGAGTATTTTATGTCTAAAGACACATCATCGGAACATTTGCGTGCTGAACTGAAAAACCTGGCCGATACCCTGGAAGAGGTGCTGAGCAGCAGCACTGAAAAATCCAAAGGCGAGTTGGATAAACTTCGCAATAAAGCGCGTGTGGCGCTGGATAGCTCACGTGAACGTCTGGGCGAATCAAGCGAGCGCATTGCTGCGACCACCCGCGAAGCGGCGCAAAAAGCCGAAGGCTACGTGCGTGAAAATCCATGGCATGGTGTGGGTATCGGTGCAGCGATTGGCGTCGCACTGGGCATGCTCATTTCGCGTCGATAATTATGGCTGACTCACAGCATAACCACGGCCCGGCTAAAGGGGTCATTAACATCGGCCAGCGCATTGTTACCACGCTGGTTGGCATGGTCGAGACACGCGTTCGTCTGGCAGTGGTGGAACTGGAGCACGAGAAAGCTAACCTGATTCAGCTGCTGTTGATGGTTGGCCTGACAATGCTGTTCACTGCATTTGGTCTGATGAGCCTGATGGTTCTGATTATCTGGGCAGTGGATGCGCAGTACCGTCTGATGGCCATTGGCATCACGACCGGCACGCTGCTACTGCTGGCGGTTATTCTGGGGCTCTGGACGCTTCACAAATCACGTCAGTCCACGCTGTTGCGCCACACGCGCAAGGAGCTGGAAACAGACCGGGATTTACTTGAGGACCAGCGCTGATGAGCCGCCGCGAGCGTGAAGAACGCATCCATGAACTGCTTAAGCATGTGCAGCAGCAGCGGCTGGATTTAAGCGCTGCGCGGCGTGACTGGCTGGAAGGCACCGCCCATTACGATCGCGGCTGGTTCACCTTCCTCAGCTTACGCCGCTACCTGGCCATTGGCAGCAGTGCGCTGGCTATCTACTCCGTTCGCAGTCCCAACATGCTGTTACGCTGGGTAAAACGGGGATTCGGCGCCTGGAGTACCTGGCGCATGATCAAGTCCGCTCTGCCACCGCGTTAATTTTGCTAAAAGCCGGTCCTGAAAAGGCCGGCTTTTCTTCATCAGAATTTCTGAAAAACACTGACAGTATATCTCGCTTACAACCTTTCCACTCCGCGACTATCATCTCCAGCTATCAACCCAATGAACGCAATACTGCTTTCAGCGGGCATAAACCTTGCGGGCAGCTTGCCCTGCATCCCTGATAGCGCTGGAGTAAATGATGAAAAAATTCGAAGACGTTGGTTTGTTACTGGCTCGCATCCTGATGCCAATCCTGTTCATTACGGCTGGCTGGGGCAAAATCACCGGTTATGCAGGTACTCAGCAATATATGGAAGCAATGGGCGTCCCGGGCTTTATGCTGCCGCTGGTTATCCTGCTGGAGTTTGGCGGCGGTCTGGCTATCCTGTTTGGTTTCCTGACCCGTTTCACTGCCCTGTTTACTGCAGGCTTCACCATCCTGACCGCGTTTCTGTTCCACAGTAACTTTGCCGAAGGCGTGAACCAGCTGATGTTCATGAAGAACCTCTCTATCGCCGGGGGTTTCCTGGTGTTAGGTCTGGTGGGTCCTGGTGCATACAGCATTGATCGCCTGATCAGCAAAAGAAAAACACAGCCAGCGATTGCGCGCTAATCTCACATAAAGCGTAATGCCACATATACTTAGCAGGGCGGGGACATTTCCCCGCCCTGTTTGCATTGGAGCCATTATGGGACAGTTAATTGACGGTGTCTGGCATGACACCTGGTACGACACCAAATCTACCGGCGGACGCTTCAAGCGTTCAGAGTCGGCTTTCCGCAACTGGGTTACCGCGGATGGCAGTGCTGGCCCGGTGGGTAAAGCGGGATTTGTCGCCGAACGCGACCGCTATCATCTTTATGTCTCGCTGGCCTGCCCCTGGGCGCACCGCACGCTGCTGATGCGTCAGCTGAAGGGTCTGGATAGCATGATCGATGTCTCCGTGGTGCATCCGCTGATGCTGGAGAATGGCTGGACCTTCGATGATAATTTTCAGGATGCGACCGGCGATAAGCTCTACCAGAATGAGTTCCTCTATCAGCTCTATCTGCACGCCGATCCGCAATACAGTGGCCGTGTAACCGTGCCGGTATTGTGGGACAAGCAGCAGAACACCATCGTCAGCAATGAGTCTGCCGATATCATCCGCATGTTCAACAGTGCGTTTGATGCTGTCGGTGCCCGTGCCGGGGATTATTATCCTGTTGCTCTGCACGAAAAAATTGATGAACTGAATAGCTGGATCTACGACACCGTGAACAACGGCGTTTACAAAGCGGGCTTTGCCACTTCTCAGTCCGCTTACGACGAGGCAGTCACTGCGCTGTTCCATTCGCTGTCGCGGCTGGAGCAGATTTTAGGCCAGCATCGCTATCTCACCGGCGATCAACTGACCGAAGCGGATCTGCGGTTGTGGACCACACTGGTGCGATTTGATCCGGTCTATGTGACCCACTTTAAATGCGATCGCCATCGCATTAGTGACTACAGAAACCTGAGTGGTTTCCTGCGTGATATCTATCAGATGCCTGGTATCGCAGAGACGGTTAATCTGCCGCATATTCGTCATCACTACTATTGCAGCCACAAGACCATCAATCCGAATGGCGTCATTTCGCTGGGCCCGGCGTTTGACTGGGACGAGCCGCACGGCCGCGGTTAAGCTGCCTGCATATCGCGCAGGGAGCAGATACAATCTGACCGCAATGACAATCTAAACGCGAAGGGAACAGGGTCAGAAGAGGAAAGCGTCCCGCGCCAGGGATGGCGCGGGCCGAGCATGTCAGGGATGACGGATTTTGCGACTTTCCGATCTGACCCTGTTTCCTTTGCAGGCGCGATCTCACCGCTGACCTTCAAACCACCGCGCGTCACAAAGCAAAAACCCCGCCGAAGCGGGGTTTTTGATAAAAAGTCGAAGCTGACCGTTCAGGCAGATTGCTTAAACCACACGTCGCGTATCTGGTTTTGGGGGGAAGAGTCGCTTGATTAGTGCTGGAGATTGGGTCACTGAAGATTGTCAGCGAAAATCTACCTTACTTAGCGTTAGCGAATGTGATTTGCTGTCATGAGATATATAGAAGTAAGGCGTAACATTACCTTCCTTTTCCCATTTTTCAGACCATCCATTATGCTCCACCGCCCTGTAACCTAAGGACGCCAGATAATTTTTAACCTCAACTAAAGGAGCATCCGTGCTGTAAACAATACTACTTTCCTGCGGTTGACTACCATCCTGCGCGGTAAACGTAAAATGATATGATTCAGATGCACGTGGGGCCCTCCTGATATCCCTGTCAGTGTATAGATAATATGCCCATAGATTTGACTGAGTGTAACCTTCATCCCGTTCAGCAACCTTCTGCATACTAAAATCAATCAACAGGAAAATAATGATAATGACAGCGCCGATTGCAGCGATCCTTTTTAACATTTTCACTCTCTGTTTACTGAAATGCGTTAATGATTCCGGCTTTATCATTAGACCGTCGCACTATGTCATCATTCGGAGTAAATTTATATGGCATAACCTGTTTCATAAATCGCGGAAGCTGACCTTTATAAGGGCGTGGGCAGGTGAATTTTTCTATAGGATCAGGAAATAACAAGGGTAAAAAACCCGTGTTCTTATAACGACTAATCGGTCCATAATGGTCCCATCGGCGTAGGGCTGATTCTTTGCTGGCAATCTTAAGTTCTCCCCAATATACGCGGGGATAATTAACTTTATAGAAACCAAATAAGTCCGACACAAGATCCTCGCCACTGAAACCGCTATCAGTATACCAACTGAACCAGGGCATTGACTGCCAATTTTCAAAAGCGACAGCAGTACTCATCATCATCGCCAATGCAATACTCTGCCTTTCTGTGAGAGTTCTCCCTTTTTTTATCTCCCAGACATTAAAGCGACCAGTAGCAAACCGGCTGATCCCCATAGTTTGTTCATAACGCACCCGGTAATAAGAATCGCTGCCAGCTTCACCAGTGGAGAACTGTGCCATAAGTTTACGAACATCATCTCCGCGAGCGTGACCCATATCAAGCCAGCCAAGCACTCCTGAATAAAGAAGCCCATGCCTAATCCCGTTTTCTGAACCAAATCGGGATGAATCCAGGATTTCTCCACGATTGCTCAAATTGGGTACCTCACAAATCCACGAGTCATAATTCCCTCTATTTAATTTCCATTTACCCTGTGAGGAATATTACAAAATTTAACCACAATAACAATAAGCACAAACCACAGGAAAAGCTCTATTTAGTGAATACCAGGTGTACGGTAACCTGCGAAAAATGATGCACCGGTATTAGCTGTACCTGTACTCAGTATCGAATATTTTGCTATATAGGCAATGCTTGGACTTTGTGATGTATATGAAGCTGTAATTGCTGTTGATGTAAATGCAAAAAGTTTTTCATTCTCTGTAGTCGTCTGCCCAGGGACGCTGAGCATGATGCACCAAACTTCGACATTGACCGCTGCCTGCACATACCCCACAAAGCAAAAACTCCGCCGAAGCGGGGTTTTTGACTGATGACAAACTCATATCAGAGTGAATCTGGCTGATACGATACACTCAAGGCTCAGGGAGCTGGGTTAGTCTGACCGCAATGACAATCTAAACGCGAAGGGAACAGGGTCAGAAGAGGAAAGCGTCCCGCGCCAGGGATGGCGCGGGCCGAGCATGTCAGGGATGACGGATTTTGCGACTTTCCGATCTGACCCTGTTTCCTGCGCAGGCGCGATCTCCCAGCCAATCATTAACCGCACTCTTTCAGGAATAAGCGTCGTGGGCAGTCATTCATCCTGTCACCGCGCAACACAAAGCAAAAACCCCGCCGAAGCGGGGTTTTTGATAAAAAGTCGAAGCTGACCGTTAAGCCGGGTTCTGTCGTGGACAGTCATTCATCTAGGCCAGCAATCGCTCACTGGCTCAAGCAGCCTACCCGGGTTCAGTACGGGCCGTACCTTGTGAACCCCTATTTGGCCTTGCTCCGGGTGGAGTTTACCGTGCCACGAACTGTTGCCAGTCGCGCGGTGCGCTCTTACCGCACCCTTTCACCCTTACCTGATCCCATTTCTGGGCCATCGGCGGTTTGCTCTCTGTTGCACTGGTCGTAGGCTTGCGCCTCCCAGGCGTTACCTGGCACCCTGCCCTATGGAGCCCGGACTTTCCTCCCCTCTGCCCGTCTCCCCACAAGTGAGGACGACGACAAAGCGGCGACTGTCTGGTCAGCTTCGGCGCGGGATAATAGGACATTCGCCGGCATTTGTCACGCCTCTTGCTGCTCCAGCGCATACTTATAAAGCGCATTTTTCTTCACGCTGTGGATCTCAGCGGTCAGCGCAGCCGCGCGTTTCAACGGCAGCTCTTTTTGCAGCAGCGCCAGCGTACGCAGTGCATCGGCTGGTAACGCATCTTCATCATCGACTTTGTACCCTTCGACAATCAGCACCATCTCGCCTTTGCGACGATTCTCATCTTCTTTTACCCACGCCAGCAGCTCGCCGACCGGTGCACCGTAGATCGACTCCCAGGTTTTGGTCAGCTCGCGCGCCAGCACCACGTAGCGTTCGGCACCCAGCTCACTCACCATATCCTGCAGGCTGTCGATCAGACGGTGGGTCGACTCATAGAAAATCAGCGTGCGCGGCTCCTGCACCAGCGCCCGCAGGGCGTCGCAACGGCCTTTGGTTTTGGCGGGCAGAAACCCTTCGTAACAGAAACGATCGGATGGCAGCCCTGCAGCACTTAATGCAGCAATGGCAGCACAGGCGCCCGGCAGCGGCACCACACGAATGCCCGCTTCACGGCAGCGACGCACCAGATGGTAGCCCGGATCGTTGATCAGCGGCGTGCCAGCATCAGAAACTAAGGCTATGCTTTGACCCTCCTGCAGCTTCGTCAGCAGCAGTTCAGCCTTGTGCTGCTCGTTGTGGTCATGAAGTGAGAAGAGTCGCGCATTGATGGCGAAATGTTGTAGCAACAGTCCGGTATGACGTGTATCTTCCGCAGCGACCAGATCGACGCTCGAAAGCACCGTCAGCGCCCGCTGGGTGATATCACCCAAATTACCAATCGGGGTTGGAACGATGTAGAGCGTGCTGGCAGAAATCTCTGCCCGATCGAGTTGTTTCATTGTTTCATCCGAATTGCCGATTTAATATTGAGCATCTTGAAAAAAACATCACTGGATACAGTATGCTTCCTTCAAAAGTCGTTCGTCATAAAGCAGGACGCTTTCTGCCTGTCATTCTTGCTGGGCTGATTTTAGCCGCATGTAGCGGTCAGGGGCCGCAAACCTCAACCGTCAATATTCAGGGGCCCGTCACAGCCAGCTCCGCTTACTATCTGCAGCAAGCGCAGCAAAGCAGCGATGATAGCAAGACCGACTGGCAATTACTTGCAATCCGCGCCCTGTTGAAGGAAGGAAAGTATCCTGAGGCGACTCAGCAACTGAGCCAGTTGCCGCAGCAGCTCTCTGAGACGCAGCAACAGGAATCCCTGCTGCTGAAAGCGCAATTGCTGATTGCACAGCAGAAGATCAAAGACGCCGAACCGCTGTTAGCGGCAGTGAAAACCGGCGCACTGTCGCAGGATCAGCTGGCGCGTTACTACAGCCTGCAGATCGCCAGCGCACAGGGTCGCCCTTCACTCTCGCTGCTGCGCAACTATATTGCCCAGGAGCCGCTGCTGAAAGGCACCGATCATCAGGGCAATATCGACGCCACCTGGCAGACACTGACCCAGATGTCGCCGCAGGAAGTCAGCAACCTGGTCATCAATGCCGATGAAAATGTGCTGCAGGGCTGGCTGGATCTGCTCGCGGTCTGGCGCGCCAACACGCAGGATGCCGAGATGCTCAAGTCAGGCATCAAAGACTGGCAGACCCGCTATCCGCAGAACCCGGCGGCCAAAACGCTGCCGACGCAGCTGAGCCAGATGCAGAACTACACCAAAGCTTCAACCAGCATCATCGCGCTGCTGCTGCCGCTGAATGGCCAGGCGCAGGTGTTCGCCAACGCGATTCAGAAAGGCTTTAACGACGCGAAGAATGGCATCTCCGCGCCGGTCGCTCAGCCTGCGGCAGCTCAGCCCGCCGCTGCTGATGCAACCGCCAGCACCCAACCCGCTGCCGCTGCTGGTTCTTCCACCGATCCCATCAGCGCGCCGCAGCAGCAACAGCCTGCCGACGCGACGCCACAGCCTCAATCACAGCCTGCTGCCGCGGAACCGGCCAGCAACGCACAGATCAAGGTCTATGACACCAGCAGCCAGCCGATTGAACAGGTGATGCAGCAGGCACAGCAGGATGGTGCCACCATCGTGGTCGGCCCGCTGCTTAAGAGCAACGTTGAGAAGGTCGCCAACAGCCAGACGCCACTGAATGTGCTGGCGCTCAACGAGCCGGAAAAGATCCAGAACCATCCGAATATTTGCTACTTTGCGCTTTCTCCTGAAGACGAAGCGCGCGATGCGGCGCACCATATCTGGGATCAGGGCAAACGCCAGCCGCTGTTGCTGGTTCCGCGTAGTGGACTGGGCGATCGCGTCACCAATGCCTTTGCTCAGGAGTGGCAGACGCTGGGTGGCAGCACCGTGATGCAGCAGCGCTTTGGTTCGACCTCAGAGCTGAAACAGGGCATTAACAGCGGCGCGGGCATCAGTTTATCCGGTACGCCAGTGAACGCTGCACCTGCCGAGCCGCAGGGTGTTACGATTGCGGGCCTGACTATCCCGGCACCGCAGCAGAACACGCCAGATGTGGTCAGCACCAGCAGCGGCGGCGGTGTCGATGCGGTCTACATTGTCTCAACGCAGGACGAACTGCAGCTGATCAAACCGATGATCACCATGCGCACCGGCAGTCGCAGCAATATCTCGCTCTACGCCAGTTCGCGCAGCGCGCAAGCCGGTGCCGGCCCGGACTTCCGTCTGGAAATGGATGGCCTGCAGTTCAGCGATATTCCGCTGCTCTCCGGCAGCAATCCTGGCCTGATGCAGCAGACATCAAAGTCATTCAATAATGACTATTCGCTGGTGCGCCTCTATGCCATGGGAATGGATGCCTGGACGCTGGCGAATCACTTTAACCAGATGCGTCAGTCACCTGGCTTTACGCTGGACGGCAATACCGGCAAGCTCAGCGCCGACACGGATTGTGTGATCAACAGGAAGTTGACATGGAACCAGTATCGTCGGGGCGAAATCGCACCGGCCAACTAAATCGGCGTCAGACTGGCGCCAGGCATGAAGAAGATGCCCGGCGCTATCTGGAGCAGGCTGGCCTGATATGGGTCGCCAGTAATGTTCACTTTCGCAATGGTGAACTTGACCTGATAATGCGTGACGGGCACTGTTGGGTGTTTGTTGAAGTTCGCTACCGACGCGATGCGCGTTATGGTGGCGCGCTCGCCAGCGTAACCCGGAATAAACAACAAAAGCTGCTGCGCGCTGCCGCTCTCTGGCTGGCGCAACGCGGCGGCAGTTTTGAAACAGTGAATTGCCGTTTCGACATCATCGCCATTACCGGCACGGCGCTCGAGTGGCTGCCGAATGCCTTTAATGCAGACGTTTAGAACCAGGTGGTCGTGTGCAGGACAGAATTAAAGCGTGTTTTACCGAAAGTATTCAAACTCAGATTGCCGCAGCCGAAGCGTTGCCCGATGCCATCTCCCGCGCCGCTATGACGCTGGTGCAGTCGTTACTGAATGGCAATAAAATCCTGAGCTGTGGCAACGGTGCCTCATCCGCCAATGCACAGCACTTCGCCGCCAGCATGATCAACCGTTTCGAGACCGAACGCCCAAGCTTACCGGCGCTGGCGTTGAGTGCCGACAACGTGATGCTGACCGCGATTGGTAATGACCGCCTGCACGATGAGATCTATGCCAAGCAGGTGCGCGCCCTGGGACACGCAGGCGATGTGTTACTGGCTATCTCAACCCGTGGCAACACCCGTGACATCGTTAAGGCCGTGGAAGCGGCGGTAACACGCGATATGACTATCGTTGCGCTTACCGGGTATGATGGCGGAGAGCTCGCCGGCCTGCTGGGTCCGCAGGATGTGGAGATCCGCATTCCGTCGCATCGCAGCGCCCGTATTCAGGAGATGCATATGCTCACCGTTAATTGCTTATGCGATCTGATCGATAACACTCTCTTTCCCCATCAGGAATGACCGAAGGAGCACGAATGAAAGCATTGAATGCTATAGCTATTCTGTTAACCGCCATGCTGCTGCAGGGCTGCGTTGCGGTTGTGGCGGGTGGCGCAGCGGTTGCCACTAAAACGGCCACCGATCCACGCTCGGTGGGTACGCAGGTTGATGACAGCACGCTGGAGCTACGCGTGACTAACGCGCTGGCTAAAGATCAGCAGATTAAAACCGATGCCCGCATTATCGCCACGGCCTATCAGGGCAAAGTGTTGCTGACCGGTCAGGCGCCTTCGCAGGAGATCGCCGGTCGTGCCAAACAGATCACCATGGGCGTTGATGGCGCAACCGAGGTCTATAACGAGATCCGTATCGGCCAGAAAGTGACGCTGGGCACCACATCGTCAGACACCTGGATTACCACCAAAATCCGCTCGCAGCTGCTGGGCAGCGATCAGGTGAAATCCTCCAACGTGAAGGTGACGACGGAGAATGGCGAAGTGTTCCTGCTGGGTCTGGTGACACCGCAGGAAGCGCAGGCAGCGGCTGATGTCGCCAGCCGCGTCAGTGGCGTGAAGCACGTCACCACGGCCTTCACCATGCTGAAGTAATACGCAAAACGCAAAAAAGGCGGCCATGGCCGCCTTTTTTAATGCCCGATGTTCAGACGGGAATGTCGATGACCAGCGCGCGGGTCGCGGTTTTCGCCGTCAGTTGCAACAGCTTCTCTTCCTGCAAAAATGCACCATCGCCACAGCCCAGCTTCTCCTGATGATCCGTGCCGGACATCGCTTCCAGCGAACCGTGAATCGACTGCAGATAGGCACGCGGCCCCTGTAACCGCAGCGAATGCTTTTCGCCTGGTGCCAGCTCGACCTGATGAATCCACACCTGCTGACGCAGTTGCAGACTGTCGTCCATGCCATCCGGCGAGGCGATCAGCTGGGACAACCGGCCATCCGTCAGGGCGATTTTCTGCATCCGTGGATTTTCGCGCTCCGGACAGGCGGCCAGCCAGAGCTGCATGCGTGTCAGCGGTCGATCTTTGCTCAGGTTCATTTCGGTGTAACTCACGCCCGGCTGAGCAGAGAGCAGTAGCGCCTCCCCTTCCCGCACGCTGATCGTGTTGCCTTCGCTGTCGCGGTATTCAGCTTCACCCTGCAGCACGATGTTCAGCACATCAACCTGTGGATAGGTGCGCGGCTGAAAAGCAGCACCCGGCGCCAGCACTTCCTGGTTCAGTACGCGCAGCGACGCGTACCCCATCAGTTTGGGATCAAAATAGTGGCCAAAAGAGAAACTGTAGCGCGCCTGTAACCAGCCGAAATCGGCCTGACCACATGCGGACGCACTGCGTGTCGTTATCATTGTTTACCTCCAGCATCCGGTGACGAGGATCGGCCACGGACTATATGCTCCCATGGTAAAAGTCTGGACGCCGGATTGTTAGCCAGTTAATCTGCCGGGCATGTTCAAATTTCCTGACAGAGAACCGGGATGGCTAAAGAGCGTGCGTTAACCCTTGAATCTTTACGCGTTATGGATGCGATTGATCGGCGTGGCAGTTTTGCCGCGGCGGCGGATGAACTGGGGCGCGTTCCTTCCGCCCTCAGCTACACCATGCAAAAGCTGGAAGAGGAGCTGGATGTGGTGCTGTTTGACCGTTCCGGTCACCGTACCAAATTTACTAACGTGGGACGCATGCTGTTGGAGCGTGGCCGGGTGCTGCTGGAAGCAGCCGATAAGCTCACCACCGATGCGGAAGCGCTGGCACGTGGCTGGGAAACCCATCTGACCATCGTCACCGAAGCACTGGTACCTGTTGATGCGCTGTTTCCGCTGGTGACGCGGCTGGCCGACAAGGCCAACACACAATTTTCGCTGGTGACGGAAGTGCTGGCGGGCGCGTGGGAACGGCTGGAACAAGGCCGGGCCGATATCGTGATCGCCCCCGATATGCACTTCCGCGCCTCCACCGAGATCAATACGCGCAAGCTCTACACCATGATGAGCGTCTACGTCGCCAGTGCCGACCATCCGATTCATAACGAGCCTGAACCCCAGTCTGAAGTGACGCGGGTGAAATACCGTGGCATTGCGGTCGCAGATACCGCGCGTGAGCGCCCGGTGCTGACCGTGCAGTTACTGGATAAGCAGCAGCGCCTGACCGTGAGCAGCATGGATGACAAGCGCCGTGCGCTACTCGCTGGCCTGGGCGTGGCGACCATGCCCTATTCGCTGGTGGAGCAGGATATTGCGGAAGGCCGTCTGCGGGTGGTGAGTCCGGAATATACCCGCGAGGTTGATATTATTATGGCGTGGCGGCGTGACAGCATGGGCGAAGCCAAATCCTGGTGCCTGCGTGAGATCCCGCGCCTGCTGGCGAAGAAAAACTAAAGCGCCGATTCAGGGCGAGGGCCAGGAGCGGCTCAGGCAATCCATCGCCACTGCCCTGAAGCGGGTGAAATCGGTGCTGTCCCGCAGGCGGGTCATCGCCCTTTCACGCAGGAACGTCACAAACAGATCGTATATCGCCATCGCCTCTTCATATTCACTTTTGCTGATCGCCAGCAGGAAAATGACATAGGCGGTATCGTCTCCCCAGGCGATGCCGTGCGGCGCCAGCACCGTGTAAACCACGGTTTTCTTTGCCAGTAGCCCCAGCGAGTGCGGCAGCGCAATGCCTTCGCCGAGCATGGTGCTGACAATCGCTTCGCGCTCTTCAACCGACGGATAGAACGCCGCATCCACAAATCCCTCCGCCTCCAGTTGATCGCACAGCTGGCGAAACAGTTCAGACTGGGTCATCGGCCTGTCGACGATATGAAAGTGCTGAGCATCAAAAAATTTCGCCAGCATATAGGGCCTGGTACGGTCCACCAGCACCAGCTTACCAATTTGTTCCAGCTGAAAACCGGTGGGAAACGGCGACATCACCACCACCGGCTTCTCTTTTTCGCTGAGCCGGATGGTAGAGATAACAAAATCTTCGTCGATGCGGCTGCGCGCCTCATACTCGCGCTGAGACAGGCGGGCCGTGACCTGCAACTGCGGATATTTGCGCAGCAGCATCGCCTCAATCATTCGCAGCGTAGAGTTACCGCTGTCGCAGACCAGCAGCACCTGCGGATGACGCTGATAACCGACGTCATAGTGGCGCTCCAGCCCGACACCGATATGCAGTACCAGAAAGCCAATCTCATTCTCGGTGATGACGTAAGGGGTATATTTTCCCCAGCTGGTCACCGCCGCTAAGGTGACATCATAGGCCATGGGATAGTGCTGTTTGATGTTGCTGAGCAGCGGGTTGGGAATATGAATCTGATAGCGCACCCGCGTAATCATGGTTTTGATGTGGGTGAGCAGGTCAGCACGCAGCTGCTGATCGTTTTGCAGATTGAAGTTGTAATGCGTGTTGATAAAGCTGAGCAGATAGTCCACCAGCGCGTCGGCGTCATCAGCATTGATGGCGCTGGGAGCAATCGCCTGAATGCGTCGCGCGGCGATATTGACCCGCAGCCAGTTCTCTTCCGCCGGTGAAATCGGTTTGCTGACCAGCGGGCGCATCAGATTAATCAGGTGATGGGCCGCTTCACGCACCTCATCACCAATCTCCTCTGCACCCGGATCGTTAAGCGGATAGCCTTCACTGATGCGCCGCACCGCCACGGCGCAGTAAAGCCGCAGATAGCGTTCACCCTCATCGCTGAGCCGAATGTTGTGCTGAGCAAAACAGCTTTGCAGCAGCGGGCGCAGCGTCTCCAGCATGCCGCTGTTCAGCGCTTCGATAGTGAGCAGCGGGCTCTCGGGCTGCGCCTGATCAATTTGCCATAACAGGTCGGTCAGGCAGGTACGAATTGCCACTTCGCTGCCAAACAGCTTCATGCCGTAGTGGGGCTTGCTCTCAATGGTGAGGTGATAGCGCCCCAGCCATTCGCGCACCTCCGCCATATCATTCTGCAGGGTCGCGCGGCTGACAAACCACTCCTCTGCCAGCTCTTCAAGTTTCAGGGAATAAGCGGCGGTAAGAAAGCGGGTCAGCAGGTAGCGAACCCGATCCGGCGAGGTGCGCGGTACCCGCAGCGGCGACGCGGTATGCTGTTGCAGATGCTGAAAGCGCTGAGCATCCTCAATCTTCAGCTGATAGCCCGCGCCGCGATTGAGGACAAACTGCGCGCCATGTTCTGCCAGCAGCGCATTCAGCGCCGTGATATCGGTACGCACGGTGCGTGTCGAGACGGCGAAACGCCGCGCCAGCTCATCCTGAGGCAGCGTTTCGTTTTGCATGGCATCGAACAGTTGCGCAAGGCGCTGATTGGGAAATCTCACAAGCGTTACCTGTTTGCAGACAGAAATAGGGAACATCAGCCTACGGAGATCGTCTCGCAACGTCCATGTTGCGCGATCTGCCTGTTGCAGGCAGATCGTGTTGATCTCTAAGCCAGCAGCGTTTTACAGATGGCCAGCAACTGCTTCACATCTTCAACGCGGGTCTCTCCGCTGTCTTTGTCGATGATCGAACTGTAGACGTGCGGGATCACTTTGCTGACGCCCGACTCCAGCGCTATGCACACGATCTCACCGAAATTTTCCAGATCGATGCCGCCGGTTGGCTCCAGCCAGAAATCCAGTTTTGCACAGGCTTCCGCCACAGCGCGATACTCATCCACCGCCTGCAGACCGCCCATCGGGAAATATTTTACCGAGCTGCCGCCCATATCCTGCAGCATCGCGATCGCCGTTTCGACGGGCACGATCCCGTCACACTGTTTTGAGCTGCGCGGTCCGGTGGAGATTTTCACCAGACCTGGCGTGCCGGTGGGCGAGATCAGACCGTTCACTATCGTCTGCGACTGCCCCAGCAGCGCACGGCTGGTGGCGACGCCGGTAAAGACCTGATTCACATGCTGCGGTTGCAGCACTGCCGCAATCTCACTCACCATCTGTGACTGATTGGGATCGCCCGCACCCAGACCAATCGAGAGCGCATTATCGATCAGCGCGGCATACTCGCGCATATCGGCGATAGCGGCTTCATTGCTGGCGTAGTTTTTCGACAGCACGCCGACCAGCACATGCCCTTCTGCCGCCTGCCAGATGGCGCGCGCATTCTCTTTCGATCCCGCCAGTACGTTAAGGCAGAGACGATCCTGATAGAAATTGGGTGTCAGCGTCATGCGTTTTTCTCTCCGTTTAACAGTGCCTGAATGTGGGTGAAAATAGTGTGCAGTTGATCGGCGCTGACGCTGCGCACGTCCGCCTCAATGATCCCTTCGTTGGCTTTGTAGCCACGGAAGTAGATCGCCACATCGCCGTTTTTCAGCGCCTGTACCAGATCGCCGGTGCGCTGCTGGATCGCGGCTTCGTCAAACTTGATCTCAGCCCGGGCGATGTCGCGTCCGGCGGCATCCCACACTACCCGGGCCGTCACGCCATTCAGACTGTTGAGCTGTTCAATGAACGGCGTCATTTTTTCTGCCATCTGCGCGCCGCTGATTTTTGGCTGCGTCAGATAGTTTTCAATCGCCTGGGTCAGCCCCAGGATCCCCTCTTTGCCCACTTTCATCGCGCGGCCAATGCCGTTGGTCTGGCGCTTGACCCACTCAACGTAGTGGTGTCGGCCAATTACCAGTCCGCTGGTCGGCCCTTCAATCGCTTTTGCTCCGCTGTAGATCACCAGATCGGCACCCGCCTGGTAGTAGCATTGCAGATCCTCTTCCGCTGCCGCATCGACGATCAGCGGGACGCCATGCTGGCGCGCAACGGCTGCGGCCTGCGCCACATCGAGATGGCTCTTCTGCACACAGTGGTGCGATTTTACATAGAGGATCGCCGCGGTCTGTGGGGTGATCGCCGCCGCCAGCTGGGCGGGTGAGCACTCGTTGCTGTAACCCGCTTCCACCAGTTGTCCGCCACCCAGTGCCACCATGCTGCCGACCGGTGCGCCATAGTTCACGTTGTGCCCTTTTGGCACCACAATCTGATGCGGGACGGTCAGCGGCGCGGCATGCAGGTTATCCACCAGCCAGTCGTTGTCTTTCACAATCACCGCCGCCACGCTCTGGGCGATACCGGCCGAGGCGCAGGAGACCACCAGCGCGTTCTCCACCTTCAGCAGACCGGCGATATAAGCACCGGTCTTATCCACCAAATCTTTCATTTCGAAGTAGTGATCGAGGCCATATTTCACCGTATCGATCACCTCACTCGATGGCGTAGAGACGCCGAGGATCGTCATACGGCCAGAGGCGTTAATCACCGGCTTCAGGCCATACTTTTCATATACCGAGGTCATGCGCTTTTCCTTCTTCAGTCGCGATCCACGTACCAGCAACGACGGCCGCCAGCGGGACCAGATGCTTCTCACCTGCGACCTGTTCACCTTCTGAATCGATGAATGGCCGGGTTTCCTCTTTGACGCTAAACACAGTCAGATCGGCGTCGTAGCCGATTTTCAGCTGGCCTTTGCGCTGCAGGCGCAGTCCTGCCGCCGCATTGACCGTTACGCAGTCAATCACCTGCGGCAGCGTCATACCGACACTGAAAAATTTCGACATCACATGCGCCAGGTTGTGAACCGGTCCGGCCAGACGATTGCGGCAGTAGATGTCAGAGCTGATGGTGTCGGGCAGAATGCCCTGCGCAATCGCCGCGCGGGCGACTTCAAAGCTGAAGCTGGCACTGCCGTGGCCGACATCAAGTTTGACGCCACGCGCGATAGCCTGTTTTACCGCCGCTTTGAGTTCGCCCTGCGGCGTCAGGATACGGTTGGGTTTGCCGTTAAAGCAGTGCGTGATGATATCGCCCGTGGTGAGCAGATCCGCAATCTGGTCGAGATTGGGCGGATTATTGCCAATGTGAACCATCAGCGGCAGCCCGCCGGTTTCCTGCTGGATCGCCTTCGCTTTAATCAGCGGCTGCACACCATTCTCGCCCACCACGCTGCTGCTGATGCGCGCCTTGAGGCCGACAATAAAATCGGGCAGCCGCGCCACCGCCTGCTGCACCGCCTCGCCATCTATCTGCGTCATGTCAGCCAGCTCATTCTGGGTGACGATGCCGGTGCGGGCGATATTGATCAGCGCATAAACCTGGGTCTGTGCCGCGCGTGTCAGCCGGTAAAAGTCATCAATATGCTCTGCGCCGGTGCTGCCCGCATCGACAACCGTGGTGACGCCATGCGCTACGCCAATCGCATCCGCTTCATCATGATAAATTGGTGATTTGGGATAGCAGTGAACGTGGGAGTCGATCCAGCCTGCGCTGAGGTAGTAACGGCCAGCCAGATCGCGCTCGTGCTGCGCGTTACCCTGCACCTTGCCTATGGCGGCGATACGGCCATCCTGCAGCGCAATGTCGACCACCTGCTCATCGCTGAGACGCGCACCGCGAATAATCAAGTCGTACATGGTTTCTCCTTAACGGCAGCCCGCTGCCGGGCTGCCGGTGAGATCAGAGAGCAATCGGAAACAGTGCCCCAAGGATCATCGCGCCGAGGATGGCGCCGCCGGTAATGGGCTTGTTCCAGAGATAGAAGAGCAGCGAGCCCAGCAGCGAACCCAGGCCAATCGGAATGGATGCCGCCATGGCTGACAGGATGATCAGCGGCCCCAGAAAGCGCCCCGAGGCATTACCCGCACCCATCATCACGTCTGCGCCGTAGGTTGAGTCGCTCTGATTGATGGTGAATTTACGCGCCAGAATAATCAGGTAGCCAATCGCCACACCAATCACCAGGCCCGTCGCCAGCGAGGCAGCGAAGTTCGCCACCGGGAAGACAATGCCCGCACCCAGCAGCAGTGCCGGAACGCCCAGCCCGACGCCGGTCTGAATCGCCCCGCCGATATCCAGAATGCCCACCAGCGAGCCTTCGATGATACGGGCGAACAAGAAGCTGGCACCAAAGGCGGCGACCGCGCCGTAGACGCCGGTCTCCATGCCTGCGCGCAGCATCGACACAAACGCCACTTCGTTGAACGCGCCGATGCCATAGAGGTAATACATGTGTGTCCCGGCAAAGACGCCAGAAGAGAGCAGGCCAACAAAGATCGGGAAAGACCAGTCGGCGTACCAGAAGCCTTTATTTTCGTTCATCGCATCGCCTCTTATTTGCCGCTGACTGAGTTATGGATCATGTCGAGCCAGCCGGGAATGCCGAGCTGGAAGGACTGCAGCAGCTTCATATCGAAACCACGGAAGAAGCCGCTCAGCACAAATAGCAGCACGATGGCGGTCATCATGACTTTGGTGACCCGGTTCCAGCCGCTCTCTTCCACGCCTTTACCGATCAGGATTCCCAGCACCAGTCCCGGCACGGCGTTGCCCATGATCAGCTGCGCCAGACCGCCAAAAATGGTGGCCCAGAAGCCTGACTTTCTGCCCGCGTCGATCGCCGCCAGCCAGAAGATCACCGGCATGACGGTGTTCACCAGCAGGTTAGCGGCGGGCACCAGCACTTTGACCGCCGTGACCTGCAGCGCAGCCGGAACAGCCGAGGCGGTGGAGTTGAGGAAGGCGACCACGATCATGCCGATGATGCCGCAGGCGATGGCCATTTTTTTCGGATCGTGCAGCGTCTCCGCCACATTACGATTCTTCACCATCAAGGCGGCCGCACCCCAGTTTGGAATGATGCGATGATCCACATCCTGAGTGAATGAACCGGCTGCAACCGACGATGCCCAGGCATTGAAAAAGAAGCCAAGACCAAAGGAGAAGTGGGATGCCGGATCGCCCTCGCACGAGTTCAGCTCGCCCAGCGTACGGAAAGCGCCCATGCCCTGAGTGGTTGGCGCGTGGAACATGCGCGCAGCACCCGCACCGACGCCGACCCCTACCAGCCCGCCAATGATCAACGACTTAAACAAAATGATTAAAAACATGTTGTTGTACCTTGTTGTCGTTTTTACCTGCCCTATCCACGCCGCCGCATCGCCCACGCCTGATCATCGCGATGTCGCGACAGCAGAGCATCGGGCAAACGGCTGGCTGGCGTTAACAGGCTCTGTTTTACGATGCCGCCGTGAACGCCACCTGTTCGGTGTCGAAAACGGTGACGCTGACGGTGATCTCCAGCGTGACGCTGAAGCTCCGCCGTTGGCGCGCCAGAAAGAAGAAGAGAAACTTCTCGGTTTTGACGCTCTCCTGCGCGCGCAGCACCCGGACATCCTGAGGTTCAATGCGCAGCAGAATTTTTTGCGTCGCGCGCAGAACCTGGTTCTGCACACGACTCAGGGCATCGGCAAAGGCTTTCGCTCTGGTGTCGCCTTTGCCCTCGACCGTCACCTGGGTAACGTATTGTTCTTTCATAATCAGCTGCCGTGCTTCTTGTTCCAGGCCTGCACCAGCCGCTCGCCTAACTCTTCTTTATCCATAAAGCCGAAGCCCAGCACCGTGGCACCTTCATTAATGGCGGTGACGCCTTCGTCGACAGAACGCATGCCATGTTTTGCTTTGTAGCCATATTTGTTCTGAGCGGTGATAGCACCGGCGCCGCCGCTGCCGCAGAACGAGATGCCGAAATCGGCGTTTTCCGCCTTCATCACGTCACCCAGTTTCATGTCAGCAGCGACACCTGGCACCACGACGGCACGGCCACCCGCTTTTTCGATGCCCGCCGCCACTTTCTGTCCTTTACCTAAACGATCACCAATCACTACTGTTACCATCTTATGTTCCTCTCTGGTTGTTTGATCGCGCGACTTCAATATGCACTGACAGCAGCCAGGCCTCTTCGCGGGGCAGATTGCCAAACAGATCGACGACCTGCTGCGCCAGCGCTAACGTTTCCGGCGGAATATCTTCAAACAGCTCCGCTTCCACTTCCGGCAGCGGCTCACCGCTCAGCGAGCGTGACGCCATGGCACCGACATGCGATTGCAGCATCTGCTGCTGAACCGCATTGGGCTGAATACCCTGCTGCTGATAGATCGCAGCAATCTGCGTCATCACGCTGTCAGCCAGCTGTTGCACTTTCTCAGGTGCCGCTTCATACACCGGGACGCCGTTATTACTCACCTTGCTACTCCTGTTAAACCGGATAATTCGCGTTAAAAACAAATTAGCGGTCATCGCCCCGGCTGTGGAGAGGCAACATTTCCAGCAGCAAGTGGAAATTGAAGTGAAGGTTGTGCGTCAGATCGCAGGCTGCATGCTTAGTGCGACACGTGTCGCAGAATGCGTTATTTGATGGATTTAACCGAGAAAAGCGGTGATGTTGTGCGGCGACAAGCCGGACGCGCGGGGGTTCAGGGTGCGGTGATAAGCAGAAGTGATGGTAAAAAACCGCCGGCCTGGCTGGCCGGCGATCTGATTAACGGAATTTCTTATGGTTGGTATTGCGGATGTCGTCGAACTTCGCTGCTTCGCGTTTCGCCCCGTCCACATTGTTGGCTTTCGCCAGCGCGCTGACCACATCGATCTGCGCGATCAGTGAGTCGATACCGGCATGGAAATCTTTCACCTGTGGGCTGTCAGCCGGCTGGCCTTCCAGCTTATCCGGCGTGCCCTGTCGCGCATCCTGCGCTGCGGCACGCATTTTGGTTAACGCCTGCTGCATCTCCTGAGCATTGTCACTTTTTTTGACGATTTTCAGGTTCGCATTCAGTGTATCCATATCCTGCTCCAGATCCGCCGCATAGAGACTGACGCTGGAGAACAACAGAGAAGCCGACAACATTGCAATCACATGCTTACGCATCATTACTTCCTTTTTATTGTGATGAAAAAAAAGCAGCCAACCGGCTGCTTCAGGAATCCATCTTTATTGTCCCGCTATCTTCATCTCAGGCAGTAACACTGAACCGCACTGGATATTGCTGCGGGTTTCAATATCGTCACCGATGGTCACCATATTGCGCCACATCTCTTTGAGATTTCCGGCGATAGTCACTTCGCTGACCGGGTACTGAATAACGCCATTCTCGACCCAGAACCCGGCCGCACCGCGTGAGTAATCACCGGTAATGGCGCTGACCCCCTGTCCCATCAGTTCGGTCACCACTAACCCGGTGCCCATCTGCTTCAGCAGGTCGTCAAAGCTGTGGCCCTGGCCCGCAATGCGCCAGTTATGAATGCCGCCAGCGTGACCGGTGCTGGTCAGGCCCAGTTTGCGGGCTGAGTAGCTGGTTAACAGCCAGGTCTGCAGCACGCCATCTTTGATGATGTCGCGCGCCTGGGTACGCACCCCTTCGCTGTCGAATGGCGTGGAGGCGAGCCCTTTCAGCAGATGCGGCTGTTCATTGATGGTGAGCCACTCCGGCAGGATCTGCTGACCCATAGAATCCAGCAGGAAGGTCGATTTACGGTAAACGTTGCCGCCGCTGATCGCGCCAACCAGATGACCAAATAAGCCGGTTGCCACTTCTGAGGCGAAAATCACCGGGGCTTTCATGGTCGGAAGTTTACGCGGTGCCAGACGGGAGAGCGTGCGGCGCGCGCACTCTGCACCGACCCACTCCGGGCTCTTCAAATCTTCAAACGCGCGCCCAATGGTGTAGGCGTAGTCGCGCTCCATATTACCATCCTGCTCGGCAATCACGCTGCTGGAGAGCGAGTGACGGCTTGAGCAGTAGCTCTGTAACATACCGTGGCTGTTGCCAAAGACTTTGATGCCGACGTGGCTGTTGAAGCTGCCACCTTCAGTGTTGGTAATACGCTTGTCGGCGCGCAGTGATGCCTGTTCCGCCTGCGCAGCCAGTTCAATGGCGCGGTCAGCATCAATCTCCCAAGGATGGTAGAGATCCAGGTCTGGCGCATCATAGGCCAGCAGCTCTGCGTCGGCCGGACCGGCAAAGGGATCGGGCGAGGTATAGCGCGCAATATCAATCGCCGCCTGCACGGTGCGTTTGATCGCGTCCGGGCTGAGGTCGGTCGATGAGGCGCTGCCTTTACGATTCTGATGATAGACGGTGATGCCCAGCGCACCGTCGCTGTTGAATTCGACGTTTTCCACTTCGCCATAGCGGGTGCTGACCCCGATGCCGGTGGTTTTACTGACTGCCACTTCCGCGCTGTCAGTGCTTGCTTTAGCCAGTTCAAGTGCCTGCGCAATGGCCTGCTCCAGTACTTTTCGCTGTTCTGCAACCTGAGTAGATACGTTCATCGACCTGCCGTCTAATCTTATGTGTGAATGATTTGAGTCTATCAGAGTCAGAGAACAATTTCGCAGTCACCCGATAAACTGGTAGGATTAGCCTCTTTTTTTTGGGAGCCCGGAAATGACCAAACAGCCCGATGAGTGGCTCGACGATGTGCCAGATAATGACGAAGAAGAAGATGAAGAGATTATCTGGGTCAGTAAGAGTGAAATTAAACGCGATGCAGAAGAGTTAAAGCGCCTGGGTGCCGAACTGGTTGATCTGGGTAAAAACTCGCTGGATAAAATCCCGCTGGATGAGCGCCTGCGTACTGAAGTTGAACTGGCACAGCGCATCAAGAAAGAGGGTCGCCGCCGTCAGCTGCAGCTGATCGGTAAACTGCTGCGCAGTATTGATGTGGAGCCGATCCGCGTTGCGCTGGATAAGCTCAATAATCGCCATAACCAGCAGGTTGCGCTGTTCCATAAACTGGAAATGCTGCGCGATCGTCTGATTGAACAGGGTGATGAAGCGATGGGCGACGTGATTGCGCTTTATCCCGATGCCGATCGTCAGCAGTTACGCAGCATGATCCGTAACGCGCAGAAAGAGAAAGCAGGCAGCAAGCCGCCGAAGTCTGCCCGTCAGATTTTCCAGTATCTGCGCGAACTGGCCGAAGCGAAGTAACGCCATGGCGGGCAGCCTCGCCCGCCTCCCGGCAGCGCATTCATCGATAGATATAGAGAATACCGGTGCGCAGCCGCAGCTGGCGTTCGCTCGATGTCGCAGAACGTCCGATATCACCAAAGGTGACGTAAGGCACCCAGACGCGATCGTTGCCAAGCGCATAATCGAACTGTAACTCCTGTTCGTAATCATCATGTTTATTGGCAAAGAGTTTCGCATCCGCGTGTTTATACACCAGCTTATAGGTGGTGGTCAGCCGATCGCTTTTATTTCGCAGATAGAGATCAAAACGGTTGGCAGTGCGATGCCGGTCAGTATCGCAATAATCAATACCTCCGGTACGGCATTGATCGTCATGCGCATAATCGGTCAGCTCAAGACGATAAAGGCCACCGAGAGACCAGCGATCATTAAATTTATACCAGGGTGCCACACCAAATTTCCATTCAGTGCGCGAGGAGTTAAATTCTGGCTGAATAAAAGGCGACACTGTCCAGTTTCCCCAGTAATACGACTTCAGAAAGGTCACCTCCACTACGTTTAACACGGTGTCGTTATAATATTTGTCTTTTGGATCGGCGCCGCCGGTTTTGAATTTGGTTTCGACCCCGAGAAACATATTGTCCGGCAGCGTGGTGCTCAGACCCAGCTTGTCGTAGTGCGTGCGGTCGCGAAGGCGGTACTCATGCCGGTAATCAACGGTAGCCGTGGCCAGCGCCGCAGCAGAACTGCATAACAACGCGGCGCCCAGCAAAAACGACAATGAATTATTATTTCCCATATGAACATCCTTATTAGTGGTAATCAGAGCAATGAATTATCCGAACTCATTCGTTTAACCCAGAGTTAACTTATATTTAAAACCCTCATCAATATAAGATCGCGCATAAAGAGAACCTGTTATTTATCCCTTTAACTTTAACGCGTTAATTATTATTCCTCAGTTACTACAGGGATGATGCTAGAAATAACCGGCGAGAGCGGCCTTTCTGTTTCAGACACTAATAAGAAAAACATGGCAACGGCAGGAAGAGTGAGCAGATCGAATTCAAAAATATGCGGGATTTATTGAGGGAATAATATTTCCGGAGATAATGCTTTTAAAAAAGCGCCCGAAACGGGCGCCTGTGACATTATGCCAGCCTGTCCAGCAGCTTCTGGTGGATGCCACCAAACCCGCCGTTGCTCATGACCAGAATCGTGTCGCCTGGCTGAGCGGCTTTGGCCACCATTTCCACCAAGGTATCGATATCCGCGCTCCAGTGCGCAGGCGGAATGCACGCTTCTGCGACATCTGATACCTGCCACGGAATATGGTGCGGCTGGAACAGAAAGACCTCATCAGCACGCGCAAGCGACGGTGCCAGATCGTTCTTGCTGACGCCCATCTTCATGGTATTGGAGCGTGGCTCCAGCACAGCCAGGATACGCGCTCTGCCGCCAACTTTGCTGCGCAGGGCAGCCAGCGTCGCCAGAATCGCGGTCGGATGGTGGGCGAAGTCATCATAGACTTTGATACTGTTCACTTCGCCGCGCAGCTCCAGCCGTCGACGCGCATTGATAAAGCTGTTCAGCGCCTGGCCTGCATCTTCCGGCTTCACACCCACATGGCGCGCGGCAGCAATCGCCATCAGCCCGTTGTGCATATTGTGTTCACCTACCAGCGCCCAGTTTACTTCCCCGACTTTTTCGCCGTCGAGCCAGATTTCCCAGTGAGACGCATCGTTGGTGAGCTTCTTCGCCTGCCAGCGCCCGTGCTCGCCGACGTTCTCCTGCTCGCTCCAGCAGCCCATTGCCATCACCTGTTTGAGGTTAGGATCATGTTCCGGCAGCAGGATCTTGCCCTGGCCCGGCACGATCCGCACCAGATGGTGGAACTGCTTCTGGATCGCCCGCAGATCGTCAAAGATATCGGCGTGATCAAACTCAAGATTATTGAGGATCAGCGTACGTGGGCAGTAATGGACAAACTTGGAGCGCTTATCGAAAAACGCGCAGTCGTACTCATCCGCCTCAATCACGAAGAATGGACTTTTTCCTAATTTTGCCGAGACATCGAAGTTTCCGGGCACACCACCAATAATAAACCCTGGCTCAAGGCCGCAGGCCTCAAGAATCCACGCTGCCATGCCGGCTGTGGTGGTTTTGCCGTGGGTTCCCGCGACCGCCAGCACCCAGCGATCGCGCAGCACGAAATCGTGCAGCCACTGCGGGCCAGAGAGGTAAGGAATGTTGCGTTCCAGCACCGCTTCCACGCAAGGATTACCCCGCGTCATCGCGTTGCCGATTATCACCAGGTCAGGCACCGGGTCAAGCTGACTGGCGTCGTAACCTTCTGTTAATTCAATACCTTGCTGTTCAAGCAGAGTACTCATAGGTGGGTAAACGTTGGCGTCTGACCCGGTCACCTGATGACCAAGTGAACGGGCCAGCATCGCCAGACCGCCCATAAAAGTGCCACAAATCCCGAGGATGTGAATGCGCATTACGTGATCCATTACTCAAAAGTTCGGCGCACAGTGTAACGCCGCTCGCAGATGGAAGAAACGGATTAGGACTATGGTTTTTGAAGTTCAATCGGCTAAACTGCGTACGCATCCGTTGGCAGACTGTTACGCGTGCTGCCACTCCATCGAAGATTCAGGGAATGTGTTATGAAAACGTTGGGCGAATTTATCGTCGAGAAGCAGCATGACTTTCCGCACGCTACAGGTGAACTGACAGCGCTGATTTCCGCTATTAAGCTGGGTGCCAAAATCATCCACCGCGATATCAACAAAGCCGGTTTAGTGGATATTCTGGGTGCCAGCGGCGTCGAGAATATTCAGGGTGAGCAGCAGATGAAACTTGATCTGTTTGCCAACGAGAAACTGAAGGCAGCACTGAAAGCACGTGGCATCGTCGCCGGTATCGCTTCTGAGGAAGAAGACGAGTTTGTGATCTTTGAAGGTGAAGAAAACGGTAAGTACGTGGTGTTAATGGATCCACTGGATGGTTCTTCTAACATCGACGTTAACGTTTCCGTCGGCACCATTTTCTCTATCTACCGCCGCGTCAGCGAGCCGGGTACGCCGGTTGTTGAAGCTGACTTCATGCAGCCAGGCAACAAGCAGGTCGCTGCCGGTTACGTGGTTTACGGCTCCTCCACCATGATGGTTTATACCACCGGTGCAGGCGTGCATGCGTTTACTTACGATCCGTCTCTGGGTGTGTTCTGCCTCAGCCACGAACGTATGACCTATCCACCAACGGGTTACACCTACTCCATTAACGAAGGTAACTACATTCGTTTCCCGCAGGGTGTGAAGAAATATCTGAAGTTCTGTCAGGAAGAGGATCTGCCCACGCACCGTCCTTATACCTCACGTTACATCGGATCGCTGGTCGCGGATTTCCATCGTAACCTGCTGAAAGGCGGCATCTACCTCTACCCAAGCACCGCCAGCCATCCTCAGGGTAAGCTGCGTCTGCTGTATGAGTGCAACCCGATGGCGTTCCTGGCAGAGCAGGCGGGCGGTAAAGCCAGCGACGGTCAGAAGCGTATTCTGGATATTCCACCGGTCACGCTGCACCAGCGCTGCCCGTTCTACTGCGGTAACGAGGCGATGGTGAACGACGTTGAGCGTTTCCTGGCCGAGTTCCCGGATTGCCGTCAGGGTTAATCCGGCAGTGGTAAGGTAAAATTTTAAAAGCCTGCTCAATGCAGGCTTTTTTATTGTTTCGCTAATAGTGCGTCTCAGCCGCATCGCGATGCTGGTAATAATGGGCTATCTCTTTTTCAGCTCGTTTGCGCATACCTGAATTAGCGGGAAAATGAACTAATCCTGCAAAATATAAAAGCAGCCCCAGAAAACTGATGAATAAGCCAAAAAAGGAGCCAGCAGACATTATGAATATCCCCAATGCCAATGCTGCCAGACCTATAACTAAAAGCATAAAAGCAGTGCAAATTCTGGAGCTTATCTTAGATTTATTGAAATATAGCTTACCACCATTATCGATACTCAAAACATATTGATGGACAGCAAAATACTTAAAATCTGTTATTTCACTCGAATGGTTAATGATGCCAATAACTTCCTGCTGAATTATCCTGTTTTTTATACCATAAATCTGCTGATTCGATAGTGTCACATAACGATTCTTAAGATGCGTTGACTCTTCCTTTTCGATAATTCCATCATTAATTTTATTTTTCAAAAGTTTAATTTTATTGCTAAGTGTATGCTGAAAAACATGTTCGACCTTAATATTTTTAGCAATCCGCCGACATAAATAAAATAAAGTAAGCAATATCACAGCCAACATGACATTAAGAGGCGAACGCTCCAACAGGGAAGTTAGCCTTTCAAGGGTTTCAACGAATACAGTATCCATATTCTCAGTCCTGATTATTTACAATAATGATTTATTATCCATGCTAACTAAAAAAACATTAGATAAAAATAACTTAGGCTCAAAGAACAGTTAACATGTCGACTTTAGTAAAAATGAGAAAAAAGAATGAGCGCATCATAAATGCGCTCACCATTTTTACGCCGTCTGCAACCTGAACTGCGCCATGGTTGCCTGAAGCTGATCGGACTGCGCTTCCAGCGACTGGGTTGCGGCGGTGGCCTGCTCTACCAGCGCCGCGTTCTGCTGCGCCGCCGCATCCATCTGTGTGACCGCCAGATTAACCTGCTCAATGCCACGGCTCTGTTCGTCGGAGGCCATCGAAATCTCTTTCATCAGTGCCGTTACGCGCATGACCTCACCAGAAATCTCATCCATGGTTTCCCCGGCCCGCGTCGCCATCTCGCTGCCCTCTTTCACCCTCGACTGTGAATCACTAATCAGCGTACGGATCTCTTTGGCCGCGTTAGCGCTGCGCTGTGCCAGCGTGCGCACTTCATTTGCCACTACCGCAAAGCCACGGCCCTGTTCGCCTGCGCGCGCCGCTTCAACGGCGGCGTTGAGCGCCAGAATGTTGGTCTGGAAGGCGATACCATCAATCACGCCAAGAATGTCGCCGATACGATTGGCACTGTCGGTAATCTCATGCATTTTTTCCATCACGTAGCAGACTACCTCCGCGCCGCGATCGGCAGTATCAGAGACCGCGTTAGCCAGCTGGTGCGCCTGCTGGGCATTGCTGGCGTTAAGCCGCACGGTTGCCGTGAGCTGCTCCATGCTGGCGGCAGTCTGCTCCAGCGAGGCGGCGGACTCTTCGGTACGCTGCGACAGATTGACGTTGCCCGCGGCCAGTTCACGGCTGCCGATGTCGATCTGCATACTCGCTTCGCGCACCTGACTCACCGAGGTACGCAACGACTGCTGCATCCCGGCGAGCGCATGATTAAGCCGCCCCAGCTCATTGTTGCCCGACGGTGGCAGCGCCTGCGAGAGGTCGCCCGCCGCGACCTGCTCAAGATGGAGAATGGCCAGGTTCAGCGGCTGCAGCAGCATCCTACGCAGCAGTTGCCAGGCGAGCACCAGCAGCAGCAGTGTTAATACCACCGCCACGGCGATCAGGATTTTCATTTTGGTTTCGTTGTAGGCCGCCTGCGCCAGCTGGGCCTGCGTGATCTGATCGGCCAGCTGGCTGAAGTCCGTGACGGCCTTGTTGTAGCTGGCCGCCAGCGTCGCCAGGTTGCCTTCCAGCAGCTGGTAATACTCGTCGGTATATTGCTTATCCAGGGCGTTCATCATCGGTTTGATGCCCTGGTCGAGATAGGCTTTGTAACTGGCCGAAACCGCATCGGCCAGCTTTTTGCCGTGCGCCGTCACCGTTCCGGCGTCCACAAAGCGCTTCAGGCTTTGCTGTGATGAGACCACATCCGCCTGCGACAGTTTTGTTACTGCCGCCCCCTCTTCCAGCAAACCAATTTCAATTTTACGCACCGCCAGCGCGGCGTTAGCGCGGGCCCGCATCAGATCGGCATTGCTCTGGTAAAGACTGTTCAGCTCGATCCCCTGAATGCGGTTGATCACATCCAGCGAGCGATTCCCTTTGTTAATTGCCACGATACCCATAAAACTCACCGCCAACAGCAGCAGTGTCATAAATGCCAGCAATGCCAGCAACCCCGTGCGAAGTGATAACTGTTTCATCCAGATAGTTTCCGTGTATGTGAAAAGGCAAATTTTCCAGCGGCCCTAAAACGGATGAAGTATCGGCAGTAACGGCGCGAAACTTTAACCCTGATTAGTGTTAACAACTTGATCATCACGGGAACATCCATCAAGCTAATCGCCGCTTATCCGTTATCCGGAGAAAAGAATGAAACCAGGATTACTTCTGATGCTGCTGTGCCTCAGCACGGCGGCGCTGGCAGAGGATCTGCCGACAGACGCCTCGCCCGATCGCTGCCTCAATGACGCCTCTACTACCCTTGCCATGAACCAGTGCTACGCTGCGGCTAATCGGGCCTGGGATCAGGAGATGAATAAGCAGTACAACAAACTGATGAAAACCCTCTCCGGCGAACCTAAAAACAAACTGCGTGCCGCGCAGCGCGCCTGGCTGAGCTACCGCGACAGCTGGCTTGAGGCGAGCCGCAGCCAGCTCAGTACACAAGGCTCGCTGGGCAGCGTGGCGCTGAGCGCTCAGAGCCTGAGCCTGGTGCGCAATCAGGCACTGATGCTGCAGTCACTTGGTAAAGGCAGCTGTGCTAACCCCGATGACTGCTGATCGATAACCGGCTTTTGCGCTGACTGAAGTCAGCGCACTCATTAACCTTCAGGGAGAAACCATGGCTGCTTACGCCTCGACCATCATTCTGATTTGCCTCGCCGTGCTGAGTTATTTCGTTCACAACAACGCGGTCACGATTTCGATTCTGGTGCTGCTGGCGATTAAAATTACCCCGCTGGCTCAGTTCTTCCCCTACGTAGAAAAACAGGGCATTACCTTAGGCATCATTATTCTTACCGTGGCGGTGATGGCCCCGCTGGCAAGCGGCTCACTGCCCGCCTCTGCGCTGATCAAGTCGTTTGCTAACTGGAAGTCGATTGTGGCGATTCTGGTAGGGATCTTTGTCGCCTGGCTGGGCGGCCGTGGCGTGAACTTTATGAGCGTCCAGCCTTCGGTGATTGGTGGTCTGCTGATTGGTACAGTGATTGGCGTGGCGTTCTTCCGTGGGGTGCCGGTAGGACCACTGATTGCCGCAGGCATTGTTTCGCTGTTTGTGGCGGCTAAGTAGCGTTTGGGCGCATTCCGAAACGCCAAAAAGGGGGCATACTTTCAGAGTCAGTTGGCTATAATAGCCGACACTCAACATACGACTACTGAAGGAATGCCAGATGAGTTTGAACCAGGTGCCAGCAGGTAAAGACCTGCCAGAAGATATCTACGTTGTCATTGAGATCCCAGCGAATGCTGATCCGATCAAATATGAAGTTGATAAAGAGTCTGGTGCCCTGTTTGTAGACCGTTTCATGTCTACCGCCATGTTCTATCCGTGCAACTACGGCTACATCAACCATACCCTTTCTCTGGATGGTGATCCGGTTGACGTACTGGTTCCGACCCCGTATCCACTGGTTCCAGGCTCAGTGATCCGCTGCCGTCCGGTTGGCGTGCTGAAAATGACCGACGAGTCTGGCGAAGATGCCAAACTGGTTGCCGTTCCGCACACCAAACTCTCTAAAGAGTACGATCACATCAAAGATGTGAACGACCTGCCAGAACTGCTGCGTGCACAGATCACCCACTTCTTTGAGCACTACAAAGATCTGGAAAAAGGCAAATGGGTGAAAGTGGATGGCTGGGATAATGCCGAAGCCGCTAAAGCTGAAATCATCTCCTCTTACGAGCGCGCACAGAAGAAGTAATTCTGCTGCCGGTTTGTGAGTCGAAAAAAAAACACCGTCCGGATGGACGGTGTTTTTGTTCAGGCCTCTGGCTCCTCATCGCGCTTCAGCCAGTCACCACTCATGATGCGCTGGCGTCCTGCCACTGAGCGTTGATAGACATAAAGCCATGCACTGCCAAACGGCGTCTGAGTCAGATAACGTTTGTACTCTCCCCCTTTGGTGCGAAGCGCATCCAGCTCCGCAAGGGTTGAGGCATCAATGCGGTACACCTCACAATGTACCGCTCCATTGCCCTCAATCACGCCGGGATAATGGCCCAGACTGTAAAGCTCAAAGCCTTCAATCTGGTGATCACCCAGCCACTGCGCATTCGTCATCCAGTGACTGTTTCCCTGTTTGCGCCGTAAACTGCCGTAGACAATTATTCGCATTGCTAAAACTCAAACTGATAGAGCAAATCGAGAGCCTGATCCACACCGGACACGGCTTCCAGATAGAGTTTAGGCATCAGGCGGTAACGCAAGGTTAACGTCGCCAGTGAATCAAATATGCCAACACCGTATTTTACCTGCAGACCCGGTAGCACATAGCCGCTGACCTGCACCTGCTGGCTGTCGCCAACACCGGCAGTATCAACAGCGAGATTGCTGACACCGAATGTCTCCCCGATTTTACCCACAACCTGCCCACTTTGTGCAACCCCTAAGCCAACAAGTGCTGAAGTGAGGGCGTTACTGTCGCCGTCGCTGCCCAATCCCTGACCGCGCAGCAGATAGGAAAGCGCTTCCTGTTGCGACATCGCCGGATCGGAGAAGACTTCCGCTTTTGGCTCATCCGCCAGGCCAGTGACGCGCAGACCCGCGGTGACGCCATCTTCGGTGGCATCCGGGTTACGGATGGCTTCCAGGTTGACGTAAGGCTGATCCGGCGGACCGGCAAACTGCAGCTCGCCTTTACGCACGATCAAATCCTGACCATAAGCGTGGAAACGACCGGACGGAATGTTGATCTGACCGTTCAGGCCGAGTCCTGACTTATCCTGCACCATTTTCAGATCGCCATTCAGCTTCGCTTTCAGGCCAAACGCAGAGAGTCGCACATCGTTGCCGACGTGGATCACCAGATTGCTGTTAATCGGAATCGCGGCGGTTTGCGGTGCAATCGGCTTCAGCTGTTTATCCAGCAACACCTCATCCGACGAGACGCCAGTGGCGCTTTCCGGCACTTCCTGCACCGTGATGCGCGCCCATGGAATATCGACCCGGCCATCAAGGTTAAAGGCCGCTGGCGTCGCTTCAAACACCAGATCCGGCGAGACATCCATGCGCACCATCGGCGGCACGGTCACGCGAACCCGGCTGCCCTGCGCCGCAATGCGCGCACGCCAGTTGTCGAGCTGGCTCCAGTCTGCGTTACCGCTGAGGTTGATATTGCCCTGCCCGGTCTGCACCAGCCCGTTCAGGGTGGAGCTCATGCCGTTAAACACCAGATTCAGGTTGGCACTGGTCAGGTCAACCGGCATAAAGTTGCCATCCACATCCACACCCGTCAGGCCAAGCTGACCAAATACCTGCGGCTGCTGCACGCTGCCGCCCAGGCGCAGGCTGCTGTTCAGGCTGCCTTTGATCTTCTCGCCCTGCATCAGTGCCGGATTGAGCATCGCCAGCGAGACATTGCGGATGTTGACGTTACCGCCCAGCGTGCGGCGGTTTTGCGGATCGTCGATCTGCACGTTGCCATCCAGCTGACCGTTATTGGCGATGCGGATCAGCCAGTCGAGCTGGGCGCGCCCGTTTCGCAGCGCGGCATTGAGGTTCAACGTGTCAAAGGCGATCGGCAGATTGTTGCCCTGCACATCCTGCACCACTTTCACGCCGTTGCCCTTCAGCGCCACGGTACCGGTCGGCAGGCTGCCATCGGCAGTCCAGTTGACGCGCACGTCACCGCTGAACAGGCCGCTAAGCTGAGTCGCATCCGGCATAAACGGCTTCACCATCGCCAGGTCAAAGCGATTCAGCACCACATGCGCCTTGCCTGCCGGGCCCGCTTCAACCGGCTCCGGCACACAAATTTGCGCATTGGGGTTCTGCCAGCAGTGTGGGCCGATGGTGGCCGTCTGGCGGCTGTTCAGATAGTCGATGGCCATGGCGCGGGTCAGACGCCACTCACCGACTGGCGTATCAAAGTGGGTGTCGTTCAGCGACCCTTTCCAGCGCTCCGTCTGGCGATCAAAGCTGCCGTTCAGCGCCAGCTGGCCAGAGACCGGTTTGCCCTGCACATTGAGCTTCAGCTGATGCTGATGCTCATTGCCGTCCGCGTTCAGCGTCAGCAGGCTGATGTTCAGCGCATCCTGCTTCAGCTGCTCGACGCGCAGTTGCAGTTTACCCGCCACCTGCTCGCCGGAACGGACGTCGCCATTCAGGGTGACGCGATTGATCTGCATCTGCTGCCAGCGCAGACCACGGGCATTAAGATCGGCCAGCAGCTGCGGTGCCTTCAGGGTACCCCGCGCTTTTATTGTGCCGTTGATGACGCCGCCCAGACCCGGCAGCGCATTGTCGAGCTGGGGTGCGTCGATACTGGCATCGAGATCCAGACTGTCGCCCAGCGCGCCTTTAACATCCAGATGGTTGCGTCCCAGCGCCAGCTTAATGCCCGGCACCGTCCACTGGTTATAGCTGTTACCGGTCAGGGAGCCATCAGCGGTCACGGCGTTCTGTTTCACATTGCCTTTCAGCTGTAGCTGCGGCACGCTCAGTTGCCAGCTGCCACCATACAGACTGCCGCGGGTGGTGATTTTGCCATCCAGCCTTGCTGGCCAGTCGGGATACTGTTTAGCGGTATTAATTCCCGCCAGCGTCAGCTCACTGCGCCAGCTTATCGCCTTGCTCCAGTCCACCAGCGCGGTGAGATCGATATTGCCCTGCAGCGCAGCCACGCGCAGGCGGTCGAGGCTGAACTGCTCAACGTTGCCTTTACCCGTCAGCGAGATCGTCGCCGGTGGTACAGATTCACCCTTCACGGCAGTCTGCAGCGACATCACATAATCGGTGGCTTTGCCTTTGAACTGATAGTCCAGGTTATCCGCCTGATACGCTACCGGACCGGTCAGCGGCCAGCGTAACTGCGGACTGGTCAGCTTCAGTGACAGCGGCAATCCCGCCACCGCCAGCTGGGTCGTGGCGTCCAGCTGCGCATTCACCGGACCGGAGAGGTTCAGCCCCATCTTCAGCTCGTCGCGCATCGCGCCATTAAGTTTCAGCGCGAGCTTTTCGCCTTTAATCGGATCGGTATTCACTGTGCCGTTAAGGGAGAAATCGACTGGCCAGTTATCCGCCAGCATCGCCTGACCGCTACCCTTCAGGTTGCCGAGGTTCGAGTCCACCTCCAGCGTGCTGAGCTGCATCTGACGATCGGCGGTTCTGGCTTTCAGCAGCAACCGGCTGACGGAAATATCGGTGTCGCCGGTAATGCGCAGCTGTTCACCCAGAATCTGCTGCACCTCAATATCCAGCGGCAGACGGAAATCAGGCATCGCAGGCAGAAGGGGTTGCGCAAACATCGCCTGCAGCGTTTCACCCAGCGGTTTTTCAGCGGGATGTGGCTGCTGGACTTTCGGTTCTACCACCTCGTCATTGACCACTTTCGCCGCTTTCGGCAGCGCAATCAGCAGGCTTTGAATATGGGTCGGGTTCAGCGTCAGCGCACGATCCTGCCACTGCAGGCCGGTGGTGAAGTCGAGCAGCGATATTGCGGTGTCATCAACTTTGACATTGATATTGTGCAGGCCAAAGTGACGCAGCGTGATGGGGTATGGCGTGCTGAGGTTAGTGTTGCCACTCTCCTCTTCCGGCGCTGGTGCCGCAGGCGTCATTTTCTTGCTGTCGACCACCACGCTGATATCGCGCAGGGAGACATCGTTAACGCACACGGAGGAGTGCAGCAGGCAGTTGAGATCCACCGCCAGATGAATTTGCCCGGCATCGACGCTGACCCCAGGCATTTCGTAACGCAGACCGTTAAGGGTCAGGTTACGCCAGCCCCCATCGACCTGCTTGATTGACAGGCCCGGCACCCAGCGCGACGCACCTTTCAGCACTAAATGCAGCCCAGGCGTGGTACCGATTAAAAATGCCACCCCACCCAACAGCACGACCAGAAAGATCAGAATGCCGATCAGGACCTTTTTCCACAGCTTCATAGTTCTGGCCCCAGCCCTACGTAAAATTGTAATCCATGCTCTTCGTCATCCCCGATGGGTCTGGCGATATCAAATTTGATTGGGCCAACCGGTGAAGACCAGCGCACGCCGACGCCCGCACCGGTTTTGACGTTACTTTGCTTGATGTCGTTAACCGCTTCGCCCGAGTCGACAAACACCGCGCCCCACCATTTCCCGGTGACGTTGTACTGATATTCCAGCGATCCGGTGGCGAGTTTTGACGCACCGGTGAGTTTGCCGTCATCATCGCGCGGTGAAATGTTTTTATATTTGTAGCCACGAATACTGCGGTCACCACCGGCAAAGAAGCGCAGATCCGGCGGCACTTTTTCGAAGTCGTTGGTTTCGATCCAGCCCAGATTGCCGCGCGCCACAAAGCGATGACTGTCGCCAAGGGTACGGATCCAGACGTTTTGCGCCTGCAGGATCAGGAAGTCGACGTCTGAACCCCATGTGGTATCAGAGACGTCTGCCGAATAGCGCTGTGAATCGCCCCATGTCGGCATCAGGCCGCCACGGGAACGGGTACGGTTTACGCTGACGCCGGGATAGAGCAGCATAGTGGTGTTGGTCACGCTGCCCTGAGTAAAGTGATCCAGGCTCCAGCGCAGGTTGACCGCCTTCTGCCAGCCGCTGCTGCTGTCCCAGTTGCGCGACATCGCAAGCGTCGTGGTATCCGCTTTGGTGTCGTTTAGGTCGGTGCGCTTCAGGCCGCCGGAGAAGGTGTAGTACTGCTCAAGCGGGCTTTTCAGCAGCGGCACTTTGTAGCTGAGATCGACCTGCTGTTCCGGCGCGGAAACGTAGGCGCTGGCCGCCAGGCTGTGGCCGCTGTCGTTGATCCACGGTTTTTTCCAGGTCCCTTTCAGGCGCGGACCAACGTCTGTGGAATAGCCGACGCCGGTTTCAATGGTGTTTTCGGTGCGGGGTGACATTACTGCGCTCAGCGGCAGCACTTTGGTCTGTCGTCCCTTGCTGAATTCCGGCGCGACCACCACCGAATTAAACCAGCCGGTGGCGGAGAGGCGGCGATTCAGCTCGGCTAAATCGCGGGAGCTGTAGTAGTCCCCCTCTTTAAACGGCACCAGGTTTTGCAGGTACTCTTCGCGAATTTGCGATCCCTGGAAAGTGACGTCGCCAAAGCGATAGCGTTCGCCACTGTCGTAGTCGATATCCCAGAACGCTTCACGCCGCTCCACCGAGACACCAAGCTGGCTTTTTTTAAACGTGCCGTCGAAATAGCCGTTACGCAGTGCGAGATTAGAGAAGCCGCTTTTGAATTTGTCATATTGCCCGTGGTTAAGCTGGCTGCCCACTTCAGGGCGTCCCTGCTTCACCCAGGCTTTGTAATCCGCGTCATTACGCGCATCGCCTTCGACCACAATCGTGCTGCCGCCGATTTTTACCGGTTCACCAGGCGTTACGTGTGCCACTAATACCGGTCGTCCACCCTGCGCAGGCGCGGGGCGGGATTCGAAATCGATGGTGGGCTCGTAATAACCGAGCGCGCGCAGCCCCTCTTTTATCGCAACAGAAACGCGCGCGCGAAAGCGGCCATCATTAGAGACCTCATCGCTGCCGATGGTGGACAGACGCGCTCTGACATTCTTTTGCAGATCCCCGGATAAGCCGTCTACCTGTAATCGCACTGTCGCCGCCTCAAGGGCGGGCGCGGCAAGCAGCAGGCCAGCCATGCAATAAACATAAAATCGTGGCACCTGTACTCCTGTTAATCATGCCGGCCCCTTTTCCGCGGGGCGCTTATTAATCTTCTTTGCCCGCACTACCGCAACGGCAACATCCTCATCATAGCCGCACTTTATGGCAAACGGCGGAGCAACTCTGACATCTAAGTCAAATAACGGGGCTATTGTCGGTAAATGGGGTGAGCGATACAACTCCTGCGGGTCGGAATGATCAGTCCGATATGACTCACTCAGATAAATCCGAGTCTGTAACCGGCCGCTCTGGCTGCTAATGCGCCCTTAAGCAGCGGTTTGCCCTCTGGCGGCGCAATGAGCGCTCCTGCTATAATCGGCCACCACAGGCATGCCGCCTGTTTTCATTTCTGCCCCGACATGTCGTTTGTTGTCGAACTGGCGCAGACATTTTTGGCACGGATAGCTTTGTTTCACGGATAAACCAACTCTGTTTGCGCTTACCCACGCTGCCCAGGCCAAAAATGACAAGTGGATAACCCTTTGGATCTCATATGTTAGATAGCTTACTTGTCATTCTGTTACTGATCGTAATCAGTGCCTTTTTCTCTCTGTCGGAGATCTCGCTGGCGGCCGCCCGTAAGATCAAACTGAAACTGCTGGCCGATGAAGGCAACGTAAATGCGCAGCGCGTGCTGAAAATGCAGGAAACGCCGGGCATGTTCTTCACCGTGGTGCAGATTGGCCTCAACGCCGTCGCCATCCTGGGGGGTATTGTTGGCGATGCGGCGTTTTCGCCGGTTTTCAGCGGCCTGTTTAACCGGTTTGTCTCGCCGGAACTGGCGGAGCAGCTCAGCTTTATCTGCTCCTTCACCATCGTCACCAGCCTGTTTATCCTGTTTGCTGACTTAACCCCAAAGCGGGTCGGCATGGTCGCACCGGAAACCATCGCGCTGCGCATCATCAACCCGATGCGTTTCTGCCTGCTGATAATGCGTCCGTTGGTGTTTCTGTTTAATGGCCTGGCTAACGTCTTCTTCCGTATTTTCAAGCTGCCGATGGTGCGTAAAGATGACATCACCTCCGACGATATCTACGCGGTGGTTGAAGCGGGTGCGCTGGCTGGCGTGCTGCGTAAGCAGGAGCACGAGCTGATTGAAAACGTGTTTGAGCTGGAGTCACGTACTGTTCCCTCCTCCATGACCTCACGTGAGAATATTGTCTGGTTTGATCTGCACGAAGATGAGACCAGCCTCAAAACCAAAATCGCCCAGCATCCTCACTCGAAGTTTCTGGTCTGCAGCGGCGATATCGACCATATCGTTGGCTATGTCGACTCCAAAGAGCTGCTGCTGCGCGTGCTGGGTAATCAGAGCATGGCGCTGAACAGCGGCCTGCAGATTCGCTCGGCGCTGATCGTGCCGGACACGCTGACCCTCTCTGAAGCACTGGAAAGTTTTAAAACCGCCGGAGAAGATTTCGCGGTGATCATGAACGAATATGCGCTGGTTGTGGGCATTATTACCCTGAATGATGTAATGACCACGCTGATGGGCGATCTGGTTGGCCAGGGTATGGAAGAGCAGATTGTGGCGCGCGATGAGAATTCATGGCTGGTTGAAGGCGGTACGCCGATTGATGACGTGATGCGCGTGCTGGACATTGATGATTTCCCGCAGTCAGGCAACTACGAAACCATCGGCGGCTTTATGATGTATATGTTGCGTAAGATTCCGAAGCGTACCGATTTTGTGAAGTTTGCTGGCTACAAGTTCGAGGTAGTGGATATTGATAGCTATCGCATCGATCAGTTGCTGGTCACCCGCATCGATGAACGACCGCCGGTGCTGAGCATGACAAAAAGCGAAGAAGAGTAGAATGACCAGCAGTCTGGACATGGACAGCGCGGAACAACCGGAATGTGACGTAGTCTGTGAGAATTGTTGGCACTGCTCAGGTTCAGAGTGACAAATAAAATGGCCTGACTGGCCAGACACTAAGGGCGCCATCGGCGCCCTTATGATTAGTTGAACTCAAGTTTGAGACGAACGACCTGGCGGTTAATTTCTGACATCACGCTCAGGTGCTGTTTGTCTTTGACGCGCGGGATTAATACTTTCCCTTTGTCGAACTCGAACGCGCCGACGTCCTTGATATACAACCTTCCTTTGAACAGCGTTTTTACATATTTCGCTATTTGTAGCGGATTATAGCGCTGGAAGATCTTCATACTGACTAACTCCTGTACATTTTTAAGCACGCTTCGCCGTTTCCAAATTTGGTTCCAGCCCATGAAGCGCGAATTCGCGATAACTATAGAACACTCAAACCTACTAATGTTCCTAAAAGTGATTTTTTTTACTGAATTGACACATCATTACAGAACACTCTGTTATCAGGCTCACACAACACAGTATAAACCTTCGTTGGTTAAGGAATTGTGGAGGCCATAACAAACCTGACACCTTTCCAGGACAGGCGCATCATCCCTGCTTACTATTGCAGTAAAATGACTAACTGGTCTGATCACTCAAGGAAATAGCAATGCGAATAATTCTGGCAGCTGTAGCGTTGTCTTTACTGATACCGGCAAGCGTGATGGCTCATGACCTCAGGCAGGATATGCGGGTACCGGCCGTTGGCGTGAACGACAAAGGCGAGCTGTTATTGCAGCAGGATAAGTTTAGCTACAAAAACTGGAATAGCGCGCAGCTCGGCGGAAAAGTTCGCGTGGTTCAGCACATCGCGGGTCGCTCATCCGCTAAAGAGATGAATGCCGCATTGATCGAGGCGATTAAGGCCGCGAAGCTGCCGCATGATCGCTATCAGACCACCACCATCGTGAATACAGATGATGCCATTCCCGGTACGGGCATGTTTGTGCGCAGCAGCGTCGAGACTAACAAGCAGCAATATCCGTGGTCGCAGTTTGTTGTCGACAGCAAGGGCAATGTGCAGCATGCCTGGCAGTTACAGCCGGGCGGTTCCGCCATTGTGGTGCTGGATAAGCAGGGTAAGGTGAAATTTGTGAAGGATGGATCGCTGACGCAGGATGAAGTGACAAAAGTGATTACGCTGGTCACCTCCCTGCTGAAGGATTAATCGCTGAAGCCCCGGTGGGGAGAGCACCGCCCGCCGGGGTTTCAGCCTTCAGCAGGCTGAGCGCTCAGACAGCGTTAAAACAGTGATACGCGGAAGCCAGGATTAAGGAAGGATTCGCGCGGCGCGTAGTCCAGAGTTTTACCCTGCCAGTCGTGCACATGCGCGCCCGCCGCCATCGCCACGGCATGGCCCGCGCCGGTATCCCAGATGTTGGTGGGTCCGAAACGGGGATAGAGCTGGGCTTTTCCTTCTGCCACCAGGCAGAATTTCAGTGAGGATCCGGTCGCGACGGTCTGATGTTCACCTAACTGCTTCAGGTACTCTTTCATCTCATCGTCGTCGCCATGTGAACGGCTCACCACCACCAGCGGAGGACGCGCATCACGGACATGAATCTGTTCACGCTGACCGCCCTCCTCTTTCCACGCTTTGCCGTCTGCAGCGGAGTACATCACGCCCAGCACTGGCGCATAGACCACGCCCATTACCGGCTTGCCTGCTTCGATTAGCGCAATGTTAACGGTGAATTCGCCGTTACGCTTGATGAACTCTTTGGTGCCATCCAGCGGATCGACCAGCCAGTAGCGCTGCCAGTGCTGACGCACCTCCCAGGCTGGCGGATCTTCTTCTGACAGCACGGGGAGATCAGGCGTTAACTTTTTGAGGCCAGCGAGGATCACCTCGTGTGCAGCGATATCCGCGGCGGTCACCGGTGAATCATCCGATTTGTGAGAAACGTCAAGCGGCGCGGCACCGTTATAGACCTGCATAATCGCGTCGCCTGCTTCGCGTGCCAGTTGGCAGATTTGCTCTAACATTTTTCACCTCATTGTGTCTGTCTGCTGCAGGATCAGCTCATCGTCAGATAGTGACATTTTAGCAGTTCCGCCTGAAGAACCCATTTACAGGCACTCCGGCGATTCAATTTATAGATATATCAATATCATAGTTACCCATTTATCGCCACGCCTGTGCCGCTACGCCTCCATCGTTTAAGAATCCGTCGCTGACCGATGCGCTAAAACGTTATACCCATCACGATTTAAAATGACTATCTGTCATGCTTTTACATTATTTTGAGATCCTTATTTATTTTGCAGCAGGAGCAAGCATGTTTAAGCCCGGAATGATGTTACTGGCACTGAGCGTTTCCGTCGCCACCCAGGCGGCGACGGTGGATTTGCGGATACTGGAAACCACCGATCTGCACAGCAATATGATGGATTTCGACTATTACAAAGACACGCCAACCGAGAAGTTTGGTCTGGTGCGAACCGCCACGCTGATCCACGCCGCACGCCAGGAGGTGAAAAACAGCCTGCTGGTCGATAACGGCGACATCATTCAGGGCAGCCCGCTGGGTGACTACATGGCGGCCAAAGGATTACGTGAGGGCGAGATCCATCCGGTCTACAAGGCGCTCAACACGCTGGATTACAGCGTCGGTAACCTCGGCAATCATGAATTCAATTATGGCCTGCCCTACCTGAAAAAAGCGCTGGCGGGCGCACGCTTTCCCTATGTGAACGCCAACGTGATTGATGTGAAGAGCGGCAAACCGCTGTTTACCCCATACCTCATCAAATCCACCACGGTGGTTGATCGCGAGGGCAAAACGCAGACCCTGAAGATAGGTTATATCGGCTTTGTGCCGCCGCAGATCATGGTGTGGGATAAAGCCAACCTGCAGGGCAAGGTACGCGTCGATGACATCACCGAAACGGCTCGCCGCTACGTGCCTGAGATGCGCGCGCAGGGCGCCGATCTGATTATCGCTATTCCCCACTCCGGCCTGAGCAGCGAGCCGTATCACACGATGGCGGAGAACTCGGTTTACTATCTCAGCCAGGTGGAAGGCATTAACGCCATCCTGTTTGGTCATGCGCATGCGGTCTTCCCCGGCAAGGAGTTTGCTGACATCAAGGGTGCAGATATCGCCAACGGCACCCTGAACGGTATTCCGGCGGTGATGCCAGGCATGTGGGGCGATCACCTTGGCGTGGTTGACCTGGTGCTGAACAATGAGGGCGGACGCTGGCAGGTGAGCAGCGGCAAAGCACAGGCGCGGCCAATCTACGATACCGCAGCGAAGAAATCGCTGGCGGCAGAGGATCCGGCGCTGGTGAAGGTACTGGCTGACGATCACCGCGCCACGCGGGAGTTTGTGGCGAAGCCCATCGGCAAGTCCGCCGATGTGATGTACAGCTACCTGTCGCTGGTACAGGACGATCCGACGGTACAGATCGTCAATAATGCCCAGCGCGCCTACGTGGAGCATTTCATTCAGGGCGATCCGGATCTGGGCCGTCTGCCGGTGCTCTCTGCTGCTGCGCCGTTTAAAGCGGGCGGACGTAAAAACGATCCGGCCAGCTATGTCGAAGTGGAGAAAGGCGCGCTGACCTTCCGTAACGCGGCCGATCTCTATCTTTATCCCAATACCCTGGTGGTCATGAAAGTCACCGGTGCGCAGGTAAAAGAGTGGCTGGAGTGCTCAGCGGGCCAGTTTAATCAGATCGATCCCCACAGCACGAAAACGCAGTCGCTGATCAACTGGGATTTCCGCACCTATAACTTTGATGTGATTGACGGGGTTAATTATCAGATTGATGTGACCCAGCCCGCACGCTACGACGCAGAGTGTCAGTTGATCCATCCTGAGGCCTCACGTATCCGTCAGCTTAGCTGGCAGGGTAAACCCGTCGATCCACAGGCGACCTTCCTGGTGGCGACCAATAACTATCGCGCTTACGGCGGCAAGTTTGCCGGCACCGGAGATAAATACATTGCCTTTGCCTCGCCGGATGAGAACCGTTCCGTGGTTGCAGCCTACATCAGCGCGGAAACCAAAGCGCACGGTGAAGTTCAGCCGAAGGCGGACAATAACTGGCGGCTGGCACCGATTACCTCATCCACCCCGCTCGACATTCAGTTTGAAACGGCACCGGGTGATAAAGCGACCGGATTTATTAAGCAGCATGCGCAATATCCGCTTCAGCCCAAAGGGACAGATGCGATCGGCTTTGCTCTGTGGCAGGTGAATTTACAGCAGAAATAAGGCGGAAGAAAACGCTGCAACCGGGGGGGTTGCAGCGTCCGGAATTACAGAATTTCCAGCAGTTCGACTTCGAAGATCAGGGTGCTGAATGGTGGGATAGAGGCACCCGCACCGCGCTCGCCATACGCGAGGTTCTGTGGGATCACCAGTTCCCATTTTGAGCCAACCGGCATCAGGGTCAGCGCTTCAATCCAGCCTGGAATTACGCCGCTTACCGGGAATTCCGCCGGTTCGCCACGGGCAACAGAGCTGTCGAATACGCTGCCGTCGATCAGTTTACCGGTGTAGTGAACGCGTACGCGATCCTGACGTGATGGGATTGGACCTTCGCCCTGAGTAATCACGCTGAACTGCAGGCCTGATTCGGTGCTGCTCACGCCTTCACGCTGCGCATGTTCCTGCAGGAACGCCTGACCTTCTGCGGCCATGGCTTCGGTGCGCTCACGACGCACGCCTTCAGCGCGTTCATGCACTTCACGCAGTGCGCGATGAACCACATCAACCGGTACGGCCGGCGAGTTCCCTTCCAGCGCGTCGCGCAGACCCGCGAGCAGTGCTTCTGGTTGCAGACCCTGCAGACCAGATTCCAGCAACTGCTGGCCAACCTGTAAACCAATACCGTAACTTGCTTGTGCTTCGACGCTGTCGAAAGAAGGGGTAGTCATCTTCGTTCCTTTCACTCTCGGATAAATTCGAACGGGCAGCATAGCAGCGCAGGCCGCTGGCGTAAAATGCCCTGCATCGCAGATGACTTTTGCCGGGGAAAGAGAAACAATAGAGCCGTCAATTTTATCAATGCTGGCAGGCACTTCGCGCCGGTATTGCCCATACTATAACTATCGGGGGGGATCACCCCCTCTGTAGCACACGAATAAGAGAGCAAACATGGGCCAGATAGCCCCACGACGCCGCAGGATGCGTGCAAAACATCTTGTATCCCGGCTGCAGACCTGGCTGGCCGCACGCAGGCTAAAGCAGCCTGCCGGAGAGGAGGAACCCCGAATGGCTTCAGACACGTCATCCCGCCTGCCGACATGGCTTCAGCGTATCTGGCATTTTACCGACCACATTCGCTGGATGGACCCGCTGCCTGCGCCGCACCGCCGTGGCATTGTGGCCGCACTGCTGGTGATGCTGGTGGCGTTTCTCTGGCCCGCCAGCACGCTGCGCTATCCGGTCGAGCAGCCGGTCGCACCCCAGACGGAGAAAGAGGTGCCGATGCAGGCGGATATTTATGAGAACAACAGTAGCCGCCAGCCGTCATCCCCACCGTCTCAGCAGACGCCAAAAGCCGATTCTCAGGGCGAGTGGCGCAATCTGACCATCGCTTCCGGTCAGACGCTGGCGCAGCTGTTTCGTGATAATAGTCTGCCGGTCAATGATGTGTTTGCGATGGCGCGGGTGGAAGGCAGCGATCAGCCACTCAGCTCACTGAAAAGTGGTCAGCAGGTGAAAATCCGTCAGGATGCGCAGGGGGCTGTAACAGGTCTGACGGTGGAGGGCGCAAACGGTCCGGTGCTGTTTACACGTCAGCCAGACGGCAGCTTTATTCGCGCGCAGTAACGCGAACAGCGGCGATTGAAAGGCACAAAAACAAAAACGCCGGCACAGGGCCGGCGTTTGTGTCGTGCTCAGTTAATAAAGATTAACCAGCAACTACTTTCACGTTCAGTTTCGCGAATACTTCGCTGTGAACCTGGAAGCTTACTTCATGCTCACCGGTAGTGCGCAGAACGCCGTTCGGCAGACGAACTTCGCTCTTAGCCACTTCAACGCCAGCTGCAGTCACTGCATCAGCGATGTCGCGGGCACCGATTGAACCGAACAGTTTACCTTCATCGCCCGCTTTAGACGTGATGGTTACAGTGCCCAGTTCATTGATTTTCTCAGCGCGTGCAGTTGCTGCAGACTGAACGTCAGCCAGTTTGGCTTCCAGTTCAGCACGGCGTGCTTCGAAGAACTCAACGTTTTTCTTGGTAGCAGGAACAGCTTTGCCCTGTGGTACCAGGAAGTTACGAGCGTAGCCCGCTTTAACGTTAACCTGATCACCCAGGGTGCCAAGGTTTGCTACTTTATCAAGCAGAATAACTTGCATTACCTTATCCTCTTAAAGTCGTTAATGGACAGTTGCCGATTACTGATGACGATCAGTGTACGGCAGCAGAGACAGGTAACGCGCACGCTTGATGCAGCGAGCCAACTGACGCTGGTATTTTGCACGAGTACCGGTGATACGGCTCGGGACAATTTTACCGCTTTCGGTAATGTAGTTTTTCAACGTTGCGATGTCTTTGTAATCGATCTCAACAACGCCTTCCGCGGTGAAACGGCAGAACTTGCGACGACGGAAATAACGTGCCATTAGGCTAGTCTCCAGAATCTATCAATTCAATCTGCTCGGCATGGAACACCACTTTGCTCTGGCCATTTCGTGCCTGATGGCAACTAATGAAACCGTCGAGTGTGAGTTGCGTGCCGACCGTTATATGTTGAGTAATCACCTGATGGGCGCTGCCGCTGATAATAACCGGCATACGACACCAGGCTTGCCGGTGAAACCCGGCCTCCTCCTGCACTGAGCGGTGCTCAAGCACGAACTGACAGTGAGGAATTCCTGACGGGCTAACTCTTCGAACCGGCGTCTTGCACACAGTGCCAGACAGGCGAAGTCGATTAACCGTCACGATGGATTACTCTTCAGAATCCCCAGCATCTGACTCATCAGCGGATTCGTTAGCAAAATCTTCGCGACGATCACGACGCTCATCTTTCGCTTTAACCATCGGCGATGCTTCAGTTACCGCGTTTTTAACGCGCATAACCATGCTACGGATAACGGCGTCGTTGAAGCGGAAGTTCGTTTCCAGCTCATCGATCGCTTCCTGCGGCGCTTCAACGTTCATCAGAACGTAATGCGCTTTGTGCAGTTTATTGATCGGGTAAGCCAGCTGACGGCGGCCCCAGTCTTCCAGACGGTGAATCGTGCCTTCTGCACCAGTGATAGCACCAGTGTAACGCTCGATCATGCCAGGAACCTGTTCGCTCTGGTCAGGATGAACCATAAATACGATTTCGTAATGACGCATCGAAATTGCTCCTTACGGATTATTCAGCCTCCTGTCGGGGTCAACCGCGGCCCATGGAAGCAAGGAACGTTATAGGCTGTGTCCCACAAAGGTTCGTTGTGACGAGCGTTTGTGGGACACAGCCTGAGAATGCGGCTGAAAAATTGACGCGTAATCATACTGGCGGCGACGGCTAAACTCAAGCGCACATTTCAACAAATGCCATCCGGCGTGCCATATACGGTAGCTTTTCGTGCTAATCATGTGAATACAGCGCGTTAAGCGGGAAAGGTTCAAAAAAGCTGATAAAGAGCTTCAGGCGGACGATCTGGCGATAATGTGCACAGTCGCTAAACTTAATGCAGACGTTACGGTTTGGCTTATCGGCGTCTAACAGAGTGTGTTCCCTGAAGTGAGGAGTCGGGCATGAAAACGTTCGTCATCGCCACTTTACTGGGTCTCTTCCTGTCTCCACCCGCTCTTGCCAGCAATGCTGACTGTGCGCAGCAGATAAGAAGTCACAGCAGCGAAGCGGCATCGGGTTATATCTACGTTAATCGGCTGGATGCGCCACAAAAGAACCCGGTCAACGCGCCTGCCAGAGCAGCAGAAAAATCGTCTGCGCACTGGTAAGGCCGGTAAGTTTACGGGCGGCAGATCCACTCTCCGCCCGTTCATTTTTTATAGCTGCTGTTTAAAAAAGCTGACCAGCGCCGTCAATGCTGATGGCGTGATCTTATGTCCAATCTGTTTTTCCGACAGCGAAGTCAGAAGCTGCGCCAGCCCGTTTTCCCGCAGCGCCCTCTCCAGCCGGACGCTCTCCGCCCAGGGCACCACCTCATCCGCCTCACCATGCCACAACAGCAGCGGACGGTTTGCCAGGGCCTCCAGCCGGTTGCAGGGATCGTAGTCGGCCAGCGGTGCCATGCGGGCAGCAAACTGCGCTTGCTGCTCAGGCGTGTCGGCCACCAGCGGCGGAAAGAGCGACTGACTGAGCTGCATAAAATAGCCCGATCCCATCAGGCAGGCGACGCTCTGAATCTGCGGATAACGTGCCATCGCGCCCAGCGCCGTCATGCCGCCCATCGACGCGCCCGCCACCGCAAAACGCTCGCTGGCGATCAGATCGTCAGCGCGCAGCGCCGATTCCAGCTGCGGCAGCTCATCAATGTTCTGTTTCAGAATCTCCCAGAAGCGACCAAGGCGTGCATCGGCATCGCCGTGATAGCGCGCGCCGTGCAGATCCGCATCCGGCATCACCGCCCGGAACCCCGCCTGAGCCAGCGCGACAGCGAAGTAGGCGTAGACCTCTTTTGAAGAGGTAAAGCCGTGATAAAACAGCACGGTAGGCAGTGGCTGATGCCGTTGTCCGGCAGGCGTGGCGTGCAGGCATTCGATACCGGCCAGCGTTTCTGTGGTGAGTTCAATCATGGTCTCTCCTGAGAAGGGGCAAGGCGTGCCGATTGAGTGTACGTCTGCGGGTTAATTTACGAAATCCCCTGCTGCGTTTAGTCGCCAGATTTCGGCCTAAACTTTTCCCGCGCTTTGCCGTTGATGTTGTGTCCCCCTAACTTGATCAAAGGTAATTTATGAAGCGTCTCTCTCTCAGCGGCCTGAGTCTTGGAGTTAAGCTGTCTGTACTGACGTCTCTCAGCGTAGCTTTATTGTTGCTGGTTCTGACGCTAACCCAGAGCCACACCGCTTCGCGGCAGCTGGAAAATCTCGCCATCGATGACATGCAAAACCAGGTGCAGGGCATCAGTGAAATGGCCACCATGTTCAACGCCACCCTCACCGAAGAGGTGGCTCACTACACCAGTCTGTTTACAAGTTTCCTGCCTAAGCGTTTTAGCCTGGATGAAGGCTCCCGGGTGCAGGTCGGTGCCTTCTCGACGCCGGTGCTGCGCGCCGGGTTAAAAACGCTGAACCTCGACCAGACCGCGGTAGATGATTTCACCGAACGCACCGCCGCCGTGGCGACCATTTTTGTGCGTGACGGCGATGATTTTATCCGTATTTCCACCTCGCTGAAAAAGCAGGATGGCAGTCGCGCAATCGGTACGCAGCTTGACCGCAACGGCGCCGCCTGGAAAAGCGTCAGTCAGGGCGACGTCTATCAGGGGCTGGCGACGCTGTTCGGCCATCGCTACATCACACAATATCAGCCGGTAAAAGATGAGAGTGGCAAGGTTGTCGCCATCCTGTTTGTCGGCGTTGGCATTGATAAGCAGTATGCGCTGATGCGTGAAAAAATCCTGGCACGCAAGCTGGGTGATAGTGGTCATTTCTTTGTGCTCAACGGCACCCCCGGTAAGACGCAGGGAGAGTATCTGTTCGATCAGCACGACGAAGGAAAACGACCCGCTTGGGATGACGCGACACTCCAGCCGCTGCTGACTCAGCCGCAGGGCATGCTGCAGGCAGAGATCAACGGCGAGCACCAGATTCTGGCCTGGCAGCAGCTGCCGGGCTGGAACTGGGTGATCGCCGGCGAAGTTAACCGTGAAAGCCTGCTCGCCCCGATTACGCATAGCCGTAACCTGTTCCTGATAACCGGACTGATTCTGGTGGTGGTCTTTGCGCTGGGGTTTGTCTGGTACAGCCGTCGGGCGATTACCCGTCCGCTGCAGCAGGTGATCCATCTGGCGGAGCAGTATGCTGCCGGGAATCTGCAGGTCCATATGGATACCCAGCGTCGCGATGAAGTGGGCCAGTTGATCGTTGCGATCAACGGCATTGGCGATGGTCTGGAGAAAATCGTCAGCCAGGTGCGCGGCGCGGCGCAGGAGATCAGCGACGGCACAGACACCATCGCGGCCAGCAGTCATAACATCAGCGAGCAGATCGGGCGTCAGGCCAGCAGCGTGGAGCAGACCTCCGCCAGCATGGAGCAGTTTGGCGCGACGGTTGAACACACCGCAGACAGCCTGCGTCAGGCGATGTCACTGGTGGCCGAAGCCAGCGATATCGTCAGTCACGGTAGCCAGACGGTGGTGCGCTCGGTCAACACCATGTCGGCGATTAAGGTTTCATCACAAAGCATTGCTGATATCACCCACGTGATTGAGTCGATCGCCTTCCAGACCAATATCCTGGCGCTGAATGCCGCCGTTGAAGCGGCACGTGCCGGGGAACAGGGCCGTGGCTTTGCCGTGGTGGCCGCAGAAGTACGTGCGCTGGCACAGCGTTCTGCGCAGGCCGCTAAAGAGATTGATGGACTGATTGCGACTTCCATCAGCAACGTGGCGGAGGGCCATCAGTTATCTGAGCAGACGCGCGATGCGATGAGCGACATTGTGACCCACATCGAGCAGGTGCAGGCGCTGATGGGCGAGATCAACGTGGCGGCGCAGCAGCAGGCGGCAGGCATCGGCCAGGTTAATCTGGCGATGAACCAGATCAGCCAGGCGACTCACCAGAACAGCGAACTGGTGACACAGGCGGAAAACAGCGCGCAGAACCTGAGTGATAAAGGGCACCACCTGACCCAGCTGGTCAGCGTATTCAGCCTTAAATCCTGACGTCATTCAGGGCGATGGCATACACTTAATGCTTCGTCCTGAAAGAGGGTTTTGCTATGCGTTTCGCTTGTTTACTGGTGATAAGCCTGCTGCTGGCAGGCTGTTCCGCGCTTGAGACCACGCCAAAAGCACCGCCCGCGCCGACGCAACAGGCGCAGGAGATTTCACGGGCGCAGAGTGGCGGTTTGCCAAAGCTGGGCAATATTACCGTTAACGTGCGCGGCTCACCGGATGATGCCGGGCGGGCCGTGGCCACCCGGGCTAACCAGGCCGGTGCGGCTTACTATCAGATCGTGGCGCTGAGTGAAACGGTAATGCCCGGTCTCTGGTACGCCAGCGCGATTCTTTACGGCGCATCACCTGCCACAGCCACGGGCCAGTAAACGGTCTGTGATTGCTGTCTCAAGGGGGCGGGAGCCACGCCGATCGAGCCACTGCTGGCACCATGCATCCGCCAGCGGCGGTTCGCCATATTTCAGTAGCTGAGCGCCGGTCGCAAGCTGCAGCAGCGTGCGGGTCACCTCGCGCGCCTGCTCTTCGGGGACTTTGCTCATTCGCAGCCGTAACTGACGCCAGCGCGCATCGAAATGACGATTACTCCCTTTCACCGCTTCAAATTCCTGACTCAGCATCTCCGAAACCTCTGCCTGACGGGTGAGCACGCGCAGTACGTCAAGACACATCACGTTGCCCGACCCTTCCCAGATGCTGTTGACCGGTATGTCACGATAGAGGCGCGGCAGCTCGCTCGCTTCGCAGTAGCCGATGCCCCCCAGCACTTCCATCGACTCCGCGACGAACGGGGCTCCCGCTTTGCAGATCTGATATTTTGCAGCCGGAGTGAATAAGCGGGCAAACGTGACCTCATGCGGTTTTGCCGGTTGTGACCAGGCGCGCGCCAGCCGCATCAGCAGCGCGGTTTGTCCCTCCAGCTGCAGCGCCTGCTGTGCCAGAACCTGACGCATCAGCGGTTGATCCACCAGGTTTTTCCCCATCACCTGGCGCTGATGTGCATGCCAGAGTGCCACCGAGAATGCACGCCGCATCTGACCATGACTGCCGAGTGCGCAGTCGAAGCGCGTCATACCGCCCATTTTAAGGATGAGCCGCACGCCTTCGCCCTCTTCTCCCAGCAGCCAGCCGGTCGCATCGCGAAACTCCACCTCACAACTGGCATTTGAGCGATTACCCAGCTTATCTTTAAGCTGCTCAAGCTGGATGGCGTTGCGTGACCCGTCAGGCAACAGGCGCGGCAGGAAGAAGCAGCTTAATCCGGCGGGCGTCTGCGCCAGCACCAGATGTGCATCGCTCTGCGGCACCGAGAAGAACCATTTGTGGCCGGTCAGCCGGTAGGCTTCACCCGGGCCGCGCGCCCCCAGCGGCTCGGCCCGGGTGGTGCTGGTGAGCAGATCGCTGCCGCCCTGTTTTTCCGTCATGCCCATACCGATCAGCAGACCCCGTTTCTGGTCGCCGGGCTGCGCATGGGTATCGTAACGATCGCTGAGCAGCGGATCGAGCCAGCCTTCGAACGCGGCAGGCAGATAAGTCTGCAACAGTGGAATGGCCGCGTGCGTCATGGTCACCGGGCAAAGCGTGCCCGCTTCAACCTGTGCATGCAGAATAAAGCGCGCAGCCCGCGCCACGCTGGCCTGTTCACGTACTGTGGGATGCCAGCTGAGATTATGCAGGCGGCTGGCGCAGACACCCTGCATCAGCAGGTGCCAGGCGGGGTGAAAACGAACTTCATCCATCCGTACGCCACGGGCGTCGTAGCGCAGCAGTTCAGGTGGCTCCGCGTTGGCGAGCCGGCCCAGCTCCAGCGACTCGGCGCTGCCCAGCTGTCGGCCTACCGAAGCCAGCCATTCCCGGTCCCATCCGGCGCCTTCGCGTGACAGTGCCTCGCCGAGTGGCGTATCAGACAGGAACAGGTTGCTGTTGCTCAGAGGATGGGGCTGATTAAAAACGGTGTGTGTTGTCCAGGTCATAACCACTCCTCGCGGATGTCACTCAGTAAGTATACCCGTCGTCTTTCAAGCTGCATTTTTGTTGGCTGCGTTCACTCACCCGAATCACTTACTCATGTAAGCTCATCGGGATTCGTTCTCTTGCCGCCTCAATGCAACCCGAAATCCTTTGGGTATATACGAATGACGCGCAGTTATGCCTGGTACAGGAACTAATTTGTGGCGAGGATCACATCGGGGATCAGGCGTTGCGCTGACGCACCGCTTCAAACAGGCAGACACCCGTAGCAACCGAGACATTCAGCGAAGAGACGCTGCCCGCCATCGGAATGCTGATCAGCTCATCGCAATGCTCACGGGTCAGACGACGCATGCCTTCCCCTTCCGCGCCCATCACCAGCGCCATCGGACCGGTCATTTTGCTCTGGAAGACGGTATGGTCAGCTTCACCTGCGGTACCGACAACCCAGATGTTGTACTCCTGCAGCAGACGCAGGGTACGTGCCAGGTTGGTGACGCGGATCAACGGCACATTTTCTGCCGCGCCGCTGGCCACTTTTTTGGCCGTTGCATTCAGGGGAGCAGAGCGATCTTTCGGCACGATAATCGCGTGAACACCGGCCGCATCGGCACTGCGCAGGCAGGCACCCAGATTGTGCGGATCGGTGACCCCGTCCAGCACCAGCAGGAAGGGTTTCTCCAGGCTCTGCAGCAGATCCGGCAGGTCGCCTTCCTGATACTGACGACCCGGTTTTACCCGCGCCACAATACCCTGATGTACACCGCCTTCAACCTGGCTGTCGAGCCACTTGCGCTCGGCCAGCTGAATCACGACCCCCTGAGCTTCCAGCGCGGCGACCACGGGTTGCAGGCGACGATCGTCGCGGCCTTTGAGGATAAAGACTTCCTGGAAACGTTGTGGATCACGTTCCAGCAGCGCCTGCACGGCATGGATACCAAAAATAATTTCGCTCATCGATCTGCTCAGTGTTTGGAAATGAATGAATGACCGCCCTTTCTCAGTGAGAAAGGGCGGGTGCGCGCATCAGTCAGGCTGCGCCTTTTTTCTGGCGCGCTTCGCCCGGGTGGCGGCGGCGATTTTACGGGTTTTTTCCGAGACGTTTTTACTTTTATTCTCGGTATTTGCAGCGGCGGGCTTACTCTTGTCGCCCCGGAAAGCGGCGTCCGGCTCGAAGTTGGACTTCTTGCTCGCATCACGACGGCGTTTCGCTGGCGCTTTGTCGTCACGCTTCGCCCGGTCGCGTGCGGTTTTGCCTTCACCACGTACCTGACGCTGGCTGGAGATCAGGGCAAAGTCGATTTTACGCTCATCCATATGGACGGCTTCAACACGCACTTCAACCGTGTCACCCAGACGATAGGTGCGACCGCCCGATTCACCGATCAGACGCTGACCTACCGGGTCAAAACGGTAGTAATCGTTGTCGAGCGTCGAAACGTGGACCAGACCATCAATGAACAGATCGCTTAAGCGTACAAAGAAGCCAAATCCGGTCACGCTGGAAATGACGCCGTTGAAGACGTTGCCAACCTGATCCTGCATGAAGTCACACTTGAGCCAGTCCGCGACGTCACGGGTCGCTTCATCGGCGCGGCGTTCGGTCAGGGAACAGTGCAGGCCCAGTTGCAGCATCTGCGGCATGTCGTAGTGATAGCCGCCGGTTGCTGTCGTCATATCTTTGGCGACGCTGCGATCTCTCGGCATCAGGTATTTAATGGCGCGCTGTACCAGGCCTTTACCTTCGTCCTGCTCTTTTGCCAGCAGATATTTGATGGCGCGATGCAGCGTCAGATCCGGATAACGACGGATTGGCGAGGTAAAGTGCGCATACGACGAGAGCGCCAGACCAAAGTGACCGCGGTTTTCCGGATCGTAAACGGCCTGCTTCATTGAACGCAGCAGCATGGTTTGCAGCATTTCCGCATCAGGACGATCGGCAACCTGCTTCAGCAGCGCCGCATAGTCGATTGGCTGTGGTTTATTACCACCAGGCAGACTCAGTCCCAGCTCGTTGAGCACGGTACGGAAGCTCTTGATGCTTTCGTCGGTCGGGCGATCGTGATCGCGGAACAGCGCCGGTTCCTGATTTTTCTCAACGAAGCGTGCCGAGGCGATGTTCGCCAGGATCATGCACTCTTCGATCAACTTATGGGCGTCATTACGTGACACGCGCTCAACACGCTCAATACGGCGCTCGGCGTTGAAGATAAACTTCGCCTCTTCCGTTTCAAACGAGATACCGCCGCGCTCTTCACGAGCGGCTTCCAGCGCATGATAGAGGTTGTTCAGCTCTTCAAGGTCTTTAACCAGTGGCGCATACTGCTGGCGCAGCTCTTTGTCGCCCTGCAGAATGTTCCAGACTTTGTTGTAGGTCAGACGCGCATGGGAGTTCATCACCGCTTCGTAGTGCTTGAAGCCGGTCAGTTTACCTTTGGTCGAGATGGTCATCTCGCACACCATACAGAGGCGATCGACCTGCGGGTTAAGCGAACATAAGCCATTCGACAGCACTTCCGGCAGCATCGGCACAACCTGCGACGGGAAGTAGACCGAGGTTCCGCGCTGATGCGCTTCGTCATCCAGTGGGGTGCCAGGACGGACGTAATAGCTGACATCCGCGATAGCTACCCACAGACGCCATCCGCCACCACGCTTCTTCTCACAGTAAACAGCATCATCAAAGTCACGGGCATCTTCACCATCGATGGTGACCAGCGGCAGCTTACGCAGATCGACGCGGCCTTTTTTGGCCTCTTCCGGGACTTCTTCTTTCAGTTTGCTGACCTGAGCTTCCACTTCCGGCGGCCAGGTGTGCGGGATTTCATGCGTACGCAGCGCCATATCCACGGCCAGGCTGGTACCCATATCATCGCCCAGAATCTCGGCGATTTTACCGATCGCTTTGCTGCGACGGTTCGGACGCTGGACCAGCTCAACCACCACCACGGAACCCATGCGGGCATTCATCGTCTCTTCAGGCGGGATGAGGATGTCAAAACTCAGGCGACTGTCGTCCGGTACCACGAAGCCGGCACCGGCATCGGTAAAGTAACGGCCAACGATCTGATTGTTGCGGGGTTCCTGCACCCGGACCACGCGCGCTTCGCGGCGGCCTTTGCGATCGGCACCCAGCGGCTGCGCCAGGATCACGTCACCGTGCATACAGAATTTCATCTGTTCTGCGGAAAGGTAGAGGTCATCTTTCTGACCTTCTGCCCGCAGGAAGCCGTAGCCATCACGGTGGCCAATGACTTTACCGCGCAGGAGATCAAGACGTTCTGGCAGGGCATAACACTGACGGCGGGTGAACACCAGCTGACCATCACGCTCCATGGCGCGAAGGCGGCGACGTAGCGCCTCAAGGTGTTCTTCTTCCTGCAGATTCATCTCTTCAGCCAGCTCTTCGCGGCTGGCCGGTTTTTCACGTTTTTCTAACAGAGCCAGAATAAATTCACGGCTCGGAATAGGGTTTTCGTATTTTTCAGCTTCTCTATCCTGAAAAGGATCTTTTGACATAGCGGTTCCTCCGATGTCATTTAATATTTATTTCCACCGGCGATCTGGACAAGATGATCTCATAAAGTGGTGTATTTCCTTCGACCAGATCTGCCAACGTATAGCTATCCAGCTCCTGCAAAAATCGCTGCACCGCATCATGTAACGCCTGCTTCAGACGACAGGCTGGCGTGATGGAACAGGACGCGCAATCCACTAATTGTAGTGGTTCCATCTTACGTACCACATCGCCAATGACAATCTGACGAGCTGGCATACCCAGACGAATGCCCCCGTTTTTACCACGCGTTGCGGCGACATAGCCCGCCCGGCTCAGCTGATTGATAATTTTGACCATATGATTACGGGACAAACCATAAGTGTTCGTCACTTCCGTAATATTGGTCTGCTGACCTTCCGGCAACGATGCCAGATAAATCAGTGCCCGTAAGCCATAATCAGTAAAACTCGTGAGCTGCACAGTAACCTCAGTGAACCTTCAGGCGCGGCATGACCTTATTCGCCCTGTGATTGATGCCAGGATTAAATCGGATCGCCATTCGATTAGCTACGATGATAAACCAGAGTCTGTCTGGCCGTGCGCTTTTTTAAGCCAGCAGAAGGTTTGACAAGCGAAGGGAGGTTAAGTGGCATCAAAGAATGGAAAAACAAGGGCCGGACAGCGTCCGGCCTGAATGATTACGCGTCGAACGGGTCGCGCAGAATCATTGTTTCACTACGATCAGGGCCGGTTGAGATGATATCAATCGGCACACCCGTTACCTCTTCCACACGCTTGATGTAGTCACGCGCGGCCTGAGGCAAACCTTCCAGCGTCTTGACGCCAAACGTTGTCTCGCTCCAGCCTGGCAGGGTTTCGTAGATCGGCTCAATGCCTTCCCAGTTCTCTGCCGCCAGTGGCGTGGTGGTCACTTCGCGGCCATCAGGCATACGATAAGCCACACAGATCTTCACCTCTTTCAGGCCATCCAGCACGTCCAGCTTGGTCATGCAGAAACCTGACAGGGAGTTGATCTGAACTGCGCGGCGAACCGCTACCGCATCCAGCCAGCCGGTACGACGACGACGACCGGTGGTCGCACCAAACTCATTACCCTGCGCACAGAGGAATTCGCCGGTTTCATCGAACAGCTCGGTCGGGAACGGGCCTGCGCCAACGCGGGTTGAGTAAGCTTTCACAATACCCAGCACGTAGTCGACATAGCGCGGGCCAATGCCTGAACCGGTCGCTACGCCACCTGCGGTGGTGTTGGATGAGGTCACGTACGGATAGGTACCGTGATCGATATCCAGCAGCGTACCCTGCGCACCTTCAAACATAATCAGATCGCCACGCTTACGCGCGACGTCCAGCAGTTCAGAGACGTCAACGACCATGCCAGTGATGATGTCAGCGACTTCCATCACATCACTCAGCACTTTATCGAAGTCGACTGCCGGCTCTTTGTAGTACTCCACCAGCTGGAAGTTGTAGAAATCGACCACTTCTTTCAGCTTGGCAGCAAAGGTTTCTTTGTTAAACAGGTCGCTGACGCGCAGGGCACGGCGAGCGACTTTATCTTCATAAGCCGGTCCGATGCCACGCCCCGTGGTACCAATCGCTTTGGCGCCACGAGCACGTTCACGCGCCATATCCATCGCAACATGATATTGCAGGATCAGCGGACAGGCTTCAGAAATCAGCAGACGTTCACGTACCGGAATCCCGCGCGCTTCCAGGCCTTTCATCTCTTTCATTAAGGCTTCAGGAGAGAGCACTACGCCGTTACCAATGATGCTGGTGACGTTATCGCGCAGAATGCCAGAAGGGATCAGGTGGAGGACGGTTTTTTCACCGTTGATGACAAGCGTGTGGCCCGCATTGTGGCCGCCTTGATAACGCACAACGTAATTCGCGCGCTCAGTCAGAAGGTCTACAATCTTACCTTTACCTTCGTCACCCCATTGGGTGCCCAGTACGACGACGTTCTTACCCATTTCTCAAAATCACCGATTGCTTAAAAAAGGATTCTACCATCTGATCCCGTGGTTTTCAGCACTTTTAGCATACGATTGCGCGCTTTTTTGCCTGAGTTTTGATCACTACAACATGTTGGGGATAATAGCGTTGAAAGGCACAATTTAGCCGGTCTGAACGTCAGCCTCAGAGGTTGCCGTGCAGGCTGAGCATGCAGTAAATCACCATGCCAGCAACGACCAGTCCTCCACCAAAGCGGTGCAGCAGACGATCGGGCAACCGCGTCATCGTCAGGATCATGCGTCGCCAGGCGCGCGGCATAAACATCGGTCCCAACCCTTCCAGCACTAACACCAGCGCCAGCGCCATCCAGATGCTTGTTTTCATTCTGATACCCAAAAAAAAGGGCCGACAACATTGTCGGCCCACAGGTTATATCAGTTCTTAGCGTGTCGCGTTAGAGGGCGCCTTCATATATCGGAAGAAGTCGCTATCCGGGCTTAACACCATCACATCCTGATCGCTATTGAAGCTGTTTTCATAGGCACGCAGGCTACGAATAAAGGCGTAGAAGTCAGGATCTTTGCTGAACGAATCGGCAAACAACCGCGCCGTTTCCGCATCACCGTCACCGCGTGTAATCAGTGCTTCGCGCTGGGCTTCAGCCAGAGTACGGGTGACCTGGTAATCGGCCTGGGCGCGCAGTTTTTCCGCCTCTTCCTGACCCTGTGAACGCTGGCTACGCGCTACCGCTTCACGCTCAGCACGCATACGGTTAAAGATCGCATCAGACACTTCGGTCGGCAGGTTGATCTGCTTGATACGCACATCTACCACCTGAATACCTAACGCCGCCATACTGTTCGGGTTCGGAGCCGGTTCGCTGCTGTTGGTTTCACGCTCGACACGGGCCGCTGCACTGGCAATCGCGTCATCAGCCGCAGGGGTTGCGATTTCATCATCGTTGCCTGCAGAGCCGGTATTCAGCGCGTCACGCACATCGGTAGTCAGACGACCACGGGAGTCCGTTACGATATCTTTCACATCCAGACGACCCATCTCAGAACGCAAGCGGTCACTGAACTTACGTTTCAGCAGCACTTCCGCCTGAGAGACATCACCGCCACCAGTGGCCAGGTAGTAGCGACTGAAGTCGCTGATACGCCACTTGATGTAGGAGTCTACGATCAGATCTTTCTTCTCTTTGGTGACGAAGCGATCGGCCTGGTTATCCATGGTCTGGATACGCGCATCCAGCGTTTTAACCGTTTCCAGGAATGGAATCTTGAAATGCAGACCCGGCTCGAACACCTGCGGCTTGTTTTCGCCGTCGCGCAGGACTTTACCGAAGCGCAGAACAATGCCTCGCTGCCCTTCCTGCACCACAAACAGGGACGCATAGAGCGCCACCAGCACGACAATGATTAAAAATACTATTGGCTTACGCATCGATTACTCTCTCCCTTCGCGCTGGCTGTCGCTGCGCTGAGCATTTGCCCGACGCTGATCCATGATGTTGTCCGGACTGTATGACGACGTGTCATTGCGGCTGGCACTGCTATCGGAGCGCGCAGGCTGCGAAGAACCGTTCGCGCCTTTCTGACCATTCTGGCCCGATGAAGTCTGACCGCCACGCATCAGTTGATCCAGCGGCAGCACCATCAGGTTATTACTCCGATCGTTAACCAGTATTTTGCGGGTATGGCTCAGCACACGTTCCATGGTCTCGATATAGAGACGCTCTTTGGTGATTTCGGGTGCAGCTTTATACTCAGGCAGGATCTTGGCGAAACGCGCCACCTCACCCTGCGCTTCCAGAACGGTACGCTCTTTGTAAGCGCGTGCCTCTTCCAGAATACGTTGCGCCTGGCCGTTAGCACGAGGCTGAACTTCGTTGGCGTAAGCTTCGGCTTCGCGAACGTATTGCTCGCGGTTTTCGCGTGCGGCAATCGCGTCATCAAATGCAGACTTCACCTCTTCCGGCGGACGTGCAGCCTGGAAGTTGACGTCCAGCACCGCGATTCCCATGTTATAAGGGCGAATCGTCTCGTCGATTTCACGCTGGGTATCGCTACGCACCACGGTACGACCTTCGGTCAGGATGCGGTCCATGGTAGAGCGACCAATCACGCCGCGCAGTGCGCTGTCGGTAGCCTGACGCAGGCTGTCGTCCGCGCTGGTCACAGCATAAAGATAACGTTCCGGATCGGTCACGCGGTACTGCACGTTCATCTCCACGCGTACCACGTTCTCATCCGAAGTCAGCATGACGCCAGAAGCAGCCAGTTCGCGCACCGATTCAACGTTAACCGCACGCACCTGATCAACGAATGTCGGCTTCCAGTTCAGGCCGGGTTCGACCAGATGACTGAACTTACCGAAGCGCGTCACCACGCCACGTTCCGCTTCTTTGATGGTGTAGAAACCGCTTGCAGCCCAGATGACTACAGCAGCAACAGCCACGATACCAACAATTTTGCCACCGCTGCCGGAGCCGCGCTGACCGTTGTCGTTCTGTTTGCCACCGCCCAGTCCACCAAGCTTCTTGCTCAGCTTACGGAAGATATCATCCAGATCAGGAGGCCCGGATTCCCGTCCTCCCTTATTCCCCCCAGAGTTGCCGCCTTGATTATTGCTGCTTCCCCACGGGTCGCGGTCCTGTCCGTTATTTCCGGGCTGATTCCACGCCATGTTTCTACTCCATTTATTGTAATTACGATTTTTACCCTTCAGCTTTCGGATTGCAGCGGTGTTGGCTGCCTTCGCTCACCCCGGTCACTTACCTGCGTAAGCTCCCGGGGATTCACTCAGTTGCCGCCTTGCTGAAATCCAAAATACTCGGGTAACGCCAGCGTATTCGGGTCTGCAAAGAAAGTGCGACAATCTTCAATTTTTAAGGTAAATGCGTTTGGGCAATATCAAACAATGTAACTGGTCAGCGACGGTTCCTGCTTACATAAACGCATCCACTCAATAATGGGCATACGAATCTGCAATCCTACACTGCCGTCTTCTTCATTCCACTCTTTCTCAATCGCCTGCAGCTGATAGAAACGGCTGCGAAGTCGCCCCGCTTCCGGTGGCAGACGTAATGCGTGCTGGGCTATTTCACCCGCCAGACGCTCAGACAGCGCCTGCCATAGCAACGGAATGCCTGCGCCTGTCTGGGCGGAAAGCCAGACGCGGATTGGCAGGTTCTCTTCGTTACGATCGATACGTGGTTCGAATCCGTCGAGCATATCGATTTTATTCATCACCAGTAACGTCGGGATTTCGTCCGCTTCAATCTCTTCCAGTACGGCATCGACGGCGGCGATATTTTCCGTGACGCGAAGGTCAGCCCCATCAATCACGTGCATTAACAGCGTCGCCTGACGAGTCTCCTGCAGCGTGGCTTTAAAAGCGGCAACCAGGTCGTGAGGAAGATGGCGAATAAAGCCTACCGTGTCCGCCAGTACCACGTCCCCGACATCAGCAACATTCAGACGGCGCAGTGTGGGGTCGAGCGTTGCAAACAGCTGGTCTGCGGCAAAGACATTGGCGGAGGTCATGGCGTTAAAGAGGGTCGACTTGCCGGCGTTGGTGTAACCCACCAGCGAAACCGTTGGCACATCCGCTTTGGCGCGTGACTGACGTCCCTGCTCACGCTGTTTTTCAACTCGCTCAAGACGAGACAAAATCTGACTGATACGGCCGCGCAACAGCCGGCGGTCCGTTTCTAACTGCGTTTCACCCGGGCCACGTAAACCAATCCCGCCTTTCTGGCGTTCAAGGTGGGTCCAGCCGCGCACCAGACGTGTCGCAAGATGGCGCAGCTGTGCCAGCTCAACCTGCAATTTACCTTCGTGGGTACGTGCGCGTTGGGCAAAGATATCCAGAATTAAACCGGTGCGATCAATGACCCGGCATTCGCACAGGCGCTCGAGGTTTCTTTCCTGAGCGGGCGTAAGGGCATGATCGAATAATACGACCGATGCTCCTGTTGTTTTTACCGCATCGGCAATTTCAACGGCCTTTCCTTCACCGACAAAATACTTGGGGTGTGGCGCTTTGCGGCTGCCAGTAACCACTTGCAGCGCCTCAACGCCAGCAGAAGAGACCAGGGTTTCAAACTCCTGCAAATCTTCTACTTCTTTGTCTTGGGAGAACCAGATGTGTACCAGTACGGCCTGCTCACCGGCTTCATAACGGTCAAACAAGCTATAACCTCGCTAAATAAAAGACCAGGACGGAAAATCGCTGTTCTCCGTTCCTGGCTGTACGGTGACGCGTTATTCTGCGTTATCACCGTCTTGTTGTGGCTGTGGCTGCGCAGTTGTGTTGCTGCCGCCATGATGGTAATTGTTGCTGCCGCCACCGGTATTATTGCTATGGTGAGAAACCGGGCGTGAAGGAACAACGGTAGAAATGGCGTGCTTATACACCATCTGACTCACCGTGTTTTTCAACAAAATGACGAACTGATCAAATGACTCAATCTGACCCTGCAACTTAATACCGTTAACCAGATAAATCGAAACCGGAACACGTTCACGACGCAGTGCGTTCAAAAACGGGTCTTGTAATGATTGCCCCTTAGCCATTCTATCTTTTCCTTATATGCTTGTTGTTTGTTGCAAGTAGAACCTATGGTTCTGAAAAAAACTGCGTAAAAATTTGCGCACGATAACCCATCAATTGTACACAATCACCCATGCTTCGCACTAAGAACCTGTAACACTGTATCACGCGCCAGCCGGGGCTCGTCACTGTCAAGCCAGTGAACATTTTCCCAACCGCGTAACCAGGTCATCTGTCGCTTAGCAAGCTGCCGGGTTGCGCAAATTCCCCGATAAACCATCTCGCTGTAATCGATTTCGCCCGATAAATAAGACCACATCTGACGATAGCCAACACAACGAATGGAAGGCATGTCCGTATGCAAATCACCTCGTGCAAAAAGGGCCCGAGACTCCGCTTCAAATCCTGACGCCAACATCTGCTCAAAACGCAACGCGATGCGCTGGTGCAGCAATTCACGGCTCGCGGGGGCGATGGCAAACTGTTGCACGTCGTAGGGTAACGCTTCACCGGATGTTTTTGTCAGTTCCGTTAAAGTTTTACCCGAAATAAAAAAAACTTCCAGTGCTCGCGAAAGTCTCTGCGGATCATTCGGATGAATACGACTGCCGGCAACCGGGTCGATTTCACACAGCTGGCGGTGTAAAGCTTCCCAGCCTTTTTCACGCGCCGTTTGCTCTATCCGCTGACGAACGTCGGGATCGGCCGAGGGCAACGGCGACAATCCTTCAAGTAACGCCTTGAAGTAGAGCATGGTTCCACCAACAAGCAACGGTATTCGTCCGGCTTCAACGATATCCGCCATTTCTGCTAAAGCATCCCGCCGGAACTCCGCTGCCGAATAGGCTTCAGCGGGATCGCGAATGTCGAGCAGACGATGGGGGGCCACTGCTAACTCCTCAGCCGACGGTTTCGCCGTACCAATATCCATCTGACGATAGATTAAGGCAGAGTCTACGCTGATTAGTTCCACTGGTAACCGCTTACGCAATTCAATTGCTAAAGCAGTCTTGCCAGAAGCCGTGGGTCCCATCAAAAAAATAGCCTTTGGCCGGCCAGCCTGGTTTAATTCACTCATGCTTCAACGCGTTGATCGCGCTCTCAATCTCTATGGGCTGTAATAAGCCTGAAGGCGGCGATTTCAGCAGCTGTGGGCAAAGCCGTTCAAGCTCTGCCAGCAGGTTGATCGCCTGTGAGTGATTCCAGTCGGAGGACTCTGTATCCTGACGCCGCGCCAGCCACTGGGCCAGTTGCGTCGCAGAGATCTCCTGCTGCCGGGCGAGATAGCCTAACAGCTCAGGAATCAAGATTTGTAAATTTTGTGTTCGTAACGGTAAAGGCACCGCGCGTAAGGTCACGTGGTCACCTTCGGGCTGAAGATCAATACCCATCTGATTGAGCAGGCTGCTCTTTTCTTTTGCGGCCTGCCGTTCATCCAGGGCGATTTTGAGCCGCACCGGAATCAGCAGGGGTTGCGGTTTAAGCCCTTCCTCACCCGGTTCAAGCTGCGCCTGTTTCAGCCAGCGCGCCGCGACCGGCAGCGCCATCAGCATTAACTTCTGATCCTGCTCCAGCAGCGCATAGTGGTTTTGCAACACGGTCAGTACCCGGCCAAAGCTCTGGGCATGCGCGGCCAGCGGCGAGGGTTTTTCGGCTGGACGCGGTGCCGGTTCACGGGTTTTTGGCGGCGGCGTGGCGCTGACAGGCGTTTTCAGCAACTGCTGATAAACCGCGCCTTCACGCTGACGATACACGTTCTCTTTGTTTTGCCAGGCCGGCGCCGCTGCGGGCGGTGTTTGCCGCGTGGAGGCTGAAGATTGATTCTCGCTGGCGGGCGCTGAAGGCTGCGCAAAATGATTACCCCCCGCCGCCTGACGGTTTTCCGGCTGCCAGCGCGGTGCGGCTTCTTCTGCCTGCAGCGCAGGCAAAATGGGTGACGCTATCGCCTGTAACGCGCTGACCACGCCCTGATAAATAAAATCATGCACCAGGCGTGACTGATGAAAACGCACTTCATGCTTGGCCGGGTGAACGTTGACATCCACCTGATGCGGATCGATCTCCAGATAGAGCACGTAAGCGGGCTGCTGGTCATCCTGGAGCTGGGTCTGGAAAGCCTGGCGGATAGCGTGATTAATCAGCTTGTCGCGCATCATCCGGCCATTGACGTAGCAATATTGTAACTCGGTGACCTGGCGCGAACCGGCGGGATCGGCGACCCAGCCGCGCAGCGAGAGATCATCATGCTGCCAGTCAATTCGCAGCGCATGCTGAATAAACGTGGTGCCGCAGATAGCTGCCAGTCGCCGTTCGCGCTGGCTCTCCTCGCTGACGGCCCGATACTGACGCATCATTTTGCCGTTGTGGCTCAGTGAAAGCGCGACATCAAAACGCGCCAGTGCAATACGACGGATCACTTCGTCGATATGACCGAACTCGGTTTTCTCTGTGCGCATAAATTTGCGGCGCGCCGGGGTGTTATAAAACAGATCCAGCACTTCGAGCGTGGTCCCACAGGGATGCGCAGCCGGTTTAACCGTTACCGTCATATCACGCCCTTCCGCATAGGCCTGCCAGGCTTCGGTTTGATCGGCGGTACGTGAGGTTAAGGTCAGGCGGGAGACAGAACTGATACTGGCGAGCGCTTCACCGCGAAAACCCAGGCTCATGATCGCTTCCAGATCATCCAGTGAGGCGATTTTACTGGTGGCGTGTCGGGCCAGCGCCATCGACAGCTCGCTTTTCACGATGCCGCAGCCGTTGTCACGAATGCGGATAAGCTTTGCGCCCCCCTTTTCAATATCAACGTCAATGCGCGTTGCACCAGCATCCAGGCTGTTCTCCACCAGCTCTTTTACAACCGATGCAGGACGTTCAACCACTTCACCCGCCGCAATCTGGTTTGCCAGTTGGGGCGGTAAAATTTGTATCGGCATGGTTTTCCTTTTAGCTGGCCGCCCGGCGCAGCGGCCGGGCAAACAATCAGGATGCAGGGATTTTCAGGTTCTGCCCCAACATGACGTTGGTCGATTTCAGATTATTGGTCTGCATTATCGCTTTCGGGCTGACGCCATAATGTGCGGCAATGCCGGTCAGTGAATCACCCACGACCACTTTATGACGCACAACGCCGCGTGGCGTGGCGCGCGTGGTGCGGCTGGCGGCCGCACTGGCCGGCACTTTCAACCGCTGTCCGACCCATACCACATCCCGCTTCAGGGTGTTCATCTCACGCAGGGTCGCCATGCTGACGCCATACTTCGCGGCAATCCCGGAAAGTGTCTCACCGCGCGTTACCGTATGGCGCTGAGTTACGCCGGTATATTGCGTCACCCCGGTCGCCGGGTTGCTGGCGACGTTAACCGCTGGCGACGAGCCCAGCGGCCGGTTTTCCTCCTTTGGGATGGATTGCAGCGGGTGCGCCAGGAAATAAGTGCGCAGACCTTTATAGATCGACTGCGCAATCTTATCCTGGTGTGCGCTACTGCCAAGCAGTCGCTCCTCCGAGGAATTACTGATAAAGCCGGTTTCCACCAGCAAAGAAGGAATATCGGGTGAACGCAGCACGCCAAGACTGGCATGCTCAGGCAGACGTTTATGCAGCGACGTCACGCTGCGCATCTGCTGCAACACTTTCTGGGCGATGTCATAACCGACACGCTGCGAGTGACCGAATTGCAGGTCAAGTACCGCCTGGCTGAGGTAGGGGTCGGCCTGACTGTTAGCCAGCAGGTCACCTGCGCCGCCCAGCAGCTCAGACTGTTTCTCTTTCTGCTCCAGCCAGTTAGCCATCTCGTTATTGGCCCGGCGGTTTGATAATACCCAGACCGATGCACCGGTCGCCGCATGGCTCGGCGCAGCGTCAGCATGAATTGAAACCAGCACGTTGGCGTTGGCTTTACGCGCCACGTCGGAGCGGCCCATAACCGAGATAAAATAGTCGCCATCACGCGTCAGGACGCCTTTAAACATCGGATCGTTATTCAGCAACACCCGCAGTTTACGTGCAATCGCGATTGTGACGTTCTTCTCTTTCAGTCCGCGCTGCCCGATAGCGCCGGGATCCTGACCGCCATGTCCGGCATCAATCGCCACAATCACGGTATCGTTCTGGCTGACGGCCCGGCCAGGACTCACGGTGCTGGCTGTGCTGGTCACGGACGTCACCGGATTCGAATTAAAGGGGTTCGCCGCTGCGGCACTCTGGGTGGGCACGCGCGTCGGGGCCGTTACCGGCGCAGGCACACTGCGCGTAACAGCAGGCGGCTTACCGGTAATGGTGAAGACCACGCTGTAGCTGTTGCCATTGCGCTGGGTGACCGCCCGGGTTTTACCCGCCTGCGTCAGCTCAAACACCAGCCGCACGCTCTGTTTATCTTTCGGGGTGCTGGTGCGAATTCGCTTTACGATGTTTTCGCCGCTGAAATTTAACGGCAGCCCCTGAACCACGCCGCTCTGGCGCACATCAAGCACCACACGGTCAGGATTGCGCAGCGGGAAGAAGCCATAGACAGGTTGTCCGGCAAAGTTCAGGGTGATGGTTGCCTGGCTGTCGCCATTGGCGACTTTGATATCCGACAGGGTGGCAGCAAACAGGGGTGTACAGACCAGCAGCAACAGTGTCACCAGCGCTATTTTCATCCGTGACATCATGCCTGATCCCTGCCCTGACCAAATTGTTCAAGCCATTGCTGGCCCGACGAGGATTGTGCCGTCAGTTCCGCTTCACGCGCCTCACCCACGTAACGCAGCGTTAGCGTGAGATCGGGCGGCGGCAGAAAACCGGCGCCCTGCTGCGGCCATTCAACCAGGCAGATAGCATCGCCGCTGAAATAGTCGCGGATGCCCATGAATTCAAGCTCTTCAGGATCGGCAAGACGATAGAGGTCGAAGTGATAAAGTGTACGGTCGTCCAGCGTGTAAGGCTCAACCAGCGTGTAAGTAGGGCTTTTGACGTTGCCCTGATGGCCCAGCGCCTGCAGAAAGCCGCGGCTGAAGGTGGTTTTACCCGCCCCCAGATCGCCATAGAGATAAATCACTGCCGCGCTGCCACAGGCGCGCGCCAGCTGAGCGCCCAAACTGAGCGTAGCCGCCTCATCGGGCAAAGAGATAACACAGGTCTTCATGCTTCTTTATTCATCTCAGGATTAACAAACTGCCACAGCAGATCCAGTAAATCAGTTGCCAGCATACCGCGCGTACCACGTTCCGCAGCGACCGCATCGGCCGCGGCACCATGTGCAACGCAGCCGGCGCAGGCCGCATCAAACAGCGTCAGTTTCTGGCCCACCAGCGAGGCGATGATTCCACTCAGGAGATCGCCCATACCGCCGGAGGCCATACCGGCATTGCCCACGTCAGCAAAGGCCATTTCACCCTGCTCGCTGGCAATCAGCGTACCGGCACCTTTCAGTACCACTACGCCGCCATAACGCTGCGCCAATGTCTGCGCTGCATGTAAGCGGTCACTCTCAATTTCACTGGTCTCGGTATTCAGCAAACGCGCCGCTTCACCAGGATGCGGCGTAATAATGCGATTCTGACGTTTCTCCGCACTGATTGCCAGCAGGTTAAGTGCATCCGCGTCCCAAAGCATCGGCTTTTCACTGCTCGCTACCCGCTTCAGCGCCCGCTTTCCCCATTCGCGCTGACCCAGACCGGGCCCTATCGCAATGACATCGGCCCACTCCAGCGCCTCCGTCAGGCGCTCATCGGTCAGTTCATCGACCATAATTTCGGGCCGGGCGGTCAGGATCGGAATAATATTATCTTTGTGAGTAAGTACTCGCACCAACCCACTACCGCTGCGCAACGCCGCTTCGGCCGTCATCCGTACCGCGCCAGCGGTACCGGCATCGCCCCCCACTACCAGCAGCCGGCCATGACTGCCCTTGTGCGAGGTTGGTTTGCGCGGCTTGAGCCAGCGGGTTAATGCGCTGGCATCATAACGCGCGATGGGAGCCCCTTCGCCCGCCAGAAAAGCGGCCAGGCCGAGATCGGCATAGTAAAGCTCTCCAATGTAATCTCGCGCTTTGCCAGTGATCTGGCCCGGTTTAAGAGCAACCACACTCAGCGTATGGCTGGCATTAATTACCTCACCGGGCGCGGTGCCATTGCGGGCTGATAAGCCGGAAGGCATATCAATGGCAAGTTTCGGCGCCGCATGAGCGTTCGCCTGCTGGATCAGCGTGGCATAGGGTTCTTCGGGCGCACGATGACTGCCGGTTCCCAGCAGCGCATCCACAATCACATCGATCTGCTCTGGCCAGACCGCATCGGCCGCATGAATTTCACCGCCCGCATCCAGCCACGCGTCTCGTGCACGCTGCGCCTCTTCCGGCAACGCTTTTTCACTTTCGCACGCCAGCAGCGTAACGGTTTTGCCCGCCGCCTGTCCCAGTCGCGCCAGCACATAACCATCGCCACCGTTGTTGCCGTGACCACACAGAATCAGCCAGTGGCTGGCCTCTGGCCAGTGCGCAGTAAGATGCTCGTAAGCGGCCTGTCCGGCACGCAGCATCAGCTCATACAGCGTAATGCCGAGCGCATCGGCCCCCTGTTGCTCAAGCTGGGCCACAGCCTGCGCAGGCCAGACAGAATATGGTAAACTGCGGCTGTTTTTCTTCGAATCCTGGTTACTCATGTCATACCCTCTCGATCTTCATCAATTCGCACAACAGATTAAACAGTGGGGATTGGATCTCGGCTTTCAGCAGGTCGGCATCACCGATACCGATCTCAGTGCGGAAGAGCCGCGCCTGCAGGCGTGGCTGGATAAGCAGTATCATGGCGAGATGGAGTGGATGGCGCGACACGGCATGATGCGGGCGCGTCCTCATGAACTGCTGCCCGGCACGCTGCGCGTTATCAGCGTTCGCATGAACTACCTTCCGGCCAAAGCCGCCTTTGCCAGCACGTTGAAAAATCCCCAACTGGGCTATGTCAGCCGTTATGCATTAGGTCGTGATTACCACAAAGTATTGCGCAATCGACTGAAAAAGCTCGGAGAAATGATCCAGCAGCATTGTGGCGAGCTTAATTTTCGCCCGTTTGTGGATTCGGCCCCGCTGCTTGAGCGGCCGCTGGCGGCCAAAGCGGGACTCGGCTGGACCGGCAAACATTCGCTGATACTGAATCGGGAAGCAGGCTCATGGTTTTTCCTCGGCGAACTGCTGATCGATATTCCGCTGCCGATAGATACACCGCAGCAGGAGCAGTGTGGCCGCTGTGTCGCCTGCATGACCATCTGCCCCACCAGCGCGATCGTTGAGCCCTACGTCGTGGATGCCAGGCGCTGTATTTCCTATCTCACCATTGAGCTGGAAGGCGCGATCCCGGAAGAGTTTCGCCCGCTGATGGGCAACCGGATATATGGCTGTGATGACTGCCAGCTGATCTGTCCGTGGAATCGCTATGGACAACTCAGTGACGAAAGCGACTTTTCACCGCGAGCGGCGCTACACGCCCCTGAGCTGATCGATCTGTTTCAATGGGATGAAGCGAAGTTTTTACGCATCACTGAAGGCTCAGCGATTCGCCGCATTGGTCATTTACGCTGGCTGCGTAATATTGCAGTGGCGCTGGGTAACGCGCCCTGGTCGCCCGAAATCGTTCAGGTACTGGAACAACGACTCGGTGAAAGTGACCTGCTGGATGAACATATTCTATGGGCAATCACGCAGCAGCAGCAGAAACGCGAGCAACTCGTGGTTGAAGTGCAACCTGCCCAGCAGAAGCGCCTGGTTCGTGCAGTAGAGAAGGGTTTACCGCGTGATGCGTGATTGAACAGCTTGATCGCGAATTATCGTTTTCCACATGCTGTGAATAAAAATAAAAAGCTGTTGTCATTCAACTGCAACAACGCTGATTTTGCTGTTAAATAACAAATTGAAATATTTTCATAATGATAAATATCAACAACTTATATAAAAGTTGTGTTTATTTAATAATGCGGCTATCGCTTCGGTTAACCTGCAAGGTTGTGGATAACTCTGTTCAAAAGCCATTTACAGATCGCCGTAACAGGCGCAGATGATGGGGTGCAGTGCTGTGGATAACCTTCATGAAACAATCAAAATCACGCGACGTAAAACAGCCGGCTAACGGACTGAAATGAGGGTGATGTTAAATCTGGAGCGGGAAACGAGACTCGAACTCGCGACCCCGACCTTGGCAAGGTCGTGCTCTACCAACTGAGCTATTCCCGCATAGAAGGGCACTGCTAAATAAAACTGGAGCGGGAAACGAGACTCGAACTCGCGACCCCGACCTTGGCAAGGTCGTGCTCTACCAACTGAGCTATTCCCGCAAAGAGGGTACTGCTTACATTTTAAAACTGGAGCGGGAAACGAGACTCGAACTCGCGACCCCGACCTTGGCAAGGTCGTGCTCTACCAACTGAGCTATTCCCGCGCCTTGTACCGTTAATAAATTCTTCACCGGTACGGGGTGCGCATTATACGAGAAATCGTTGCTGCTGCAAGCGTCTGAAAGCAAAAATTTTCGCTTTCAGCGCGTTTGCTGATTAAATCAGCAACCTGGTGATTTCATGCGCACCCGTCGCCGATTAAAGCAGCAAAAAGTGTTCGCGGTAGTACGCCAGCTCCGCCACGGACTCACGGATATCATCCAGAGCCTGGTGCGTCCCTCCTTTTTTGAAGCCAGGAAGGATATCGGGTTTCCAGCGACGAGCCAGCTCTTTCAGGGTACTGACATCCAGATAACGATAGTGGAAGTACGCTTCCAGCTCAGGCATATACTTAAACAGGAAACGACGATCCTGCCCGATGCTGTTGCCGCAGATAGGCGAGGTGTTCGCCGGAACCCACTGTTTCAGGAACTCAATGGTCGCCAGCTCTGCTGCACGATCGTCAATCTGACTCTCCTTCACCCGCGCAACCAGACCGCTGTTGGTATGAGTGCGGACATTCCACTCATCCATCAGCGCCAGCTGCGCATCAGACTGATGAACGGCCATGACCGGCCCTTCCGCCAGAATGTTCAGGTTGGCATCAGTCACCAGGGTCGCAATTTCAATAATGCGATCGTGCGTCGGATCAAGTCCGGTCATCTCAAGATCAATCCAGATCAGATTCTGTTCATTTCCAGTAGCCATGCTGTTTCCTGCGGTTGCTGTAGTCGTCATTTACGATGAATAAGGTGTATCATAGACGTTTTGCCCAGCCGGGCGAAATCTGGCTAACGCTGTGAGGGTGAGTGAGTAAAAATAAACTGTCGAAGGGCCAACAACGCCGCGTAAGCGCTAACCACGATCGCCGTCTCAACCAACGCAGAGAGCGTCCGGAAGCGGATGACAACCTGTTTGGTGAAGCTGCAGATGGGGTCGTTGTCAGCCGTTTTGGCATGCACGCTGATGTTGAGGATAGCGCAGGCGTCGCCCACCGCTGCAATATCCGCCGAACCATTCGTTCGCTGGTCACCGGCGACCGGGTGCTGTGGCGTCCGGCAACCAGCGGCAACAAAGGTATTGTTGAAGCGGTGCATGAGCGCACCAGCGTATTAACCCGCCCCGATTTTTACGACGGCGTGAAGCCGATGGCGGCGAATATCGACCAGATCATCGTCGTCTCCGCAATCCTGCCTGAACTGTCGTTAAACATCATCGACCGCTATCTGGTTGCCAGCGAAACGCTGGATATTGAACCGTTGCTGGTACTGAACAAAACCGATCTGCTGGATGACAAGGCGCGCGCCTTTGTCGATAAGCAGATGGATATCTATCGCAATATTGGCTATCGCGTGGTGATGGTCTCCAGCCGGGCGAAAAACGGCATGGACGACCTGAAAGCGGCGCTGACCGACCGCATCAGTATCTTTGCCGGTCAGTCTGGCGTCGGCAAATCGAGTCTGCTGAATGCCCTGCTCGGCTTCGACAAAGAAGAGCAGGTCGCTATTCTGACTAACGAGGTTTCGGATGGCTCAGGCTTAGGCCAGCACACCACCACCGCATCGCGCCTTTATCACTTCCCGGACGGCGGCGATGTGATCGATTCACCTGGCGTGCGTGAGTTCGGTTTATGGCATCTTGAGCCGGAACAAATTACCCGCGGATTTGTCGAATTCCGCGCATTCCTTGGCGATTGCAAATTCCGCGATTGTAAACACGGCAGCGATCCCGGCTGTGCCATTCGCGAAGCGGTCGAACAGGGCAAAATCAACAGGTCCCGTTTTGATAACTACCACCGTATCCTGGAGAGCATGGCGCAGGTAAAAACGCGTAAAAATTTCCCTGATGGTGAAAGTTAATCGGTATAACCGCGTCTGAACGGATAAGCCGGGGCATTTTGCGAGGTGCATTCCAGTCGCGCGTCCAGACCGTGCAGCGTGCCGGAATTCGGGTATAGTCGCCATCTGAACGGGGCGCTGCTACAATCCGCCCCCTTTTTTACAACGTCATAAAATAGCCAGGAGGCTAAGGTGTTTGATCGTTTAAAACTCGGCTTGAATCATATTCTCCCGAAGAAATGGCTGACTGAACTTGCCGGTTGGGGCGCCAGTCGCCGCGGTGGTTGGTTGACCAAACTGGTCATTGACATCTTTGTCTGGTTTTACAAAGTCGACATGGCGGAAGCGCGTAAGCCCGATACCGCCAGCTATCGCACCTTTAATGACTTTTTCGTTCGTCCGCTGAAAGACGATGCGCGTCCGGTGGATGCCGATGCCAATCTCATCGCCCTGCCCGCGGATGGCGCTATCAGCCAGCTCGGCCACATTGATGGCGATCAGATTTTCCAGGCTAAAGGTCATCACTACACCATTGACGCCCTGCTGGCGGGTGATGAGCGGATGGCGGCACAATTTGTTGATGGCGAGTTCGTCACCACCTATCTGGCGCCCCGTGATTATCACCGCGTCCATATGCCGTGCAACGGCATCCTGCGTGAGATGATTTATGTGCCTGGCGACCTCTACTCCGTCAACCCGCTGACCGCGCGTAATATTCCCAACCTGTTCGCCCGTAACGAGCGCGTCATCTGCTACTTTGAAACCGATATCGGGCCGATGGTGCAGATCCTGGTGGGTGCCACCATTGTCGGCAGCATCGAAACCGTCTGGGCTGGCACCATCACGCCACCGCGTGAAGGCGTGATCAAGCGCTGGCACTATCCGGCAGCGGATGATGAAAGCGCCGTGGTGCTGTTGAAAGGCCAGGAAATGGGCCGCTTCAAGCTTGGCTCTACCGTCATCAATCTGTTCGCACCTGGCCGCGTCAAACTGGCTGAAAGCCTGGAAGCAGAAAGCAAAACCCGTCTGGGTCAACCGCTGGCGATTGCGCTGCCGGTCGCGACAGACATTTCCGACGTCATCGTCGATTAAATTGAGTGTCCTCTGTGCGTTCGATTCTCCTCCTGCTGCTGAGCCTGTGGCTCAGCAGCCCGGCCTTAGCGGCCAGCCTTCCTGACGCCAGCCAGCTTAAACAGCAGCTGGAAGAGATAAAATCGGCCAAAAGTTCACCCTCGCAGGCTGAACAGATCCAGACGATTGAAGCCGCCTTAAACTTTCTCTCTGAACGCGATGAATCGCTGGAGCGCGCGGCGCAATATCAGCAGGTTATTGATGATTTTCCGCGTCTGGCGCGCGAACTGCGTCAGCAGATCGCCGCGCTGAGTGACAGCGGGAAAACCGTGCGCAACAACATGAGCAGCGCCGAGCTGGATCAGGAGATCCTGCAGGTCAGCAGCCAGCTGCTGGAAGAGGGGCGTCAGGCACGGCAGGAGCAGGATCGGGCGCGGGAAATCAGTGATTCGCTGTCGCAACTGCCGCAGCAGCAGACGGAAGCACGCCGGGCGATGACGGAGAGTGAACGCCGTTTGCAGAGCGTCAGCAGCAGTTCGCCACAGGGGCAGCTGCAACTGGCGGCTCGCCAGGCGGAAAGCGCCGCGAATAAAGCGCTGGTCGATGAACTTGAGCTGGCACAGCTCTCTGCCAACAACCGTCAGGAACTGGCGCGGATGCGGGCTGAAGCCCACCAGCGCAAAGCGACTCAGCTCGATAACTATCTTCAGGCGCTGCGCAACCAGCTCAACGATCAGCGGCAACGTGAAGCCGAAGTCGCGCTGGCCCGCACCGAGCAACTGGCAGAAAACAGTGGCGATCTTCCGCCAGAGATCAGCGATCAGTTTCGGGTTAACCGCGAACTCTCGGTTGCCCTGAATCAGCAGGCGCAGCGCATGGATCTGGTGGCGTCGCAACAGCGACTGGCCACCAACCAGATTATTCAGGTCCGTCAGGCGCTCTCTACCCTGCGTGAACAGTCGCAGTGGCTGGGTGCCTCTAATCTGCTGGGCGAAGCGCTACGCGCGCAGGTCGCGCGTCTGCCGGAGATGCCCAAGTCGCAGCAGATTGATAATGAGATGGCACAGCTTCGCGTGCAGCGTCTCAATTATGAAGATCTGCTGGAGCGCCAGGAGGCGCTGCGCAAGGGACGGCAGGCCGATGGTCAGCCCTTCACCGCAGACCAGAAGCGTATTCTTGATGCGCAGCTACGCACTCAGAGGGAGCTGCTCAATTCGCTGATTTCCGGCTGTGACACGCTGATTCTGGAGATCACCAAGCTCAAGGTTGGCAACACGCAGTTGCAGGATGCGCTGACGGAAGTCAAAGAGGCGACGCACCGCTATCTGTTCTGGACCGCCGACGTTAACCCGATTGGTTTGAGTTATCCGCTGGATCTGGCCAAAGATCTTTCCCGTCTGCTGTCGCTGGATACGCTGGGTCAGCTCGGCAAAGCGATGGCGATGATGTTTACCAGCCGCAACTCGGTGCTGCCGATTATTGGTGCGTTGCTGCTGGTCGGCTTCAGCATCAGTTCGCGCCGCCACTTCAATGCTTTCCTTGACCGTTCCGCCAGCAAAGTCGGCAAGGTCACGCAGGATCGTTTCCGCCTGACTATCCGTACCCTGTTCTGGTCGATCCTGGTGGCGCTGCCGCTGCCGGTATTATGGGGTGCACTGGGTTATGGCCTGCAGAACGCCTGGCCCTACCCTATCGCCGTAGCGATTGGTGATGGCATTACCGCCACGCTGCCGCTGCTGTGGGCGTTTATGATCAGCGCTGCCTTTGCCCGTCCTAACGGCCTGTTCATTGTGCATTTCCGCTGGCCGCAAAACCGGGTGGCGCGCGCCATGCGCTACTACTCGCTGAGCATCGGATTAATTGTGCCGCTGATTATGTTGCTGATCGCCTTTGGTAATCTGGAAGATCGGCAGTTCTCCTCGTCGCTGGGCCGTCTCTGTTTCATCCTGATCTGCGGGGCAATCAGCATTGTCACCGTCAGCCTGAAGCGTTCCGGGATTCCGCTCTATCTCGATAAAGAGGGAAATGGCGAGAACATGGTGAACCGGATGCTGTGGAACCTGATGATCGCTATGCCGCTGATGGCTGCCCTCGCCTCCGCTGTGGGTTATCTGGCTACCGCGCAGGCGCTGCTGGCGCGACTGGAGACCTCTGTCGCCATCTGGTTCCTGTTGCTGGTTATCTATCACATTATCCGGCGCTGGATGTTGATTCAGCGTCGCCGTCTTGGCTTTGATCGCGCCCGTCAGCGCCGTGCCGATATGCTGGCTAACCGTGCGCGCAGTGAAGAGGAGAAGGAGCAAGGCTCTCTGAACACTGATGCGATTGAAATTGAAGAGCCGGTAATTGACCTGGATGCGATCAGTGCGCAGTCGCTGCGGCTGGTACGCTCTATCCTGATGCTTATCGCCCTGGTCTCTGTGATTGTGCTGTGGTCAGAAATCCATTCGGCCTTTGGCTTCCTGGAGAATATTCAGCTGTGGGACGTCAGTACCTCAGTGCAGGGCGTAGAGTCGATTCAGCCCATCACCCTGGGGTCAGTGCTGATCGCCATTCTGGTGTTTATTATCACCACCCAGCTGGTGCGCAATATGCCCGCGCTGCTTGAGCTGGCGCTGTTGCAGCATCTTAATCTGACGCCAGGTACGGGTTACGCCATCACCACACTGACCAAATATCTGCTGCTGTTGATTGGCGGGCTGATTGGTTTCTCAATGATTGGTATTGAGTGGTCGAAGCTGCAGTGGCTGGTTGCCGCGCTGGGTGTGGGACTGGGGTTTGGTTTGCAGGAGATTTTTGCAAACTTTATCTCAGGTCTGATTATCCTGTTCGAAAAGCCGATTCGTATCGGCGATACCGTGACGATCCGCGATCTGACCGGCAGTATCACGCGAATTAATACCCGCGCGACCACTATTACCGACTGGGACCGCAAAGAGATCATCGTGCCGAACAAAGCCTTTATCACCGAGCAGTTTATTAACTGGTCGCTGTCCGATTCCGTGACGCGCGTGGTGCTCACCATTCCGGCTCCGGCGAAAGTCAGCAGTGAACAGGTGACCACCATTCTGATCCAGGCAGCTGAACGCTGCAGCTATGTCCTGGACACGCCGCAACCGGAAGCCTTCCTGGTCGATCTGCAGCAGGGAATTCAGTTATTTGAACTTCGTGTGCATGCTGCTGAGATGGGACACCGTATGCCGCTTCGTCACGAACTGCATCAGTTGATTCTCAGCGGATTTGATCAGCACGGTATTGAGATGCCGTTCCCGCCGTTCCAGATGCGTATGGAAACCCTGGGCAAGAAGCTGCCTGCCAGCAACGGTACACCCGCTGCCCGCGCCTATAAGTCTGGCGGACTGTAATGCAAAACGCCCGGCTGAGCCGGGCGTTTTCATTCTGCTGACACACTCTGATCAGTTTTAATCTTACAGCGGTGCATAAACCTGAAGCGCAGGGAACACGGTCAGAGGAGGAAAGCGTCCCGAGCCAGGGATGGCGCGGGCCGAGCACGTCATGGATGACAGCTTTTGCGTCTTTCCGATCTGACCGTGTTTCCTTCGCGGGCTCAATCTTATAGCAAGACGGGCCTGGATTTGCCAACAAGTAAAACGCCCGGCAAAGCCGGGCGTTATTGCAAGCCTGAGCCGTCAGTTACTGTTTAACGAACTCTTCGCCCTGGGCGATATCTTTCTTCAGCGTATCCAGCATGCCTGACAGCGCCTGCTGTTCATAAGTGCTGAGGGTACCAATCGGCCTGCGTTCAGCCACACCGTTTTTACCCAGCAGCAGCGGCTGGGAGAAGAAGCGCGCATGTTCACCCTCGCCTTCTACGTAAGCACACTCCACCACATTAGCTTCACCCTTCAGCGCGCGTACCAGTGACAAACCGAAACGTGCAGCTGCCTGACCCATCGACAGCGTGGCCGAGCCGCCACCCGCTTTGGCTTCCACCACTTCGGTGCCGGCGTTCTGGATGCGTTTGGTCAGATCGGCCACTTCCTGATCGCTGAAGCTGACGCCTTTAACCTGCGACAGCAGCGGCAGAATGGTTACGCCAGAGTGGCCACCAATGACCGGGACTTCCACCTGGTCAGGCTGCTTGCCTTTCAATGCAGCCACAAAAGTATTGGCGCGAATGATATCCAGCGTGGTCACGCCGAACAGCCGATTTTTGTCGTAAACACCGTGCTTTTTCAGCACTTCTGCCGCAATGGCCACGGTGGTATTGACCGGGTTGGTGATGACACCAATCAACGCTTTAGGTGCCGTTGTGGCAACCTGTTCGATCAGGTTACGGACGATGCCTGCGTTAACGTTAAACAGGTCGGCGCGATCCATACCGGGCTTACGTGCGACACCAGCGGAAATCAGTACCACATCGGCACCCTGTAAGGCAGGCGTGGCGTCTTCTCCACTGAATCCCTGAATAGCCACTGCGGTAGGAATATGGCTGAGATCAACGGCAACACCCGGCGTAACCGGCGCGATGTCATACAGCGAGAGTTCTGAACCTGCGGGAAGCTGGGTTTTGAGCAGAAGTGCGAGCGCCTGGCCTATGCCGCCAGCGGCACCGAGAACGGCAACTTTCATTCTTAACTCCTTATTAAGGTGGGGCAGAGATGGGCCGAAATTCTATCTGTGTCAGACCTTAATCAACTGCTCAGGCGATGATAAATATCCGTTGTTAATTCTACGTGTTTTCACACTTAATCTCCGGATTCAAAAGTTACTTATCATTGCACCTGAATGACCGACAACTTTGCCGTCGTCAGACAGAGAACGGCTACGTGCGTTTTCTGTTACTACACCACCAATAATATAACAACTTTGCAACCTTCGCCTTCCGGGGCTGTGACGCGTGTTTTGGTCTGAGCGGATTTATTTGCTATTATCGCCGCCCGCTAGCCGCCCGGACGCTGCTCATCAATCGAACGATTGCATAAAAATGCATATAAATGCATAATCACCACTCTGCCGCGGGCGGATGCGCGGTTATTCTCTCTATTTATTGGTAACCTATGCGAAACCCATCGAAACAAGACGATCTGGTTAAGGCTTTCAAAGCCTTATTAAAAGAAGAAAAATTCAGTTCCCAGGGCGAAATTGTTCAGGCGCTTCAGGACGAGGGCTTTGAAAATATCAATCAGTCCAAAGTCTCGCGGATGCTGACCAAGTTTGGCGCAGTGCGCACCCGGAATGCCAGGATGGAGATGGTCTATTGCCTGCCCGCTGAGCTGGGTGTGCCGACCACCACCAGCCCGTTAAAAAACCTGGTACTGGATATCGACTACAACGATGCCCTGGTAGTGATTCATACCAGTCCCGGCGCAGCGCAGCTGATTGCACGTATGCTGGATTCACTGGGTAAGTCGCACGGGATTCTGGGTACCATCGCTGGCGATGACACAATCTTTATTACCCGCGCGCGCGACTTCACCGTTAAGCAGCTGCACGGCGCCATCCTCACCCTGTTTGAACAGGAACTCTGATCGCGGACTGACGACCGGCCATCATGCGCCAGATCGTCAGTTCGTTCTCTCTGCTCACCCCTTTCCACAACAATTACCCGCTCTGGATAAGTAATAAGCCTGCTTTAACACGCCCGGCTGTTGGTCAGATCGATAACTCTGCTTCACTTTCTGCGCTATTTTACACTGCTTTACATCACTGAACCGGCACCATTGCCCGGATCCAGATCAAACTCCAGCCCGATGCACGCCCGACTTTCGCACTAAAAGTTAAAGTGATCTATCTCACTGTTTTTGCAATTAAAAGTGGCTTAAAGGTTACTTTTCATCCTTTTTTTATAACGTTAAGTTATTAAAAGTAGCCATAAGGATAAAGAATCACAAAAAAACATTATTAGCGGGGTATTAATTTCTGACGTTATTAGTTCTATACTTCTTTTCGTGATGCAAATCACACTAAATAAAAAGATAAAAATAGACGACGAGGAAAAATCTATGAACGTAAAAACTACCATTGCTACCCTGAGCATTCTCTCCGCACTCTCATTTGGTGCTGTGGCAGCAGAATCTATTGATGCGTCACAGGCGCAGAATCTGCAGGCTGTCGGCACCATCAGTGTCAGCGGCGTGGCGGGTTCACCGATGGATATCAAACAGAAACTCAGCGACAAAGCCGATCAGCAGGGCGCAAAAGCCTATCGCGTGATTGAGGCATACAACAACGGCAACTATCACGCTACCGCCGCACTGTATAACTAAGGCGTAACCGATAATGCCATCTGCTCTCTGTCTGACGCGCCCTTTTGCGCTCCGGAGAGCTGAAGCAGAAATTTCAGGAGAGTTGACCATGAAAATGAAATTAGCTATCGCTGCACTGAGTCTGGCATCCCTGTTCTCAGTGGGTGCTAACGCCGCCAGCCTGGTGTCCAATGAACAGGCACAGGGTCTGCAGCCAATGAATCAGACCATCAGCATTGGTGGACGAAATGGCGACCAGACGCATATCCGTCAGGTGCTGTCAGAGAAAGCGGATGCCCAGGGCGCAAGCCACTATCGCATCATCGAAAACAACCAGGATAACACCTGGCATGTCACCGCTGAGCTTTATAAATAATTAACCGTGATGACGCCTGAAGGGCGTCAGAAGATATCGACGACCCGCCTTTACGAGAAACCGCAGGTTGTTGAATGTATTGAGGAGATAATCATGAATATCAAAACAACCATCGCTACAGTCAGTCTGCTTTCCGTTATGGCGTTCGGCGCATCAGCCGCACAGCTGGTCACCGGCGATCAGACGCAGAACCTGCAGCCTGCGGGCACCGTGACCATCAGTGGAACCGCGGGATCGCCAATGGATTACCGCGCTGAGCTTTCTCAGAAAGCGGATGAACAGGGTGCCAGCGCCTATAAAGTTATTGAGGCGCGCACCGGCGATAACTATCACATCACCGCACAGCTTTATAAATAATTCCTCGTCAGATGTATGACGAACCCTTTGGCCCCGCTCGCCGGGGCCTTTTTTTATCTGACGTTTTATCTGACGTTAAAGTGAAGCTGACCTTCCAGCTCCTCTTCCGCTTCATCAAATAACAGAATCAGCGCGCCATAACGCCGTCGCTGTCCCCTGCCCAGATTAACAAACTCAATCTCCAGCGGCAGCGGTAACAGATCGCCCGTCACCACATCCCATAATCCATCCAGATCGCAGATGCGGCGCTCCTCCAGCGCAAATCGCTCGCTGAACTGGCGGAAGAAATGGGCCTGATCGACAATTTCATTAAAATCAAAACGCTCGATTTTCATGCTGACGGCTCCCATGCTCCGTCTGCGGGCGACCTTCGCCGCCCGTTACTGTCCGCTAGCTCAAACCGCCCAGGTGCAGCGCTTTGACCTCCAGATACTCTTCCATGCCGAGTACCGAACCTTCGCGGCCCAGCCCCGACTCTTTCACACCACCAAACGGCGCCAGCTCGGTTGATACGGCACATTCATTAATGCCAATCATGCCGCTTTCCAGCGCGGCTGAAACACGGAACACCCGCTGCAGATTCTGGGTGTAAAAGTATGCGGCAAGGCCGAACGGCGTATCGTTAGCGCGACGGATGACGTCATCTTCATCATCAAAGCGGAAACAGGCAGCCACCGGACCAAAGGTCTCCTCCTGCGCGAGCTGCATCCCTTCGTGCGCCTCAGTAATCACAGTGGGCTGCCAGAAGTTGCCACCCAGCGCATGTCGCTCGCCACCCGCCAGTAATTTGCCACCTTTTGCTACCGCATCATTGACGTGCTGCTCAACCTTTTCCACCGCCGATGCCTCAATCAATGGCCCGACAATCACGCCCTCTTCCATGCCGTTGCCCACCTTCAGCTTGTTCACTTCGGCAGCCAGCTGCTGAGTGAAACGATCATAGATTGCATTATGAATGTAGAAGCGGTTTACGCTGACGCACACCTGGCCCGCATTACGGAATTTGTTGGCAATGGCGCCCTGCACGGCGGCATCAATATCGGCATCGTCAAACACGATATAAGGGGCATTACCCCCCAGCTCCATCGACACTTTTTTCATGGTTTCGGCAGCATTACGCATCAGCAGCTTGCCCACCTGGGTGGAACCGGTGAACGAGATTTTACGTACCGCTTTGCTGGCCATGATGGCATCGCTGATAGCATGGGTATCACCGGCTACCGCATTCAGTACACCATCAGGCACGCCTGCCTCCTTCGCCAGCGCCAGCAGGGCAAAGGCGGAGAGTGGCGTGTTATTGGCAGGTTTAATAATGCCGGTGCAGCCGGCAGCCAGAGCTGGCCCCAGTTTGCGGGTTAGCATCGCCATCGGGAAATTCCACGGCGTAATGGCGGCCACAACGCCAATCGGTTCGCGGGTTGCCAGAATACGGGAGCCGGGTTTAGCTGGCGGAATAATCTCACCGTTGGTCCGTTTCGCCTGCTCGGCGAACCACTGAATAAAACTGGCGGCGTATTCAACTTCCCCTTCCGCCTCTTTCAGGGGCTTGCCCTGTTCGGTCGTCATCAGCTGTCCCAGCCAGCGCTTGTTCTCAATGATCAGCTGGTACCAGCGAGTGAGAATTTCAGCGCGCGCTTTTGCAGTCTGCGCCCGCCAGGCGGGAAATGCGCGCTCCGCTGCGGCGATAGCCTGTTCCGTTTCAGCTTTACCCGCTTTTGCCACCTGTGCAATCACCTCACCGGTCGCCGGATTGGTCACGTCAAAGGTAGAAGCCGCCTGATGCCACTGGCCGTCCGCTAAATAGCCGGTCCGGAACAGTTCGCTCTCTTGCAGTGATTTCATTGATTCGCTCCTGTCAGTTTTGCTCTTCCGTCTGGAGAGTATAGTTGGCAAAAGCGACAGATTTTGTGATGGGTGGGGATTGCGCAGGCCGCTGCAGGTCACAGCGGCCAGATTCAGATTTGGATGAGCGTGTTCTGGTACTTATCCAGCATCATAGCCAGTCGTTTTACCGGTTCCGTTACGCTGGCGGGAGCCTCGTAATGGGCCAGTTTTTCCTGATAGACATCCAGCTCTTTCAGCAGACGTTCAAAGTAGTAACGCCGCTTGTCATCGCTGCTGGCGGAGATCACCCGGTCAGCGGTGTAACGCAACTGCCGGTGATAAGCAGAGAGATCGGCATTCACCGGCACTTCTGCGTCGCGTAACCGCTGATGACCGATGATCAGCGTCAGGGCGATGCGATATTTGTTGATATCACCCGGAAACAGGTTCAGCAGCAGAAACAGTTGCTGATAGAGCGCTGGCAGATGGTTTTCACGCCGGCGCGCCTGATTGGTCGTCATGGCAGAGACAGCCGCATACATAAAGCGGTTCAGCAGCTTGCGGCCGGTGCGCGCTTTTGATTTATCACGAATCAGCAGGATCACCATCATCGCCACGAAGCAGCCGATGACCTGGCCCAGAACGTTATCGAGAAAGACGTTAATGTGGAATTCCATCGGATTATCCAGCACCAGAACGTTAAGGGTGCCAATCAACGCCCCGAGCGTGCCGAGCTGACGCCGCTGAATGAAGATACCACCGATAAAACCGAGCAGGCCGATTGCGATGCAGAGCAGCAGTGCGCTCTGCTGCGTCGCCGGGAGAACATACATAAAGTAGAGCGCGCCCAGCGGAACCGCGACCGTCATGCCGTAGAGAAAGTCCTTTGCCATCATCAGCGGGTTGGGCATGCGCATCGCCAGCGCGGTGATGACAGCCAGCATGACCATGCAGCCACTGCCAGAGGTCCAGCCGGTATAGAGCCAGAACAGCGAACCCAGTGCGGTCGCCACAAAGGTACGGATACCGTTGATCATCGCATGATGCGTTTCAGCGGAACGCGCCTGGATCACCACCTCGCGCTGCAGAATCTCCTCTTCCAGCGAGGTGATCCGGCTATTACTTTTGATCCCTTTCAGCAGCAGCAGATATTCGGTAGCAGTGCCTACCCAGCTGGCCAGCGTGACCGGCGTTGATTTGCCGCTGGCACCAATCACCCGCCGCATCACTTTCATCCGCTTATGCACCTCTTCAACGGTCGAGGCTGGTTTTTCAACCATCAGACGATACTGGGGCGGAATGTAATCAGGACGGGAATTCTGGATCAGAAAGGTTTCGGCTGCCTGTGTAATCAGCGTCAGCGACAGGGTATTGAGCATCTGCAAACGGCGATTGCTGTTCTTCCAGCGTGAGGATTCCATCATCAGCTGGCTGCGCATGCTGTTCAGCGCCGTGGTGCGCCGTACCAGCGCGCTCCAGGCTTTATCGACCTCTTCTTTATCACCGTGAGCGACGCAGAGTTGCAGCAGGTTATAGTGTGCCACCAGCAGCGAATCGACCTCAGCGTCGATCACTTTTTTAATCGAACGGGGTGAGAAAATCATGTCGGCCAGAATGGCACACAGAATGCCGAGTACGATTTCACTGCAGCGCTCTACCGCATATTGTGGCACCAGCGTCAGACCGCCGCTGGCATTAGCCGTCACCACAATAATCAGCGCGGTGTAGCCCGCCAGTCCGAGCGCGTAAGAGTTTTCTACCTTGATCAGCGAAGAGAGCCAGACGCAGAGTCCTGCCCAGATGCAGCACAGCAGCAGCATCACGACCGGTGCACGCACGGTGGCAATCATGATGGTCAGCGCGGCGATACAGCCAATAAATGTCCCGATAATACGCAAAACGCCGCGATAGCGCAGCGCCCCTGAATAGGGGTCACCCCCGGCCGCAAACGCGGTACCGCCAGCTACGATACCGGCGGTCATCACCGCCCAGCGCGGCGTTTCAAGGTTAAAGTGAAAACCCACCATCAACGCTAACACCAGCGCAAAGGTGAGCTTTACCGGGAACCGCAGGAACTCGATCATATCGCCCTCTTAACCAAACTCACGCAGGCGATTAAACAGTCGGACCATCGGTGAAACCTGTTCAGGCTGACGATCGGCCTGACCGGTGATCACCACTGTCGCTGTCGTGCCCGCCGGGAAGCGATTGCCGGGCTGCTGATCAAGCCGGATGCGCACCGGCACACGCTGCGCCAGACGGACCCACTCCAGATTGGAATCTACCGTGGCCATGCCTTTGCTGTCGACCGAGCTGCTACTGTTGGTGACGCCAGCCGCCACACTGTCTACGGTGCCACGCAACACGATGTTGCTGCCAAGTGGGGTGACTTCCGCGCGGAAGCCCTTCTCCACGCCGTGCAGTTTGGTCTCTTCCAGGTAAGCCAGCACATAGAAAGAGTGCTGCTGAACCAGCGCCACGGCAACCGAACCACGGGTAATAAACTCACCCTGGTAGACATTCAGGTTGGTGACCCAGCCATCGGATGGCGCTTTCACCGTGGTGCGCTCAAGGTCAATCTTCGCCAGATCGCGTGTCGCCACCGATTTCGCCAACTGGTGCTCGCTGGTTTGCAGATCGTTATTGGATTGCTCGATAGCCTCGCGCGACATGGCGGAGGTGCCCAGCTGGTTACGGCGCCCGGCTTCGCGACGTTTCTCACTGACCAGTGCCTGGTAATATTCAACATCCGCCTGCGCCTGATCGAGCGCTTTTTGATAGCGCGGCCGGTCAACCACAAACAGCGTATCGCCCTTCTTCACCAGTTGGTTGTCGTGTACCGGAACCTCGGTAATCAGGCCGGTGACGTCAGGGGAGATCGCCACCACATCAGCGGCGAAACGCGCATCACGGGTCCAGGGCGATTCGGTATAGAAGACCCAGGCACGGAAAATAATGACCACTGCGATGATGACCAGCAGGATAGTAATCGCGTAGCGCGCGATTTTTCTTATGAGTGCTTTCACTTAAACCTCAGACTAATAAACGGGAGACAAGGTAAAACACACAGCAGTAAAGCGCTGTATTAAAAAGTGCCGGATGCCAGACAAGATCGTAGATACCGCTCGGCGTAAGCACGCGTTTCACTAACCAGAACAGCATCAGTGAAATAATAAGTTCGATGAAAATGGGCGGAAAAGAGAGCCCAAACATGACAAATACCGGAAGCACACTCATCACAAATCCTTAGTTCGACTTTGCCGGGATACTCATGCCTCTTCAGATGTCGCAGGAAAACCCTCTGGAAGCGTTATCCGAACCGCAGCTGGCTTAATAATAGCGTATCATCGAAGGGTATCAGGCAATGAAGAATCACCGGGAAATACCCCGGCGCGCTTATAATAACGCGCCTGACTATAAGTTTTCTACAGAATGTGATCTAAATCACTTTTAAGCCAGAGTAAATAATGGAACGACTGAAAGGCATGTCTGTCTTCGCTAAAGTGGTCGAACTGGGTTCGTTTACCGCTGCGGCGCGTCAGCTTCATCTGAGCGTCTCATCAATCAGCCAGATCGTCGCGAAACTGGAAGATGCATTGCAGGTGAAACTGCTGAATCGCAGTACCCGCAGTATCGGGCTGACCGAAGCGGGCAAAATCTATTATCAGGGCTGCCGCCGTATGCTGGCCGAAGCGACGCAGGTGCATGAACAGCTTTACGCTTTTAACAATACGCCCATTGGCGTACTGCGAATTGGCAGCTCCTCTACCATGGCGCAGAACGTGTTAGCTGGCATGACCAGCGATATGCTGCGGGAATATCCGGGGCTGAGTGTGAATCTGGTCACCGGCGTTCCGGCCCCGGATCTGATCGCGGATGGTCTGGATCTGGTGATTCGGGTGGGAGCGTTAAAAGATTCCAGCTTATTTTCGCGTCGCCTGGGTGCGATGCCGATGGTGGTGTGCGCCGCAAAAAGCTATCTGGCGCAGCATGGTACGCCGGAGAAGCCGGGTGATATCGATAATTTTTCCTGGCTGGAATATAGCGTACGGCCCGATAACAATTTCGAACTGATTGCGCCGGAAGGATTAGTGACACGCCTGGCACCGCAGGGACGTTTTGTGACCAATGATTCCCTGACGCTGATTCGCTGGCTGAAGTCGGGCAATGGCATCGCCTATGTGCCGATGATGTGGGTGATTGATGAGATCACCGCAGGCGAGATCGATATTCTGTTTCCGCAGTATCAGTCCGATCCGCGCCCGGTCTACGCGCTCTATACCGAGAAGGATAAGTTACCGCTTAAGGTGCAGGTCTGTATCGATTATCTGACCGGCTATTTTGAACAGGTGGCTGAGCAGTATCAGCAGCACCGTAAAAGCTAACAATAAATTGTTGACAACATCTGTCCCGACCAGCTGTAAGACCCAGCCAGCGAAGGAAACACGGTCAGATCGGAAAGACGCAAAATCCGTCATCCCTGACACGCTCGTCCCGCGCCATCCGTGGCGCGGGACGCTTTCCTCCTCTGCCCGTGTTCCCTGCGCTTTCAGCTATTGCATTGCTGCCAGGTTCATCCGGCTATGGATTTGTCAGCATTCTGACAACCCGCCAGGCGGCGGGTTGTTGGGGTCACATCAGGCGGTGCCGCCGATGGTCAGTTTATCCAGCTTCAGGGTCGGCTGACCGACACCGACCGGCAGGCTCTGCCCCTCTTTACCACAGACGCCGACGCCTTTATCCAGCGCCAGGTCATTACCCACCATCGAGATCTGCTGCATCGCTTCGATGCCGGAACCAATCAGCGTTGCGCCTTTAACCGGTTTGGTGATTTTGCCGTTCTCAATCAGATAAGCCTCTGAGGTTGAGAAGACAAATTTGCCGGAGGTGATATCCACCTGACCGCCACCAAAGTTCGGCGCATAGAGGCCATACTCAACGCTTTCAATAATATCCTGCGGTGATGACTTGCCAGCCAGCATATAGGTGTTGGTCATGCGCGGCATCGGCAGATGCGCGTAGGATTCACGACGTCCATTACCGGTAGGGCTAACCCCCATCAGTCGCGCATTCAGCTTGTCCTGCATGTAGCCTTTCAGCACACCATTCTCAATCAGCATGTTGTACTGACCGGGAACGCCCTCATCATCTACCGCCAGTGAACCGCGTAGCCCTTCAAGGGTGCCATCATCCACCACGGTACAGAGGTCAGACGCAACCTGCTGACCAATTTTACCGCTGAACACCGAGGTGCCACGGCGATTGAAGTCGCCTTCCAGACCGTGACCGACCGCTTCATGCAGCAGCACGCCCGGCCAGCCCGCACCCAGTACCACTGGCAACGCACCAGCAGGTGCGGCCACGGCGGAGAGATTCACCAGCGCCATACGCACTGCTTCACGCGCCCAGGCGTCAGCGCGGACTTCGCCATCTTCATCTGCCAGGAAAAACGCATAACCGGTACGCGCACCGCCGCCGCTTGCGCCGCGTTCACGTTTGCCCTGATCTTCCACCTGGACACTAATAGAGAGGCGAACCAGCGGACGGACATCTGCCGCCAGCGTGCCGTCAGTCGCGGCTACCAATACCTGCTCGTAAACGCCGGTCAGGCTGGCATTGACTTCCTGCACGCGCGGATCAGCCGCACGAGCCACTTTATCAACGCGATGCAGCAGGGCAATTTTGTCTTCACGTGTCAGGCTGCTCAGCGGATCGATAGCCTGATAGAGCGAACGGTTCATCACGGCAGAAAGCGTGTGTGCCTTGCCATTTCCCTGTTCGCGTACGATGCTGCGTGCGGCTTCAGAGGAGAGACGCAGTGCATTCAGCGTGATCTGGTCTGCATAGGCGAAGCCGGTTTTCTCCCCGCTGACCGCACGCACGCCCACACCCTGATCGATATGGTAGGAGCCATCTTTAATGATTTTGTCTTCCAGCACCCAGGATTCGTGAAAGCTGGACTGAAAATAGAGATCGGCATAATCCAGACGACGTTCTGAAAGCTGCCCTAACAGGGAAAATAGGTCCTGCTGATTAATGCCGTTAGCAGTCAGTAACTGCTCACTTACCAGGTTCAGAGTCATCGTTTCTCACTCATTATGTGCTCAGATAATCATAGCCTGCGGTAATTCCGGTACGGCGTCAAATTCACTTGTTGTCAGTTTCACGCGGTTTACGCAGCACTTCATTGATTTCCGGTTTATCCAGCGGGCCACTGATGTGATAACGCAGCAGCGATATCTTGTTCCACAGGGGTCCCAGAACTTTACTGGCGGCAAACACCGCCGCGCCAATCACCGGATTGATGGCAAAAGCTGTCGCCACACCAACCGAGGCGGATATTTCCGGCGCAACCACCGCTTCCATGTCGATCTGACGCTTCACCAGGTCGAGATTACCCTGCATCGCAATGTCCGCTTCCAGGCCATCCACCAGCAGATTATCGGTGCGCATCATGCCGTTTTCGATCCAGGCGGTGCCGTTAATCGAGTCGAAGTAGAAAGAATTGGTGAAGGTGTCGCTGAAGTCGAAGCGCAGCTTGCGCAGTAGCGCATCAAAGCTCACCAGCCGCAGAATTTTCCCGGCGGCACCGGTATTCACATCGGCGATCTGGCCTTTGCCAAAGTGGGTCTTCAGGGTGCCGCTCAGCGTCTCTGCCGAGGGCTGCCAGGGGGCAGAGCGCCAGTGCAGGTCATACGCAATATCAAATGGCGCATCGCGCAGCGGCGTGTTGACCCCAAACCAGTTGGTCGCGTTATTAATATTCGGGCCTTTCAGCGTGCCCTTCAGCGAAGTGCGCTGGTCGTCCGGGCGGTTAACCCATTCCCCGTTGATTTTCAGCTGTGAACTGCCAGTATCCACTTTTCCGTTAGTAAGCGCTAACGTATCTCCGCGGGGTTGCAAAATCGCGGAGACCTGACCATATTTCTGGCCCAGCACCCAGCACTCATTACAGCGCAACTGTAACGCGGGCCACTGGCTGAAGTTAATGTTCGTGGCTTTTTGAGGTGGCGCTTTGCCGCCTTTGCCTTCACCGTTATCCCACTGCGGATTGTAGTAAAGGTAATCCAGGTTCACCTGCCACGGTGCTTTCGGGGCCATTGCCAGCGCACCACGCAGCTCTTTAGCCCTGACGCCGACCTGGCCCTTGCCGCCCGCACTCTGAGCCAGTGTCGCTTCAACCTCATGCCATTGCTGCCCGGCCAGGGTGACGGCCGGGCTACGAAGCGTGATATTGCCGGGCAGCGTGACGCCACCCGTTTTGAGGCCGCCGTCTGACTCGCTGCCCCCGGATGCTCCCCCTGCGGCCATCATCGCCACCCAGGCCTCGCCATCCAGCGCGGGCAGGTTCAGTACCATGCCGGGATGATCGGGCAGAGCAGGTGTTTTCTGCGCATCATTCAGCCAGATGCCACGATCGACGCGCAGCGTCGGCTCCAGCAACCAGCGGCTGTTAAAGCGATGGTTTGCATCGACGCTGCCACTGAGATCGAAATGGTGCAGGTCGCCACTGGCCTTAATTGCGACTGGCATCGCCTCACCGGCTTTCTTATCGAGCGGTGCAGGTAAGTGACTACTTACTTCTTTTGCATTACCGTTCAGCGTCACGTCATAACGCGCGCCGCCATGATGGGGCAGCGTAATATTGACGTCGCCCTGCCACGGCAGATTTCCGCCCAGCTGCTTGCTGACGGCTGCAGGAACCTGGCTGATTTTAGCGGGCTGCCAGTCGCCCTGAAGTTTGACGTTCACGCCAAAGTCGTCCGGATTCTCTTTAGTGCTGAAACGCACGCCCATTGGCTGACCAAACCAGTTCGCACGCAGATCCTCACTGGCCAGATTGCCGTTGTCGTAACGGAAGCGCCCGGAGAGATTGTTAATGGTGGTTTTTAACGGTTTGATAAACAGCGAATTATTGTTCAGGTCCACATTGCCACGGGCATGAACCTGCTCACCATCCAGCGGGATATCCAGATTCAGGTGGCCGCCGACGCGGCCTTTGATTTCCAGCTGTTCCAGCGCGGCACCCAGTGAAGGTTTCAGCGGAGTCTGCCCGAAATAGTCCGCGATCTGCTGGCCTTCACCACTGATATCACCCTCAATGATCAGTTTTTCTTTCAGGTAGTCGGGGATCACCGCAGTGACGTTGCGCGCGTCCACCTCGCCCAGTTTCGCCACTGGCGCTTTCATCCAGAGACCGTCATTCAGGAAGTTAAGGTCGATATCGAGATTGCTTAACGCTGGCCATTTGGGCTGAAACGCATAGGTTGCCTGGCGAAGCGGCACCCAGACCTGGAACATGCCATCATTATGCTTGAACGGGAACAGCGCCGGATTACCGGCAAACAGCAGTGTGGCGTTATCCACCTTGCCACCCTTCACTGCCCCACTCAGATAGTGCGTCAGGCTGTTACCCAACAGCGGCACCGGGAAGTAACGCCAGGCATCGCCCGCATCGGTAAGCCGGATACCAGCCAGAATATCCAGACGAGGCTCACCGCCGCTGTTCTGCTGGTAGCTGAAGTCGCCGCGCGCCCAGAGCGAGCGTGCTTCCAGGTCAAGATTTTCGCCCGCCAGCGTGAGGCCATGATCATCATTCAGCCAGCGCAGCGCACCGGTCACCCGCTTAATCTCTAACGGAGCCTGGAACATGTCGCCATAGGAAACGGTCGCCGCCCCCATATCCACACTGACCTGACCATTGCTCAGGCTGCCGCGCGCTTCACCGCTTAAATGGCTGATGCCCGGCAACAGTTTCCAGTGCTGCCAGCTGAAATCACGCCACTTCACCTGTACGCGGGTTTTTTCAGGCTGCTGTAACGGAATATCCAGCGCCAGGCCATCGATGGTGCCCTGTGGCTGCAGCGTCTGCCAGTTTTCAAACAGTGCCGGTGAGAGCGGCGCAAACAGCGGAACGATCGGCGCAATATGACTCAGCACCAGCTGTGTGGCGCGAACGCGCACTTCCGGCTGACCATCCGGTCCCAGCATCTGCTTATCTTCAGGACGCCATAACAGAGAGAAGTGACCGGCGGGCCAGGCGTGGCCGTCGGTGCTGAGCCGGGTTTGTGGCACATTGACCACCCAGCCATTCTGGAAACGTGACAGATGCGCGGTCAGCCCATCGACCTCAATGCGGTGTCGTCCGGTCTCGCCCTGCCAGCTGGCTCCGCCCTTGCGCAGCAGCAGATCACCGGCGTAGATGTCGCCATCGCGCAGGTTAACCCAGGCCGCCAGGCTAAATCGGGCGCTATCCAGCCGGGTATTGTCACGCACCCAACGGCCCAGCCACGGGCGCATATCGACGTCGTCGGCCTGCATCCAGATGCGGCCATCATTGAGTAAACCGTTGCTGTCGTTAAGATCAAGCCGCACCTGGACCACGCCGTGCTGGCCGGTGAAGCTCGACAGGCTGACTTCGCCTTCGGCCCGGTGGCGGTTATCTTCATTGACCCAGGTGAGTCGCGGGATCGCCAGCTCAGCATGCTGACCGGAAGGGGTGCGGAAACGGATGGTGCTGTCACGCAGGTCAAAGTGGTCAAACTGACGCAGGAAGAGTTCGTTTATCTGCGCCGGACGGAAGCTGTTTTTCTCTTTGTCGTTATCCAGCAGCGGGCGATTAGTATCGAGGTGCAACTGCCAGAAGGTCAGATCGCGAAACTGCCACCGCCAGTGCAGCAGGGACTGCCAGACGTCGAGAGCCAGATTGATGCGTTTGATAGTGAGTTTGCCGTTCTCATGCAGATCGACGCTAAGATCGCGAACCTGCAGGGTTGGGCCAAAATTCTCCCATTTACCCTGTAACTGGCTGGCGTTGACCGGCACGCCGCTGCTGTCGGAGATGTATTGCAGAAGGTTGCTGCGATAGCTGTCGAGATGCGGCATCACCAGACGCAATCCGCTGACCAGCAGCGCGACAATCACGATGATTGCCGCGACCAGCAGTAACAAAATCCTCGGCAACTGCCTCACTCACGCCTCTCCTTGTGTTCCGTAAACGACGGATAGTTGGTTCTCATACCCGACCGTCTCCCGATAAAAGCGTTAAAACGCGCATTTTATCTCAAACAAGGGCGATTTTTCAGCCCGATATCCGAAGAAACCGGTGACCGGGCTGGCGTTACATCATCACTACGTCGAACTGCTCCTGGGTGTAGAGCGCTTCGACATGAACTTTAACCTGCTTGCCGACAAAGATTTCGACTTCAGCCAGTGCATGAGACTCGTCAGTTTTTAACGCCTCACCCACCGTCGGTGAAACATAGACCAGAAAGCGGTCAGAATCATAAGCGTGATGAACCCGGACAATCTCACGCATGATTTCATAGCAGACCGTTTCAACGGTTTTCAGCGTGCCGCGCCCTTTGCAGACCGGGCAATCCTGGCACAAAACGTGCTCAATGCTTTCGCGGGTACGCTTACGCGTCATCTCTACCAGACCCAGCGCCGAGAAACCATTAATACCGGTTTTAACCCGATCTTTACTGAGCGCGCTTTCCAGCGAATGCAGTACCCGGCGGCGATGGTCTTCGTTGCTCATATCGATGAAGTCGATAATGATGATGCCACCAAGATTACGCAGTCGCAGCTGGCGCGCGATCGCCTGAGTAGCTTCAACATTGGTATTAAAGATCGTCTCATCAAGGTTACGATGGCCGACAAACGCACCGGTGTTGATATCGATGGTGGTCATCGCTTCGGTCTGATCGATGATCAGATATCCGCCTGACTTTAGTTCAACTTTGCGATCCAGCGAGCGCTGAATCTCATTTTCGACGTCAAACAGGTCGAAAATAGGCTGTTTACCGTTGTAGAGCTCCAGCTTACCGGCCATTTCCGGGATATATTCACCGGTAAATTCTACCAGCATGTCGCAGGTCAGGCGGGAGTCGACCCGGATGCGATCCAGCGCCGCGCCCGCAAAATCACGCAGAATACGCTGGGCCAGAGCCAGCTCACCGTAGAGCAGGCAGCGGGTCTGATTGCGCTTTTTACGCTCGCTGACTTTGGTCCAGAGTCGTTTGAGAAAAGCCGCGTCCTGCGCCAGCTCCTCTTCCCCGATGCCTTCTGCGGCGGTACGGATAATAAAGCCGCCCAGATCGTCGCAGTAGTCAGCCACGACCGCTTTAAGCCGATCGCGCTCTTTCTCGCTCTCAATACGCTGAGAGACACCCACATGCGATGCGCCTGGCATAAAGACCAGGTAACGCGAAGGCAGCGTGATGTCAGTGGTCAGCCGGGCACCTTTGGTGCCAAGCGGATCTTTGACGACCTGAACCACCAGATCCTGTCCCTGCCGCACCAGCTCGGCGATATCCCGCACGATAAAGTTTTTCTTTTCGTCGCCCGCCACACATTCAGTATGCGGCATGATATCTGAGGCATGCAGAAAGGCCGCTTTCTCCAGACCGATATCAACAAAAGCGGCCTGCATGCCGGGCAGAACACGGCTTACACGGCCTTTATAAATATTGCCAACGATGCCGCGCCGCGCCTCACGCTCAATGTGAATTTCCTGCAGTATGCCGCCGTCAATATAGGCAACACGTGTTTCAGAAGGCGTGACGTTTACCAGTAATTCAGCCGTCATGTTGACCCCTTACGGCACGCAGTGACTCGAAATGGCTGATCAACTCCCCTGTCTCAACCAAGGGTAATCCGACCACTGCATGGTAGCTTCCATTAATTTTGCGGACAAAGTTTCCTCCCCTGCCCTGAATACCGTATGCACCCGCTTTATCCATTGGCTCGCCGGTCGCGATATAGTCGTCGATGTCGGTGGCGGTTAAGGTGCGGAATGTCACATCAGTGATTACGACGCAATCCAGCGCCTGCTGACTGTCGGCCAGCGCTACCGCCGTCATCACCTGATGCGTATGACCAGAGAGTTTGCACAGCATCGCGCGGGCATCAGCGGCATCGCGCGGCTTTTCCAGCACTTCGCCATTCAGCACCACAATCGTATCCGCGCCCAGCACCGGCAGATCCTGCGCGGCCAGTTTGACACCCGCCTGCGCTTTATCATTGGCCAGACGGCGGACATAGATCTCCGCCGCTTCGTTCGGCTGACGCTGCTCTTCAACGTCAGTCACGATGCGCTCGAATGTCAGACCAAGTTGAGTTAACAGCTCACGACGACGCGGTGAACCGGAAGCAAGATAGAGGGTTACCATAAATTTCCTTATTGAACAGCGAACTGACGACGAATTTTTCTCATTAATAAGAATAGCCAGGGCCAGAGAATACCGTCGACGACACTGCTCCAGAAAATTTCAGGTCGGAATGAAACGTTGATTACCAGGAATTCAGCCCAGAAGACAATCACATCCATCGCCAGCGACAGCACCATAACCATTAACGCTTGCTGCCACAACGCTAAGTTGCGGAATAACTGGAACTTAAAGGCAATCAGGTAGGCGATGATACTGAGCGCCAGCGCACGCACGCCGAGTGTGGAACCCGCAATCAGATCCATGATGGCACCCAGCACAAATCCGCTACCGACATTGACCCGATGCGGCAGTGCGAGCACCCAATAGATAAGGATCAACAGCAGCCATGAGGGCCGGAACATATAAATTTCATCCGGCCAGGGCATGATCTGCAGGACAAGCGCAACCAGGAAAGAGAGCCAGATGACCCAACGTCCCTGGCTGCGATATCGACTCAAGGCTGCCCCCCGCGTGAACGCGAGGAGTTGCTTTGTCCACTGCTGCTGGTGGCTGACGGTGCAGGCGGTCCCATCTGTACGGCAGGCGCAGGCGGGCCCATTTCTCCCGCAGGCGGTAAGACCTGCGGCATCATCTGCATCAGACGCTCGTTCGCAACGCGATGAACTTCATCCTGCGGCAGCGGCATATCACCATTGCGATCGGCGCCCCACAGCAGCAGCAGGTAACGCAGACGCTGCAGACCCGCGGTCGGATGCGCCTGAATCACCGTATAGGCGCGTTGGGTATCCACTTTTACCGAGGAAACCACACCCACCGGATAGCCTTCAGGGAAGCGGCCACCGATACCTGAAGTCACCAGCACATCGCCGACCCGAATGTCCGTATTACCCGGCAGATGCTCAAGCTGAAGATCTTCAGTACAACCGTTACCTGCGGCAATGACACGAATATCATTACGCAGCACCTGAATCGGCAGGGCATGTGACGCATCACAGATCAGCAGAACACGGCTGGTGAGTTGTCCGACAGCGATGACCTGACCGACTACCCCTTTATCACTGATGACCGGCTGGCCTTCATAGACGCCGTTAACGCTGCCTTTGTCGATTACCACCTGGTCGGTGTAAGGATCGGTGCCGGTAGAAATGACCTGTGTCACCATCTTTTGCTCATCCTGACGCAGCGGTGAACCCAGCAGTTCACGCAGGCGTGCGTTTTCCTGCTTATATTGCCCCAGCATTAGCAGGTTACTGTTTTTCAGGAAGAGCTCACGACGTAACGCTTTGTTTTCCTGCTCGAGTTGCTGACGCGACGCCAGCGACTCTGACACGCCATCCAGCAACTGACGTGGCCCATTGGCCAGGAAGTAAAACGGACTGACCGACGTATCCAGATAGTTGCGTATTTGGGTGAAAGAACCCACACGGCTGTCGGCAATGATAATGGCAATCGCCACGATAACCGCCAGGAATAGACGCAACTGCAGGGAAGGTCCCCTGCTAAAAATCGGCTTCATATAATCTGCGTGATCCTCGACAACAGGAGAGGAAGCGACGGCATAACACCGTGCTTCCCTGGGCTGAACGCACTGCACCGGCACAGATTGCGCCGGTTCACATGCCATTCCCTCGCATGATCATTGCGTTCTTAGCCGGTTGAGGCAATTATTCTTCGCTGAACAAATCGCCGCCATGCATGTCGATCATTTCCAGCGCTTTGCCGCCACCGCGAGCCACACAGGTCAGTGGATCCTCAGCAACCACAACCGGAATGCCCGTCTCTTCCATCAGCAGACGATCCAGGTTGCGCAGTAACGCACCACCGCCGGTCAGCACCATGCCGCGCTCCGAAATATCTGAAGCCAGCTCAGGCGGACACTGCTCAAGGGCAACCATCACCGCGCTAACGATGCCGGTTAATGGCTCCTGCAGCGCTTCCAGAATTTCATTAGAGTTCAGTGTAAAGCCGCGCGGTACACCTTCTGCCAGGTTACGACCACGCACTTCGATCTCACGGACTTCATCACCCGGATAGGCTGAACCGATCTCATGCTTAATACGTTCTGCGGTCGCTTCGCCGATCAGTGAACCGTAGTTACGACGCACATAATTAATAATAGCTTCATCGAAACGATCGCCACCAATACGCACTGACGAGGAGTAGACCACACCGTTCAGCGAGATCACCGCCACTTCTGTGGTACCGCCACCAATATCCACCACCATTGAGCCGGTCGCTTCTGAAACGGGCAGACCCGCACCAATTGCTGCAGCCATCGGCTCTTCAATCAGAAACACTTCACGCGCGCCTGCGCCCTGAGCGGATTCACGAATCGCGCGGCGTTCAACCTGTGTTGCCCCGACGGGTACGCAGACCAGCACACGCGGGCTGGGACGCATAAAACTGTTGCTGTGAACCTGCTTGATGAAGTGTTGCAGCATCTTTTCGGTCACGAAGAAGTCAGCGATAACGCCATCTTTCATCGGACGAATCGCTGCGATATTGCCTGGCGTACGGCCAAGCATCTGTTTGGCCTCATGACCCACGGCCGCAACACTTTTCGGTGAACCGGCACGATCCTGTCGAATAGCGACGACGGAGGGCTCGTTCAGTACGATGCCCTGTCCTTTCACGTAAATCAGGGTATTCGCGGTACCCAGGTCAATGGACAAGTCGTTGGAAAACATGCCACGAAATTTTTTAAACATACTAAGGGGTAATCCTGCAAGCTGGGGGCGGAAAATAAAATCCGCTTACTTTACCAACCACACGAAGCTGCCACAAGGCGCAAAAACGTTCTGCTTCGGTGAAAAAAGACGCCTGATTGCGTTTAAGTCATCTGAACTGGCGATCCACAACAGCAGAATGGCGACCAGACGCCATCAGCACTGCATTTCACGCTATTTCCCCTCGCCCTGTCCGACATAAAATCTAACATTTCCGGCAGTAAGTTCAGAGGTTCAGACGCGGATAAACATTAAAAAAAACCGTAAATTTCCGTCAGTACGACCGCAATTCATTAAATACGGTAACGTTGTGAATACTTCTTCACGTTACTGTTAACCGGAAGCGAGGGAGCAAAAAAGTCGCCCTGCCCACCTGCTACGCCCAACGCGACTAAGGTTTGCCACTCCGCTTTAGTGCGGACACCGGTAGCAAACACCTGAATGCCCGTACATTTACAGACTTCCAGCAGACTCTGCACAAACAGCTGATTTTCAGTCCGGCGCTCAATATTGCGTACCAGACCGGCATCAAGCTTGATCAGTTCCAGCGGCAGCTGTCGTATGTAGGCGCTGCTTACCACGGTTAAACCCGCCTGATTTACCGCAACCCGACAGCCAAAAGCCTTAAGTGCGCGGAAAACTGGCGTTAAACGGTTGATGTGTTGACAAACATCTGCCTCGGCAAGTTCAAATAAAAATCGTTTTCTTTGCGCTTTCGGGCACTGCAGCAGCATGTTCTGCAGCCAGAGGACAAAAGAGCGCTGAAGAAGCGAGGTAATCGTCACCGGGATCACCAGCGTCTCTTCTGGCCAGAGTTCAGAGAGTGCCGCAATGCGGGTCATTAACTGGCGATCCCAGCCATCAGCCATGCCGAGCTGCTGCACCAGGGGCATATATTCTGCGGCCAGCACTTCTTTATCGCCGTCGAAGATGCGGGTCAGCATCACCCGGTGCTGTACCTTACCCTCAATATTGACGGTGGGTTTATGATAGAGCCGCGGGCCGCCACGGCTAAGCGTGTTCTCCAGCAGGGTTCGCCAGCGCACACTACCCCGCCCGGCGTCCTGCGGATTTCCGGCACCATTGGTCCAGTTGTTGCCGCCCAGCAGTGCCGCACGTCGGGTAGCCATTTCGGCATTTTCCATCACCTGCGGCACAGTCTGCCCGCTGTGCCAGGCGCTGATACCGATATGGATGAGATCATCACGATTAACCAGCCGCATCGGCGGCAGGGAATCAACAGCATTGATCAGCTGATCCGCAATACTGTTTGCCTCTTTGAGACTGCGATGCGGCAGTAGCACGGCAAAATCACTGCGGAAATAGCGTGCCAGCAGGGCGCCAGGATAGCGCAGCACAAAGGTGGAAAGCATGTTGACGAAATTGAAGAGGTACTCCTCAACCAGCCCCGGCTCCAGCGAATCCTTCAGCGTGTCCAGATCGGGCAGGCGCACCATCATCACCACACCATGGGTGCCGACTGCTTCCTGATCCTCCAGCAGGGTGGCGAGCTGGTTATCAAAGAACAGCCGGTTGTTGAGACCGGTGCGTCCATCCTGCGCAGCAAAGGTGCGGATCAGCGTGTCGATACGCAGACGCTGCTCGCCCGCCTCCTGCAGATCCGCCAGCAACACATCCAGTGCGCGGCTCGCTCTCGGTGGCCACTCATCCGCACCGCGTTTCGGCATTACACCGCGCTCACCGCTGATAATCGCCTCTGCCCGCACTTCAAGATGCTCCATACCGCGCCACTGCCGACTGAGCCAGCGATGCATCAGCAGCAGCACCAGACTCATCACCAGCATGACGGTAAACAGGATGCCCAGCGTAGAGGTGCCGGTAATGGAGCGCAGCCAGGTTTTGGCAGGATCAAGGGTGACGACCCGCAGCTCTAAACCCGTCTGGTGCATCAAAGGCACATCGACCTGGATAAAACGATTAGGCTCGTCTTCCAGCATCTGGTTTTCGTGTCGGGAGAGGGTAAGGAAAGTCTGCCTGCCGTTGTGAAGAGAAATCTGCTCGGCATTCATTATCGGCATCATACGCGTGAGCCAGACATGCAGCTCTGCCGGCGTCTGGGTGAACATCGCCTGATCCACTTCGGTCGCCAGTATCTGCGCCCGATGTTCAACCCGCTGATGACTGAACCAGAAAACACTGAATGCACAGCCTGCCAGCATCAACGACATGGCCAGCAGGCTTAAAAAGGTAATAAACGCAGATAATTTTGTGGTTAATCGCATCCCTGTGCCTGTATTACTGCGGTGATAACCGGATCACCCAACCTTGTACCGTCAGCCTGACGAAAACGCGAGCAAAAATAGCATAATTTGCCGTTGCCGACAGCGCCGGGACGTATGAAGCCGAAGTATATCGTCGGGATATCATCGCTGACGTTGATCCTGGCACTTTTCGGTGCATTCTCATCGTACCGGCCAGCCAGGAAATTTCACATTTTCAGGGCGAAACTGGCTGATATCAGTAATAGTCATCATGCTGGTTAATGACATCCTGTCTGGAGAGGGCACCATGAAACGCACACCCCGTCTGACCGAAGCCGACGTAACGCCGGAAAGCATTTTTAACATGAAGCGCCGCCAGGTGCTGAAAACGCTGGGACTGAGCGCAGCGGCGATGGGTATGCCGGGCGTGGCGCAAGCCGATATTCTCAGCTGGTTCAAAGGCAACGATCGCCCACCCGCGCCAGCAGGCCGGCCGCTGGACTTTACCAAACCAGCGCAATATCAGGCCGATCTGACCTTAACGCCTGCGGATAAAGTTTCCGGCTATAACAACTTCTATGAGTTCGGGCTGGATAAGGCCGATCCGGCCGCCAATGCCGGTACGCTGAAAACAGAGCCCTGGAAACTGACCATTGATGGCGAAGTGGCTAAGCCCGTGACCCTGGATATGGATGACATCTTTAAACGGTTTGCCATGGAGCAGCGAATCTATCGCATGCGCTGCGTGGAGGCCTGGTCGATGGTGGTGCCCTGGATAGGCTTTGAGCTGAATAAGCTTATCTCTCTGGCGGAACCCACCAGCAAAGCGCGTTTTGTCGCCTTCCAGACGCTGTACGATCCTGAGCAGATGCCAGGTCAGAAAGATCGCTTTATTGGCGGCGGACTCAATTATCCCTATGTCGAAGGTTTACGTCTGGATGAAGCCATGCATCCGCTGACCATTCTGACCACCGGCGTCTATGGCAAAGCGCTGCCGCCGCAGAATGGCGCGCCGATTCGCCTGACGGTGCCGTGGAAATATGGTTTTAAGGGCATTAAGTCGATTGTCAAAATCACCCTGACCGCAAATCAGCCGCCAACGACCTGGAACCAGATCGCCGCAGATGAATATGGTTTTTATGCCAATGTGAATCCGCATGTTAATCATCCACGCTGGTCGCAGGCCACTGAGCGATTTATTGGCCCGGGCGGCAGTCTGAAGGTCGAACGTCAGCCAACGCTGCTGTTTAACGGCTATGCCGAACAGGTTGCGTCGCTCTATCGTGGCCTGGATTTACGGGAGAATTACTAGGTGGTACGCCTGTCGATAAAACAGATCACCTGGCTTAAGGTGATTCTGCATCTGGCGGCCCTGTTGCCGCTGGTTTATCTGGTTCTTGCCGCGATGCAGGGCGGCCTGAGTGCGGATCCGGCAAAAGATATTCAGCATTTTACCGGCCGCATGGCGCTGAAACTGCTGCTGGGTACGCTGCTGGTCTCACCGCTGGCACGTTATGGCAGGCAACCGCTGTTAATCCGCACCCGGCGTCTGCTTGGCGTCTGGACGTTTGTCTGGGCTTCCCTCCATCTGCTGAGCTATTACCTGCTGGAGCTGGGCGCTGACAATCTGCGTCTGCTGGGCAGCGAGCTGATTTCCCGTCCCTATCTGACACTGGGGATTATCAGCTGGCTGATATTACTGGCCCTGGCGCTGACGTCGTTTCAGCGCGCTCAGCGCAAGCTCGGTAAGCGCTGGCAAACCCTGCACAACGCGGTCTATCTGGTGGCCATTCTGGTGCCGATTCACTATATCTGGTCAGTGAAAACCGTGTCACCCCAGCCACTTATCTACGCACTACTTGCTGCAATACTGTTAGCCTGGCGTTACAAAAAATTTCTCAAATGGTGGCCTCGCTAGCGCTTCACCCGTTGTTTTCCTCTGCACTTTTCTGATAAAAGATGTGGCCCGCTGGCCACATCCGATCATCTTCGCAGATAAGACCAGTATTTTGCTGCGAAATGACACGAAACGGATATAATGCCCGGCTTTATTGCTCGTCGGGTCTTCTTTTTCATTCTCAAAGGTGACAAATGAAGATTCGCAAGGTATTTTACGCGATGCCTCAATGATTGCGGGAGATGGCAGCACGATGGCGCATAAATTACATATTCTGCTTTTAAACGGGCCCAACCTGAACCTGTTGGGAACGCGTGAACCTGAGAAGTATGGTCATACCACGCTGCGTCAGATCGTTGACGATTTGACACGTCAGGCAGACCAGTTGAATGTGGAATTGAGCCACCTGCAAACCAATGCTGAATTTCAGCTGATTGATCGCATTCATGAGGCCAAAGGCAATGTGGATTACATCATTATTAATCCTGCCGCGTTTACCCATACCAGTGTCGCACTACGTGATGCCCTGCTGGCGGTAGAAATACCGTTTATCGAGGTTCATCTCTCCAACGTGCATGCCCGCGAGCCCTTCCGCCATCACTCCTATCTTTCTGATGTCTCTGCTGGCGTGATCTGTGGGCTTGGCGCTGACGGCTACACATGGGCTTTACAAACGGCAGTAAAACGCCTGTCTCAAACTAATTAATCAAACTGAGTACGGAACCCCACTCATGGATATTCGTAAAATTAAAAAACTGATCGAACTGGTTGAAGAGTCTGGCATTTCAGAGCTGGAAATTTCTGAAGGTGAAGAGTCCGTTCGCATCAGCCGTGCACCTGCAAACGTGGGTTACCCGATGATGCAGCAGACTTACGCTGCGCCGGTTCAACAGCCTGCTCTGGCAACAGCTGTTGCTCCTGTTGCAGCGGTTGCCGAAGCGGCACCGGCTGAAATCAGCGGTCACATCGTGCGTTCACCAATGGTAGGGACCTTCTACCGTACGCCGAGCCCGGATGCGAAAGCCTTTGTGGAAGTCGGCCAGAAAGTGAATGCCGGCGATACCTTGTGCATCGTCGAAGCCATGAAAATGATGAACCAGATCGAAGCTGACAAATCAGGTGTAGTGAAAGCTATCCTGGTTGAAAGCGGTCAGCCGGTCGAATTTGACGAGCCACTGGTTATCATCGAGTAACGGGGCAGATCATGCTGGATAAAATTGTTATTGCTAACCGTGGTGAGATTGCGCTGCGCATTCTGCGTGCCTGTAAAGAACTGGGCATCAAGACTGTTGCGGTACACTCAAGCGCGGATCGTGACCTGAAGCACGTGCTGCTGGCAGACGAAACCGTCTGCATCGGCCCGGCGCAGTCAGTTAAAAGTTACCTCAACATCCCGGCGCTGATCTCTGCTGCAGAGATCACCGGCGCGGTGGCGATTCACCCTGGCTACGGCTTCCTCTCTGAGAATGCCGATTTTGCTGAGCAGGTTGAGCGCTCCGGCTTTATCTTTATCGGTCCGAAAGCAGACACCATTCGCCTGATGGGCGACAAAGTCTCTGCGATTAATGCGATGAAGAAAGCAGGCGTCCCAACCGTACCCGGTTCTGACGGTTCGCTGACCGATGATATGGAAAAAAACCGTGCCTTTGCGAAGCGCATCGGTTATCCGGTCATCATCAAAGCCTCTGGCGGCGGCGGCGGTCGTGGTATGCGCGTTGTGCGCAGCGACAAAGATCTGGAACAATCCATCAACATGACGAAAGCGGAAGCCAAAGCGGCTTTCAGCAACGACATGGTTTACATGGAGAAGTATCTGGAGAATCCGCGCCACATCGAGATTCAGGTTCTGGCTGACGGCCAGGGCAACGCGATCTATCTGGGCGAACGTGACTGCTCTATGCAGCGTCGTCACCAGAAAGTGGTTGAAGAAGCGCCAGGCCCAGGTATTACTGAAGAACAGCGCAGCTTTATCGGCAATCGTTGTGCCAAAGCCTGTATTGAGATTGGCTATCGTGGCGCAGGTACCTTCGAGTTTCTGTACGAAAACGGTGAGTTCTACTTCATTGAGATGAACACCCGTATTCAGGTGGAACATCCGGTGACCGAGATGATCACTGGTGTGGATCTGATCAAAGAGCAGCTGCGCATTGCTGCGGGTCAGCCACTGTCGATCAAACAGGACGAAGTGGTTATTCGCGGACATGCGGTCGAGTGCCGTATTAACGCTGAAGATCCGGTCACCTTCCTGCCAAGTCCGGGTAAAATCACCCGCTTCCATGCGCCAGGCGGTTTTGGCGTGCGCTGGGAGTCGCATATTTACTCAGGCTACACCGTACCGCCGTATTACGACTCCATGATCGGTAAGCTGATCACCTATGGCGAAACGCGCGACGTGGCTATCGCCCGCATGAAGAATGCGCTGGCGGAACTGATCATCGACGGTATCAAAACCAACGTTGAACTGCAGATGAAAATCATGTCCGACGAAAACTTCCAGCACGGTGGTACCAATATCCACTATCTGGAGAAAAAACTCGGCTTGCACGAGAAGTAAACGCAACGCTGAGTCAGTCAGAGGCCGGTTAATCCGGCCTTTTTCTTTTGCCGCTGGCGTTAAGGTTGAATCATGGATGCTCGTTTTATACAGGCACATAAAGAGGCGCGCTGGTCGCTCTACCTCACCCTGCTCTGGCTCGCAGCCTGGGGGCTTTCTGCCTGGCTGGGTGGCAGTGAAATTGGTATCACCGGCCTGCCGCGCTGGTTTGAACTCTCCTGCCTGTTTGCTCCCCTGTTGTTCATATTCCTGTGCTGGATGATGGTGCGGTTAATTTTCCGCGACATGCCGCTGGAGGACACAAATGAACAGTGAAATTATCCTGCCGTTACTGATTTATCTGGTGCTAATTGCCGCGCTGTCGGTGTTTGCCGTGCGCAAAAGGCGCGAGGGCAGCTTCCTCACTGAATATTTCCTTGGCAGCCGCTCCATGGGCGGATTTGTGCTGGCGATGACGCTCACCACCACCTATATCAGCGCCAGCTCGTTTATTGGTGGTCCCGGTGCCGCCTACAAATATGGGCTGGGATGGGTATTGCTGGCGATGGTGCAGGTGCCCGCCGTCTGGCTCTCGCTGGGTGTGCTGGGGAAAAAGTTTGCCATCCTGGCGCGTAAGCATAATGCGGTGACGCTGAATGACATGCTCTACGCCCGCTATCAGAGCCCGCTGCTGATCTGGCTGGCAAGTCTGAGCCTGCTGGTTGCCTTTATCGGTGCCATGACGGTGCAGTTTATTGGCGGCGCGCGGCTGCTCGAAACCGCCGCAGGCATCCCGTATGACACGGGTCTGCTGATTTTTGGCGGCACTATTGCGCTCTACACCGCTTTTGGCGGGTTCCGTGCCAGCGTTCTCAATGACGCCATGCAGGGCATCGTGATGCTGATTGGCACATTTCTGCTGCTGTTCGCGGTGATTCATCAGGCTGGCGGCCTGAGCACGGCCGTGCAGAAACTGCATGACATTGATCCCGCTCTGCTGTCGCCGCAGGGACCGGGTGAGATTATAACGCCGACCTTCCTCAGTTCATTTGTCGTGCTGGTCTGCTTTGGGGTGATTGGCTTGCCGCATACTGCGGTGCGCTGCATCTCTTATAAAGACAGCAAGGCAGTCCATCGGGCCATTATTCTGGGTACCATTGTGGTGGTGATCCTGATGCTGGGAATGCATCTGGCCGGTGCGCTGGGCCGGGCGATACTGCCGAATCTGACCGTGCCGGATAGTGTTATACCCACCCTGATGATCACTGTGCTGCCACCGTTAGCTGCCGGACTGTTTCTGGCAGCCCCCATGGCCGCCATTATGTCGACCATTAATGCCCAGCTGTTACAGGCTTCGGCTACGCTGATCAAAGATCTCTATCTGCGTGTTGCCCCACAGCAGATGGAAAATGAGACGCGGCTGCGGCTGTTATCTGGCACCATTACGTTCGCACTGGGTCTCCTGCTGCTGATTGCGGCCTGGAATCCACCCGATATGATTATCTGGCTCAACCTGCTGGCCTTTGGCGGCCTTGAGGCGGTTTTCCTCTGGCCGCTGGTACTGGGTCTCTACTGGGAACGCGCTAATGCCGCAGGCGCCATCACCGGCATGGTGGTGGGTGGAGGCTGCTACGCTTTTCTGGCGAGCCTGAACCTGCAGATTCTGGGTTTTCATCCCATTGTGCCCTCACTGCTTTTAAGCCTGCTGGCATTTTTAGTGGGCAACCTGTTTGGACGCGCGCCGCAAACGGTCGACGCGCCGCAACATTGACGGAAAGAGAGACGTTATGCCGTGGATTCAAATCAAAATTAATAGCTCAGGTGAACACGCAGAAACGCTGAGCGATGCGCTGATGGACATCGGTGCGGTTTCAGTGACCTTTCAGGATACCAACGACACGCCGGTGTATGAGCCGCTGCCAGGTGAAACCCGCCTGTGGGGCGATACCGATGTTATCGGCCTGTTCGATGCAGAAACTGATATGGCCGCGATTACCGCCGAACTGGCGCAGCATCCGTTGCTGGGCGCCGGTTTTCGTCACCGGATCGAGCAGATCGAAGATAAAGACTGGGAGCGCGAATGGATGGAAAACTTCCATCCGATGCGCTTCGGTGAGCGGCTCTGGATCTGTCCGAGCTGGCGTGATGTGCCGGATCCTGATGCCGTCAACGTGATGCTCGATCCCGGCCTGGCGTTTGGGACCGGCACGCATCCGACCACCTCACTCTGCCTTACCTGGCTTGACGGGCTGGATCTGGTGGGCAAAACGGTGATCGATTTCGGCTGTGGTTCGGGGATCCTGGCGATCGCCGCACTGAAGCTGGGTGCGGCTCAGGCGATCGGGATTGATATCGATCCGCAGGCTATTCAGGCCAGCCGGGATAATGCTGAGCGCAACGGCGTCTCTGATCGCCTGTCACTCTATCTGCCCCACCAGCAACCCGAAAATCTGCAGGCTGATGTGGTGGTGGCCAATATCCTGGCCGGCCCGCTACGTGAACTGGCCCCGCTGATCAGCGTACTGCCGAAGTCTGGCGGTCATCTGGGCCTCTCGGGCGTGTTAGAGAGCCAGGCAGAGAGCGTCTGCGAAGCGTATGTCAGCGAGTTCACGCTCGACCCGGTTGCGGTTAAAGAGGAGTGGTGCCGGATTACCGGGATTAAATCCTGAATATAGCGCCTGTCTGCCGCCTCTGATATCGCGCTGCCCGTAACAAAGTGCCTTAACAGAACATTCAGCCAGCCCGTAGCGTAAGTTGCGGGCTTTCCCGATTTGAAATGGATGCTTGTATCGTTAATCACGGCATGTGACGTTTTTTATCTGGCGAATTGACGTACTTTTCTGGAAAAACTTTTGCTCACAATTTCAGCATAAATTGTTAACTCATTGATATTTAAGCTTAATAAATATGCGCATCGATCATGACCCGGATTTCATTGATCTTTCTTGCTGATTGTTCAAAGTTTGGCCTTTCATCTTCCTGCAAAAATGCGTAATATACGCCGCCTTGCAGACACAGTATGGCCATTCTGACTTCATGCGTATTGGAAACCTCCAGCTGAGAAATCGACTGATTGCAGCACCGATGGCCGGTATTACCGACAGGCCGTTCAGGGCGCTGTGTCACGAAATGGGTGCAGGCATGGCAGTTTCTGAGATGTTGTCTTCAAACCCGGAAGTCTGGGCTAGCGACAAATCTCGATTACGTATGGTTCACAGCGATGAGCCAGGCATTCGCGCCGTGCAAATTGCCGGTTGCGATCCCAGTGAAATGGCGCAAGCTGCACGCATTAATGTTGAGGCTGGTGCACAGGTCATCGACATTAATATGGGATGCCCTGCCAAGAAGGTTAACCGCAAAATGGCGGGTTCAGCCTTGCTGCAATATCCCACCGTGGTGGAGTCAATTCTCTCCGCAGTGGTTAATGCAGTGAATGTGCCGGTTACGCTGAAAATTCGTACTGGCTGGGATCCTGAAAACAGGAACTGTGTCGCGATTGCCCAATTGGCTGAACGCTGCGGTATACAGGCTCTGACGATACATGGTCGCACTCGTGCCTGCCTGTTCAACGGAGAAGCTGAATATGACAGCATTCGGACAGTTAAGCAGAGTGTCTCCATTCCGATTATCGCGAATGGAGACATAACTGACCCGCATAAAGCCAGAGCGGTGCTCGACTATACAGGGGCCGATGCTCTGATGATAGGACGTGCTGCTCAGGGAAGACCGTGGATCTTCCGGGAAATCCAGCATTATCTGGACACTGGGGAGTTGCTTGCCCCGCTGCCGATGGCAGAGGTCAAGCGCTTGCTTGTTTCGCATATACGTGAGCTGCACGACTTTTACGGTTCAGGCAAGGGATACCGTATAGCGCGAAAGCACGTCTCCTGGTATCTGCAGGAGCACGCCCCGAATGACCAGTTTCGGCGCACATTCAACGCCATTGAGGATGCCAGCGAACAGCTGGAGGCGTTGGAGGCATACTTCGAAAATCTTGCGTAACGAAATAAAGAGCTGAAAGAACTATGTTCGAACAACGCGTAAATTCTGACGTACTGACCGTTTCAACCGTTAACTCACAGGATCAGGTAACTCAAAAACCTTTGCGTGATTCGGTTAAACAGGCACTGAAGAACTATTTTGCTCAACTGAATGGTCAGGATGTGAGCGACCTGTATGAGCTGGTTTTGGCTGAAGTCGAGCAGCCTCTGTTGGACATGGTGATGCAGTATACCCGTGGCAATCAGACCCGTGCTGCCCTGATGATGGGTATCAACCGCGGTACGCTGCGTAAGAAATTGAAAAAATACGGCATGAACTGATTTTTAGTTCTGTCTGTAAATCACGCCAGCCTTCGGGCTGGCGTTTTTATTTGTGCGTCGACGCACAAAGCCACGGTAATGATAGTGAAACAGTTTCCGGTAATATGGTAACTGTAGTTGCAATCGCTGGCGTGATATTTCACCCTCTCGCTTTCGCCCGCTGTGATTTGACTTAGTGCCTGCCTGACCCTCACCTCGCTTCACATCCCTGCCACTGCTGGGTATGTGACTTTCTGCGCATTAAAAAGTAACGCAATCTCTTCATACATTTCTGCCTGAGTGAATGCTCACACTGCTCCCACATAGTGAAACTATTTGCACTAAATGTGATCGGGTCGACTCGCATTGCTTCCTTTTGGTGCGCCATATTAGCGGAACTTTCTAAGTGCTTCCGATTATTAACCGTTCTTTCATACGAATTCAGGAACCTGCAAACCTGGCATCAGCTTTGCAGAGTCGTGGATGGCTGACCGCCACAGACAGGAAAAACGCACACTAAAGTGCGCAAACATAACAACATGATCCCGCCACACAGGATGCTTTATGAAAAAGATGATGCTCTCTACGCTGATCGCTGCTGCCTCGCTGGTTGCCGTTGCTCAGCAAGCACACGCAGGCACCACACTGGATGCGATAAAGAAAAAAGGTTTTGTTCAATGTGGTATCAGTGACGGCTTGCCGGGCTTCTCCTATGCAGATGCTGGCGGCAAGTTTACCGGTATCGATGTGGATGTGTGTCGTGCGACGGCTGCCGCTGTGTTTGGTGATGCGACCAAAGTGAAATATACCCCGCTGACCGCGAAAGAGCGTTTTACCGCTCTGCAGTCCGGCGAGGTGGATGTGCTTTCACGTAATACCACCTGGACCTCATCGCGCGATGGCGGCATGGGCTTCCTGTTTGCGGGCGTGAACTATTACGACGGTATCGGCTTCCTGACTCACCAGAAGGCCGGCCTGAAAAGTGCGAAAGAGCTGGATGGTGCCACTGTCTGTATTCAGGCGGGAACCGACACCGAGCTGAACGTAGCGGACTTCTTTAAAGCCAACAAAATGCAATATACGCCTGTGACCTTTGACCGCTCTGATGAATCGGCTAAAGCGCTGGATAGCGGACGTTGCGATACGCTGGCATCTGACCAGTCTCAGCTTTACGCATTACGCATTAAGCTGGGCAAACCGGACGAATTTATTGTTCTGCCCGAAGTGATCTCCAAAGAGCCGCTGGGGCCGTTGGTGCGTCGTGGTGATGATGACTGGTTCACCATCGTGAAGTGGTCGCTCTACGCCATGCTGAATGCGGAGGAGATGGGCATCTCCTCGAAGAACGTTGATCAGATGACGGCCAAGCCAACCACACCAGACATGGCACACTTCCTGGGCGCCGAAGGTGATTTTGGTAAGGATCTGAAGCTGGATAACAAGTGGGCCTACAACATCGTCAAGCAGGTGGGTAACTATCAGGAAAGCTTTGACCGTAACGTCGGTAAAGACAGCGCACTGAAGATTGCACGTGGTCAGAATGCGTTGTGGAACCAGGGCGGTATTCAGTACGCACCACCGGTACGTTAACAGACCTCACTAATCGGGCACCCTATTCTGTGGTGCCCTACCCCAGCTTTCGTTACTGAGGTTTCAACATGTCACAACGCCCAACCGTGAAAAGGGATTTTTCATTTGGTAATCCCACGGTTCGCGCCTGGATTTATCAGCTCATCGCCGTCGTCGCGGTGCTTGGTGTGGTGGGTTATCTGGTGCATAACACCATTATTAACCTTGCTAATCGCGGTATTACATCGGGGTTTGGATTTCTTGAGCGCACTGCCGGTTTCGGCATCGTTCAGCATCTGATTGAGTACACTGAGGGAGATACCTACGCGCGCGTGTTTCTGGTCGGATTAACCAACACGCTGCTGGTCTCTGCACTCTGTATTGTTTTCGCTTCGATTCTCGGATTCGCGGTCGGTCTTGCCCGCCTTTCTGACAACTGGCTGCTGCGGAAACTCTCGAATATCTATATCGAAACCTTCCGTAATATCCCACCCCTGCTGCAAATCTTCTTCTGGTACTTTGCAGTCTTACGCAATCTACCGGGCCCACGTCAGGCGCTGAATGCTTTTGACCTGGCATATGTCAGTAATCGCGGACTCTACGTTCCATGGCCGACCTATGCAGCAGGCAGCTGGCCGTTTGTTATTGCACTGCTTCTGGCCGCGGCTGTGAGCTATGGCCTGTACCGCTTTAACCGTAAACATCAGCTGAAAACCGGTCAGTTACGTCGCACATGGCCCGCTGCCGTTGCGATGCTGATTCTCTTTCCTTTGCTTGCACACCTTGGGTTTGGCCCAGCCACGCACTGGGATGTGCCACAACTGCGCGGTTTCAATTTCCGTGGCGGCTCGGTGATGATACCGGAGCTGGCAGCCCTGACGCTGGCACTGTCGATTTATACGTCGTCGTTTATTGCTGAAGTGATCCGCTCCGGGATCCAGTCGGTACCCTATGGTCAGCATGAAGCAGCGCGGTCGCTGGGGCTGCCTAATCCGGTTACGCTGCGCCAGGTGATTATTCCTCAGGCCATGCGCGTCATTATTCCGCCACTGACCAGCCAGTATCTGAACATCGTGAAGAACTCCTCACTCGCCGCCGCTATCGGTTATCCCGATATGGTGTCGCTGTTCGCCGGATCGGTACTTAATCAGACCGGTCAGGCCATCGAGACGATTGCTATCACGATGGGCGTTTACCTGATTATCAGCCTGCTGATATCAATGCTTATGAACTTCTACAACCGCAAAATTGCGCTGGTTGAGCGTTAAGAGAACGGGATAACTATGTCTGTGACTACGCATGAAACGCCCCCCGTCCCGACGACTCTGGTCAGTCGCGCCTGGTTTTGGGCTCGTAAAAACCTGTTTTCCAGCTGGTTTAATACGCTACTGACGCTGTTTTGCATCTGGGTTATCTGGCACGTCATTCCACCCGCGCTGAACTGGCTGGTCTTTCAGGCAAACTGGATCGGCACCACGCGCGCCGATTGCACCAAAGAGGGTGCCTGTTGGGTCTTTATCCATGCTCGTTTCGGCCAGTTCATGTATGGGCTTTACCCGCATGAATTGCGCTGGCGTATTAACCTGGCGCTGGTGATCGGCCTGTTGTCGATTGTGCCGATGTTCCTGAAGAGCCTGCCGTATCGTGGACGCTACATTGCTGCCTGGGCTGTCATCTATCCGGTGATTGTCTGGTTTCTGCTGTATGGCGGCTATCTGGGGCTGGAACGTGTCGAAACACGTCAATGGGGCGGATTAACGCTGACGCTGATTATTGCGTCAGTGGGTATTGCCGGTGCGCTGCCGCTGGGTATTTTGCTGGCGCTGGGCCGTCGCTCACGCATGCCGGTCGTGCGCACGCTGTCGATTATCTTTATTGAGTTCTGGCGCGGCGTGCCGCTGATTACCGTGCTGTTTATGTCATCCGTGATGCTGCCGCTGTTTATGTCTGAAGGCACTAACATCGACAAGCTGGTGCGCGCGCTGGTCGGGGTCATTCTGTTCCAGTCCGCCTATGTGGCAGAGGTGGTTCGCGGTGGCCTGCAGGCACTGCCGAAAGGTCAGTACGAAGCAGCCGAATCTCTGGCGCTGGGCTACTGGAAGACGCAGATGCTGGTTATTCTGCCCCAGGCGCTGAAGCTCACTATTCCCGGCCTGGTCAATACCATCATCGCACTGTTTAAAGATACCAGCCTGGTCATCATCATTGGTCTTTTCGATCTGTTCAGCAGCGTCCAGCAGGCAACGGTCGATCCGACCTGGCTGGGGATGTCGACCGAAGGTTATGTCTTTGCTGCACTGGTCTATTGGATCTTCTGTTTTAGCATGTCGCGCTACAGCCAGTATCTGGAAAAGCGCTTTCACACCGGGCGTACATCGCACTGAGGTTTTACATGACTGACTCTATGACACACTCTTCCGACGCGTTGATGATCTCGCTTGAGAACGTGAATAAATGGTACGGGCAATTCCATGTACTGAAAGACATCAACCTGCAGGTTAAACCCCGTGAACGCATCGTACTGTGCGGACCTTCCGGCTCCGGCAAATCGACGACGATCCGCTGTATCAACCATCTGGAAGAGCATCAGCAGGGCCGCATTGTTGTTGACGGTATCCATCTTAATGATGACGTTCGTAACATTGAGCGCGTGCGCACCGAAGTCGGTATGGTCTTCCAGCACTTCAATCTCTTTCCACATCTGACCGTACTGCAAAACTGCACGCTGGCACCTTCCTGGGTAAGAAAGATTCCAAAGAAGGAAGCTGATGAGCTGGCCATGCACTATCTGCAACGCGTGCGTATTGCCGAGCATGCACATAAGTTTCCGGGCCAGCTCTCTGGCGGACAGCAGCAGCGTGTCGCCATCGCCCGCTCACTCTGTATGAAGCCCAAAATTATGCTGTTTGATGAGCCCACGTCAGCGCTGGATCCTGAGATGGTTAAAGAGGTGCTGGATACGATGATTGGTCTGGCGGAGGATGGGATGACTATGCTGTGCGTCACGCATGAGATGGGCTTTGCCCGAACGGTGGCTGACCGGGTGATCTTTATGGATCGGGGAGAGATCGTCGAAGTCGCGCCACCGCAGGAGTTCTTTGCGAATCCAAAATCGGAGCGTACCCGGGCGTTTCTATCGCAGGTTATTCACTGATCAGACGTTCAGTTATCTCACTACCCGGCCTGGTGCCGGGTTTTTTATGGACTGAACAGCCGCTTTAATATGCTTACTGACCTGTTGCTGTTATGAATAGACAGACAGATACGCTGTGAAGAGGGAGTTTTATCGCGGTTTGCCACAACGAAAAAAGCCCTTCGCATACGCAAAGGGCTCTCTCTTATTTGATGCCTGGCAGTTCCCTACTCTCGCATGGGGAGACCCCACACTACCATCGGCGCTACGGCGTTTCACTTCTGAGTTCGGCATGGGGTCAGGTGGGACCACCGCGCTACAGCCGCCAGGCAAATTCTTTTATTTACCGAACTCGTGTCTTAACTGGTGCTGATACCCAGAGTCGAACTGGGGACCTCACCCTTACCAAGGGTGCGCTCTACCAACTGAGCCATATCAGCACACTAAATTTGATGCCTGGCAGTTCCCTACTCTCGCATGGGGAGACCCCACACTACCATCGGCGCTACGGCGTTTCACTTCTGAGTTCGGCATGGGGTCAGGTGGGACCACCGCGCTAAAGCCGCCAGGCAAATTCTGTCTCCGCGCCGCCCGTAAGGCCGCGCAGATATATCCGGTACAGGCTGAAAATTGTGTCTCTCAAAAACGCCTCTGGCGTTGTAAGGTTAAGCCTCACGGGTCATTAGTACCGGTTAGCTCAACGCATCGCTGCGCTTACACACCCGGCCTATCAACGTCGTAGTCTTCAACGTCCCTTCAG
>NZ_CACSJS010000005.1:0-328760 GCF_902706165.1 Pantoea sp. 18059
GTAAAGGGGGAGTGGGGAGGGGGAAGGGAGTATGGTAATGACGTTGCAGAAAATGTTGATAGACATGCCTGAAGCGCATTCGCACGGAAGGCCGCAGGGCTGCACAGACACAAAAAGCCCGCAGTACGTTTATCTCGCGGGCTTTGAGGAGTTCGACGAAGTTCTGGTAACCCTCCATCGAACACCAATGCTCGTTTATAAGGGATTGCCATGGTCACTATGCTTGTTGATGCTTTCGAGTATTCGCAGAAGCAACCCTTTACCATCTTCCGGTGCAAAGGCGTTAATATACCTGTCTCTGAACTCTGATTTTATCATTTCATCGTCATATGTCAGAAAGTTCATCACTTCTTTTTTTAGATCTTCACGATCCTGGAGTGTTAATTCAGCTGTATAAATATCAATAGCTTCATCAATGGTGTCAGCACCTGTAATAAAGTCAAAGTCCTGATTTAATGTCCCTTCAATCAGAATATCTATATTAGTAGTTAGTAACATAATTTAAACCTCCGGGAATGCAGTCAGAATATAGTAAGGCTTGCCGTTGTACAATTCATATTTAAGAACAACTTTGACTCTCGTTGCCGGAGTCAGTTTTTGAACACCCCTGAACAGGGAATAGCCAATTGCTTTCCCGGTGTCATATTTGATATTTAAATTATATCCTGGTCTGCTTGCCGCCCAAATCTTTATCCACTCTTTATTAACCTTTATGGCATCGGATACTGATTTTTCGGCCAGATCTATATTGGTGAAAGAACTAATGGCATTTGGCGGGCGAGCCATATTTTCTGTGCTTTTTAACCGGGCTGCTAATTCATGCTGGGTTTTACCAATATGCTTTAAAATTGCATGGCCTCCGGGCGTGTGACCAGTTACTGATTCATGTTGAATAAGTTTGATGCGTCCTGTGCGAATGGCTGCAACTCTAACTGCTCCAGCCCCCAGAGAAAGAGCAACAGGTACAGCAACATCGAAGGTCAAACCTACCAATCAGTTCACGAATGGGCGCGCACGCAACATCATCTTTCATCGTATCTTTTGATGCTTTCAAGGAAATAGAGCAAAAAACTGCTGGCGTAATCAGGTGAAATATCTTGCCAGCGCTGAGAAAACTCTTCCTTTATCTCTTCTTCTGACAGCTTGAGAAACTCAGTAATTTCTTTACGTAAATCACATCTTTCTTCTGGAGAAGCTTCGTCAACGACTACATCAATGGCACCATCCATCGTATCAGCGCCAGTGATAACGTCGAAGTCCTGATTAAGTGTTCCCACAATGCATAAATCTAAGTTTGGGGCAAGAGGTGCGCGGCTCATGATCAACTCACTTATCTGGAAAAGAAGTAATTATATAATAAGGTTTGTTATTGTAAGTCTGATACTTCAGCGCAACTCTGATTTTAGTTGCTTTATACGTAGTGTTGCTCCCTTTCTGAACAACATAACCAACGGTTTTACCCACATCGTAACTTATCGTCATGTTATGTCGTGGTTTACTTGCAGCCCATAGTTTTATCCACTCCCGATTGTTATGAAGTGCCTTTGATATGGCTGCTTCGGCAATCTCCAGCGACGAGAACGAACCAGATAGATCCAATACCCCATTGGATTGGATAATTCTTTCATGAAGTTCATGGGGTGATTTTCCAATATGCTTTAAAAGCGTATGCCCGCCCGGTTTTGATCCAGAGACAGATTCATGCTCAATTAATTTGATTCGGCCAACACGAACGGCAGCAATTCTCGCCGCGCCAAGTCCAAGAGAAAAAGCTATCGGCACGCCCACATCTACGGTCAGGCCTACTTTCCACGCTGTATCTTCATCGGCGCCAAACTGTTTCGCCATCTCAATGGCGGCGTGATATGTTGCACTACGAACATTCTTGCCGCTCAGAACCTGATTTGCTGCGGTATTAATACTGTCCATGCTGTGCGCGCCAACAATGATGCAGGCCGCCTTTGTTAAGCCTGTAGGCTCGGGAGCGATACAAAGTGCAGTTGCCCCGGCCAGTTCCAGCGTTCCCATTACCAGCCCCAGCCCGCCCATAAGACGGTTAGACATTGTCTCTGATTCGGTGACTGATTTGTCAGAAAGGACAGCAGCAAGCTGGACAGGAGACAATACTATTTTTAACCCATCATCCATGATTCAACTCCATCTGTGTGAATGACATCCTTTTTAAATCAGGCAGGTAAGTGCCTTGCTCAGATCTGCCTTAAATAAATACTGTTTCTTTAAAGCTTCGTTATCTGAATTATTCATTATTTATTTTTAAAATAATATACTTAGGTCACTAACTATAGGGATTAACTCACACAGCAGGGCGCTAGCCAGTTTCGTTAGTTTATGGAGTTAGTCAGACGATGAAGCGGCCATTGCGTCAGTCGAAGGGTATGTTTTAAGTAGGAACGCAGACACAAAAGCCAGCAAGATTTGCATCTTGTAGGTTCTCATGAGCTGGCGGAGTCTGAATTGCAAATTTATCTATCTGTATATAAAGGATATTTACTAATTAAAATTGTGAGCATATACCAAAACGTATACCAATTGCTTTTATTTATGCTTGTTATGGAGGAGTGCATAACCTACATCCTAACATCAAAATTTCTAAAACAAGCGCATTTGATGTTAACTGAAGTGATTTGCAGAGCTGAAATTTGAATGTTCATCTTAAATAATTTCTTTCATTGTGCAAATCAGTGCATTTAAAGTTAATCTATAAGCGGGGCTCAAAACGCCCGTTTTGAATTTGTGATGTAAGAAGAAGTAATGCATCATTATTATACTAGATGAGTGCTATTAAAGATTTTTTAAAAACACAAGCTGAGGTAATATAGCTTGTGTTTTTTGCTTAAAAAATCAAGAAGAAGATAGTATTGACTGAAGTTTGTCTTTTAGAACTTTAGCTCTACCTTTAGGTATATATGAAACATTTAGTCGCTTACATATTTCTTCAACCTCAGCGTTATCATGCACTGAATAAACTATAATTTTCCTTCCACTAATGCCTTTTGTTCTAGCTTGTTGAGCTATAAACAAACCTCTGAATTCCTGAAAGACCTTTTCTTTTTGTTTTATCGAAGCTTCAAGTTCTGTTGAAACAGGTACGTTTAAGTCTAAAACTAAGGCTGAATATTCATCAATTTTAGTATTATTGAGTTCTTCATAGGCATCATTAACTGATGTTATAAATTTTACTGAAAAGCCTAATGACTCGCTGAAATCCTCTATCCAATCAAGGAACATTGGTTCATCATCAAGCACAAGAATTTTTTTCATTTTAAAAACCCATTTGGTATTCTAATTTCAAACTTTGTCATCCCTGCTAATGAATGATGAGCTGAGATTGACCCTCTAAATGCATTTTCTACAATTAACTTACATATATGAAGGCCAAGGCCTGAACCAGATGATGTTCTTTGTTTTGCGCTTTTAGCTCTATATCCAATTTCAAATAAGTCCTCATCATTGGAGAAAGGCTCGCTGTAGCCTTCGAAAGTGATAATAAGATCATTTGATTTTTTTTGTATGTTGTTTTTTATTACTAATGTGGTGTTTGGTTTGCCATATTTTACACCGTTATCAATTAAGTTCATGAACACTTGCTTTAATAGATTAGGGTCACCACTAACACAGTTTTGAACTGTTCTGTTTTCTAATTCAATTCTAATATGTTCATGCTGACCCTGATCTTGGAAAAATTGTGCAGACTCAATGATTGCTTGAGGTATAACTGTGGTTTTGATAGACGAATGTGATATTGATGCTGTATTTCCAGAAGCATATTCTGCAAAATAAGAAAGATTTCGTATGAGTGAAACTGTATATTCTAATTGTGATCTAGCTCTGCGCAAACGCTGTTCTCTTTTATGTTCTGGGACAATGCCATCAATTAGATTATCAAGCGCACCAATAACCCCACTCATCGGGTTAATCGCTTGATGAGTAATATTTTGGATTAAAAACAAAGTTTCTTTGTTGTCCATTTATTGACCTTTTAAATTAATTCTAAAACAATTTCTTTTTGCATTGTGCTTATCGTAAAGTTTGATAAATCAGAAATTATATTGATATGGTTTACCTCTGACTCTATTAGTTCTCTAGGTAGTAGAAGATGGATCGAATATGGCGATTTTTCAAAGATTGATGGGGCTTCTTTTAGAACGAAGAACAGGTATGCAAGAAGCACCCTAGTAGAGTATTTATCGAAAGGCTTTAAGTTTACTTTGGCTACATCAATCCAATCAAAGTAATCAATTGCAGTATGTTCTTTAAAAAAGAATCCATGGCCTGTATTTGCATCCAACATTCTTTGAGAAACTAGCTCACTAAATGAGTGTAATAGCCATAGTCTCGCCTGTGAAACTTCACCAATTTCCGGAGATAATGAGTTTGTTATTCTAAGAAGAAGATCTATTGATGGGGCAAAAAATTCAATGTTAGAATCTGTGTCAGGTTTTAGACCATATTTTTTTGCAATTTGTGGGTATAAATTCAATTTTGCACAAACATCTACTGCACCCCAAAATCTAATGGTGGGTTTTTTATTTTTTTTATTCCAGATTCTTACTTGATCTATTGCTTGCGGTGACAGTGAAGAGGTTGTTACAAATAACAGTACATCTGCAACATGAGTCTCAGCATAAGCAATTTTATTCCAAATAGTGGGCCAATCAACTGAGGATGTGTAACGTTTGCACTCTATGTACCATTTTTGTTTTTGATAAAGACCAGATAAATCAGATATAAAATAATCACCTTCTATATCACGACCTAAATCACTACCAGGTGTTCTCCAAACTGGATTTCTTAATCCCAAGGCCTTGACGACATCAAAAGTTAAATTTTCAAACTTTGTTGGAGATAAGTTCAGTAGTTCCATTCTACTACCTCAAAAGGATAATTTATCTTACCGTATTCTCTACGGTATTCGGGTTTTTTGCTAACCCTGCTAACTTTAATTTAGACATGTTTTTCAATTTAACCATAGTAAAATTGAATTTCAACATCAAATTTTAATTCTTTCAGTTTGAAACATAACTCATGAGCTATGCACTCTGAGAACTATGTATGGTATGTCAGCTTTTGGCACTTTGCGGAACAAATATATCATTCGTTCATTGAGAATGGTAAAGAGTAAAAAAAGATTTTGTGGAAAATCATTCACACTGTTCATTTTTTATTTTTATTGTTATATATCAGTAAATTACCTGATGAATGATAGGTGTAGGGTGAAGGATATCATTCATCAACGGTGAAGTTCAGGTATAAAAAAACCGGCTTTCGCCGGTTCTGATAGTCATGCTGCCGGATCGTCGCACTTCGGCAGCCAGTCGGTGCTGCTTTCTTCCGTCAGGTCCAGATTGGTCTGCATACCCAGCTTTGTCCGCCGCTTCATGTAGTGCTGTCCGTATTCCCGCATGATGCTCTCAAGCGAAAGGCCGAACATCTTCATGCTGAGCGGATTCTTGTAACCGTTGGCCTCCATGTAGGCCAGGTAGGCATGATAGAGATAACGTCTTGGCTGAAGCGGCCTGATGCTGGCGTTCCCCATGTAAAGCGCGTTTGGCTCCGGCGTCGTGAACAGGTAGCCGCAGAAGTCCACCATCGGATCCGCATCGCGCTTGATGCGCATCGCCTCGTCGGAGTTCTGCTGCGACTGAAGCAGCGACCGGGCCTGCTGCGGCTGGCTGAACTGCTGCATCAACTGGCGCACGATAACGGCCAGCTCACCGCTGATTTTCTCCTTCAGCTGCGGGTCGCGCTCGTCTGCCGGGATGATTTCCGGGAAGTGCAGAATAACCCGGCGGCGCGACACGCCCCCGCTGCGGTCGGTGAAGCGCATCGGGTTGTTATTGACAGCCAGAATCACAGCCGGAATGTGAGTAGAGTAGGCGTCGCGGTACTTCGGATCCACGGAAACCGCATCGCCGCCGGTGATGGCCTTGATGCCCGCGCCGTCGCCGCTCCACTTTTCCTGGTCGGGCAGGATAATCAGCGAATACCCAATCAAAGCCGCGCGTTCGCGGGACGACTCCAGCGTTTCGATGGTGGCGGAGGTGGTGTTGTCCGTTCCGGCCAGCATGGTGGCGATTTCCGCCATGATGCTTTTACCGCTGCCGCCGGGGCCGGTGACTTCCAGAAACAGCTGCCAGTCATAGCGGTTCGCCAGCACCATAAACAGCGCGGCCAGAATAATGTCGCGTTTGGCCGGGTCCCGTCCGGCAGCGCGGTCGAGCCACTGCCAGAAGTGCGGCGCATGCTCTGCCAGCGTTTCACCCTGAACGGGCTTTGTGTAGTCCACCTCGCTGACCGTGCGCAGCCAGAAGTCTTTACTGTGCGGGCTGAAGCCGCCGGTGCGGGTGTCCAGCACGCCATTACGGAAGCCAATCAGGCGGCGCGCCGGGTCGGCCTGCTGCGGCAGCATCAGCTTCAGCGTGTCCACCACGCCCGAAATCTTGCCCGCCGAAAACGGCGCGCGCAGGCGCTGAAACAGCTTCGCCACGTCGCGCTCAAACTGCTTCCCGGAAATCACCTTCCACGCGCCGGAGCGGTAGCGGGAAAGAATTTCCCCGCTGGCGTCCACGGCCAGCGCGCTGCGGTAGTGTTCCGCCACGCGCTCCGCCTTTTCGCTGGCGCTCATGGCCGAAAACTCCGCCTCGCTCATCACGTCGAACGGACTGGCGGCGGGTGGCGTGGCGGCTCCGGCCAGCGCCCGCCGGGTGCTTTCCTCACCGTGCTGCATAAAGGCGTCATTCCAGTCGCCGAACACCGGAGGCAGGGCCACGGCGGCGCGGCTGGCTTCTGCGGCCTGCTTTGCTTTAGCCTGGCCGTCGCCGTTCAGGTCGCGGTCGGCGGCAATCAGCAGCGGCAGCGTGGCGTGCTTTTCACGGGCAAGGCCAGCCAGAGAAAGGAGGTTCACGGACGACAGGGCAATCCACACCTCATCCCCGGTCAGATTGTGCACCGTCAGGCCGGTGGCGTAGCCTTCCGTCAGCCAGATGCGCGCTGCCGGTTTACTGGTGCTGAGAATGTGGCACGCGCCTTTTACCTGTCCCCCCTTCAGCGTGCGCTTTTCACCCGTGGCGTTAATCAGCTGCACGTTCACCAGCTGCCCGCCCGTATCGTGCAGGGGAACGAGCAGGTCACCGGCACGATACGCCGTGAGCGCGACTTTCTGCGGCCTGGCCAGCGTCAGGCAGGACTGCTCCGGCCAGCCCTTGCGGGACAGGTAGGTGTTGCCGGTTGCCTGCTGCGCGGTGCTGACCAGCTGCTGCGCCTGCTTCACGGCGGCGGCACGGGCGGCTTCGTTATCTTCGCCCGCGCTGGTAGCTGCCGTGTTGTCGGCCGGTGGCAGGTTGCCGGTCAGGCCGTTCACCTGCGCAGCGGCTTCGGTCAGGCTCAGTGAGAGGGCCTTTTTCACCAGGTCCATGCCGTCACCGGCACCGCACTGATTACAAATCCACGTGCCGCGCCCCTCCTGGTCGTCAAAGCGGAAGCGGTCGGTTCCGCCGCATACCGGGCAGGAGGTATGGCGGTTCTTCACCACCTTCACGCCCAGTGCGGGCAGGATACGGGGCCACTGGCCCTGTGCGGCCTTTGCCGCGTCTGATACGGTCATTTTCATTGTTCTTTTCTCCCTCAGTGCAGCACCGGCGTGTCTTTGAGACGCCCGCAGAGTTCATCCATCACCACCTGCCCCAGAAAGCTCAGGCACGGGGCCGACTTGAGCGGTCCGGCGGCCAGCAGGTCGTCGAGCAGCGCGCAGGCAATTTCCTGACCGCGCTGGCGTCCGTGCTGGCGCAGATAGAAGCCTTCCAGCTCGGTTTCAATGGCGTGTTCAAGGCGCGCCAGTGTCAGGCCGGGATAGCGCTTCTGTTCGCGGCAGACGCTCAGCCAGGCGCAGGCCACCGCGCGGCGTGAAAGCGCGGAATGCAGTTCGGGGGAAAGGGTACGTGTGCTCATGGCTCAACCTCCCCGTTCATCCAGCCGTCCTGACAGCGGTTTACTACTCCGTCCAGCTGCTCGGTGATGAGGAAAATCAGCGAATTCAGCTGCGCCTGCTGTGTGGCCGGTGGCTGTTCGTGGCACTCCTGAAGCAGGGTCATGTCGCTGATAAAGCGCCCGGCGTTGCGCAGGTGTTCAAGGCGTAACAGGTCTGCGTGGGAAATGGTGGCGTGAGTCATGCGCGCACCTCCCGGACCGGCAGGCGGGCAGCAAGGGATAGCACGTAATCGCGGGCAAGCGTCAGGCGGGCGGCACGTTCGTCAGCGGCAACGGTGCGGAGAATGTGAATACGCTGCTGGCGCTCAGTACGGCGCACGGCGGCAAAGACGAAAACAAACTGAGGGTATGGGGAATTAAGGACCGTAGCCATGATAGCAGTCTCCAATGTTAGTAGCTTACAGCCACCACCGGAAACGCCAATTTCACTGGTGGTAGCCCAGACGGGGTTGGCGTAACCGGCAACATTGGAAACCGGCGCTTCGTGAGAAGCCCCCGCCTGAGCCACCATTACGCGGTAGGTACGACAGATACAGAACCGTCGCCCGAAAAATGGGTGCATCAGGGCACAGACACAAAAAAAGACGCAAGGCGCGTCTGGTGTCGCCAACGTTGTATTCAGGACGCCAATCCCGGCTGCCGATTTTGCGACAGCAGAAAGACTGTACCAGGGAATGGCCCCGGCGTGCAAGCCGGGGAACAAAGGAAAATGCAGCATGGCGGAAAATCTCAAGAGTTGGTGGAGATCATGCTGCACGTTCCTGACCGCGTGCGGCGATGCGTGCATTCATCCAGGCGCTGACCTCGCTGGCAAGCCACGCGACGTTCTTGCCGCCAAGCGATACCTGCGCCGGAAAAGCATTGCGGCTGATGAGGTCATAGATGGTTGAGCGGGACAGGCCGCAGACGTGGATCACTTCCGGCAGGCGCATAAAGCGTTCCTGGACCGGGAATGATACCGGCATGGCAGGGACCGCCGGGGCGGATGAATGAGCGTTTAAATTCGTGTGCATGAGCTACCTCTTACGTGTCCGTGAAGCGCCGCACAGGTGTGTACGGCATCGGGTAGCTCTTTATTTTGCGAATATTTTTGCCGGTGACAACAACAGAAATCTGCCTGAACGACCACATAAAAACCACAAAAAATGTGTGTGTACGTGAACAGTACCAGATAGCACCAAAAAGTACTGATAAGGTTTTATCCAATAACTTTAGCTCCATTAGTAGGCGGCTTTTAAAACCAATCGTTCTAAATAGTTGATAAGGCCAAAATCCTGCTGATGAACGATGGTGAACAGAGGGTGAAGCATTACTTTTTCACTCTTCACCTCTTAATTAACTGTATTTATTATTTTTTTCTCTCTGGTGAAGAATAGTGAAGGATTTATATAAAACTGAAAGCTGATAACAGGCTTCAGTGAGACCTTTTCCTGGCTCGCCAGAAGTAATGCTTTTGTCTGGTCCGTCATACAACGCCCTCCGGTAGAAGCCACTGTGCCAGACCCGGCACAATTGACTTAATGAAACCAGCCGACAGGAAACGAGATGGCACTGAAATGTCCCGAATGTGGTCAGGTGGCCTACACCCGCACCAGCGCTTATGAAGCGCCCTCCGTAAAGCGTACCTGGTACCAGTGCCAGAACCTCGACTGCTCCTGCACGTTCACCGCGCTGGAGAGCGTTGAGAAAATCATCATGAAGCCGCACAGGCCCGCAGCGGCAGAGCCGGAACCGCAGAATAACATGCCGGTTCGTCAGCCGCAGACGCTGGGCCGCTATGGTTCAGCCAGCGCCCGCAAAGACCGCCACGCACAGCCCTGACAGAGAGGAAAAACAGCATGACACAGCAGCAGATGACCGACGAACAGATTCAGGCCGCCGGCAACCGTATCGGTACGGCGCAGGCCAGAGCACAGCGGCCACTTAAGGAGGCTGGTTGGCTCCTGCGGTTACCCGAGGCCGACGTTATCAGCCACACAACCGAGCTGGTAAAGGGGCTGTCCTCTGAATGGCGGCTGCGTATCGAAGACCTCAATACAAAGATGCTGGCCTGGCTGGAGGCAAGACGGGCCGAGAACGCCGCCGCTGAGAACCTCAGCGAGCTGCGCCAGCGTAAGGCCGAAATGGAGCAGGCAAGCCGGGACAACCGGGCACGCTTTCGTGAACTGCTGGGACAGAATGGCGGCAGCGTCACGCCGGAGATGAAGACGCTGCGCGCGGAGTATCTGGAGCAGCAGGAAACGGCATCTGACCTTGCCGGGCTGATTGCCGAAAAGGAAAAGCAGCTGCCGGTGCTGGCCGACGTGACCGGGCGCAAGGCTAACGCTTACGTATTCTGTCATGAGGGCATCACGGATGAGCGCATTGATACGCTTATTGATGACTTCTTTATCATTCATGGCACCGAACTGGGCAGCCTGCTCAGGATGAAGTACAGCCAGTTTGAACGAAATGGCTCAACCCATGCACCGGGCGTTATCGAAGGAGCGAACGATGCGGACACGCTGTACCGCGTATATGTCCAGAACCTGATTAAGCGATGGACGAGCGTAAATCAGCCGCTGATGTTCCGTGATGACGTGCTGAGCGTCAGCGGTGCGCATCCTTTTCGGGGAGCCAGAACCGACCGCCGCAAGCGCAAACTTTTCTGAGCCACAGACACAGAAATTCACCGAAGCCCGGCCCGTGCCGGGCTTTTTTTTTACGTCCGTTGCGTGAGTGCATGTCTATGTTGCATGAAAACGCATGAGTCTCCGGCACCCCGGAACGGCAGATAAGGCCAGCAGCGGCGCGGCTAATAGCTAATCATGCAGGTGCATGAAAACCGCTCCATAAAGCGGGCAGGCGTGGCGGGGCTACGATTGCGCGCGCGCATTAAAGTAGTGTTGATACTCATAAATTTAAGTTCATATGAGCTAATTAGTACATATAATGATATTGATAAACATAAGTAATTACATTTCATAAGAGGGATGAACAATGAGCTTAGATCTTAATGAGCTAATGAGTAGCTTTGACGAACATGATTGTCAATTAAGTGAGTTTGAAATATCTTCAAAAATAAATAGTGAAACAAACGGCGACAACAGTTTTCAAGCTTTAGCGGAAAGGTTAGCCTTTGGCTTCTGTGAGGATTATTTAGATAAAAAAAATGGTTGGGGGACATATTATGGACCCATGATGGTATGGAGAGGTGAAGACGGGAATTTTTATGAAAGCCCAAGTATAAAAATGATAGATTCTGGTATCATTGATTACTGGAATTCAAGAGCAGAAAAAGCTAAAAATCCTTTGTTAAAATCACGTTACTATGGATTGGTTTGGGATTTGTCTGAAATGGCTATTGACGTCAAGCCGGATTATAAAGTAGCTATAAATTATATTGAGTGTTTAATTGATGTTGTTGACGCTGAAATTCTAAAATATCCAACTGAGGCGATAACAAAAATTACTAGGGCATACAAAGTAGCTTCCAAAATTAACAACTCAGAACTTACAATAAAAACAATAGAAAGCGCTATAAAACTTGAGGAGAGCATAGCTGTAGATGATAAGGCTGGTACTTGGGGGTTTTGTTTTGATCTTTTTGTCATCAATAAGTGCAAACATTTAACTCAGGCTCAAGAATCAAAACTACTTAGTGATCTAGAATTGCGCTTAGCGCGAGTATCCGGTTCTCCATGGACATGTGAGTCAGCTGGTATTCCCTTGGCAAACTACTATCGCAGCAAAGGGAAGAACGATGAAGTTATTCGTGTTATAAAAAGTGTTGGCAGTAGTTTCGAAAATGCATGTGATGGACTAGCTGCTATACAAATATCTTCGTGGTTACAGCACATGCATGAAGTTTATATAAGATTCAACATGAAAGATGATGCTGAAAGAATAGCAAAGAAAATTGCACAAATCGGAAAAGATGTTGTTGATGATATGCATAGTATTTCCCATGAAATGACAATTCCTAAAGATGAACTTGAAGCTTACTTAAATGAAATTGTGAGTGGTGGTTATGAGTTGGCATTGACAAGAATTGCTGTTAAATTTATTCCAAATAGAGAATTGATTGAAGATCAGGTTTTAAAAATGGCAAAAGAATACCCTTTGACTTACCTTTTTGGCAAGGTTTTACAGGATCATAAGGGTAGGCCTGTAGCAAAAATAGGAGATGTAGAAAACGACTTGGAAGGTAATATAATTCATCAGCTATCTCAAGATATGAATGTTGATTCGTTTTTTCTCAATCATGCAATACAGAAAGCTATTGAGTTATATAATATTACACCCCAGCATTTAATTGACTTTTTAATGTTGTCACCTTTATTTGAAGTTTCAAAAAAGGATGTCTTATTTAAAGGTGTTGATGCTTATTTAAAAATGGAATATGTAACAGCACTACACATATTGATTCCGCAAGCAGAAGCTGCAATTAGAAGTTTGGTGGAAGTCATGGGGGGTGAGACATTGAAAAAAAACAGAATGGGAGGTCTGCATTTAAAAACATTTGATGAGTTGCTAAGAGATCCAATAGTTGAAAATTGCTTTGGTATAAATGCCTCATTCTACCTTCGAATACTACTTACTGATCAAAGAGGATGGAATCTGCGCAATGATGTATGCCATGGTATCAGTCCAGCAGATTCTTTCAACTATATGACCGCTGATAGGCTTTTACACGTTATTTTACTTTTATCATTAGCCAGAGAAAAAATTGAGGATTAGTTTTTTTAAATGGTGCGCCTTCAAACAACGTTATGAGGCGCATAATTTATCTTGTTAAAAGTTATGATGTCATCTATCACTATTAATTATTTAATTTGGAAAATTGCTGTATACTTTCTTTCCCCACCAATCCATTAAATCAATTCTTTTTTTCAAATAAGTAGAGCGATTATAAGCTCGTCTAACTTCATTCTTATCTGTATGTGCTAATGCTGATTCAATTACGTCAGCATTGAAGCCTTGTTCATTTAAAGCTGTACTAGCAATAGAACGTAATCCATGTGCAACAAGTTTCCCGCCATAACCAATTCGCTTTAAAGCAGCATTCGCTGTTTGACTATTCATTGGTTGTTTTGGATCATTTCTACTCGGAAAAATATGTTCACGATGGGCGCTGATAGGCTTCATCACTTCAAGAATACTTAACGCTTGAGGTGACAAAGGAACAATGTGCTCACGCTTTGCCTTCATCCGTTCTGCTGGAATTGTCCAGAGCTTCGCATCGAGATCGATCTCTGCCCATCGAGAGCCAGAAGCTTCTGAGGGCCTTACAAGAGTTAATAGCTGCCATTCAATCAGGCAGCGAGTCGGAACGGTCAAATTCGACATCACTAGGGAATGCATAAGTTTCGGCAACTCCTCCGGTCGGAGCGTTGGCATATTCTGTTTCTTAGGCTTTTCAAAAGCCATCCCAATCCCTGACGCAGGGTTAGCATCAATCAGCCCGGTATTAACTGCATAAATCATAATCTCGTTAATGCGCTGTACAAGACGACGAACAGTTTCAAGAGCACCACGCGCCTTAATCGGCTCAAGTGCTTCTACAAGCTTACGTGCTTTTATTTCCTGAACAGGGAGCTCACCAATAGCAGGAAAAACATCTTTCTCAAGAGAACGCCAGATATCTTTAGCATAGTCTGGCGTAACGCTTGCCTGCTTCAAGGTAAACCAATTAGCGGCTACGGTTGAGAAAATGCTGTCTAACGCGATCTGCTGCTGTTCTGTGATCTGTTCAGCCTGCGTCTGTGGATCAATACCATTAGCGAGTAAGGAGAGGTAGTTAGCGCGTAGACGCCTAGCATCTGCCAACGAGAAAGCAGGGAACGCACCGATTCCAATCATGGTGCGCTGCTTTGTTGCTGGCCGCTGGTAGCGAAAACGCCAGAGCTTCTTGCCGGTGGTTTTTACAACCATAAAAAGCCCGTCGCCATCATGCAGGGTTATATCTTTGTCAGTGGCTTTTGAGCGAAGCACTTCAGTGTTGGTTAGAGGGCGCGTTGTCCTTGCCATACGGGGCTTTCCTACGAAAATTGGTATACGGAATTGGCATACATTTTAGCGTATACCAATTCGTATACCAATAATCACTGGATTCAGGCGGATCGTATCGGAAGGTTACAGACACAAAAAAGCCCGCAGGGCTTGTGCCATACGGGCTCTTAGGACTTCTGCGGATGGCACTGGAACCATCTTTGAAGAATTTTGGTGGAGCTGGCGGGAGTTGAACCCGCGTCCGAAATTACTACACCGTCGGCACTACATGCTTAGTCAGTTTTTACATTCGCCGGTTAGCTGCGAACAGACACGCCACTAACAGACTAGCCTGATTGGATTTAACGCTTCAACCCCAGGCAAGGCATCCACGCGATCTCTTTTGGGTTTGACTTCTCTTGATCCCCGTCTTAAGAGCGGAAGCTAGGGAGAGAAGGCTCTAAGCAGGTTATTAAGCTGCTAGTGCGTAGTTTTCGTCGTTTGCGACTATTTTTTTGCGGCTTTTTACGAGGCAAACCGCCCCTCGGCATGCTCCTAAGGCTTCACAATCCCGTCGAGTCCAGAATCAGCCCCAGAACTTCAAATACTAACAACAAAACAACTCAAAATCCAGTGCTTAACGCTTTGAATTCTTCATGATACGTGCTTTGTCTAATTGCCATTCGCGGTCTTTAATATCATCGCGCTTGTCGTGCTCTTTTTTACCGCGTGCAACACCAATCTTCAGTTTGCACCAGGCGTTCTTCCAGTACAGCGACAGCGCCACAATGGTGTAGCCTTCGCGGTTGACGCGGCCATACAGGGAGTCGAGTTCACGTTGCTTCAGCAGCAGCTTACGGCTGCGCGTTGGGTCACAGACCACGTGACTGGAGGCAACGGCTAAGGGTTGAAAGGTTGAACCGAACAGAAAGGCTTCGCCATCGCGCAGCAGAATATAGCTGTCGCTGATGTTGGCTTTACCAGCACGAAGTGACTTAACTTCCCATCCTTGTAACGACAATCCCGCTTCGTACTCCTCTTCAATGAAGTACTCGTGACGGGCGCGTTTGTTCATGGCAACAGTGGCAGAACCGGGTTTGTGTGCTTTTTTCTTTGTCATAGTGCGGCGTATTTTACATCACTTAGTCGGTTATCGCATCCCCAGTCCAGCGGGGCGGCAGGAAACGGGATATTCTAGCACACCCTCACTCGGGGACATTTTTGTTTAATCGCTGAAAATGCTATTATTCAGCGGTTTCGTGATGAACAGGAACCATTATGGCTCAGATTAGTCGTTCGGCGCTGGTCCCGTTTAGTGCCGGGCAGATGTACAAACTTGTAAATGATGTGGATGCCTATCCGCAATTCCTGCCGGGTTGCACCGGAAGCCGCGTGCTGGATGCGTCAGATAATCAGATGACTGCGTCCGTGGATGTGTCGAAAGCGGGCATCAGCAAGACATTTACCACCCGCAATACCCTGACAGATAACCAGAGCATTCATATGCAACTGGTTGATGGACCGTTCCGCAAGCTGACCGGCGGCTGGAAGTTCGTCTCGCTGGGCGATGACGCCTGCAAGGTTGAATTAAGCCTGGAGTTTGAATTCACCAACATGCTGGTAGAGATGGCCTTTGGCCGTATCTTCAAAGAGCTTGCCAACAGCATGGTGCAGGCTTTCACTCAGCGAGCCAAAGAGGTCTACAGTGCCTGAGATCTCCGTTGAGGTGGTCTACGCCTTACCTGAAAAACAGTATCAGCTTTACGTGAAAGTGGAGCAGGGCAGTACGGTAGAGCAGGCCATCCAAAAGTCAGGGCTACTGGAACTGCGTCGGGAGATTGACCTCACCAGTAACAAAGTCGGCATCTACAGTCGGCCAGTGAAGCTGGGTGATGAGGTTAATGAGGGCGATCGTATTGAGATCTATCGTCCGCTGATTGCCGATCCCAAAGAGCTGCGCCGTCAGCGCGCAGAGCGAGCGGCAGAAAGCAAAAAATAAGTCGCTATCCCTTCAGGCTCAGTGGATAGCGGGCATAAAAAAAGGCGCTCAGTGCGCCTTTTTGCTGTCTGTCGTTTAAACGCTCTTACGTTTAATCAGTCGCTGTTTCTGGTCAGATTCTGCTTATTGTCGATGTTAGTCAGAACACCGTTACCATCAAAGTTCAGTGTCAGCGTCTGCTGCTTCACGCGCTCATGGCCTGGCTCCTGACGGAACACGTAATACCATACGTTGCTGCCAAACGGGTCTTTCATCATCGGCGTACCGAGGGTGTAAGCCACCTGTTGCTGTGTCATACCGGTATGGATCTTGGCTACGTCGTTAGCTACCAGATAGTTACCCTGGTTGATATCAGGACGATAGACCACGCGCTCTAAGGTGGAACATCCGGCGGTCATCATCAACATTACTACTGCCGCGGCAGTCAGCGTTTTACAGCGCATCTATACATTCCTTTTCCGGGGCCAAACGCCTTTTACAGGCGGTTTTCTTGCCATCAAAATCTGAACTCTGCCTGCGGCAGGCTTTATTACTTTGGCGACATAAGTGCCGATGATAATAAACCTTTTCGCTATTGGAAACCTCTACAGAGCAAGCTTATGACCCCAGCCGGTTAAAAAAGTGCGCTGCTATGCGGCTAAAAGTTCTTTTGCGTTGGCCAGGGTGTTACGTGTGACCTCGCTGCCACCCAGCAGTCGCGCCAGTTCCTGCAGACGTGCACGCTTGTCCAGCGGCTGCATATGGGTCTCGGTCATCGCACCATCGGTCTCTTTGCTGACATAAAAGTGCTGATGACCACAACCGGCAACCTGCGGCAGGTGGGTTACGCACATTACCTGGGTTGATTCGCCCAGCTGACGCAACAGCTTACCTACCACGGCGGCGGTCGGGCCGCTGATGCCGACATCCACTTCATCGAAAATCATCGCTGGCGTTTCCATTTTCTTCGCGGTGATGACCTGAATTGCCAGGGCGATACGTGACAGCTCACCGCCCGAAGCAACTTTGCCCAGCGGCTGCAGCGGCTGGCCTGGGTTAGTGGTCACCTGGAAATCGACGCGGCTCGCACCGTCTGCGGTCAGCTGATCCGGGTTAAAGGTCAGCGCGATTTTAAACTGGCCATGCGGCATCGAGAGCAGATGCATACTCTGGGTAATCAGCAGCTGCAACTCATCGGCATAGTGGCTGCGCTGCTGGTGCAGCTGCTCTGCGCTTTGCAGCGCTGCCTGATAGTGTTCACCCACCAGTGATTGCAGGCTCTCCTGATCGCTCTCATGCTGAGACAGCAGTTCCGCTTCTGCCAGCAGTTGCTGATGCAGTTCAGGCAGCCCTTCAGGAGTGACGTGATGTTTACGGGCTAAGGCGATCTGGCGCGAAATGCGCTGTTCCAGTTCGTACAGGCGGTTAGGGTCCAGATCGAGGCTGTCGCAGTAGTGGCGCAGCTCATCACTGGCTTCGCTCAGCTGAATCGCCGCCTCTTCCAGCAGGTTGTGAACGCCATTCAGTTTCTCATCCAGCGAGGTCAGTTCTGAAATCATCTCACGCGCGCTGTAGAGCAGGCTGTTGAGATTATTGTCATCGCTGTCTGCTAACAGTTGCAGTGCTTGCTGGCTGGTCGACAGCAGCTGTCCGCTGTTGGCCAGACGCTTGTACTCTTCGTCGATCTGCTCATATTCACCCTGCTGCGGAGCGAAGTCGTTCAGCTCTTTCAACTGATACTGCAACAGCTCGCGACGGGATTCGCGCTCCTGCGCCTGCTGCTGATGCAGCGCCAGGGTGCGGCAGCTCTGATGCCAGGTCTGATAGCTGGCGCGCATTTGCTGCAGCAGATCGTCGTGACCGGCATAGGCATCCAGCAGATGTTTCTGGTGGTCTGGTTTGAGCAGAAGCTGATGGGCATGCTGGCCGTGGATCTGAATCAGTAACTGGCCGAGATCGCGCAGCTGAGAGAGCGGCACCGCGGTGCCGTTGATAAAGCCGCGGGAACGTCCGTCAGCGCTGATAACCCGGCGCAGCAGACATTCGTTGCCATCGTCCAGATGATTATCAATCAGCCAGCGCTGAGCAGAAGGGGAGGACTTAAGCTGGAAGCGTGCGCAGAGGTCGGCCCGGCTGGCACCCTGACGCACCATGTCGGCATCAGCACGACCGCCCAGGCATAATCCCAGTGCATCAATCGCGATAGACTTACCGGCACCGGTCTCACCAGTGATTGCTGTCATGCCGCGTTGAAAATCAATGTCGAGCTCACGAACGATAGCGAAATTACTGATGGTCAGTTGGGCCAGCATAGGTTCACCTGTATGAATAAACACATATGGTTTTTCATACAGTATAAACTGGTTTTTTATCCAGTAAAGAGGTGATGCCGCATTTCAGAACAATTTTTTTGACCAGCCCAGTTTTGAACTCAGCGTATTGAAATAGCTGTAGTTTTTAGGATGAATCAGGTTCAGGTGGTTGGCGCTGCGTCGTATCAGTACATCCTCGCCTTCCTGAATTGGCAGCGCAATCTGGCTGTCACAGCTGATTTCCAGATCGCTGCGACGCGAGGAAAAGCGCAAACGGATGGTACTGCTGCTGTTGATGACCAGTGGCCGCGCTGACAGCGTATGCGGGAACATCGGCACCAGCACGATTGCTTCGAGTGACGGCGTCAGAATCGGGCCGCCCGCAGAGAGTGAATAGGCGGTCGAGCCGGTGGGTGTCGAAATAATCAGCCCATCCGAGCGCTGGGAGAAGGCGAACACTTCATCAATGTAGACTTCAAATTCGATCATGTGCGCGACTTTGCCGGGATGCAGCACCACTTCGTTGATAGCGGAGCCAATGCGCGGCGAGCAGTCAGATTTGCACACCTGCGCTTCCAGCAGAAAGCGGCTCTCGACGAAATAGTTGCCCTGTAGCACCTCATCCAGCTGCTGCTGCGCATTGTCCGGGTCAAGGTCGGTGAGAAAGCCGAGATTACCGCGGTTAATCCCAATCACTTTAATGTCGTAGCGCGCCAGCACTCGTGCTGCGCCCAGCATATTGCCATCACCGCCCACCACGACCGCTAAATCGGCCTGCTGACCAATCTCCGCCAGCGTGCCCGTCTGCACGTCGTGAAGCGACAGCTCCTGCGCAATTTGCTTCTCAACGATCACTTGATAACCTTTGGCTGTCAGCCAGCGCCAGAGCATCTCATGCGTGGTTAACGCGGTGGGATGGCGCGGATGACCCACAATACCAATGCAGTTAAAGTGTTTGTTCATCTGGTCGGTGTTCCTTATAAGCCAAAACGGTAAGGCAATGTGATAGGTTCCCTTGAATCCGTCATACCAATCCCCATAATAAGCCAACCAGCGAAATGAATGTGCAAAACGCGGAGAAATTCATGAGTAGTAAAGAACAGAACACCCCAAACGAGCAAGTCTCAGACGAAATTCAGCAGGATCAGCAGCAACCTCAGGAAGCGGAGACAGCGGCAGAGGTGGATCCGCGTGATGAGCGTATTGCTCAGCTCGAAGCTGAATTAGCGCAGTCGCAGACCGGTGTGCGCGATGCCCAGCTGCGTGCGCAGGCAGAGATTGAGAACATTCGTCGTCGTGCCGAGATGGACGTTGAGAAGGCGCACAAATTTGCGCTTGAGAAGTTTGCCAACGAACTGCTGCCGGTGATCGACAGTCTGGAACGTGCGCTGGAAGTGGCGAACAAAGAGGATCCACAGCTGGCTTCGATGATTGAAGGGATTGAACTGACCCTGAAAGGCCTGCTGGGCGCCGTGCGTAAATTCGGTGTTGAAGTGGTCGGCGAAACCGGCGTGCCGTTTAACCCGGAAGTGCATCAGGCGATGTCGATGATGGAGTCTGAAGAGTTTGAGCCAAACCATGTCATGCTGGTGATGCAGCGTGGCTATACGCTGAATGGCCGCCTGCTGCGCCCGGCGATGGTTGCGGTTTCCAAAGCTAAAAGCTGATTCAACGCCTGAATCCCGTTACACGGCCGCGCTCTGACGCGGCCGTGTGCTTTCTGGCGTTAGTCCGGTAAAACCGGCGTCCAGTCCACCGGCTTTTTACCGGCAGCGCTCAGCAGCTCATTGGTTGTTGAAAAGTGTTTGCAGCCGAAAAAGCCACGGTGCGCGGAGAGCGGCGAGGGATGCGGTGCCTGCAACACGTGATGGCGCTGGCGATCGATAATGCTGCCTTTCTTCTGCGCATGTGAACCCCACAGCAGAAAAATCACCCCTTCACAGTGCTGGTTAATCGCCGCAATCACATTATCCGTAAAGGTCTCCCAGCCAAATCGCGCATGGGAATGCGCTTTGCCCGCCTCAACTGTCAACACGGTGTTCAGCAACATCACGCCCTGTTTTGCCCAGCTCTCAAGAAAGCCGTGACTGGGCTTCTGAAAGCCAGGAATATCCTGCATCAGCTCTTTATAGATATTCTGCAGAGAGGGCGGCACCTGGACGCCGGGCAGTACCGAGAAGGCCAGGCCGTGCGCCTGATGAGGCCCGTGATAGGGATCCTGACCGAGTATCACGACGTTGACGTCGCCCAGCTCCGTCAGGCGAAAGGCGTTGAACACATCTTTCTGCGGCGGATAGACCGTGACACCTGCGGCGCGTTGATCGGCGACCTGCTTCAGCGTCTCGATAAAATAGGGTTTCTCTTTCTCTTCAGACAGCACGTCGTGCCAGGTCAGCTTTTCAGCCATGTTTAACTCCCTTAACGTTAGTGCCATAAGCTTAGCGGTTCCTGCCGCTGACCTGAAGGCAAAAATAATTTGAATAATACAAATTAAGTTTAGATGGCAGGGGTATTGAGATCAACGGGTTAGCTTAAAAGCGGCCGGAATGCCTGATTAATATTGATACAGGTCAAAACTGTCCGAGATCATAGGTGATATACCGGGGCCTCAAATTTGATTTATCCACGTATTACCCGGGAGACGCAATCATGATCACTGGTATCCAGATCACTCAATCAAACAATTCACAACTACTGAACTCCTTCTGGCTGCTGGACGAAGAGAAAGCCGAAGCGCGTTGCCTGTGTGCAAAAGCGGGCTACGAAGAAGATCAGGTTGTCGCCATCAGCGAGCTGGGCGAATTCGCTTACCGTGAAGTGCCGGTTGAAATCAAACCTCAGGTACGTGTTGAAGGTGGACAGCATCTGAACGTCAACGTTCTGCGCCGCGAAACGCTGGAAGATGCAGTTAAACATCCTGAAAACTATCCGCAGCTGACTATCCGCGTTTCAGGCTATGCCGTGCGTTTTAACTCACTGACACCTGAGCAGCAGCGCGACGTGATTACCCGTACCTTTACTGAAAGTCTTTAAGCAGCCTGAGTTATCGGCTGCTGAAAATTAGCGCAAAGCGCACACAGCAATTTTTATTAATATTATGAATAAGATAAACAGTTAACTTCCCGGCACGCTGATGCCAGTGTCATGAAGAAAGCGCTCTGGCAGACAAAAGATTGTGAAAGGGCTGTTACTGATTATCAGATAAAAAAAATCGCCTCCTGTGAGGCGATTTTTTTATAGCTGCGATGATTTATTCCGCATTCTCGTTAGCTGGCGTACTGCCGCTTGCCTTGCGGCGCTTGCCGACATTTTTGGCATCACGATGGCGTTTTTTCACACGCGGTTTTTCTGTTTCACTGGCTTTCTGCTCTGCACGCTTCGCCAGAACCTTTTTCGACGGTTTGCCGGTCGTTTTGGCACTTGGCGCCCGCGTCTCAGGACGCAGCTCATCAATCACGCGCGCTTTGATCGGCTCGTTAACATAGCGGGTGATTTTGCCCAGCAGCACAAAATCGTGCGCTTCAACCAGTGAGATGGCGATGCCTTTACGGCCCGCACGACCGGTACGCCCGATGCGGTGCAGATAGGTATCAGCGGTGCGCGTCATGTCATAGTTGAAGACGTGACTGACATCTTCAACGTCAATGCCGCGCGCGGCGATATCCGTCGCAACCAGCACGTTAACGCGGCCTTCACTCAGACGTTTAATCGCTTCGTTACGCTTTGCCTGCACCATTTCGCCTTCAAGATAGCTGCTACGAATCCCCGCTTCGTGCAACCAGCTCACCAGCTCATGCAGACGTTCACGCTTACGCACGAAGACGATGCTGCGCGTCACATCCGGCTGTTTCAGCAGATGGATCAGTAATTTGGTCTTATGCTGCAGATCGTCAGCGCGGTAGTACCACTGCTGAATCTTTTTGCGCTCACGGCGGCTTGGGTCCGCTTCCAGCTCAACCGGATCGTTCAGCAGACGCTCGGCGAAGTCACGGATATTGTCGCCTTCCAGCGTGGCAGAGAACAGCAGAGTTTGCTTGCGCCAGCGCGTTTCAGCCGCGATGGTTTCGATATCCTGGGCAAAGCCCATATCGAGCATGCGGTCCGCTTCATCCAGCACCAGGGTTTCTACTGCGCGGCAGTCAAAGTTCTCTTCTTTGATGTACTGCAGCAGACGGCCGGTGGTGGCGACCACGATGTCCTGGTTTTCGCTGAACACTTCGGCATGGTTCATATAAGCCACGCCGCCAGTGATGGTGGCGATGTCCAGATGGGTATGTTTCGCCAGCTCACGCGCATGATCGGCGACCTGCATCGCCAGTTCGCGGGTCGGGGTCACAATCAGGATGCGTGGCGGGCCAGATTTCTTACGCGGAAAATCAAGGAGGTGCTGCAACGCCGGTAACAGATACGCGGCGGTTTTCCCGGTCCCTGTAGGTGCCGAACCCAGAACGTCACGGCCCTCCAGCGCGGGCGGAATTGCAGCAGCCTGGATCACTGTTGGGCGCGTAAAGCCTTTTTCCTGCAACGCTTGTAGCAGGCTTTCGTCGAGTTCGAGTTCGGAAAATGTGGTTACTGTCATGGTCTACCTCAGTTTGGGGCGCTGATTATAGACAGATCAGACTGAATCTTCATCTGTTAATCCGTTTCGGCTGCGCCTGGGGTTGTCTGCCGCGTGAATTCCCTCTGTTGTCACGTTACACTCATGCGCTGCCGTACGGCAGGAAAAAAACGATGGTAGTGACGAATGATGCAGGATAAGCCGCGTGAACGGCCACAGTTAAACAAGAACGGTTTTACCTTTAAACAATTTTTTGTCGCGCACGATCGCTGTGCGATGAAAGTGGGCACCGATGCCATTCTGCTTGGGGCTTGGGCGCCGGTTGCCGGGGTAAAACGTATTCTGGATATTGGCAGCGGCAGCGGGCTTATCGCGCTGATGCTGGCGCAGCGTACGCCGTCGCCGGTCAACATCGATGCGGTTGAGTTAGAACCGCAAGCCGCGCTTCAGGCGCAGGAGAATGTGCAGCAGTCGCCGTGGCCTGAACGTATTCAGGTTCATCAGCGTGATATCGCCGACTGGGCTGAACAGTGCGATAAACGTTACTCGCTAATCGTCAGCAATCCGCCTTATTTTGCACCTGGCGTGGCCTGTTCTACTGCGGCACGGGACAGCGCCCGTGCGACTGCCTCGCTCGATCATCAGACACTGTTGCGCAGCGCTGCATTACTGATTGAAGAAGAGGGGATGTTCTGCGTGGTGCTGCCCACCGCGACCGGCCAGGAATTCATCGCCCTGGCGCAGGCGGATGGCTGGCATCTGCGTTTCCGGCTGGACGTGGCGGAATATGCCCATCGTCCGCCGCACCGCGTCCTGCTGGGGCTGTCGCCGCAGGCCGGGGAAACCCTGCTGGAGCGCCTTGCTATCCGCACGCCGGACACCCGCTATTCTGATGAGTGGTGTAGTCTGACGCGGGAGTTCTACCTTTTTATGTAGTCCGGCGGCGTCAGGATGGTTGGCCGCGCCTCGGGCAGTAAATCCGGGTAGTCGCGGATATAGTGCAGGCCGCGACTCTCTTTTCGCTCCAGCGCACAGCGCACCATCAGGTCAGCGACCTGCACCAGATTCCGTAGCTCCAGCAGGTTATTGGAGAGGCGGAAATGACGATAATATTCATCGATCTCCTGCTGAAGCAGGTTGATGCGACGCAGCGCCCGCTCCAGCCGCCGGGTCGTGCGGACGATTCCCATGTAATCCCACATGAATAACCGCAGCTCGTGCCAGTTATGCTGGATCACCACGCGCTCATCGGCGTCATCGACCTGGCTTTCATCCCATACGGGTAGCGCAGTAACGGCTTCGATGGCGGGCAGGGTGCGAATCAGCTCCTCTGCGGCGGACCAGCCATAAACCAGACACTCCAGCAGCGAATTGGATGCCATGCGGTTAGCGCCGTGCAGGCCGGTATAACTCACCTCACCGATGGCATAGAGGCCACTGACATCGGTCTGGCCGTGCTGATCAACGACCACGCCGCCACAGGTATAGTGCGCGGCAGGCACAATCGGGATGGGTTCTTTAGTGAGGTCAAAGCCAAAGGTCAGCAACTTCTCATAGATCATCGGGAAGTGCGCGCGAACAAACTCCTCAGGCTGGTGGCTGATGTCCAGATACATACAGTCAACGCCCAGCCGCTTCATCTCATGATCGATGGCCCGGGCGACGATATCGCGCGGGGCGAGTTCGGCACGCTCATCGAAATCGGGCATGAAACGGCTGCCATCGGGACGCAACAGCCAGGCACCTTCTCCGCGTAACGCTTCGGTTAACAGGAAATTCTGCGCCTGCGGATGAAACAGGCAGGTCGGGTGGAACTGGTTAAATTCCAGATTGGCAACCCGGCAGCCGGCACGCCAGGCCATCGCGATGCCGTCACCGGAGGCGATGTCGGGGTTAGTCGTATATTGATAAACTTTGGCGGCACCGCCAGTTGCAACCACCACGGCCCGTGCCCGACAGGTTTCCACCTGTTCGCGATTACGGTTCCAGATCCATGCTCCCACCACGCGGCGTGGGCCTGGCAGGCCGATTTTATCTGAAAGAATCAGATCGACTGCGTTGGTGCGTTCCAGAATCCGGATGTTGGGATGGCTCAACGCCTGGCTTACCAGCGTCGTTTCAACCGCATGGCCGGTGGCGTCAGCGCTGTGCAGGATACGGCGATGACTGTGGCCGCCTTCCCGCGTCAGGTGATAACGCATGTCGCCGGCCGCCTGCGGATCGAGATCAAAGGCGACACCGTTGTCGATCAGCCACTGCACGCAATGCCGGGCATTACTGGCGATAAACGAGACGGCTTCACGGTCGCATAATCCTGCTCCGGCAATCAGCGTATCTTCGATGTGTGACTCGATGCTGTCAGTCTCATCAAATACCGCAGCAATACCGCCCTGGGCGTAAAGGGTTGACCCCTCATTGACCTGCGCTTTACTGAGAACTGTCACCTGGTACTGTTTTGCCAGCCGTAACGCCAGCGACAGGCCAGCAGCACCGCTGCCCACAATGAGTACATCACACTGATAATCCGGGTTCGCATTCATCATAATGTTTAATTTACTAAACAAGAATAGGGCTGAGCATAAGCGCAATGGGGGTTACTGTGAAGTATTTTAAACATCTGGCGCAGGTTTTTGTCTGATGATTTCCCAAAGTTACTTAATATCAGTGAGTTAAAACCGGGCTGCTTTTGGCGCGGTTTTTTATAGCAAACTTATTAAACCTAAAGGATTTAATGATGAAAAAGCTGTTGTCATAGGTTACTCTGCCTGCGATTTACGCTCCTTACACTGAACGAAAACGAAGAACCTGTGTAATGTCCATCGGAGCGGTAAATATCAGGGCGAGAAGTGAACTTCGCACCACATCACAACTCTAAGCGCATGCTTGCTCAGAACCATGAGATGTGCTGGCAGTTACTTTATGCGTATGAAAAATTTGGGGAGACATTACCTCGGATGAGCGAGCAGTTGACGGACCAGGTCCTTGTCGAGCGCGTACAGAAGGGAGATCAAAAAGCTTTCAACTTACTGGTGATTCGTTACCAGCATAAAGTGGCGAGCCTGGTTTCACGCTATGTTCCCTCGGGCGACGTACCTGATGTAGTACAGGAATCGTTTATTAAAGCGTATCGCGCACTGGATTCATTCCGGGGCGATAGCGCGTTTTATACCTGGCTGTACCGCATTGCGGTAAATACAGCGAAAAATTACCTGGTTGCTCAGGGGCGTCGTCCGCCATCCAGCGATGTGGATGCTATTGACGCAGAAAATTTCGAAAGTGCGGGTGCATTAAAAGAAATTTCGAACCCTGAGAACTTAATGTTGTCAGAAGAATTGAAACAAATTGTCTTTCGTACCATCGAGGCGCTACCCGAGGACTTGCGTATGGCAATCACCCTCAGGGAACTGGACGGTCTGAGTTATGAAGAGATCGCCGTCATTATGGATTGCCCGGTAGGCACTGTTCGATCACGTATCTTTCGTGCGCGAGAGGCCATTGATAACAAAGTTCAACCGCTTATCCAACGTCAGTGATAACGGCTACTGGAAGGGTACATAGGCATGCAGAAAGAAAAACTTTCCGCTTTAATGGATGGTGAGACCTTAGATAACGAGCTGTTTTCCGCCTTGTCTAAGGACGCAGAATTACAGAAAAGCTGGGCAAGCTATCATCTCATTCGCGATACCATGCGCGGTGATGTGGGCGATGTCCTGCATTTTGATATTTCTGCGCGCGTCGCTGCTGCCATCGAAAAAGAACCGTTGCGTACGGTTACAACGCTGATCCCTGAAGCTCAGCCAGAACCTTCCCGCTGGGAAAAAATGCCGTTCTGGAAAAAAGCGCGCCCGTGGGCTGCGCAACTGACCCAGGTCGGTGTCGCTGCCTGTGTTTCACTGGCCGTGATCGTAGGCGTTCAGCACTATAACCAGCCAGAGGGCAGCGCCACGCAGACCTCTGACTCTCCGGTGTTCAATACGATGCCGATGATGGGCAAAGCGTCTCCGGTGAGCCTGGGCGTGCCGTCTGATGCATTTGACACCAACAGTTCTAACCAGCAGGTTCAGGACCAGCGTCGTCGCGTAAATGCCATGCTGCAGGATTACGAACTGCAACGTCGCCTGCACGCTGACCAGCTGCAGTTTGAAACCACTGCGCCAAAACAGGCGCAGGTTGATGTTCCCGGAAATCAATCATTAGGACAGCAACAGCAGTAATGAAGCCGCTTTGGTATGCTGTTAGCCTGCTGACAGGCAGCCTGTTGTGGTCATCTGCCGCCCCGGCGCAACCTTCTGCGTCCGGGGCGCTATTGCAGCAGATGGAGCAGGCAAGTCAGAACCTCAACTACGAATTCGCCTATATCAACGTTTCCCGCATCGGCATCGAATCGCTGCGTTATCGTCATGCTGTAATCGATAACCGGATATTCGCTCAGCTGTTGCAGATGGACGGGCCACGTCGGGAAGTGATCCAGCGCGGCAACGATATCAGTTACTTCGAACCCGGCCTCGATCCCTTTTCGCTCCCCGGCAATCACATTATCGATGCTTTACCGTCGGTAATTTTTGCTGACTTCACCAAGCTCGCCACAGCCTATGATTTTATTACCGTAGGCCGCTCGCGCATTGCCGATCAGATGTGTGATGTGTTGCGCATCGTTTCACGCGATGGCACCCGTTACAGCTATGTGGTCTGGCTGGATGTGGACACCAAGCTGCCGCTGCGCATCGACCTGCTCGATCGTGATGGCGAAACGCTGGAGCAGTTCCGCGTCATCAGCTTTGCGGTGGACGAAGGGGTGCGTAATCTGATGCAGGGGCTGGAGAAAGCCAATCTGCCTCCGTCGCTTTCGGTGCCGAAAGGGGATGCGGTTACGCTCACCTGGCAGCCTGGCTGGATACCTGCCGGTATGTCGCTGGTGTCGCAGAATCGCCGCACGCTACCCGGTCTGAATAAAAATATGGAATCGAAGCTCTACAGCGATGGCCTGTTTAGTTTCGCGATCAACGTGACGCCGGCCGATAAAACCAGCACAACGCAGACATTGCGCACTGGGCGTCGTACGGTCCAGACCGTTGTGCGCAATAATAACGAAATAGCGGTGATCGGCGAATTACCGCCCTCGACCGCAAAACGTATTGCGGACAGCATCGACCTGGGGTCACAAAAATGATGAGAGAATGGGCCACCGTGGTGGCATGGCAGGATGGCATCGCCACGCTGCACACCGAAGCTAAAACCTCCTGCAACAGCTGTCAGGCGCGTAAAGGCTGTGGCAGCCATATGCTGAATAAGCTCGGTCCGAAGAATGCCCACGTGATGCAAATCGCCAGCAGCAAGCCGCTGCAGCCGGGGCAGCGGATCGAACTTGGTATCAAAGAGAGCAGCCTGCTGGGTTCTGCGCTGCTGGTCTACATGACGCCGCTGTTTGGCCTGTTCCTGGTTTCCGGGCTGTTTCAGGCGCTGTTCAGCAGCGACCTGGCCGCCGCCTGCGGTGCGCTGCTGGGCGGCATCGGGGGTTTTATTGTCGCCAAAGGCGTTTCAATGAAATTCGGCGATCGGGAAGCCTTTCAGCCGGTCATTCTGAACATCGCCTTGCCTCCCGATGCGCTGCGTGTTGAAAGCGAAGCGTAACGCACGTCCAGGCCGCGCATCCCGCGGCCTTTGTCTGTTCTGCCTCGCGCAGATATCTGTTTCGCTTCCACCACGTTCCATTCTTTTATGCGCGGCGTTAACAGTGTAATATGCGTCGTCATTAATGAGGCTGACAGGATTGTGGGTAAAGAGCGATCTTCCTGAATGTGTCTGTGCTCAGGTTTTCAACTGAATTTTAAGCGAAGATATCCCAATAAATGAAGCACATAAGAAATTTCTCCATCATCGCTCATATCGACCATGGCAAATCTACGCTCTCTGACCGCCTGATTCAGATTTGCGGCGGCCTCACCGCTCGTGAAATGGCTGCGCAGGTTCTTGACTCTATGGATCTGGAGCGGGAGCGTGGCATCACCATCAAAGCACAGAGCGTCACACTCGATTACCACGCGAAAGACGGCCAAACTTACCAGCTCAATTTCATCGATACCCCAGGCCACGTAGACTTCTCCTATGAAGTTTCCCGCTCACTGGCCGCCTGCGAAGGCGCGCTGCTGGTGGTGGATGCCGGTCAGGGTGTTGAAGCGCAGACACTGGCGAACTGCTACACCGCGATGGAGATGGATCTGGAAGTGGTGCCGGTTCTGAACAAAATTGACCTGCCCGCTGCCGATCCCGATCGCGCCGCGCAGGAAATTGAAGATATCGTCGGCATTGATGCAACTGACGCGGTGCGCTGCTCAGCCAAAACCGGCGTCGGCGTTCCGGAAGTGCTGGAACGCTTAGTGCGCGACATTCCGCCGCCAGAAGGCGATCCGGAAGCGCCGCTGCAGGCACTGATTATCGACTCCTGGTTCGATAACTACCTGGGTGTTGTTTCCCTGGTGCGCGTGAAAAACGGCACCATGCGCAAAGGCGACAAGATCAAAGTCCTGAGCACCGGCCAGGTTTATAACGCTGACCGCCTGGGTATCTTTACCCCGAAACGGGTTGATCGTAATGAGCTGAACTGCGGTGAAGTAGGCTGGCTGGTCTGCGCCATTAAAGATATCCTCGGCGCACCCGTGGGCGATACGCTGACTACCGCACGTAACCCGGCAGACAAAGCGCTGCCAGGCTTTAAAAAAGTGAAGCCGCAGGTTTACGCCGGTCTGTTCCCAATCAGCTCTGACGACTATGAAGCGTTCCGTGATGCGCTCGGTAAGCTGAGCCTGAACGACGCCTCGCTGTTCTATGAGCCAGAAAGCTCAACGGCGCTGGGCTTTGGTTTCCGCTGCGGCTTCCTCGGTCTGCTGCACATGGAGATCATCCAGGAGCGTCTGGAGCGCGAATACGATCTCGATCTGATCACTACCGCACCGACGGTGGTGTATGAAGTCGTGACCACCAGCGGTGAAATCGTTCATGTCGACAGCCCATCCAAGCTGCCGGCACTGAACAATATCGAAGAGCTGCGTGAACCGATTGCCGAATGTCACATGCTGCTGCCGCAGGAGTATCTGGGCAACGTCATCACGCTCTGTATTGAGAAGCGTGGCGTGCAGACCAACATGGTTTACCACGGCAATCAGGTGGCACTGACTTACGAAATTCCGATGGCTGAAGTGGTACTCGACTTCTTTGACCGTCTGAAATCAACCTCGCGCGGTTATGCCTCGCTGGATTACAACTTTAAACGTTTCCAGCCTTCAGACATGGTACGTGTTGACGTACTGATTAACTCTGAGCGTGTGGATGCGCTGGCGCTGATTACCCACCGTGACAACGCGCCTTATCGCGGACGCGATCTGGTTGAGAAAATGAAAGAGCTCATCCCGCGTCAGCAGTTTGATATTGCGATTCAGGCTGCCATCGGCAACCACATTATCGCGCGTTCAACGGTGAAACAGCTGCGCAAAAACGTTCTCGCCAAGTGTTATGGCGGTGACGTCAGCCGTAAGAAGAAACTGTTGCAGAAGCAGAAAGATGGTAAGAAGCGAATGAAGCAGGTTGGTAACGTTGAGCTGCCACAGGAAGCGTTCCTCGCCATTCTGCATGTCGGTAAGGACAGCAAATAAGGATTTCCAATGGCTAATATGTTCGCCCTGATTCTGGCGATAGCGACGCTGATTACTGGCATCGTATGGGTAATTGATCGTTTTAAATGGGCACCCGCGCGTCGCGCGAAACAGGCTGAGGCTCAGGCACAGACCGGTAACGCGCTCGACAGCAAAACGCTGGCGAAGGTCGCTGCAAAGCCAGGCTGGGTTGAAACGACCGCATCCGTGTTCCCGGTGCTGGCCGTGGTTTTCATCGTGCGTTCGTTTATCTACGAACCATTCCAGATTCCCTCTGGCTCGATGATGCCGACGCTGCTGATTGGTGACTTTATCCTGGTGGAGAAGTTTGCTTACGGCATCAAGGATCCGATCACCCAGACGACGCTGATCCCAACCGGTCAGCCGAAGCGCGGCGATATCGCGGTATTTAAATACCCGAAAGATCCGAGCCTGGATTATATTAAGCGCGTTATCGGCCTGCCGGGCGACAAAGTCATTTATGATCCTTACAGCAAAACGCTGACGGTGAAACCGACCTGCTCCGATGATAAAGCCTGTGACACAGCGTTAGCGGTAACTTACACCGACGTTGAGCCAAGCAACTTTGTTCAGACCTTTAGCGGCTTTGATGGCAACGAAACCGGCAACGGTTTCTATCAGGTGCCACAGGGCGATACCCTGCGCGGTGGTTTGCGCCTGGGAACCCGCAAAGAGACAATCGGTAACGTGACGCATGACATTCTGCTGGTAAACGAAGCGCAGAGTCAGGCAGGCATGTATTATCAGCAGCCGGGTCAGCCGCAGGCGAGCTGGGTCGTGCCGAAAGGGCAATACTTCATGATGGGCGACAACCGTGATAACAGCGCCGACAGCCGCTACTGGGGCTTTGTCCCGGAGCGTAATCTGGTCGGTAAAGCGGTCGCTATCTGGATGAGCTTTGAGAAACAAGAAGGCCAGTGGCCAACCGGCGTGCGATTCAGTCGCATCGGTGGTATCCACTAACATTATTGTCTGATTAACAGGCAAATCGGGTGGCCTCCTCAGGGAGGCCACTGCACACCAAACGGAACGTGTTGGATTACCAGCCCCGTTTGGTATGCAGAGTCACAGACGCAACAAAGAACTGGAATCGCATGAACCCCATCCTGATTAACAAGCTTCAGCGCAAACTGGGCTACACTTTTACTCATTCGGAACTGTTACAGCAGGCCCTGACTCACCGCAGCGCCAGCAGTAAGCACAACGAACGCCTGGAATTTCTTGGCGATTCTATTCTTAGCTATGTGATTGCTAATGCCCTTTATCACCGCTTCCCGCGGGTTGATGAAGGTGACATGAGCCGCATGCGCGCCACGCTGGTGCGGGGCAACACGCTGGCTGAAATGGCTCGCGAATTTGATCTTGGCGAGTGCCTGCGCCTGGGACCCGGTGAGCTGAAAAGCGGCGGTTTCCGTCGTGAATCGATCCTGGCGGATACGGTGGAAGCGCTGATTGGCGGTATCTTCCTCGACAGCAGTATTGAGCGGGTAGAGCAGCTGATCCTCGACTGGTATCAGACCCGCCTCGACGAAATCAGTCCTGGCGACAAACAAAAAGATCCGAAAACGCGCCTGCAGGAGTATCTGCAGGGACGTCATCTGCCACTGCCAAGCTATCTGGTGGTACAGGTACGTGGCGAAGCCCACGATCAGGAATTCACCATTCACTGTCAGGTGAGTGGCATGGCCGAGCCGGTTGTCGGCGTCGGCTCCAGCCGTCGTAAAGCTGAGCAGGCAGCGGCTGAACAGGCACTGATAAAATTAGGTCTTGAATAGATCTGTCGGGATGACAGTGCCGGAACCGGCACTGAACCATTAACCTGACACTCTATCCCGGCGTCAGAAGACGCTGAATGACACATGACTCAAATAGCACTCTTTCGGCGCCGCATCAGGCGCTGAACAATTCAGGACTCGAATGAGCGAAAACGTTACTTATTGCGGCTTTGTCGCGATTGTTGGCCGACCAAACGTCGGTAAATCCACCTTACTGAACCAGTTGCTGGGGCAGAAGGTGTCGATCACCTCGCGTAAGCCGCAAACCACGCGCCACCGCATCATGGGCATTCATACCGAAGGCGAATATCAGGCGATCTACGTCGATACCCCAGGTCTGCACATGGAAGAGAAGCGCGCCATTAACCGTCTGATGAACCGCGCAGCCAGCAGTTCTATTGGCGACGTTGAACTGGTGATTTTCGTGGTTGAAGGCACCCGCTGGACGCCCGATGATGAGATGGTATTGGGCAAACTGCGCGACAATAAAGTGCCGGTGGTACTGGCGATCAATAAGGTCGATAACATCCAGGATAAAAGCATTCTGCTGCCGCATCTGCAGTTCCTGAGCCAGCAGATGAACTTCCTCGATATCGTGCCTATTTCTGCTGAGAGCGGCAAAAATGTCGATACCATTGCGGCGATTACCCGCAAGCATCTGCCGCAGGCCGATCATCACTTCCCGGAAGATTACATCACCGACCGCTCACAGCGTTTCATGGCGTCAGAGATGATCCGTGAAAAACTGATGCGCTTCCTGGGTGCTGAACTGCCTTACTCCGTTACGGTTGAGATCGAGCGCTTCGTGACCAACGAACGTGGCGGTTACGACATTCACGGTCTGATTCTGGTTGAGCGCGAAGGGCAGAAGAAGATGGTGATTGGCAACAAAGGCGCCAAAATCAAAGTCATCGGAACAGAGGCGCGCAGAGACATGGAAGAGATGTTCGAAGCGAAAGTGCATCTCGAACTGTGGGTGAAAGTGAAATCCGGCTGGGCAGATGACGAACGTGCGCTGCGCAGCCTGGGTTATACAGACGATCTCTGATTCAATGGAAGGCTGGCAACGCGCCTTTGTGCTGCATAGTCGCCCCTTCAGCGAAACCAGTCTGCTGCTCGACCTGTTCAGCGAAAGTGAAGGGCGGGTGCGGGTTCTGGCCAAGGGCGCACGTTCGCGGCGCTCGCAGCTGAAGGGGGCGTTACAGCCTTTTACCCCGCTGCTGGTTCGCTGGAGCGGGCGCGGGGAAGTCAAAACCCTGCGCAATGCCGAGGCGGTGTCGCTGGCTTTACCGCTCAGCGGCATCACGCTCTACTGCGGTCTCTACGTCAATGAGCTGGTCTCTCGCGTATTGCAGCAGGAATTCCCCTTCTCAGAACTCTTCTTCGACTATCTCAACTGCCTTCAGGCATTAGCCTCAACGCACGGCAAGCCCGAACCGGCACTGCGGCGTTTTGAACTGGCGCTGCTCGGTCACCTGGGTTATGGCGTCGATTTCCTTCACTGCGCCGGCAGCGGCGAGCCGGTCAGCGATAACATGACGTACAGCTACCGCGAAGAGCGCGGCTTTATTGCCAGCCTGGTGGTCAATCAGCGCAGCTTTACCGGCCGCGAGTTGCGCGCCCTGTGCGAGCGAGAGTTTCCCGATGCCGACACCCTGCGCGCCGCGAAGCGTTTTACCCGCATCGCCCTGAAGCCCTATCTTGGTGGCAAGCCGCTGAAGAGTCAGGAGCTGTTCCGCCAGTTTATCCCGAAGAAAAAGCCTGAACAGGCAGAAGAATAGCGCGGGTCGTACCGCCTGTTTCACTTTGCGCGGTACACTCAACATCACGATGAAAAACAAGTGAGGACGGTCATGGCTGAGTTGCTGTTAGGCGTCAATATCGATCACATTGCCACGGTGCGTAACGCCCGTGGGACAAACTATCCCGATCCGGTGCAGGCGGCGTTTATCGCCGAGCAGGCGGGCGCAGACGGCATTACCGTGCACCTGCGCGAAGATCGCCGTCACATCACTGACCGCGACGTGCGTATCCTGCGTGACACCATCCAGACGCGGATGAATCTGGAGATGGCGGTCACCGATGAAATGATCGGCATCGCCTGTGATATCCAGCCCCATTTCTGCTGCCTGGTGCCGGAAAAGCGTCAGGAAGTGACCACTGAAGGCGGGCTGGATGTGGCGGGGCAGCAGGAGAAGATGAACGCGGCCGTACGACTGCTGAGTGACGCAGGCATTCTGGTTTCGCTGTTTATCGATGCCGATCACCGTCAGATTGAAGCGGCCGTGGCCAGCGGCGCGCCTTACATCGAAATTCATACCGGCGCTTACGCCGAAGCACCAGAGGGACTGGCGCGTGACGCTGAGCTGGCGCGTATCCGCCACGCCGCGACCTTTGCCGCCAGCCTGGGACTGAAGGTCAATGCCGGTCACGGTCTGACCTACCACAACGTGCTGCCGATTGCGGCGCTGCCGGAAATGCATGAGCTGAATATCGGCCATGCGATTATTGGTCGTGCGGTGATGAGTGGCCTGCCGGATGCGGTGAAAGAGATGAAGCAGCTGCTGCGTGAAGCCCGTCGCTGATGGCTATTCTGGGACTGGGTACGGACATCGTTGAGATTGAACGCATCGCCGGGGTGATTGAACGCTCCGGCGACCGGCTGGCACGGCGGGTGCTGAGCGAAGCCGAATGGCAGCAATATCAGGCGCACAAGCAGCCGGTGCGCTTTCTCTCTAAACGCTTTGCGGTAAAAGAGGCGGCAGCAAAAGCCTTTGGCACCGGCATTCGCGGTGGTCTGGCGTTTAATCAGTTTGAAGTTTATAACGATGCGCTGGGGAAACCGGGATTACGCTTCTTTCAGCATGCCGCTGAAGTGGCAGAGAGGCTGGGCGTTAAACACGTTCACGTGACGCTGGCCGATGAGCGTCACTACGCCTGCGCCACGGTGATCATTGAAAGCTAGCCGTGCAGCAGCACGAACTTCTCCCACAGCGCATCACGTGATTCGGTGTGCTGTGGGTCAATGATGATGGTGTTGTCGATGGGGCATACCTGCTGACAGGTTGGCGTCTCATAATGCCCGACGCATTCCGTGCAGCGGCTGACATCAATCTCATAGATCGCATCGCCCAGTGAAATGGCCTGGTTCGGGCACTCCGGTTCACACATATCGCAGTTAATGCATCTGGACGTAATCAACAGCGCCATTTTACCCACCTGATAACAACAGAAAAAGCGCGGGTATTATACGCGCTGCCGCTGATCAGACCAGCTTTTTCACCAGCGCTTCGCTGTGGCGAATATGACTGGACGCGCGTTCCGGATCGTTTTGCACCAGTGCCATAAACAGCAGATCGGTCAGTGCCAGCTGCGCCGTGGTCGAGGAGATGGCCGCGCTGCGGGTACTCTGCTCTTCCGCCACCGTATAGAGACAGTAACTGGCGCTCTGCTGCAGCGTATTCGGCGTAAAACCGGTAAACGCCACCACATCGGCGCCTACCTGAACCGCCTCCTGCGCGGCCAGATTGATCTCCCGCCGTTCACCGGTGTAAGAGATGGCGAGCAGCACATCGCCGGGCCCCATCGCCTGCACGCTGGCCAGCAGGGCGTGCATATCCTGCTCCGCCACCGCATTAATGCCAATCTTCATCAGCTTCCAGGAGAAGTCCTTCGCCACCAGACCCGAAGCGCCGATGCCCACCAGTAAAATACGCCGGGCATTTTTCAGCAGCTGTAACACATCGTTGAGTTTCTCTTCGCTGTTGATATCCAGCGTGGCGCGGATTGCCGAGAGTTTCTCCGTCAGCAGCTTCTCACCCACCATTTTAAGGGGATCGTCGCTGAGGATATGGTTATGTACGGTAATGGCATCTTTGTCCGCCAGTGACTCACTCAGGGCCAGCTTAAGCGCCGGAAAACCTTTGTATCCCAGTTTCTGAGCAAACTTCACCACGCTCGACTGGCTGACGCCAGACTCTTCCGCCAGCTTTTGCGAACTCAGGTGGCGCGCCCGATCGGGTTGCGACAGTAGAAAATCAGCCAGCCGACGCTCGTTCAATGCCAGACGTGGATAAAGCTGGCGAATGCGCAGCAATGAACTCATGCCCAATCCTCGTAATTCAGGGATAATCTGTGAAGAATAAACTATTCATCAGGCATTGTAGTCATCGGAATTAAAAATGACAGTCATCGCCGTAGCGCCTGATGATGGCTACACTACTCTTTATCATTCCAGAATCAGCCTGAAGGAGAGTTGTTTGACCAGGGGAACACAACGTCGCGTCGTATTTTTTGACCTGGATGGCACTTTGCACCAGCAGGACATGTTCGGCACTTTTATGCGCTATCTGCTGCGTCGCCGACCGCTTAATCTGCTGCTGGTGGTGCCGTTATTGCCGGTAGTGGGTATCGGCTTGCTGTTTAAAGGCCGGGCGGCACGCTGGCCCATGAGCCTGCTGCTCTGGTCTATTACTTTTGGCCGTTCTGAGCGGACGCTGCTGCAACTCGAAGCCGAATTTGCGCAGTGGTTCCGCCTGCGCGTTAAAGCCTTTCCGGTGGTTCAGCAGCGCCTGACCGATTACCTCGGCAGTGATGATGCTGACGTCTGGCTCATCACCGGATCGCCACAGTCTCTGGTGGAGCAGGTCTATTACGACTCCGCGTTTCTGCCACGCGTGAAGCTGATTGCCAGTCAGATGCAGCGCGGCTGGGGCGGGCGGGTACTGGCAATGCGCTGCCTCGGTCATGAGAAAGTGGCACAGCTGGAAGAGAAAATCGGCACGCCGCTACAGCTCTACAGTGGCTATAGCGACAGCAAACAGGACAACCCGCTGCTGTTTTTCTGTCAGCATCGCTGGCGCGTAACACCCGCAGGTGAGCTGCAACAGCTGGAATAAGTTTCTAAAGGATCGGTGAGACCGCTATAATGCGCCGCTTTTCTGTCGCCCGGAGTGGTCAGCATGAAACAACAAGATGAATACTGGATGCGCCATGCGCTTGACCTGGCGCGCCGGGCGTGGGAGCAGGGCGAAGTGCCGGTGGGTGCGGTGCTGGTTCAGAATGACCGGGTGATCGGTGAAGGCTGGAACCGGCCCATCGGCCAGCACGATCCGACGGCGCATGCGGAGATTATGGCGTTGCGGCAGGGCGGTAAAGTACTGGAAAATTATCGTCTGCTGGACACCACGCTCTATGTGACGCTGGAGCCGTGCGTGATGTGCGCCGGCGCCATGGTACACAGCCGCATCAGCCGGCTGGTCTACGGTGCGCACGATATCAAAAGTGGAGCGGCAGGATCGCTGCTCGATGTGCTGGGGCACCCCGGCATGAATCATCAGGTTGAATTACAGAGCGGCGTGCTGGCTGAAGAGTGTGCCGCAATGCTGAGCGACTTCTTCCGTATGCGTCGCGAGCAGAAAAAAGCGCTGCGTCAGGCGCAACGCCAGAATTAATTCATGGCGATCTTCGGTTCGACCGCCGGATAGCCTTTGGCCAGTTCGGCCTGTGCTTGTTGTGCTTCAGCCTGCTGCGCCAGGCGTTTTTCCTGCTCCTGCAGATAACCCACCAGGCTTAACTGATATTTGCGGATGTTCTCCACATAGTTATAGGCTTCATGCCCACGGGCATAGCCATAAGCCGTCTGGGTGTAGTAACGCTTCTGACTCAGCATGGGCAGACGCAGCTTCACATCCGCCCAGCTATCCGGATTACCTCCCTGGCGGGCAGTGAGTTTACGGACATCCAGCATATGGGCATAGCCCATGTTATAGGCCGCCAGCGCAAACCAGATGCGCTCATCTTCCGGGATGGTCTGCGGCACCTTCGCCATCATATCCTGCAGATACTGACTGCCGCCGCGAATGCTCTGTTCGGGATCGGTCCGGTCGCCCACATCCAGGCTCTCAGCGGTGTTACGGGTCAGCATCATCATGCCGCGCACGCCGGTAGGGGAGGTGGCCTGCGGGTTCCAGTGCGACTCCTGATAGGAGATCGCCGCCAGCAGTCGCCAGTCAATGCTGGTGGCGTACTTCTCAAACAGCGGTTTGATGTCAGGCAGTGTGTTGTCGATGGCGCGCAGGAAAGTGCGTGTATCGACATAATCAAAGGTGCCGACGTGGCCGAGATATTTCTCCTCCAGCCGCGCCATCGCCCCTTCTTCACCCATACCGTTAAAGAAGTCGAGCATCGCGGCATTCAGGCTGTCGTCATCGCTGTGCCGCACATACCAGGTGACCGGCTCTTCATCAGTGACGTCAAACGCCACCGCCAGCTGCGGATAGATGCGCTGCAGCAGAGCGATGGTCACGGAGTCGCCAATCGTATAGTCGAGCTTGCCGTCTGCCACCGCTTCCAGCAGGGCTTTAGGACTTTGATCGGTGGAGATCGCCCAGTCCAGATCGGGGTACTGATTTGACCGCGCGCTCTTCAGCGTTGACAGATAAGCCGATCCAGACGCAACAGTCAGCCGCCCCTTTAAGTCACCGAGGTTTTTAGGGCGCGGCTTATCCACGCGATAGACCAGCTGCTGCGAAACGTTGTAGTAGCCTGGCCCGGTCTGATAGCGGGTCAGGCGTTCGCTGTTGTAGTTCAGACCCGCGGCCAGCAAATCGGCTTTGCCATCATCTAAATCGTCAAACAGATCGCTCAGGTTGGGACGTACTGTCACCTTGAGTTTGACGCCCAGATAATCGGCGAAGCGTTTTGCCAGCTCATAATCCATACCGGCCGGAGATTGGTTCACTGTGTAGTAAGTCAACGGGGAATTGATGGTACTGACACGCAGTACTCCCCGTGATTTAATCTGTGAAATCTGGTCCTGCCCACCCCCATACCAGGGAATGGATGGCCATAGCGCTAACGCTAACAGCACGGCAACCAGACCGATAAACAGATAATTAAATTTTAGGCGTTTCAAATAGTTATCTCTCGCTGGCTCTAAGGCCTCTGTCTTTTAAAGGCAGTATTTGTCTTCTTTGAACTCCCAGAGCGAGGGGCATTTTGCGCAACAAAATCACGCTGAGCAACTTTTATAGCAGCTTTTGCGCAAAATTCAGGCAAATCCGGGTCGCCAAAAATTGTGCGCAAACGGTTTCGTCGCGAGGTCGCTTTCTCTATAATACGCCCCGTTTTCCCTGTTGCGCCCAATGAAGCGTCGCCCGGCGCCCTGACGAGAGATTTATTAATGGAAATTCTGCGTGGTTCGCCCGCCCTGTCGGCATTTCGTGTAAACAAACTGCTGACCCGCTTTCAGGACGCTCATCTGCCGGTGAGTGATATTTACGCTGAGTACATCCATTTTGCTGATGTCAGCACGCCCTTAAGCGCTGACGAACAGAGCCGTCTGCAGCGCCTGCTGAAATATGGTCCCTCTCTCGCTGAACATGCCCCACAGGGGCGTCTGCTGCTGGTGACGCCTCGTCCCGGCACCATTTCGCCCTGGTCATCCAAAGCCACTGACATTGCCCACAACTGCGGCCTGCCGCAGGTACGTCGTCTGGAGCGCGGCCTGGCCTTTTATGTACAGGCCCCACAACTGACGGAAGCGCAGTGGCAAACGCTGGGCACACTGCTGCACGATCGGATGATGGAAACGGTCTTCGGCGATCTGGCGCAGGCTGAACAGCTGTTCGCGCATCACACGCCACAGCCGGTGAAAAGTGTCGATCTGCTGGGTGAGGGCCGTCAGGCGCTGGTTCAGGCGAATATCTCACTGGGTCTGGCGCTGGCCGACGATGAAATCGACTATCTGGTGGCGGCGTTTACCGCACTGGGCCGCAATCCCAACGACATTGAACTCTACATGTTTGCGCAGGCGAACTCTGAGCACTGTCGTCACAAGATCTTCAACGCCGACTGGATTATTGACGGCGAGAAACAGCCAAAGTCGCTGTTTAAGATGATCAAAAACACCATGGAGCAGACGCCGGACTACGTGCTCTCTGCTTACAAAGATAACGCCGCCGTGATGGAAGGCTCAGAGGTTGGCCGCTTCTTTGCTGACGCCGGAGAGAGCGAATACCGCTGGCATCAGGAAGCCGCACACATCCTGATGAAGGTGGAAACTCATAACCACCCGACGGCCATCTCGCCGTGGCCTGGTGCTGCGACCGGTTCCGGTGGTGAAATCCGTGATGAAGGCGCAACCGGAAGGGGTTCGAAGCCAAAAGCGGGCCTCGTCGGTTTCTCTGTATCGAACCTGCGTATCCCTGGCTTTGAACAGCCGTGGGAAGAGGACTTCGGCAAACCGGCCCGCATCGTCAGCGCGCTGGAAATTATGACCGATGGCCCGCTGGGCGGCGCTGCATTTAACAATGAATTTGGTCGTCCGGCTCTGAATGGTTACTTCCGTACCTATGAAGAGCAGGTCACCAGCCACAACGGCACTGAGCTGCGTGGCTACCATAAGCCCATTATGCTGGCGGGCGGCATCGGGAATATCCGTGCCGATCACGTGCAGAAAGGTGAAATCACCGTAGGCGCGAAGCTGGTGGTGCTGGGCGGTCCGGCAATGAACATCGGCCTGGGCGGCGGCGCGGCGTCATCGATGGCCTCGGGTCAGTCTGATGCCGATCTCGACTTTGCCTCGGTACAGCGTGATAACCCGGAGATGGAGCGCCGTTGTCAGGAAGTGATCGACCGCTGCTGGCAACTGGGTGATGAGAACCCGATTCTGTTTATCCACGACGTGGGCGCTGGCGGTCTCTCCAATGCGATGCCGGAGCTGGTCAGCGATGGCGGTCGTGGCGGCCGGTTTAACCTGCGTGACATCCTGAGTGATGAGCCTGGCATGAGTCCGCTGGAGGTCTGGTGTAACGAATCACAGGAACGTTATGTGATGGCAGTGGCACCCGATCAGCTGGCGCAGTTTGAGGCAATTTGCCAGCGCGAACGCGCACCGTTCGCGGTCATTGGTGAAGCCACCGAAGAGCTGCACCTGAGCCTGGAAGATAGTCATTTCGGTAACAAGCCGATCGACATGCCGCTTGATGTCCTGCTGGGCAAAACGCCGAAGATGACGCGGGATGTGGTGACGCAGCAGACACAGGGCACTGCCCTGCAGCGTGACGGCATTACGCTGGTCGATGCGGTGAACCGCGTGCTGCATCTGCCTGCCGTGGCGGAAAAAACCTTCCTGATCACCATCGGTGACCGCAGCGTGACCGGCATGGTTGCGCGCGACCAGATGGTGGGACCGTGGCAGATCCCGGTTGCCAACTGTGCGGTGACTACCGCCAGCCTCGACAGCTATCACGGCGAAGCGTTTGCCCTGGGCGAACGTTCACCGGTTGCGCTGCTGGACTTCGCGGCATCGGGTCGTCTGGCCGTCGGTGAAGCACTGACCAACCTGGCGGCTACCCATATTGGTTCGCTGAAGCGTGTGAAGCTTTCCGCAAACTGGATGTCCGCAGCCGGTCATCCGGGTGAAGATGCCGGTTTATATGCGGCGGTGAAGGCAGTCGGCGAGGAGCTTTGCCCGGCGCTGGGGATCACTATCCCGGTCGGTAAAGATTCGATGTCGATGAAAACACGCTGGCAGGAAGGCAGCGAACAGCGCGAAATGACCTCACCGCTGTCGCTGGTGATTACCGCTTTTGCCCGCGTCGAAGATGTCCGTCGCACCGTCACGCCACAGCTGCAGGCCGATCAGGATAATCTGCTGCTGCTGATCGATCTGGGCAACGGCGCGAATACGCTGGGCGCAACCGCGCTGTCGCAGGTTTACCGTCAGCTTGGCGACAAACCTGCCGACGTGCGCGATGCCGCTCAGCTGGCGGGCTTCTTCAATGCCATCCAGGCGCTGGTGGCTGAGCAGAAACTGCTGGCTTATCACGATCGCTCCGACGGTGGTCTGCTGGTGACGCTGGCCGAGATGGCGTTTGCTGGTCACTGCGGCATCGACGTTGACATCGCCTCGCTGGGTAACGATGCGCTGGCTGCCCTGTTTACCGAGGAGCTGGGCGCGGTGATTCAGATCAACGCCGCCGATCGCGCCGTGGTTGAGCAGATCCTGGCGGATCACGGCCTTGCCGACTCGACGCATCTGCTGGGCAGCGCGCAGCCGGGCGATCGCTTTGTGATCCGTTCTGGTGACAGCGCGGTCTACAGTGAAAGCCGCAACACATTGCGTACCTGGTGGGCGGAAACCACCTGGCAGATGCAGCGTCTGCGCGACAACCCGGCGTGTGCCGATCAGGAACATGAAGCGAAGAAAAACGACAGCGATCCTGGCCTGAACGTTAATCTGACCTTTAATCCGCAGGAAGATGTTGCTGCCCCGATGATCGCCACTGGCGCACGTCCAAGGGTCGCGGTGCTGCGTGAGCAGGGCGTGAACTCCCATGTAGAGATGGCCGCCGCCTTTGATCGGGCAGGTTTCACCGCCATTGACGTTCACATGAGCGATCTGCTGGCCGGACGTCGCGGTCTGGAAGAGTTCCAGGCGCTGGTCGCCTGTGGCGGCTTCTCCTACGGCGATGTGCTGGGTGCCGGTGAGGGCTGGGCGAAATCGATTCTGTTTAATCCGCGCGTGCGTGACGAGTTCGAAACCTTCTTCCACCGTCCGCAAACCCTGGCGCTGGGCGTCTGCAACGGCTGCCAGATGATGTCTAATCTGCGTGAACTGATCCCAGGCAGCGATCTCTGGCCGCGCTTTGTGCGTAACCAGTCTGAGCGCTTTGAAGCGCGTTTCAGTCTGGTAGAAGTGGCCGACAGTCCATCGCTGTTGCTGGACGGCATGGCCGGTTCGCATATGCCCATCGCCGTTTCGCACGGTGAAGGCTTTGTTGAAGTGCGTGATGCTTCGCATCTGGCGGCGCTGGAGTCGAAAGGGCTGGTGGCACTGCGCTTTGTCGATAACTTCGGCAAGGTAACAGAAACCTATCCGGCTAACCCGAATGGCTCACCAAACGGCATCACTGCCGTGACCAACGAAAGTGGTCGCGTCACTATCATGATGCCGCATCCGGAGCGGGTGTTCCGCACCGTCAGCAACTCCTGGCATCCGGCAGAGTGGGGTGAAGACAGCCCGTGGATGCGTATTTTCCGCAATGCGCGCAAACAGCTGAGTTAATGTAATCCGCTGAAAAGAGCAGGAGGCCAGTGTGCCTCCTGTTCTTTTTTGTGGCTCTGTTGGCAAACGGCGACAATGAGTATGTCGCACTGTCTCTTTTTGGCGACATCTATCTCGTTGATTTTAAATGAACGCTCATCCGGCGCGATTTCATGTCGCTCAGCGGAGACAGTTTTCCCTTGCTGTAATCAGATTTTGCGCAGCAGTTGTCCGGTAAGCTTATTCAATTTGCTGAAAAATATAATGATTTATTTCCTGGCATGGAACTTGCTATACTCATGCAGCTGCTCATTCACCTGTTTATGATTGCCCCGCTTAGCGGAGAAGAGCTCATAAAGCCCGAATGACGCACCAAACGGAGCCTGCCGTCCAACTGACCGATAATCGCTTGCGTTATCAAACACCGGACGTAACGTTGAGTAAGGCTCCACCCATTTTTACGCGATGCATCACGCGTCGTGCCAGCGGCAGGCCATCGAGCCTGCCGTTTTCTTTTGTTCCCCTTTCTTCCGCCGACACCTTTCTTCCGCTGACAGAGTCCGTTAGCATCCAGACAGCAAATCTTAAGGAAGCGGCTGCGTGAAAAAATGGCGTTTATTTCCCCGTTCTCTGCGTCAGCTGGTGCTGATGGCGTTTGTACTGGTGCTGCTGCCGTTGCTGGTGCTGGCCTGGCAGGCGTGGGAAAGTCTCTCTGCGTTAAGCGAACAGGCAGCGGATACCAACCGCAATACCTTCACCGACGTTCGCAGAAGTGAGGCGATGGCACGAACGGCGGTTGAGCTGGAGCGCAGCTATCGCCAGTACTGCGTGCTGGATGATGCCTCGCTGGCGCGCCTTTATCAGACCCAGCACACCCGCTACAGCCAGATGCTGAGTTCGCACAGCGCCAGCCTGCCCGAACTGCCCGCATTCCAGACTTTACAGGCGACGTTGCCGCTGCTGACACCGTTAAAGTGCGATAACGGCAATCCGGTTACGCCTGCCGCAGAGGCGCTGGATCGTTTTTCTGCCACCAATGCGCAGATGGTGCAGGACACGCGCGAAGTGGTGTTTTCGCGCGGCCTTCAGCTGCAGCGCGAAATTGCCGATCGCGGCCAGTTTTTTGGCTGGCAGGCGCTGATTCTGTTTATCATCAGTCTGGCGTTGATGACGCTGTTTACCGGCATGATTATCGGGCCGGTCAAGCGCATTGAGCGGATGATCAACCGGCTTGGCGAAGGCCGGGAACTGGGTAACAGCGTGACATTTCGCGGCCCGCGCGAGTTACGCTCGCTGGGACAGCGCATCGTCTGGCTCAGCGAACGGCTTCAGTGGCTGGAATCGCAGCGCCATGAATTCCTGCGCCATCTTTCTCACGAACTGAAAACGCCGCTGGCCAGCCTGCGTGAAGGCACCGAACTGCTGGCGGACGAGGTAGCCGGGTCGCTGAACGCCGATCAAAAAGAGGTGGTCACTATCCTCGACGGCAGCAGCCGTCATCTGCAGCGGCTGATTGAACAGCTGCTTGATTACAACCGTAAACTGGCAGATGGCCCGATCCAGCTGGAACCGGTCAGCGTGGCGGAAATTGTGGAGGGGGTGGTGAATGCACATGCACTCTCGGCGCGCGCCAAACTCATGCAGACGGTTGTCGATCTGGCGGTCAGTCACTGCCTTGCCGAACCGATGTTACTGATGCGGGTCATCGATAATCTCTATTCGAACGCCGTGAACTACGGCAGCGAATCCGGTACCATCTGGCTGCGCAGTCAGCAGCAGGGCGATCGGGTCTGGATTGATGTCGCGAACAGCGGCACGCCGATCCCGCCGGAAGAGCAGGCAATGATTTTCGAACCTTTTTTCCAGGGTAGCCAGCAGCGCAAAGGGCCGGTAAAAGGCAGTGGGCTGGGATTGAGTATTGCCAAAGATTGCCTGCGCCGGATGCATGGCGACCTGACGCTGGTCTCCTGCGAGCAGGCTGACGTCTGTTTTCGAATTGAACTGAACACCACAGCCGGGAAAGTCTGACTGATGAAATATTTACCCGCTTTGCTGTTGAGCACACTGACCACGCTGCTGCTCAGCGGATGTACGACCTCCCCGGCCACCTCATCCCTGCCGTCAGGCCATCAGGTAGCGGAACCCGAGGTCAGCGTGGCTGATTACCTGGCGACCCGCTGCAATGACCTGTGGACGATAGAGAATAGTGCGGCACTGAGTAATCCTCTCTACTGGATGCGGGCCATCGATTGCGCTGAACGCCTTTCCCCCGCCGAGGCCCGAGCCGAAGCCCACCGTTGGCCGGTTGAGAGCTGGTCGCGCGCTTTCAAGCAGGGCGTGCTGATGTCGAACGGCAACGTGACGCCAGTGGAGCGTCGTCGTTATGTTGAAACCCTGGATCGCTACAGCAGCGATTTCCCGCAGTCTGTGCGTCCGCTGCTCCAGTTGTGGCGCAGTAATCAGGCCGCGCAGCTCGACCTGAGTGAAGCGCGCACCCGTTATGTTCATCTGCAACAGAGCAGCGATACGCAGCTGGAGGCGATACGCCAGCAGATGGTTAAACAGCAGCAGCAGCTCAGCGACACGCAGCATAAGCTGGAGCGACTTACTGATATTGAGCGCCAGCTTTCATCGCGGAAAGCCCCGGATGTTTCTGACAGCGGCCACGGCACTGCGCTGCCGCAGGATGAGGAGCAATAATGGTCAGACAAGCGGCAAAACTGCTGCTGGTGGATGACGATCCCAGCCTGCTGAAGCTGCTGGGCATGCGTCTTCGCAGCGAAGGTTATCAGGTCACCACCGCGGCCAGCGGACCCGAAGCGTTGCGTCTGCTGCAGAAAGAAAAAATCGAGCTGGTGATCAGCGATCTGCGGATGGATGAGATGGATGGTCTTGCGCTGTTTGGCGAGATCCAGAAACGCCACACCGGTCTGCCAGTGATTATCCTGACGGCGCACGGTTCTATCCCGGACGCAGTTTCCGCCACGCAGCAGGGCGTCTTCAGCTTCCTGACTAAACCGGTGGATAAAGATGCGCTTTACAAAGCGATCGATGAAGCACTGGCTCAGCAGGCGCCGGTCAGCGATGACCGCTGGCGGGAAGCGATCGTCACCCGCAGCCCGCTGATGTTGCGGCTGCTGGAGCAGGCGCACATGGTGGCGCAGTCGGACGTCAGCGTGCTGATTAACGGGCAGAGCGGTACTGGTAAAGAGATGCTGGCACAGGCGATTCACGCCGCCAGCCCGCGAAACGGCAAGCCCTTTGTCGCCATTAACTGCGGCGCACTGCCGGAACAGCTACTGGAGTCAGAGCTGTTCGGGCATGCCAAAGGGGCCTTTACCGGCGCAGTCAGTGCCCGTGATGGTCTGTTTAAAACTGCAGGTGGCGGGACGCTGTTCCTGGATGAGATTGGCGATATGCCGCAACCGCTACAGGTTAAGTTGCTGCGGGTGTTGCAGGAGCGTAAGGTCAGGCCGCTGGGCAGCGATCATGATATTGAGATTGACGTGCGCATTATTTCAGCCACGCATCGCGATCTGCCGAAGGCGATGGAGAAAAAGGAGTTTCGCGAGGATCTCTTCTATCGTCTTAATGTGGTGAACCTGAAGATTCCGGCGCTGCATCAGCGCACTGAAGATATTCCGCTGCTGGCTAATCATCTGCTGCGACAGGCGGCGGAACGGCATAAACCGCAGATCCGCAGTTTTTCCGTTGATGCGATGAAGCGGTTGATGGCGGCCAGCTGGCCGGGCAATGTGCGTCAGCTGGTTAACGTGATTGAACAATGTGTAGCGCTGAGCTCATCGCCGGTCATCAGCGATGCGCTGGTGGAGCAGGCGTTAAGCGGTGAGAATAGTGCTTTGCCGACCTTTGCTGAGGCGCGCAATCAGTTTGAGCTGAACTATCTGCGGAAGCTGTTGCAGATGACCAAAGGCAATGTAACCAATGCCGCACGTCTGGCTGGACGCAACCGCACGGAGTTCTATAAGCTGCTGTCTCGTCATGAGCTGGATGCCAGTGATTTCAAAGAGTAGCGGAGGCTGCGGAGTGATACCGGCAGGTTGCCTGCTCAGGCCCGAATCAGAATGGGTGCGGTCAGCATAATCTGGCAGCGCTTGCGGCAACCTGAAGAATCCCGGATATTACCGCCCGACAGCGCCAGCAACATTTATACTTGATAAACCCTCTGACCATGGAGGGAGTGAAAAAGGGTCTGACATGAAAAAGATTGATGCGATTATCAAACCATTCAAACTCGATGATGTCCGTGAAGCCTTAGCGGAAGTCGGCATCACCGGGATGACCGTGAGTGAAGTAAAAGGTTTTGGCCGCCAGAAAGGGCACACCGAGCTTTACCGCGGCGCAGAGTATATGGTCGACTTTTTGCCTAAAGTGAAAATCGAGATGGTGGTGGGCGACGATATCGTTGATACCTGCGTCGAGACCATTATGCTTACTGCGCAGACCGGCAAAATCGGTGATGGTAAAATCTTTGTCTTCGACGTGGCGCGCGTGGTGCGCATCCGTACTGGCGAAGAGGATGAAGAGGCGATCTGATTATATCTTTATCAGCTCTTTATCAGCATAAAGAAGCCCGCGCTGCGGGCTTTTTTTATTGCTCAATTACATCCCTTTGTGCGGTCCAAAAAGTTCGTAATGAATGCGTGTATCTGCCACGCTGGCATCACGCAGTTGCGTCACCACATGCTGCATAAAGGGCAGCGGACCGCAGAGGTAGAAGTGGGTGTCGGGTGAGGCGAGACGTGCGGAGATCGCGGTGATATCCATCAGACCCTGCGCGTCATAGCGACCGGCATCTTCAGCGGCGGGATCGCGATACCAGACCTGACTGACGAAATCGGTGAGCTGTGCGCCCGTAGCTATCACTTCCGGGCCAAATGCGTGCTGTTTGCCGTTCTCTGCTGCGTGCAGCCAGCTGACCGGCGCGCGGTGCTGGCGGGCCGCCAGGGCATGCAGCATGGCCAGCATCGGCGTCTGACCCACGCCCGCGGATATCAGCGCCACCGGGGTTGCAGCATCGACCTCAAGGAAGAAGTCGCCATGCGGTGCGGCCAGCATCAGCTCATCACCCACTTTGCCATTCTGATGCAGCCAGCCGGAGACGGTGCCCTGCGCTTCACGTTTCACCGCAATCCGGTAATCTTTGCCATTACTGAGGTGAGTAAGCGAGTACTGGCGAATCTGGTGATGTTCGAAACTGGCGGGCTGCAAATGCACCGTCAGATACTGACCCGGTTTAAAGGCCGCTACCGGGCCGCCATCTACCGGACTGAAGGTAAAGCTTTTAATCACCTCGCTCTGCTGCTCAACAGCACTGATGCGAAACGCACGAGTGCCGCGCCAGCCACCGGTTTGCTGCTCCGTCGCCTGATAAATCTCCTCTTCGCGATTAATGAACACATCTGCCAGTACGCCATAGGCCCGGCCCCAGGCTGCCAGCGCCTCTTCACCCGGATTCAGCAGCTCTTTAATGGTTGCCAGCAGATTTTCACCGACGATGGCGTATTGCGCAGGCTGAATATTCAGGCTGGTATGTTTCTGTGCAATCTTTTCCACCGCAGGCAGCAGCACGGCCAGGTTCTCCAGATTCGCGCCATAGGCGCAAATGGCGTTGAACAGCGCTTCACGCTGATCGCCATTGCGCTGGTTGTTCATATTGAAAACATTTTTGAGTTCAGGATGGTGCGACAGCATACGGTCATAGAAGTGTGCGGTAAGCGCAGGACCACAGGCGGCGATGGCAGGCAGGGTCGATTTAACCGTGGCGATAGTGTGTGCATCAAGCATAAAAGCGGCCTCTCATTTAAAGATGTATTTTAAATGCATCTTATAGCCGTCTCGCCTGTGGTGTAAATAACCCGATAAATTTCCCGGTTGTCAAAGTGGCAACTTTTTGGTGCATCCTGAGAAACCGCCGTCACATCCTGAAGAAAAATTGTGGCGTCTGAACAGGGTGAAAAGGTGTAAAAAAGCCCTGCCAGTAGCCAGCCAATCGTTTGCGTAAAAAGAGGAGGTTCACCCTACCTTCACCTGTTAAAACGGTTTACACTGTGGGCCTTCGCCCCTGAAGGGGGGTAAATACCGTCAGAAAGTTAGCTGAGTCAGGAGATCCGGATGTTAAAGCGTGATATGAACATTGCCGATTACGATGCCGAGTTGTGGCAGGCGATGGAGCAGGAGACAGTGCGTCAGGAAGAGCACATTGAACTGATTGCTTCTGAAAACTACACCAGCCCGCGTGTTATGCAGGCACAAGGTTCTCAGCTCACCAATAAATACGCTGAAGGCTATCCGGGCAAACGCTACTACGGCGGCTGTGAGTACGTTGATATCGTTGAGCAACTGGCGATCGATCGCGCAAAAGAACTGTTTGGTGCCGATTACGCTAACGTGCAGCCACACTCAGGTTCACAGGCTAACTTTGCGGTTTACACCGCGCTGCTGCAGCCGGGCGATACTATTCTGGGGATGAACCTGGCGCACGGTGGACACCTGACTCACGGCTCACCGGTTAACCTGTCGGGCAAACTCTATAATGTTGTGGCTTACGGTATCGATGAGACCGGTAAAATTGACTACGACGAACTGGCTGAACTGGCGAAAACCCACAAGCCAAAAATGATCGTTGGCGGATTCTCAGCTTACTCCGGCGTTTGCGACTGGGCGAAAATGCGCGAAATCGCGGATAGCGTAGGTGCATGGCTGTTTGTGGACATGGCACACGTTGCCGGCCTGATTGCTGCAGACGTTTACCCGAGTCCGATCCCGCATGCGCACATCGTGACCTCTACCACTCACAAAACGCTGGCGGGTCCGCGCGGTGGTATCATTCTGGCGAAAAACGGCGACGAAGATTTCTATAAGAAACTGAACTCTGCTGTCTTCCCTGGCGGTCAGGGCGGTCCTCTGATGCACGTTATCGCTGGTAAAGCGGTTGCGTTCAAAGAGGCGATGGAGCCGGAATTCAAAACCTACCAGCAGCAGGTGGCAAAAAACGCCAAAGCGATGGTTGAGGTGCTGATTGAGCGTGGCTATGACATCGTTTCTGGCGGCACGTATAACCATCTGTTCCTGATCGATCTGGTGAGCAAAAACCTGACTGGTAAAGAAGCGGATGCGGCGCTGGGCCGTGCCAACATCACGGTTAATAAAAACAGCGTGCCTAACGATCCGAAAAGCCCGTTTGTCACTTCCGGTATCCGTATCGGTACGCCAGCTGTTACCCGTCGTGGCTTCAACGAAGCGGACGTGCGTGAGCTGGCTGGCTGGATCGCGGATGTGCTGGATAACGTCAATGACGAAGCGACCATTGAGCGCACCAAAAAGAAAGTGCTGGAAATCTGCAGCCGTCTGCCGGTCTACGCTTAATCGTTAACCTGTTGTGAGACAGCATACAAAGGATGGCATCAGCCATCCTTTTTTATTGCCTGTCCTGCGGCGCTCTGCCAGAGTAGCGCCCACTCATGCTGCCAGGCAGCACTCTTGCTGGAGGGAATATGGCAATCGGCTCCGCCAGATGGCTCGGATTGGGCTACTTCACTTACTTCTTCTGTTACGGCATCTATCTGCCATTCTGGGGCGTGTGGCTGAAAGGCACCGGTCTTGATGCTGAAAAGATTGGCCTGCTGCTCGGCTGTGGCATGGTGGCACGCTTTGTCGGCAGTCTGCTTATCGCTTCTCAGGTCAAAAATCCTTCACGGTTGATTACGGCGCTGCGTCTGCTGGCGCTGATGACCTGCCTGTTCGCTGCCGGTTTCTGGGGGGGTGAGCAGTGGATGTGGCTGCTGACGGTCATGATCGGCTTTAACCTCTTTTTCTCGCCGCTGGTCCCGCTTAGCGATGCGCTGGCCGCCACCTGGACACAGCAGATAGGGCTGGCGTATGGGCCGGTCAGGCTGTGGGGTTCGCTAGCCTTTGTGATCAGCTCGGCATTAACCGGCGTGCTGGTCAGTGCTTACTCTTCAAACGCCATTCTGCTGCTGCTTTCCGTCGGCGTCATCTCTATGCTGGCAGGCATGATGCTGTCACCCGCCACCCAGCCACAGGGTAATGAACGGCAGGGCGCGGCGGGCGGTGGCTGGCAGGTGTGGCGTGAATTGCTGCGTGAGAATGCGGTATGGCGATTTATGCTCTGCGTAACGCTGCTGCAGGGTGCGCACGCCGCCTATTACGGCTTCAGTGCTATCTGGTGGCAGGAGAGTGGCTACTCCGCCTCCACGGTGGGTTATCTCTGGTCGCTGGGCGTGGTGGCCGAAATCGTCGTGTTTGCCCTGAGCAACCGGTTGTTCCGCCGCTGGAGCGCGCGCGATCTGCTGCTGCTTTCGGGCATTTGTGCGTTGATCCGCTGGAGTCTGATGGGTGCTACTACCGCGCTGCCGCTGCTGATTGTGGCGCAAATCCTCCACTGTGGCAGCTTCACCGTCTGTCATCTGGCGGCGATGCGTTTTATTGCGGCGCGTCAGGGAGCGGAAGTGATCCGTCTGCAGTCGCTCTATTCCGCGTTGGCGATGGGGGGGGGCATTGCGATAATGACCATGATCTGCGGCGTGCTGTTCGCTCATCTGCAGGGGCATCTGTTCTGGGTGATGGCACTGGTGGCGCTGCCCGCGCTATTTCTGCGTCCCGGCTACGACTCCAGTAAATAACGAATCCGCTGCTGATGGTGTAACGTCAGCGGCAGTTCCGCATGCACCAGCGGCGGGGAGAAGAGTGGCAGCGAGGTGGGGTAGGGCGAAATGATGATGTCCACATCCCGCGGTGCGCCATCCCGCTGAAACTGTTTCACGTCCTGATAGGTAATATTGATCGGCAGCAGCGTGATCTCCCGGATCTGCTGCTCCACATCCTGCTCCAGATCGGTATCGTCACCCGTCAGAATCAGCACCTGCTTCTCCTGCAACGCATTCTCCTGCATCAGCCATGCACCAAAAATAACGGTAATTAAGCTCACCTCTTCCGGGCTGAACGCAATCCCGTATTGCTGCTCAAACGCCTGCAGCGCCTGCTGAGTGGTGCGCAACAAGCGGGGATAGAGGCGGCTGACATCCAGCGCCACGCTGTTGTCGATGCCGATAGTGAAGTGGGTGCGATCCAGCGCCTGCGCCAGATGAGGATAGAGCTGGTTAAGCAGCTCGTCGCGATCAGCAAAAGTAATGTCGGCACACCGTTCAAAGTCATTAATCAACTGTTGGGTCGCAGCCATTAACTGCTGCTCAGCAGGATGTGCAATCGCATCCACGACAGGCGTATGTATCTGGCTGAACAGCAGTGTCCAGAAGTCGGTTTCACTGACGGGCGGCGCAAGGTGGCAGCGTTTGCGCCAGTGGTGAATCACATCCTCGGCGGCCTGCCGCTCAGCCTTCTGCTGCAGCCAGTGACACTGCGCTTCACTGAACAGCACCGGCTGGCGCTGGCACAATCCATACTTCATGAAAATCTGCAGAAAAAGCCGGTCGCGTTCGCTGAAATCGCGCTTCAGACGCAGGCTACAGTGCTGGATCAGCGCCTGTAAATTGGTCTCATCCCACAGCGCCTTCTCAATCTTCATCACCTTCAGGCGCTGACGCAGGGGGGCTGCAAAATGATCGCAGACGAAATCCTGCGATAAACGCAAACTGCGTCGCAGGTTGTGCAGCAGACAGAGGCGCCGATCCAACTCTGTGCCATGAAGACGAAAGCTGCCATCCACCATCTGATGCAATTCCAGCTGGTGATATCGCTGTATCTCAAGGCCCACATCCGCGATATCCTGTCGGGCAACAGCAGGATCGACGCCATTCAGCTGGCAGACTTTTTCAAGCGTAAGCACGGGTGTCGGCAGAAACAGCAGCAATAAAAGATGGCACTGACGCTGTGAGCGGGTGAAGAGTGGTGCCAAAGGGGTAGCAGAACTCATCAATCAGGTTTCCAGCAGGCTATTTTGAGCTAAGAATAGTCAACCCCGTCAGCGCCTGCGCGGTTTACGCGGTTTATTTGCCGGAGGTTTAAGGCGGGTCACAAAATTTTGTTACTTATAGATTCTTTTCATCGGGAACGTTACTTTATAACATTATGAAACGCACACTCTTTGCCCTCTTGATGGTATTAAGTCCGGCTGTAATGGCACATCCTCACAGCTTCATCGATATGAAAACCGAACTGGTGGCGCAGGATGACACCTTTACGGGATTAAAGATGACCTGGACCATGGATGAGATTACCTCCGCCGATCTGCTTTATGACGCGGGCGAGGCGAAACCAGGCAGCGTGGTGTGGAAGAAGCTGGCGGCAGGCGTGATGGCGAACGTGCTGGGCCAGCACTACTTTTCTGAAATCTGGCACAACCAACAGCGGGTAAAGTTTTTGAATCTGCCAACCGAATACAACCTGTCACGTAACGGCCATAAAGCGGTGCTGGAATTTATTCTGCCGCTGGCGGAACCCCCGAAGCTGACCGGGCAGCGCTTCGAGATCCTGACTTTTGATCCCACCTATTTCGTCGATATGTTCTATGACAATCCCGGTGCGTTAACGCTGCCGACGGCGCTGCAGGCGCGCTGCAAGTTCGCGCTGAACACGCCAAAGCCCAATGATTCACTGAAGCAGTATGCGCTGTCGCTGGATAAAGCCGACGCGCCTGCAGAGGAGATGGATTTAGGCCGCCAGTTTGCCCAGACGGTGATACTGACATGTCAGTAATCTCCACTCCGTTACGGGCTTCCCGCCTCTGGCCGCTGTGGCTGATGGCGGGCGTGCTGCTGAGCAGCGCATTGCTGGTCTGGCTCTACTGGCCGCAGATTCTGATGCAGAGCGTACTGTGGCAAAAAGATCTGCATCGGCAGATGACTCAGCTGCTACAGCAGGTTGCGGAGCAGCCCCACCAGGCAGGCATTTCGCTGGTGATATTCAGCCTGCTGTATGGCGTACTGCACGCGCTGGGGCCGGGCCATGGCAAAGTGGTGATCGCGACTTTTCTGGCGACCCATCCCACCAGAGTGAAAACCAGTATCAGGCTGACGCTGCTCGCCTCACTGCTGCAGGGTTCGGTGGCGATTGTCCTGGTGACGGTGATGCTGTTGCTGCTGAAAACGTCATCGCGACAGCTGCATCTCAGCAGTTTCTTGCTGGAGAAGGGCAGTTATCTGTTGGTGATCGGGCTGGGCGTGATGATCGGTTATCGGGCGCTGCGTTCGCTGTGGCGGACATTGCGTCCGCGTCCGGCCCCGGTATTTCGCGCCTTCAAACCTCACCATCAGCATGACGATCAGTGCGGATGTGGACACGCGCATCTTCCGACACCGCAGCAGATGAGCGGCAATCTCAGCGTGAAAACCCAGCTGCTGGTGGTGGTGTCGATGGGATTACGTCCCTGTTCCGGCGCGATTATGATGCTGCTGTTTGCCAAAGTGATTGGTGTCTATGGCTGGGGGGTTATCTCTGCTGCGGTGATGGCGCTGGGCACGGCACTGACCATTTCGGCGATTGGCCTGCTGGTTCAGCAGGCGCGCACGGTGGCGCAACGGCTGGCTCAACCTGGCGTTGCCGCAGGCATGACGCGACTGCTGATCCCCGCGCTGGCCTTAACCGGCAGCCTGATTTTAATCGTAGCGGGTATCGCGCTATGGCAGTCAGCGCAGATGACGCTGGGTGGCGGAATTCGACCTTTCTGAATAAAAGCGCAGCGGAAATAAAATTGCCGCTGCGCTCTTCTCTTCGTTAATTATCTCTGAATTCATCTCTTTATTTTTTTCTCTGGCTGGTTTAGTGGTGAAATGACTATTCCCTGTCTACGCTGATAATACCAAAACGGCATTCCGCCGTCGGGATGATAAAAGATCAAGACCGCTTTCTGTTTATTGCGAGGAGTATATTTCATGGCTGATACCCGTATTAATAATGGCTACACCGAAACGCTGGCGACCGGGCCGGCTGGATTGCCGTTAAAACGTATTTCCTGGAGCGCCGTGTTTGCCGGTGTCATTTGTGCGTTGATCGTTCACATTATTCTGACGCTGCTGGGAACCGCCATTGGTGCAACAACCATTGATCCGATGAAAGAACAGAATCCACTCGACGGCCTGGGCACAGGCGCGCTGGTCTGGACTGCCATTGAAATGCTGGTCGCGATGGCTGCAGGTAGTTATGTTGCAGGCCGACTGGCTCAGCGCGAAGGCGCACTGCACGGTTTACTGATGTTTGGCCTTAGCACAATTTTCACTATTTACCTGGCTATTGCGCTGGCGACCAGTGTATTAGGCGGCGCGATGAATATTGTGGGCTCAGGCTTCCAGGCGCTGGGGAGTGGTATTTCCGCCGCTGCGCCATCCGTTACCCAAATGGCAAAAGACAAACTGCAGGAGAGTAATATTAATTTAGATAACCTGCAGAACGAACTGGAAACGACTTTACGCCAGACCGGGAAACCGGAATTACAGCCAGAGAACTTAAAGCAGGATGCAAATAAAGAAGCGCAGAATGCTGAAAACCAGGCTAACAACACCGCAAACCATCCACAGACAGCGGATACTGATCTGGCTAACTGGTTAAAAGGGGTGATGGATCGTCATTCCGATACCCTGCAGGCAGCAGATCGTGATGCGCTGAAAAATATTATCAAAGCGCGCACCGGCAAAAGCGATCAGGAAGTGGATCAGATCGTGGCCAAAACTGAACAGAGCTATCAGCAGGCCGTTCAGAAGTATCAGGAACTGAAACAGCAGGCTGAACAGAAAGCGCGTGAAGCTGGTGAAAAAGCCGCTGCCGCGACTGCGAAAGCGAGCTGGTATGCCCTGATTCTGCTGATCATCGAAGCGGTGCTGGCAGGCGTGATGGGTATGGTAGGTCGTCGTACTCAGCCTCGTCAGGTGCTGTCACACGAACGTCGTTAATCATCACTGAGTAACAGGCAATAAAAAAGGCGGCTGAGAAGCCGCCTTTTTCTGTACTGAAACTTAGCGTTTTAACGCTTCGCTCAGTTCATCACGCATGTTCGACAGCATCGATTTCACCACACGTGGGTTACCCGCGACCAGGTTACCTGACAGCAGATAGCCGTGGTTGCCGGTGAAATCAGTCACCAGACCGCCCGCTTCACGGACCAGCAGTTCACCCGCCGCAAAATCCCACGGCTTCAGGCCAATCTCAAAATAGCCATCTACGCGACCGGCAGCCACATAGGCCAGATCCAGCGCAGCAGAACCGGTGCGGCGGAAGTCAGCACACTGGGTAAAGAGTTTGGTCATGATATTCATGTAAGCAGGCGCGTGCTGCTTCATTTTGAACGGGAAGCCGGTCGCCAGAACGGTGCCATCCAGATCGCGGGCCGTGCTGCCACGCAGACGATAGCCATTCAGCTGAGCGCCCTGACCGCGTGAAGAGGTGAAGAGTTCATTGCGCATTGGATCGTAAACGACGGCGACTTCAGTGCGGCCTTTAATGCGCACAGCGATAGAAACAGCAAAGTGGGGTAAACGTTTGATGAAGTTTGAGGTGCCATCCAGCGGATCGATAACCCATTGAACATCCTGATCTTCGCCCGCCAGTTCACCGCTTTCTTCGGTGATGATGGTATGTTTCGGGTAAGATTTACGAATAATTTCGATAATCAGGCGTTCTGCTTCGCGGTCAACATTCGTTACGAAGTCGTTGCTGCCTTTCTGGCTGGCTTCGACGGCGTCCGGGGTTTCATAATATTTGGCAATTAAATTTCCGGCCTTGCGCGCTGCGCGCACGGCAATGTTGAGCATTGGATGCATCGGTATCTCTCGCTGGATGTTAAAGAACGGGGAAAACGGCGCGGAGTATAGCAGCGTGTTCGGTAAATGTCCTGCTTTATGTTAATATTCTCTCTACTGATTTTACTGACCCGTTTCTGAGTATCCCTAATCATGTTGCAAAATATTCGTATCGTGCTGGTCGAGACTTCTCACACCGGTAACATGGGCTCCGTTGCGCGCGCCATGAAAACCATGGGCTTAACCAACCTCTATCTGGTTAACCCACTGGTCAAGCCTGACTCACAGGCTATCTCACTCGCGGCCGGTGCCAGCGACGTTATCGGCGACGCAAAAATTGTCGACTCGCTGGATGAGGCCATTGCCGGATGCAGTCTGGTGGTCGGCACCAGCGCACGTTCCCGCTCGCTGCCCTGGCCGATGCTGGATGCGCGCGAATGTGGCGTGAAAAGCGTGGAAGAGGGCCAGCAGGCACCGGTTGCGCTGGTATTTGGTCGTGAACGTGTCGGCCTGACCAATGACGAGTTGCAGAAGTGCCACTATCACGTCGCGATTCAGGCAAACCCGGAATACAGCTCGCTGAACCTGGCGATGGCCGTACAGATTATCGCCTATGAAGTGCGCATGGCATGGTTACAGGCGCAGGAGCAGGCCAGCCCGCCGCCGCAGTATGAAGAGTCACCTTATCCACTGGTGGATGACCTGGAGCGTTTCTATCAGCATATGGAACAGATGATGCTGAATAGCGGCTTTATCCGTGAAGCCAATCCTGGCCAGGTGATGAGCAAACTGCGTCGCCTTTACACCCGCGCCCGCCCGGAACGCGATGAACTGAACATCCTGCGCGGCATGCTTTCGTCGTTTGAAAAGCGAAAAAACGATAAAAAAGAAGCAGATAATAGTTGAGTGAATTACCAGGTTAAATACCTGACTAATTTACCAGGTTAAATAGTTGACCAATTTACTCGGGAATGGCAGACTTCAGAGCATCTGTTGCTAATCCTCCGATAACCGGACGCTATTGAGGTCGTACGCTATGAGACTGACATCCAAAGGACGTTATGCCGTTACTGCAATGCTGGACGTTGCCCTTCACTCCCATGAAGGTCCGGTCCCGCTGGCTGATATTTCAGAGCGTCAGGGCATTTCGCTCTCCTATCTGGAGCAGTTATTCTCCCGATTGCGTAAAAATGAGCTGGTGTCCAGCGTACGTGGTCCGGGCGGCGGTTATCTGTTGGGTAAAGCGTCTAATACCATCTCTGTCGGTGAAGTGATCACCGCCGTTGATGAGTCTGTTGATGCCACCAAATGTCAGGGTAAAGAAGGCTGCCAGGGCGGCGAGCGTTGCCTGACTCACGTGCTGTGGCGCGATCTGAGCGTGCGTATCAGTGACTTCCTGAACAATATTACACTGGCTGAGCTGGTGAATAATCAGGAGATCCTGGATGTAGCCGATCGTCAGAATGCGATTGATAATCGTCGCTTCCAGAGCCCGCGCACGCAGGAAATTAACGTCAACCAACGCGCCTCGTAATCCCCGCTGTTGCGGCCCTTACTGCTAACGCGGTCAGGGCCGAATCTGCTATAAAGACGTATGATTTTTTATACGGAGCTGTAGCGCAATGAAATTACCGATTTACCTGGATTACGCCGCCACCACGCCGGCCGATCCGCGTGTGGCCAGCAAAATGATGCAGTTTCTGACGCTGGATGGCACGTTCGGTAATCCGGCCTCGCGATCGCACCGTTTTGGCTGGCAGTCTGAAGAAGCGGTTGATGTTGCGCGTAATCAGATCGCCGAACTGGTCAATGCCGATCCGCGTGAAATCATCTTTACCTCTGGCGCCACCGAATCCGATAACCTCGCGATTAAAGGTGCAGCTCACGCCCATCAGGCGCGCGGCAAACATATCATCACCAGCCAGACAGAACATAAAGCGGTGCTTGATAGCTGCCAGCAGCTTGAGCGTGAAGGCTTTGCTGTCACTTATCTCACCCCGGCGGCTAACGGCATTATCTCGCCTGACCAGTTGCGTGCGGCGCTGCGCGACGACACGATTTTAGTCACCCTGATGCACGTTAATAATGAAACCGGAGTGATTCAGGATATCGCCGCCTTTGGCGAACTCTGCCGCGAACGTGAGATTCTGTTTCATGTGGATGCGACCCAGAGCGTCGGCAAGCTGCCTATCGATCTCAGCCAGTTACCGGTTGATTTGATGTCCTTTTCTGCCCACAAACTCTATGGCCCGAAAGGCATCGGCGCACTCTATGTACGGCGTAAACCGCGTGTGCAGATTGCTGCGCAGATCCACGGCGGCGGACATGAACGCGGTATGCGATCCGGGACATTGCCGGTGCATCAGATTGTTGGCATGGGCGAGGCGTATCGTATCGCAGCAGAAGAGCGCGAAACCGAGATGGCGCGCCTGCAGACTCTGCGCGATCGTCTGTGGCAGGGCATCAGCACACTGCCCGACGTCACCCTCAATGGCGATCTGCAGCAGAGCGCACCGAACATTCTTAACCTCAGTTTTGCTGACGTTGAGGGTGAATCACTGATCATGGCGCTGAAAGATCTGGCGCTCTCTTCCGGCTCGGCCTGCACCTCCGCCAGCCTGGAGCCTTCCTATGTATTGCGGGCGCTGGGCCTGAGTGAAGAGCTGGCGCACAGTTCGCTGCGCTTCTCGCTGGGACGCTTCACTACCGAGGAAGAGATCGACTACGCCATTGCCCTGGTGCAGAAATCAGTGACCCGTCTGCGGGCCTTAATGAAATCCTGATATCCGGTCATAGTCCGGAAATTGCGCCTATATTTGCACTTCGCTGGCAACACCTGACGGAATCTGTTATCAGGTCTCTCTGCGAATTATATTTAACATCTTATTAAAGCCGTTATAACAATCAGGCTGGATGAAACAGATAACGATTATGGAGCTTTTCGATGACCACACAACCCATGAATATTACGCTTAGCAGCCAGCCCGCCGATGCGCGCTGGGGCGAAAAAGCGATTCTCAGCAGCAACGACAGCGGCATGACACTGCATCTGACCGGCGCGGATGCGCTGAATATCATTCAGCGTGCGGCTCACAAAATCGACAGCCAGGGGATCCGCCATGTAGCGCTGACCGGCGAAGGCTGGCACCTTGAGCAGTGCTGGGCATTCTGGCAGGGCTTCCGTGGTCCGAAAGGCCAGCGCCAGGTTGAGTGGCCGGCGCTGGGCGAACATGAGCAGGCGGAGTTTGATCGCCGTCTGAAAATTATCGACTGGGTTCGCAACGTTATTAACCTGCCTGCGGAAGATCTGGGGCCGGAACAGCTGGCACACAATGCAGTCGATCTGATTAGTGAAGTGGGCGGTAGCGCCGTCAGCTATCGCATCACCAAAGGCGACGATCTGCGGGTACAGGGGTATATGGGCCTGCACACCGTTGGACGCGGTTCAAATCGTCCGCCGGTATTTCTGGCGCTCGATTACAACCCGACCGGCGACGACAATGCCCCGGTCTACGCCTGTCTGGTCGGTAAAGGCATTACCTTTGATACCGGTGGCTACAGCCTGAAGCAGAGCAGCTTCATGGACTCAATGAAATCTGACATGGGCGGCGCGGCGACCGTCACCGGCGCGCTGGCCATGGCGATTTCGCGCGGTCTTAACAAGCGCGTCAAACTCTACCTCTGCTGTGCCGATAACATGGTCAGCAGCAACGCCTTTAAACTGGGCGATATCATTCGCTATCGCAACGGTAAATCGGTGGAAGTGATGAACACCGATGCGGAAGGGCGTCTGGTCCTGGCCGACGGTTTAATCGACGCCAGCGAGCAGAACCCGACGATGATCATCGATGCTGCGACGCTGACCGGTGCGGCCAAGACGGCGCTGGGCAACGATTACCATGCGCTGTTTACCTTTGATGATGTGATGGCACAGTCGCTGATGGGCAGCGCGGTGAGTGAGAACGAACCTTTCTGGCGTCTGCCGCTGGCCGAATTCCATCGCAGCCATCTGCCGTCTAACTTCGCCGATCTCAATAACATCGCCAGCCCGTCACATGCGGCGGGTGCCAGTAGCGCGGCAGCGTTCCTGTCACACTTCGTCAGTAACTATCAGCAGGGCTGGCTGCACATCGACTGCTCCGCGACCTATCGCAAAGGCGCAGTTGACCAGTGGGCGGCGGGTGCAACAGGTCTTGGCGTGCGTACCCTCGCCAATCTGTTACTGAAATAAGCCGATCTCAGCGGTGGCTGATGCCGCCGCTGTTCAGAGGGAAACTATGAATCGTCTTGAAGAGGTGCTGAAGCTGGCGGCCACTGAGCCTGCCCATCGGCCCGAATTTTTTCAGCTGCTGCTGGAATCTGATGCGTGGGTGCCAGGTGAAAGCACCACGCAACAGCTTGATGCCAGCACGCCCGTTGATCTGCAGCACTGGGAAAAAGAGGATGGCAGCAGCATCATTCCTTTTTTCACGTCAGAAGAGGCGATGAGTGAAGCGGTGAGCGGTGAGCAGTCCTGGCTGCGTCTGCCGGTACGGACGCTGTTTGAGATTACACGTGGCGAGACGCTGTTTCTCAATCCCAAACTGCCTTCCGGTAAAGAGTTTACTGCGGCCGAGATCACCCATCTGCTGGCTGAAGAGGGCAGTGCACTAAGCCAGCAAACCGTGCTGGAAGGCGGACAGTCATTATTGCTGTCTGAGGTGGCTGAACCCCCTGCGCAGATGATCGACTCACTGACTCAGCTCTTCAGCAAGCATAAGCAGGTGCGTCGCGCGTTTATCGCCAGTATCCGTGAGCGGGCTGACGAAGCGCCCAATCTGCTGATTGGCATTGAAGCGGACAGCAATATTGAGACGATCATTCAGGCGGCGGGCAGCGTGGCAACCGATACGCTGCCGGACGATGCGCCGGTTGATATCTGTGAGGTGACGCTGAACGATCGCGGCATCAGCCACTTCTTTACCGCCCACATCACGCCATTCTATGAGCGTCGCTGGGGCAGTTTCCTGCGCGACTTCAGGGGCAGTGAGCGGATTATCTGAGACAACAAAGTAAACAGGCGGCTCATGGGCCGCCTGTTTTTTATTTCGCGATAGGTAAGTCGTCGCGACTGCCCCATTCGCCCCAGGATCCGTCATACAGTGTGACATCCCGTGCGCCCAGCGCCGTCAGCGCCAGAATCACCACCACCGCCGTCACGCCTGAGCCACAGCTGGCGACCACCGGTTGGGTAATATCGACGCCCGCATCGGCAAACAGCGTCTGAAGTTCCGCCTCCGGCTTGAGTTTTCCCTGTTCAACCAGGCTGTTCCACGGCACGTTCAGGCTGTTGGGAATGTGTCCGCGATGCAATCCGGGACGCGGCTCATCCACTTCGGCGTTAAAGCGATTGGCAGGACGCGCATCAATAATCTGTGCGCCGCCTTCATGGCTGATCAGCAGTACGTCCGTCAGGCGTTTCACCCGGCTTTCATCTGCGTGGGCCTCAAACTCACCTTCCGGCAGATTCACTTCGCCGGTTGCCAGCGCAAAACCAGCTTCTTTCCAGCCCTGCAAGCCCCCGGCCAGAATCGACACCTGAGCCACACCAAAGGTTTTCAGCATCCACCAGGCGCGTGGCGCAGAAAAGAGATTACCCTCGTCATACACCACCAGGTGCTTATCACTGCTGACACCCAGTTCACGCATCGCGACGGCAAAACTTTCGGCGCGGGGCAGCATATGGGGGTAAGGGCTGGTGTGATCGGAAAGCGCTTCAATATCGAAGTAAGGGGCGTCGGGTAAATGACCCGCCAGATATTCGGCCTGGATATCGCGAACCGCTTCCATACCGGGTGGCAACAACCGTGCATCCAGCACCTGAAGCCGCTCATCGTTGTAGTGCTCTTGTAACCAGTCGGCGGACACAAACAGTGGCGTCGTCATAACAACCTCATCTCAGCAATCTGTCATACCAGTGTCAGGGAATGTGCGCACCATCTCAAGAGAAGCGTTGATTAAATGCGAGCATTGATATGAAATTGCGCTGCGTAATCAAACGACACTCCCTGCGTCCCGGTGAAGGAACTACCATGAAGAAACGCAATACCCGGCTGCTGCTCAGCATGCTGATCGGTGGCTCGCTGCTGTCAGCGACCCTGTTACCTGTTTTGCCTCTCCAGGCGGCAGAAGCACCCGCAACCTCCCAGGTCAGCAAACCGCTGACGATTATCGATCTCTCGGAACTGCAGATTGATAATGCCGCTGCGCTGGTCTTAACCTTCAGTCAGCCGCTTGATGATAAACAGGATATCGCGCAAAAAGTCAGGCTGACCGACGATAAACAGGGCCGGGTGGATGGCGGCTGGGAACTTTCTGCTAACCGCAAAACGTTGCGCTTCCGCCATCCCGAGCCGTCGCGTCACTTCACCGTCACGGTGGATGCGGGACTGCGCGCGGCCAGCGGAGAGACGCTTCCCGCCGATTACAGTCAGAAAATCGCCACCCGTGATATCCAGCCGATGGTGGGCTTTGCCAGTCGCGGTTCACTGCTGCCGCTGCGTATCACCCAGGGACTGCCGGTGCTGGCGCTGAATGTTGACCAGGTCGATGTCGATTTCTTCCGGATAAAGAATGCCGGCCTGGCGGAATTTCTCTCGCAGTGGAATTACGGCAACAACCTCTCAAGCTGGCAGTCGCAGGAGCTGCTGAAAAGCAGCCAGCTGGTTTATAGCGGACGCTTTGAGCTCAACCCGGCGCGTAACACGCGTGAAAAATTGCAGCTGCCGATGCGTGACATTACCGCACTTCAGCAGCCGGGCGTCTATCTGGCGGTGATGAAGCAGGCCGGTACTTATCGCTACAGCCAGCCCGCCACGCTTTTCACCCTCAGCGATATTGGCCTGTCACTGCATCGCTTCCCGACCCGGTTCGAACTGTTCGCCCAGAGTCTGGCAGACGGTCAGCCGCTTTCCGGGGTCAGCGTCAGGTTACTGGATGAGAAGGGGCAGGTGCTGCAAAGCGGTACCAGTGACAGCACCGGTCATCTGAGCCTCAAGGCGGATGAAAAAGGCAAGCTCCTGCTGGCAATTCAGGGAGAACAGACCTCAATGATCGACCTGGCGCGTCCGGCGCTGGATCTCGCTGAATTCCCGGTCGCGGGGCCGCAGGGCTATGACAAACAGCTGTTTGTTTTTGGTCCGCGCGATATCTATCGTCCTGGCGAAACGGTCATCGTGAATGCGCTGCTTCGCGATGCCGACGGACACCCCTTGCCCGCGCAGCCGATCAAAGCGGAGCTGGTGCAGCCCGATGGCCAGGTGATGCGGACTTTTGTCTGGCAGCCTGAAGCGGGATTCTACCAGCAGCGACTGGCGCTGTCCGCGTCGGCCATGACCGGCGACTGGATGTTGCGACTGAATACCGGCGATAACCTCAAGCGAGAGTGGAAGTTTCACGTCGAAGATTTTCTGCCAGAGCGTATGGCGTTAACCCTGAAAAATGACCCTCAGCCACAGGCCGCTGATGCCAGTGTTGAGTTCGGTATTGAGGGGCGCTATCTCTATGGCGCCCCAGCAGCAGGTAACACGCTACAGGGGCAACTCTATCTGCGACCGGCACGCGAGGCGGTGACTGCACTGCCAGGCTATCAGTTTGGTGACATCACCGAAGAGGGGTTAAAGCGGACGCTGGATGAGGTGGATCTCAAGCTCGACGCCAGCGGTAAAGCACAACTCACGGTAGAAAATCAGTGGCATCAGCTCCACTCCCCGCTCAATCTGATCCTGCAGGCCAGCCTGCTGGAAACCGGCGGACGTCCGGTCACCCGTCGTGCCACCCAGGCCATCTGGCCCGCTGAAGCGCTGCCGGGTATCCGGCCGCTGTTTGGTAACAAGGCGGTTTATGACTACCGCAGTGACAGCTATCACGATGAGCCGACCGTGCCGGAACAGAGCCTGGCCGAATTCGACATTGTCTATGCCAACAGTCAGGGCAAAAAACTGGCGGCAGAGAAGCTGGATGTTCGCCTGATCCGTGAACGCCATGATTACTACTGGAGCTTCTCTGACAGCGAAGGCTGGCAGTCGCAGTATAGCGACAAGGATCTGCAGGAAGATGAACGCGCCATCTCTGTCCCGGCTGATGGCAGCACCAAAGTCAGCTTCCCGGTCGAGTGGGGCCACTACCGGCTGGAAGTGCAGGCGGGCGAGAAGATCGTCAGCAGCGTCCGGTTCCAGGCGGGTTATGACTGGCAGGATAACACCAACGGCACGGGTGCATTGCGCCCGGATCAGGTCAGACTGAAGCTGGATAAAGCGGCTTACCAGCCGGGCGATACCGTGCATCTGCAGGTTGAGTCACCGGCGGCCGGTAAAGGTTACCTGATGGTGGAGTCGAGCAGCGGCACGCTCTGGTGGCAGCCACTGACCGTACCAAAGGGCGGCACAACGGTGGATGTCCCTGTTGCTGAGAGCTGGCAGCGTCACGATCTCTACTTCAGCGCCATCGTGGTGCGTGACGGCGATAAGGTCAGTGGCGCAACGCCAAAACGCGCGGTGGGGCTGTTGCATCTGCCGATGGCGACGGAGGCGCGCCGCTTAAATCTGACGCTGGATGCGCCCGATAAAATCCGTCCTGAGCAACGCCTGACGGTAAAAGTCCACGCCAGTCGTGATGGCGGCCCGCTGCCTGAAAAAGTGAATGTACTGCTGTCAGCGGTGGACAGCGGCGTTCTGAGCGTGACGGATTTTAAAACGCCCGATCCGTGGCAGGCTTTCTTTGGCCGTAAACGCTACAACGTCGATCAGTATGACGTCTTTGGCCAGCTGATCGAAGGCGGTGGCCGGCTCGCGGCGCTGCGTTTTGGTGGTGATGGCGAAGATGAATCGATGACGCGCGGCGGCAAAAAGCCAGTGACGCACGTCAATATCGTGGCGCAGCAGTTACAGGCGGTGACGCTGGATAAAGAGGGCAACGGATCGATTACGCTGCCGATCCCGGCCTTTAACGGTGAACTGCGGCTGATGACCCAGGCATGGAGCGACGACAGCTTCGGCGCGGCCGAACGTAAACTGGTGGTCGCGGCGCCGCTGATCAGCGAACTGGCCACCCCGCGCTTCCTTGCCAGCGGCGATACAGCCTCACTGGCGCTGGATCTCACTAACCTGACCGATCTGCCGCAAACTCTGAAGGTGGATCTGAGCAGCAGTGGCTTAGTGGATCTGGCCGGGGCTGCCAGCCAGAGTGTGACGCTGGCCAAAGGCGCGCGTACCACACTTCAGATTCCGGTCATGGCGAAAACCGGCTTTGGTGATGGCGAGGTTGCCGTGCAGATTTCAGGTCTGAACCTGCCGGGCGAGCAGGTGAAGCCCAGCAAACAGCAGTGGAAAATCGGCGTCAGACCACCTTATCCGGCCCGGACGCTGAATTTCGATGCCGTCATCAATCCCGATCAGCCCTGGCAGGTCGCGGCAACCGCGTTTACCGGCCTTGATGCTCAGACCCTGAGTGGACAGCTGACGCTGAGCAATCGTCCGCCGCTCAATATCGCCAGTTATATCAGTGCGCTTTACGCCTATCCCTACGGCTGTCTGGAACAGACCACCAGCGGCCTCTGGCCGTCGCTCTACACCAGCCATGCCGAGCTGACCGCGATGGGGATAAAAACCAGCAGTGATGAGGCGCGCCGGGCCGCCGTCGACACCGGCGTTGCCCGTCTGGCAGGCATGCAGCGGGCCAACGGTAGCTTCGGGCTGTGGGACAAACAGAGTGAGGAGGAGTTCTGGCTGACGCCTTACGTGACCGATTTCCTGCTTCGCGCCAGCGAGGCGGGCTATGCGCTGCCGGATAATGTAGTTGACCGCGCTAACGCACGGCTGCTGCGCTATCTGCAGGATCCCGCGCAGATCAGCGGCGGCGGCAGTGATAACAACGCCGCGCTGCAGTTCAGCGTGCAGGCTTACGCCGGACTGGTGCTGGCGCGTCAGCAGCGTGCGCCGCTGGGTGCGCTGCGCGCCTTGTATGAAAAGCGTGAGAAGGCCCGCTCCGGCCTGGCGCTGATGCAGCTTGGCATGGCGCTGAAGCTGATGGGTGACGGGCAGCGCGCATCGCTTGCGATCATGCAGGGTGCCAGTCTGACGCGCTCAGATAAAGAGTGGTATGGCGACTATGGCAGCACGGTGCGCGATGAGGGGATGATGATAGCCCTGTTAGCAGAGAATAAGCTGCAGCCTGATTTGCAGAATAGTCTGCTGCTGTCGCTGTCAAAAGAGGTCAACGGCAAGCGCTGGTTCTCGACTCAGGAGAATAACGCGCTCTATTTAGCAGCGCATACTCTGCAGCGTGCGCAGGGCGGAAGCTGGCAGGCGCAACTGTCGGGCAATGCACAGCCTCTGCAGGGCGATGCGCCACTGAATAAAGGGCTGGGGGCTGAACGACTGTTGCAGGGCTTAGCCATCAGTAATCCGGGCAGTGCGCCGCTGTATGGTCGTCTGGATGTCACCGGTTATCCGCTGGCCGCGCCACAGCCGGAGAGCAATGTGCTCGGGATAAAACGTGAATACTTTACGCTGGATGGCAAAGCCGCCGATCTCAGTAATCTGCGCAGCGGCGAGTTGCTGGTGGTGCGTCTGACCGTTTCGTCGAAGCGCAGCATCACCGATGCGCTGGTGGTGGATCTGCTGCCTGCCGGTCTGGAGCTGGAAAACCAGAACCTGGCAGACAGCAGCGCCAGCCTCGGCGACAGTGCGGATGCGCTGAAGGAGAGCATGGGTGACATGCAGCAGGCTGACATCAGACACATTGAGTTCCGTGACGATCGCTTTGTGGCGGCACTGTCGGTGGATACTTATCGTCCCGCGACGCTGGTCTACCTGGCGCGGGCGGTCACACCGGGGCGCTATCTGATGCCACCACCGCAGGTCGAGTCGATGTATGTGCCGGAGTGGCGCGCCACCGGCAGCACGCCGTCGCAGCTGCATATTCAGTAAGTGACGCGACGCGTGGTAAACGTCAGCAGCATCAAAAAGTGGTGGCTCGCGCTGCCGCTTTTTTTTCTGGCGCTGTGGCTGGCGACATGGGGGCTGGATCGGCTTTTCCCATTGCCGCTTAAACAGGTGCAACCTGCGCGGGTGATTGTTGCCAGCGACGGTACACCATTGTGGCGCTTTGCAGACAGCAAGGGGATCTGGCGCTATCCGGTCACGCCAGAGGAGGTGGCTCCGGCCTATCTGCAGGCGCTGCTGACCTATGAAGATCGCTGGTTCTGGTATCACCCCGGCATCAATCCCCTGGCTCTGCTGCGCGCCGCCTGGCAGGATCTGCGCCATCAGAGCGTGATTTCCGGAGGCAGCACGCTGACCATGCAGGTGGCACGCCTTATCGACCCGCAACCCCGAACGCTGCGCGGCAAGCTGATTCAGGCGTGGCGGGCGCTGCAGCTGGAGTGGCATCTTTCCAAACGAGACATCCTGACGCTCTACCTTAACCGTGCGCCCTTTGGCGGCACGCTGGAAGGGGTGGGCGCGGCCAGCTGGAGCTGGCTGGGAAAAGCCCCGTCACAGCTGACGCCGGGCGAGGCGGCGCTGCTGGCCGTTTTGCCGCAGGCACCCAGCCGTCTGCGGCCCGATCGCTGGCCGGAGCGGGCAGAAGCCGCACGCAACAAAGTGCTGGATCGGCTGGCGGAATACCGCATCTGGTCCGCTGAACAGGTGGCGGAAATCCGTCAGGAGCCGGTGTGGCTGCCGCCGCGCCAGATGCCACAGATGGCGCCGCTGCTGGCCCGGCGACTGCTGTCGATCAGCCACAGCGATAAGATTGTCTCTACGCTTGACCCCTCACTGCAGCGCGAACTGGAAAGCCTGGCGCTGAATGTTAAAAATCAGCTTCCTCCACGCACCTCGCTGGCGATGCTGGTGGTGGATCACACCACCATGGCGGTTCGCGGCTATGTCGGCTCGGCTGACTTTACCGATGACAGCCGTTTTGGCCATGTGGATATGATCGCCAGCGTGCGTTCACCAGGCTCGGTGTTAAAACCCTTTATTTACGGCATGGCGCTGGATGAGGGGCTGATTCATGCTGAATCACTGCTGCAGGATGTGCCGCGTCGCTTTGGTGATTACCGGCCAGGCAACTTCGATACCGGATTTCACGGGCCGGTCAGCGCCAGTGACGCACTGGTGCGGTCGCTGAATCTGCCTGCGGTGCAGCTTCTGGAGGCGCTGGGGCCGAAAAACGTTGCAGCGCGCCTGCGCAATGTCGGTCTGAACTTGCGTTTTCCCCCCGGCGCTGAACCTAATCTTTCCCTGATTCTCGGCGGCACCGGAGCGCGCATGGATGAGATCGTGGCTGCCTACAGCGCCTTTGCTCGCCACGGCAACGCCGGCCAGCTGCGCTGGATGCCCGATCAACCCTTACAGCAGCGGCCGCTGCTTTCGCCTGAGTCGGCGTGGATCATCCGGCGTATCCTGGCCGGGGAAGCGCAGCCCGCGGGCAATGGCAGCGTACCCGATGTGGTGCCACTGGCCTGGAAAACCGGCACCAGTTATGGCTACCGCGATGCCTGGTCGGTGGGGATCAATCCCCGTTATCTGATTGGCGTCTGGGTCGGAAGACCGGATGCGACGCCGGTTGCCGGGCAGTTTGGTTTTGCCTCTGCCGTGCCCGTCATGAATCAGATCAACAGCCTGCTGATGAGTCGCCTCGGCAGACGTGACGTTCCGGGCGATCCGCGCCCGGCCTCGGTGACGGTGGCGAGCATTTGCTGGCCTGGCGGTCAGCCGTTGCCCGCCGGAGACGAAAACTGTCGCCAGCGGCGGCAAAGCTGGGTCGCCGCCGACACGCTGCCGCCTACACTGCTGGCTCCCGGCCAGGAGAGCCTCAGCGGATTACGCCTGGCCTACTGGCAGAATGCGCAGGGACTGCGCGTCGCAGCAGACTGCCCCGGCGCCACCCGCCATGAACGGCTGGTCTGGCCGCTGCCGCTGGAGGCCTGGCTGCCGCCTCAGGAGCGGCGGGCGCAACGTCTGCCCCCTGTCGATGCCCGGTGTCCGCCGTTACAGCAGGGCAGCAGCGCACCGCTGATCGTTACCGGCGTGATTGAGGGGCAAATTGTCAGACCGCTGCCGGGCAGGAGCGCGCTGACAATGCCGGTCGCGGTGCAGGGAGGGCAGGGCACACAGCGCTGGTGGTTCCTGAATGGTGAGCCTCTGATGACGCAGAACGCCGCAGACAGCCTGTCGCTGCAGCTCGATCATCCGGGCGAGTATCAGCTGGTGGTGATGGATGAAGAGGGGCAACTTGTCTCCGTCACCTTCAGCCGGGGCTGACGATTTTTTGCGCTAAATCATAACTATGGCGCGTCTGCTTCGACTCAGATCAAGAATTTTCATCAAATTAGGGATCTCTGATAGGCAATGCCGGACTCAGCCCCTATAATCGGCGCCGTTTCTTAACCGGGGCGGACGCCACCGGTTTCTTCAGAACGTTAAGACAGAGGTCATCATGGCAATCGAACGTACTTTTTCTATCATCAAGCCAAACGCCGTCGCTAAAAATGTGATTGGTGCTATCTACAACCGTTTTGAAAGCGCTGGCTTCAAAATCGTTGGCGCAAAAATGCTGCAGCTGAGCAAAGAGCAGGCTGAAGGTTTTTACGCTGAGCACCAGGGCAAGCCATTCTTCGATGGTCTGGTTGAATTCATGACCTCTGGCCCGGTTGTTGTTTCCGTGCTGGAAGGTGAAAATGCCGTTCAGCGTCACCGTGACCTGATGGGTGCGACTAACCCGGCAAACGCACTGGCTGGCACACTGCGTGCTGACTACGCTGACAGCTTCACCGAAAACGCCACGCACGGTTCAGATTCTGCTGAATCCGCTGCCCGCGAAATCGCTTATTTCTTTGGCGAAAACGAAATCTGCCCACGTACCCGTTAATCGCCTGGCGATAAACGTTACGTCGGCTTTACAAAAATCTGCGTAGGGGAGGTCACTCCCGCCTGTTATCAGGCTGCAGATGTTGTACAATATTGCGCCTTCATTGACTCAGCTTAATGAAGGCGCAATTTTTTTCACCTATCACTGAACAGCGCCATAACGTGTAACAACGAGGCCAGAGAATATTATGTCCGAACAGATTGTGACGTCCGCGTCAGCATCCCCTATTGTCGTCTCCCCCAAAAGCCAGAAAATAAACCTGCTGGATCTCAACCGTCAGCAGATGCGCGAATTCTTCCTGTCGCTGGGCGAAAAGCCTTTCCGCGCCGATCAGGTCATGAAGTGGATTTATCACTACTGCTGCGATGACTTCGAGCAGATGACCGACATCAACAAAAAGCTGCGTAACCGGCTGATGGAGCTGACGGAGATCCGTGCGCCAGAAGTGGCAGAAGAGATGCGCTCTACCGACGGCACCATCAAATGGGCCATTCGCGTGGGCGACCAGCTGGTGGAAACGGTCTATATCCCGGAAGGGGACCGCGCCACGCTCTGTGTCTCTTCACAGGTGGGTTGTGCGCTGGAGTGTAAATTCTGTTCGACCGCACAGCAGGGCTTTAACCGTAACCTGCGGGTGTCAGAAATTATTGGTCAGGTGTGGCGCGCGGCAAAAATTGTCGGCGCAGCGAAAATCACCGGCCAGCGTCCTATCACCAACGTGGTGATGATGGGCATGGGCGAGCCGCTGCTCAACCTCAATAACGTGGTCCCGGCGATGGAGATCATGCTGGATGACTTCGGTTTTGGTCTGTCGAAGCGTCGCGTGACCCTCTCCACTTCGGGTGTGGTGCCCGCGCTGGATAAACTGGGCGATATGATCGACGTCGCGCTGGCGATTTCCCTGCACGCGCCTAACGATAAGCTGCGTGATGATATTGTCCCGATCAACAAAAAGTACAATATCGAAACCTTCCTGGCGGCGGTGAAACGCTACATTGGCAAATCTAACGCCAATCAGGGACGCGTGACCATCGAGTACGTGTTGCTGGATCACGTCAATGACAGCACAGATGATGCGCATGAACTCGCCGCATTACTGAAAGAAACACCGTGTAAAATCAACCTGATCCCCTGGAACCCCTTCCCGGGCGCGCCTTATGGCCGTAGCTCCAATAGCCGCATCGATCGTTTCTCCAAAGTCCTGATGGACTATGGTTTTACGACCATCGTGCGTAAAACCCGTGGCGACGATATCGATGCCGCCTGTGGTCAGTTAGCCGGTGAGGTGATCGACCGTACCAAGCGTACGATGCGTAAAAAAATGGCGGGTGAAGCCATCTCTGTGAAGGCTCTCTAGAAGAGTGACTCAGAGCGTTTCCTGAAGTGATGACGCGTGGCAGGCTGCAGCCTGTCAACGTCAAGCGGATGGAAACGATTATGCGTAACGGATTACCGGCAGTTTTACTGGCGCTGTTTGTTGTAAGCGGGTGTGTCAGCCAGCATCACGAACCCGGAGCAGAAGAGGTGCGTCTGCAGTTAGGGATGCACTATCTGGCGGGTGGCGACTATGCCGCAGCTGAGCGAAACTTTCTGCGGGCACAGGCCGCCGCGCCAGAGGATTACCGGGTCTCGCTTGCGCTGGCTCGACTGGCGCAGAAGCAGGGTAATCAGACAGCGGCGCAGGCACGGTTTATACTGGCACAGCAGCAGGCCCCGGATAATGGTTTTGTTGCTAACAATTACGGTGCGTTTCTCTGCGCTTTAAGGCAGTATGGCGAAGCGCATCAACAGTTTAGTCGGGCAAGCGCAGCACCGCAGTTTGATGCACGCAATGACGCGCTTGAACTGGCAGGGTTTTGTTATCTGCAGGCTGGCGATATTGCCGCTGCCCGCAGGACACTACGCCAGGCCATTGAGGCTGACAGACGCAAAGCTGATTCGCTGCTGTCGGAAGCTGAAAAGCAGTTGGCAGATAACCATCTGGCGAAGGTGCAGGTTTTGCTTGATATTTACCAGCAACAGCTGCCCGCAACGGCACGAAGTCTGGCGTTACACTTACGTTTCGCCGCGCTACAGGGAGATGCCGCTGACGTTTCACGTTATGGCGACCAGTTAGCGCGACGTTTTCCGCAATCGATACAGTACCAGCGTTATTTAGCTAATGAATACTGAAGCCACTCAAGAAAACTCTGCATTACATTCAACAGGTGAACGCCTGCGTCTGGCCCGTGAGCAGATGGGGCTGACGCAGCAGAACGTCGCTGAACGCCTGTGCCTGAAACTTTCTACCGTGCGTGATATCGAGGAAGACAAATCGCCTGCCGATCTGGCCTCCACGTTCCTGCGCGGATACATTCGCTCCTACGCGCGTCTGGTGCACATTCCTGAAGAGGAACTGCTGCCGATGATGGCGAAACAGACACCGATTCGGGCTTCAAAGATCGAGCCGATGCAAAGTTTCTCACTGGGCAAACGCCGCAAGAAACGTGACGGCTGGTTGATGATTTTCACCTGGCTGGTGGTGTTTGTGGTGGTGGGTCTGACCGGTGCATGGTGGTGGCAGAATCATAAAGAGTCGCAGGATGATCTGGTGCCGATGACCGATCAGAACAGCAGCAGCGGTGATAGCGGCCAGTCCATTCCGCTGGGTGAATCCAGCGGTGACAGCGCGGCACCTGCCGCACCTGACGAAAGCAATACCACAAGTGACAACAGCGCAGCCAGTGCGCCAGCGAGTGCGGCTCCGGCCGCCACTGGCAGCAATAGCGCGACCACCGCACAGCCGGATACCACCAGCAATGCCGTGGTTTCACCGAGCCAGGCGCCCGTGGACAACTCAGCGGCTGCACCTGCGGCCGCTAACACGAATACCAATAACAGCACGGCACCTCAGATGCCAGTAGGTGCAGCGGCGGTCAGTGAACCGGCTGCTGACCCTAATGCGGTGGTGATGACCTTTAACGCCGACTGCTGGCTGGAAGTGAGCGATGCCACCGGCAAAAAACTGTTCAGCGGCATTCAGCGCAGTGGTGGTAAACTCAGCCTCGCAGGAACGCCTCCGTATCGTCTGAAAATTGGCGCGCCTTCCGCTGTTCAGGTGCAATATCAGAATCAGCCCGTTGATTTAAGTCGTTTTATCCGTAATAACCAGGTTGCTCGCCTGACGTTGGGTGCGCAATAACAGCGTATCGCGTACCGGGCAATTGTGGAGAAGAAATATGCATAACGAAGCACCCATTATCCGTCGTAAATCCAAACGCATTTACGTCGGCAAGGTGCCGGTCGGTGACGGCGCACCCATCGCTGTCCAGTCGATGACCAACACCCGCACCACTGACGTGGAGGCGACGGTAAATCAGATCAAAGCCCTTGAGCGAGTCGGTGTCGACATCGTTCGTATCTCGGTGCCTACCATGGATGCCGCAGAAGCATTCAGGCTGATCAAACAGCAGGTAAACGTCCCGCTGGTTGCAGATATTCATTTTGACTACCGCATCGCCCTGAAAGTCGCCGAGTATGGCGTCGACTGCCTGCGCATCAATCCCGGTAATATCGGGAACAATGAGCGCATCCGTATGGTGGTCGACTGCGCGCGCGACAACAATATTCCGATTCGAATCGGCGTGAACGCCGGTTCGCTGGAGAAAGATCTGCAGGAAAAGTATGGCGAGCCGACGCCGCAGGCGCTGCTGGAATCTGCCATGCGCCATGTCGATCATCTCGACCGTCTTAACTTCGATCAATTCAAAGTCAGCGTCAAAGCCTCTGACGTCTTCCTCGCGGTTGAATCTTATCGTCTGCTGGCGAAACAGATTGAACAGCCACTGCATCTCGGTATCACCGAAGCGGGCGGCGCGCGGGCTGGCGCAGTGAAATCGGCGATTGGACTGGGTCTGCTGCTGTCAGAAGGGATCGGCGATACGCTGCGTATCTCGCTGGCCGCCGATCCGGTAGAAGAAGTCAAAGTCGGTTTCGATATCCTCAAGTCACTGCGCATCCGTTCTCGTGGCATCAACTTCATCGCCTGTCCGACCTGCTCACGTCAGGAGTTCGACGTTATCGGCACGGTCAACGCGCTGGAGCAGCGTCTGGAAGACCTCATCACCCCGATGGATGTCTCCATTATCGGCTGCGTGGTCAACGGACCCGGCGAGGCGACTCTCTCTACGCTGGGCGTGACCGGCGGCAGCAAGAAGAGTGGTTTCTACGAAGATGGTGTGCGTCAGCGCGATCGTCTCGACAACAATGACATGATCGATCAGCTGGAAGCGCGCATTCGTGCTAAAGCGTCGATGCTGGATGCCAGTCGCCGTATTGATGTGCAGCATCTGGAAAAATAATGGCGTACGCGGTTTGCGTGCGTGACTTTTTTGACTGAACCTGTGCGGTTTCATCCTCATAAGGTATGATGCCGGACAGGTTTTTTTGCATTAAGAGATTCTAACGTGGCGAAGAATATTCAGGCGATTCGCGGGATGAACGACTACCTGCCTGCGGATACCGCCCTCTGGCAACGGATTGAAGGCGTTCTCAAGCAGACGCTGGCGAGCTACGGTTACAGCGAAATTCGCTTACCGCTGGTGGAGCAAACCCCACTGTTTAAACGCGCCATCGGTGAAGTCACCGACGTGGTTGAAAAAGAGATGTATACCTTCGAAGACCGCAACGGTGAAAGCCTGACGCTGCGTCCGGAAGGCACTGCAGGTTGCGTGCGAGCCGGTATTGAACACGGTTTACTCTACAACCAGGAGCAGCGCCTGTGGTATATGGGCCCGATGTTCCGCTATGAGCGTCCGCAGAAAGGCCGCTATCGTCAGTTCTACCAGATTGGCGTGGAAGTGTTTGGTCTGCAGGGTCCGGACATCGATGCTGAACTGATCATGCTGAATGCCCGCTGGTGGAAAGCCCTGGGTATCTCTGAGCACGTTCGTCTGGAACTCAACTCTATCGGTTCGCTGGAAGCACGCGCGCATTACCGCGACGCGCTGGTCGCCTTCCTTGAACAGCATAAAGAGGTGCTGGATGAGGATTGTAAACGCCGCATGTACACCAATCCGATGCGCGTTCTCGACACTAAAAATCCTGATATCCAGCAGTTACTGAATGATGCGCCACAGCTTGGCGACTATCTTGACGACGAATCACGTGAACATTTCAGCGGCCTGTGTGCCCTGCTGGATGACGCCGGGATCAGCTACACCGTCAATCAGCGTCTGGTACGCGGTCTTGATTATTACAATCGCACCGTGATTGAGTGGGTCACCGATAGCCTGGGTTCACAGGGCACGGTATGTGGTGGCGGTCGCTATGATGGCCTGGTTGAGCAGCTCGGTGGGCGCGCAACACCTGCCGTTGGCTTTGCCATGGGCATGGAGCGTCTGGTGCTGCTGGTTCAGGCGGTTAATCCTGAATTTGAACCGACGAGCAATGTGGATGTCTATGTTATCGCTTCAGGTCAGGGCGTGCAGTCTGCAGCAATGCAGCTGGCTGAGAAATTGCGTGATGAAGCGCCAGAACTGAGGCTGATGACCAACTTTGGCGGCGGCAACTTCAAGAAACAGTTTGCCCGTGCTGACAAGTGGGGCGCTCGCGTCGCACTGGTGTTAGGCGAGGACGAGGTCAAAGCCGGTCAGGTCGTGATTAAAGATCTGCGCCGTGGCGAGCAGCAAACGCTGGATCAGGCAGAGGCTGCTGCTGTCTTGCGCTCGCTGTTACAGTAAGCGTGACACAGCACCAACCATAGAAAGGAGAGGGATTGCGTGGAAGTGTATAGCAATGAGAACGAGCAGACCGACGCGCTGCGCAACTTTTTTGCCAACAATGGCAAAGCGTTAGCTATTGGCGTGGTGATCGGCATTGCTGCGCTGGGCGGCTGGCGTTACTGGAGCAGTCATCAGGACGATACGGCGAAGACAGTATCAGCGCAGTATCAGCAGCTCACCAGCGCCATGCAGGCGGGCAAACCGGAGACGCTGGAAGCGGTAAACCGTTTTGCCAGTGAAAACAGCAACACCTACGGTGCGCTGGCTGCGATGGATCTGGCGAAGCAGTATGTTGACGCCGGTCAGCTTGATAAAGCCGCGACGCTGCTGCAAAACGGACTGAAAGATACCAAAGATGCCAATCTGCAGGCGGTGATTAACCTGCGCCTGGCACGCATTCAACTGCAACAGAATCAAGCGGATGCGGCGCTTAAAACCCTTGACGGTGTGAAGGGTGATGGCTGGACAGCCATTGTGGCCGATATTCGCGGCGAAGCGCTGCTGACCAAAGGCGACAAGCAGGGCGCGCGCGATGCCTGGAGTAAAGGGGTTGAATCTGACGCCTCTCCGGCATTGAAGCAAATGATGCAGATGAAGATGAATAACTTAAGCTAAGCCAGTCAAGAGAGAGCGCATGGAATTACGTAAATACCTGCTGCCGGGACTGATTTCAGTCACTTTGCTCAGCGGTTGTTCGCTGTTTAGCGGCGAAGAAGATGTAGTAAAAATGGCCCCGTTACCGAAGGTGGAAAATCAGTTCACGCCACAGAAAGTGTGGAGCACCTCGGTAGGCGATGGTGTCGGTGATTTCTACTCAAATCTGCATCCTGCCTGGCAGGATAATACGGTTTATGCTGCCGACCGCTTTGGTATCGTCAAAGCGCTCGATGCCGCAGACGGTAAAGAAAAATGGAAAGTCGATCTCTCTGAGAAAACCGGCTTCTTCTCTAAAAATCGCTCAGCCATGTTATCAGGTGGCCTGACGGCTGATGGCGATCGGGTCTATGTTGGCAGCGAGCGCGGCCAGGTTTATGCCCTCAACAGCAGTGATGGTAGCCTGGCGTGGCAGACGAAAGTCGCCGGCGAAGCACTGTCACGTCCGGTAGTCAGCGATGGTCTGGTGCTGGTTCATACCAGCAACGGCATGTTGCAGGGCCTGGATCAGAGCAGCGGTGCCGTGAAGTGGAGCGTCAACCTGGATATGCCAGCGTTGTCTCTGCGCGGTGAATCTGCTCCGGCTGTCGCTTTTGGTGGCGCGATTGTCGGTGGCGACAATGGTCGTGTCAGTGCCGTGGTGCTGAACCAGGGACAACTGGTCTGGCAGCAGCGTATTTCCCAGGTCAGCGGTGCCACTGAGATCGATCGTCTTAACGATGTCGATACCACACCGGTTATCGTCAACGGCGTGGTTTACGCGCTGGCGTATAACGGCAATCTGACAGCACTGGATCTGCGTTCCGGCCAGATTTTGTGGAAACGCGAAATTGGCGGTGTGAAAGATCTGATTGTTGATGCCGGCCGCATCTATCTGGTCGATCAGGACGATCGTGTGATTGCGCTTAACGCTGACGGCGGCGTCGCCATCTGGCGTCAAAGCGATCTGCTGCATCGCAACCTGACTTCGCCGGTGCTCTACAACGGCTATCTGGTTGTCGGCGACAGTGAAGGTTATCTGCACTGGCTGAACACCACGGATGGTCGTTTTGTTGCGCAGCAGAAACTGGATAGCTCAGGCTTCCAGACCGAGCCGGTGGTCGCCAGCGATAAGCTGCTGATCCAGTCGAAAGATGGTGAGGTTTATGCGATTACCCGTTAACGGGTACACGTCTGGCAGGTGAAATCCTCCGTTCCGACGGCTCCTGATTTAATCAGGGGCCGTTTCGTTTTTAGTCAGGCATGGTATTCTTTGCGCCTTAAGCCTGAACTTGACGGCCAGAGCCGTTATAATCACGCCATTCGGGCGATTAATTATTTATTGAGGCATTTTGTTATGGTACCTGTGGTCGCGCTGGTTGGGCGTCCCAATGTGGGAAAATCTACGCTATTTAACCGCTTAACCCGCACACGTGATGCGCTGGTAGCGGATTTTCCTGGACTGACTCGCGATCGCAAATATGGTCGCGCCGAAGTGGAAGGGCGCGAATTTATTGTTATTGATACCGGTGGTATCGACGGCACCGAAGAGGGTGTTGAAACGCGGATGGCCGAGCAGTCACTGCTGGCGATTGAAGAAGCGGATGTCGTGCTGTTTATGGTCGATGCGCGTGCGGGCATGATGGCCGCCGATCAGCAAATCGCTAAGCATCTCCGTTCCCGCCAGAAAGCGACTTTTCTGGTGGCTAACAAAACTGACGGGATGGATCCTGATCAGGCGGTTGTGGACTTCTATTCACTGGGCCTGGGCGAGATACACGCCATTGCGGCATCGCATGGTCGTGGTGTGAGCAGCCTGATAGAAGAGGCACTGCTGCCATGGATGGACAAAGTTGAGACGGTCGAGCTCACGGAAGAAGAAGAGAACCAGGCGTACTGGGCTGCGCTTGAAGCTGACGAGATTGCTGAGCAGGAAGCCGCCGAGGAAGAAGAAAACTTCGACCCGACGGGCCTGCCGATCAAACTGGCGATTGTTGGCCGTCCTAACGTAGGTAAGTCAACGCTTACCAACCGCATTCTCGGTGAAGACCGCGTGGTGGTCTACGATATGCCGGGCACCACCCGCGACAGCATCTATATTCCGATGGAGCGTGATGGACGTGAATACGTTCTGATCGACACGGCGGGTGTGCGTAAGCGTGCCAAAATCTCTGACACCGTAGAGAAATTTTCGGTGATCAAGACGCTGCAGGCGATTGAAGATGCCAACGTGGTGATGCTGGTGATTGATGCCCATGCCGGTATTTCCGATCAGGATCTGTCGCTGCTTGGCTTCATTCTCAACAGTGGTCGTTCGCTGGTGATTGTGGTCAACAAATGGGATGGCCTGTCGCAGGAAGTGCGTGATGAAGTGAAAGAGACACTGGACTACCGTCTGGGCTTTATCGATTTCGCCCGCATCCACTTTATCTCTGCGCTGCACGGCAGCGGCGTCGGCAATCTGTTTGAGTCGATCACTGAAGCCTATGACTGTTCGACGAAGCGTGTAAACACCTCGCTGCTGACCCGTATCATGAACATGGCGGCAGACGATCACCAGCCACCGCTGGTACGCAGTCGTCGCGTTAAGCTCAAATACGCGCACGCGGGGGGATATAACCCGCCTATCGTGGTAATCCACGGTAATCAGGTTAAGGATCTGCCAGATTCTTACAAACGCTACCTGATGAACTATTTCCGTAAATCACTCAACGTGATGGGAACGCCAATTCGTATTCAGTTCAAAGAGGGTGATAACCCTTATGAAGGCAAACGTAACCTGCTGACGCCAACGCAGCAGCGTAAACGTAAGCGTCTGCTGGCGCATATGAAAAAGAACAAGCGTTAAGAATAGAGGGCCATCTGGCCCTCTTTTTTTTACCCTGAATAAACCGGAGCAGGGAGAAAATAGTGACTATTATTTGCGAAAAATGTCAGCAACCGCTGTCGCTCAGTGACGGTGAATTTATCTGTAATACCTGCGGTACGCATTACCCCGCACAACCCTGCTGTCCGGCGTGTCATCAGCCGCTTGAGGTGCTCAAAGCCTGCGGCGCGGTGGACTATTTTTGCCGGAACGGACATGGCCTTATCTCCCGCAAGCGCGTCCTTTTCCAGCCGCCAGGTCACTGACGCCGCTTTCAGCTACGCTTAAAACGTCTGAGAATTCAGAGCGACGACTGGCTCATTTTGTAGCAAAAATGCTATTGCGCCGTAACAAATGAGTTGTGGATGTTCACTCTGTAATGTACCAGGTGGTACAATCCTGCCGCGTCGTGGGAGGGGCCAGCCACATCCGTGTTCTTCCGGCCCCTCGATCTCACGGACGCGGGTCTGTTTATATTCGATTTGAAACCGAGCGGTGCCTGGCGCGGACTGACTTAACGCGCCGGAGTCCGGATGGCATCTGTCCGGGCGCTCTGTTTATTCAGGAGAGTAAGTATTATGGCTGAAACATCCTCCCGCTCCGGAAAGGGGCTGGGAATAGCATCCGTGCTGCTCGGACTGGTGCTGCTTGCCACCGGTCTGTTTTTTGCAATTGGCGGCGGCAAACTGGTTGCACTTGGTGGCAGCGGGTACTTTTTAATTGCGGGTATCGTCACTGTACTCTCCGCAATTCAGTTCTTCCGTCGCAAATCCTCGGCAGTGGTTCTGTTCCTGCTGGTCTTTGTCGGCACCCTGATCTGGTCGCTGTTCGACGCGGGCCTGGAGTTCTGGCCGCTGGTATCACGCCTGATGGTGCCTGCCGGACTGATGCTGCTTGCCTTCCTGATCTGGCCTTCACTGCGTAAGCATGAAGGTAAGCCCTCACTGGCAAAACCCTCTTATGCGTTCTCTGCGCTGCTGGCGGCAGGCATGGTTGTTACGCTGGTGCAGATGTTCCAGCCACATCCTACCGTTGCAGGCACGGGCGAAGAGCTGCCGCTGATCCCGGTAGATAAAGCGAAACAGCAGAAAGACTGGGATAACTACGGTAATACTCCGCAGGGCAGCCGCTTTGTGGCGCTGGATCAAATCACCCGCGACAACGTGAAAGATCTGCAGGTGGCCTGGACCTTCCGCACCGGTGATACCCCTGTCAGCCCGACCGGCAACGGCGCAGAAGATCAGCAGACACCGTTGCAGATTGGCAATACCCTTTATCTCTGCACACCGCACAACAACGTCATCGCCGTTGAAGCCAACAGCGGTAAGCAGATCTGGAAACGTGAAATCAATGCCAAAGCGGAAGTCTGGCCGCGCTGCCGTGGTCTGGCTTACTTTGACGCCACGAAACCGCTGCAGCAGCCAGATAAGCCGGGGTCTTCACCTGTGACTGCCGCAGTGTTGCCAGCCGGTGACAGCTGTCAGCGTCGTATTCTGATGAACACCATCGACGCGCGTCTGATTGCGATCAATGCTGACAACGGTGAGTTCTGTGAAAACTTTGGCGATCACGGCATCGTTGATCTCAAAGCGGGCATGGGCAAGGCACCGGATCCGCAATATCAGCTGACCTCAGCGCCAACCCTGGCTGGCACCACTGTGGTGGTCGGCGGTCGCGTAGCGGATAACGTGCAGACGGATATGCCGGGTGGCGTGTTGCGTGGCTTTGACGTTATCACCGGCCAGATGCGCTGGGCGTTTGACCCAGGCAATGTTGACCCGAATGCGATATTGATGCCGGGTAAAGATTATACCCGCAGTACGCCGAACTCATGGGCACCGATGTCTTACGACCCGGCAATGAACACCGTGTTCATTCCAATGGGCAGTTCGTCGGTTGACCTCTGGGGTGCGAACCGTACTGAACTGGATCACAAATATGGCGCATCGGTTCTGGCGCTGGATGCTACGACCGGTAAAGAGAAGTGGGTTTATCAGACCGTGCATAACGATCTGTGGGACTTTGACCTGCCGATGCAGCCAAGCCTGATCGACTTCCCGCAAAAAGATGGCACTACCACACCTGCGGTAGTGATTGGCGGCAAAACCGGCATGATCTTCGTGCTTGACCGTATGACCGGCAAGCCGCTGACCAAAGTCGAAGAACTGCCGATGCCGCAGGGTCATATCCCGAACGAGCAGTACACCAAAACGCAGCCACACTCGACCGGGATGCCGCAGATTGGCAATCAGACGCTGAAAGAGTCTGACATGTGGGGTGCCACGCCGTTTGATCAGCTGGCTTGCCGCATTGGCTTCAAATCCATGCGCTATGATGGCCTGTTCACCGTGCCGGACACCGACAAGTCTCTGAGCTTCCCGGGTTCGCTGGGCGGTATGAACTGGGGCAGCATGTCGGTCGATCCGAACAACCACCTGTTGTTCGTCAATGATATGCGTCTGGGTTTGTGGGTTCAGATGATCCCGGCTGATACCAGCAATATTGCGCGTGGCAGCAACGGCGGCGAAGCGATCAACACCGGTATGGGTGCCGTTCCGCTGAAAGGCACGCCATATGCTGTGAATAAAAATCGCTTTATGTCACCGCTGGGCATCCCATGTCAGAAACCGCCATTTGGTACGCTGTCGGCGATTGACATGAAAACGCAGAAAATCGTCTGGCAGGTGCCGGTCGGCACGGTGCAGGATACCGGACCATTCGGTATCAAGATGCGCGTGAAAATGCCGGTTGGCATGCCAACGCTGGGCGGTACGCTGGCCACGCAGGGCGGCCTGGTGTTCATCGCGGGTACGCAGGATTACTATCTGCGCGCCTTTGATTCTTCAACCGGTAAAGAGGTGTGGAAAGCACGTCTGCCGGTGGGCAGTCAGGGTGGCCCGATGAGCTACGTCTCACCGAAAGATGGAAAGCAGTACATCCTGATCTCGGCAGGTGGCGCACGTCAGTCACCGGACCGTGGTGATTATGTGATTGCTTACGCGCTGCCAGACAGCAAGTAACAACACTTAATGAAAAGGGCCGACATTGTCGGCCCTTTTTTACGGAAAAGTCTTGCCTGGTTCGCTGTAAGACCGAGCATGCTCAGGGAACACGGTCAGATCGGAAAGTCGCAAAATCGTCATCCATGACTGCTCGGCCCGCGCCGTCCATGGCGCGGGACGCTTTCCTCTTCTGAACGTGTTACCTTCGCTTTAAGCTCATTTGTCGCTAACAGATGTACATCGGATTATCAGCAGTCTGAGGGCCGACATTGTCGGCCTTTTTTTTGCTTATTTACCGTCGCGCCACAGCGCCTGCAACTCAGGTGGCGCCACCTGTTCCGGAATCAACAGCACTATCGTCCCGACCTCGCGGTGGGTTGCATACTGAATCTGGATGCGAAAATAGCGCTGGTCGCCACTGCCCACCTGCGCGGCTTTCTCCTCAGGTTCGCCCAGCGGCATCGCCTGCTGCAGCGCATGGCAGACGCGCTCTCTTTCTGGCGGCGGCAGATCGCCCAGCATAAAGCGTCGTTCGGCGCGTAGCCCCGGAATAAAGGCCATGCCGCCTTCACGCGCGACGATGATGGTGGCGTCATCAGTGAGTTCGGGCAGGTCACTCATAGCACGCCAACCTCCTTCCACGCCTGTTCAATGGCACTGCCGACCGATTCGTTGAACCGTTTTTTACCATGCTGAACGGTGAAGCGGGCAAAGGTCTTAAAGTCAGCATCCTGTGGCAGTTCGTCGTCACACACCGTATCGTACCAGGCATATCCCGCCTGTTCCCACGCATAACCACCCAGCGCTGTTGCTGCCAGATAAAAAGCCCGGTTAGGGATGCCGGAGTTGATATGAACCCCGCCATTATCTTCACGTGTCTTCACGTAGTGATCCATGTGTGCCGGTTGCGGATCTTTGCCCAGCATCGGGTCATCATAGGCCGAGCCAGGTTCAGACATCGATCGCAGACCACGCCCATTGATGCCGCTTGCCAGCAGGCCTTCGCCGATAATCCAGTCCGCCTCATCGGCGCGCTGTTTTTTACTGAACTGTTTCACCAGCGAGCCAAACACATCTGACAGTGACTCGTTCAGTGCACCAGCCTGCTCGAAGTAGATCAAGCCGGCTTCATTTTCCGTCACGCCATGCGCCAGTTCATGCGCCACAACGTCAATCGCAATGGTGAAGCGATTAAAGATTTCGCCGTCACCATCACCAAATACCATTTGCTGACCGTTCCAGAAGGCGTTCTGGTATTTGTCACCGTAGTGCACGGTACCGAGCAATTTCAGCCCCTGATTATCCAGCGAATTACGCTGATAAGCCTGCCAGAAGAAGTCATAGGTTACGCCAAGATAGTTCCAGGCTTCCTCAGCCGCCACGTCGTCATTGCCGGGCTGGCCCTCCTGACGAATCAGCTTACCTGGCAGGGTCTGCTGACTTTGCGCATCATAAATTTCACGATCCACGTTGCCGCCTGCCGCGGTTTTTGCCACCGGCTGCTTTTGCCAGTGTTCCGCCATCAGGTGCTGGACGTGTGTCAGGGTGCGACGCGCCTGCTCCTGCTGGTGGCCGGAACCGTGCGCGATGATTTTGCGAAGGATATAGGGAGGAATAACGCAATAAGCCATCTGAAACTCCTTGGCGACAGGGAATGTGCCAGAAAGTATAGACCCGTCAGGCGGGTTAGACCTCATTAGTGAGGCCAGCGTTAAGTGTAAAAGTGTGAGCTGACGGGCAGAGTCAGGAGACGGTTTTGCGGCGGCGCTTTTCTGAGGCAACAACGTTGGCCAGCCATCTGAAACGCCCTGGCGACAGGGAATGTGCCAGAAAGTATAGACCCGTCAGGCTGGTTAGCCCTCATTAGTGAGGCCAGCGTTAAGTGTAAAAGTGTGAGCTGACGGGCAGAGTCAGGAGGCGGTTTTGCGGCGGCGCTTTTCTGAGGCAACAACGTTGGCAAGCCATCTGAAACGCCCTGGCGACAGGGAATGTGCCAGAAAGTATAGACCCGTCAGGCGGGTTAGACCTCATTAGTGAGGCCAGCGTTAAGTGTAAAAATGTGAGCTGACGGGCAGAGTCAGGAGGCGGTTTTGCGGCGGCGCTTTTTCTCAGGCAGTAACTGCGTCACCTGGCTTTCAACCCAGCCATCATCAAGACGGGTACGGAGCAGGTCGCCGCTCTGGAGCTGTGCGGTTTTCTTCACCACCTGTCCGGCAGTGTCGGTGGTCACGCTAAAACCGCGCGCCAGCGTCGCCAGCGGGCTGACGCCTTCCAGCTGCGCCACCAACTGACCAAAGTGCTGTTTGCTGGTGCTCAGCTGTTTTGTCATGCTCTGCTGCAGGCGGTAGTGCCAGCTTTGCAGCTGTTTTTGCGCATCGAACAGCCGCTGCTGAGGCTGCTGGGCATTGAGCCGATGCGACAGGCGATCCTGCTGACGCGTGGCCTGACGCAGGCGGGTTTCCATCGCTTCTCCCAGTCGCTGCTGCAGGCGGAACAGGGCGGTCTGCTGACGTGCCAGACGCAGCTGCGGATGCTGCTGTTGCAGACGATGTTCAAGGCGGGAGTAAAGCCGCTGCTGACGTGCCAGGTAGTAATCCATCGCCATCTCCAGCCGCTGTTGCTGTGACTGCAACTGACGCAGTAACTCCAGCTGGTTACGGCTGACAATTTCAGCCGCGGCGGAAGGGGTGGGTGCACGTAAATCGGCAACGAAGTCGGCAATGGTGACATCGGTTTCATGACCCACCGCGCTGACGATGGGAATGCGGCTGGCAAAAATGGCGCGCGCCACGCGTTCATCGTTAAAGCCCCACAAATCTTCCAGCGAACCGCCGCCGCGTCCGACAATTAAGACGTCGCACTCGTTGCGCAGGTTGGCGATTTCAATTGCGCGGACGATAGCCGCTGGCGCATCGACGCCCTGAACCACGGTCGGGTAGATGACTACGGGCAGGGAGGGATCACGGCGATGCAGCACGCGTAACACATCGTGCAGCGCCGCGCCGGTGGAAGAGGTGATTACCCCGACCTGACGCGCTGGTTCCGGCAGCGGTTGCTTATGCTGCGGATCAAACAGTCCTTCGGTGGCCAGTTTTGCTTTCAGCAGTTCAAACTGCTGCTGCAGCAAGCCTTCACCCGCCGGATGCATACTTTCGGCAATCAGCTGATAGTCACCGCGTGGCTCATAGAGAGTGATGTTGGCGCGCACCAGCACCTGCTGACCATGCTGCGGACGGAAGGTGACGCGTCGGTTACTGTTGCGGAACATAGCACAGCGAACCTGAGCGCCATCATCTTTCAGCGTGAAGTACCAGTGACCGGATGCCGGTTGCGTGAAGTTGGAGATCTCGGCGCTGATCCAGACCAGGCCCATCTCTTTCTCCAGCAGCTGACGCACTGTCGTATTGAGACGGCTGACGGTAAAAATATTGGCGATGGGTGGCAGCGACATGTGACGAAGATCAAATTCCAAATCAGCAGGTTAATTCATCGATACTACAGGGCTGCCAGTGCGGATCAAGAGTTTTTCGTAAATAATGCTGGAGGCAATCGATTACGGCCTGTATAATGCCGCGGCAATATTTTATCTATTCTCAATCACCCGAGGTGGAGTATTGCCATGTTAAGAATCGCTAAAGAAGCACTCACTTTTGACGACGTTCTGCTCGTCCCTGCACACTCCACCGTCCTGCCGAATACGGCCGATCTCAGCACTCAGCTGACCAAAAATATCCGTTTAAATATTCCTATGCTCTCCGCTGCCATGGACACCGTGACCGAGTCGGGTCTGGCGATTGCGCTGGCACAGGAAGGCGGCCTTGGCTTCATCCATAAAAATATGTCAATCGAACGCCAGGCGGACGAAGTGCGCAAGGTGAAGAAACATGAAAGCGGCGTGGTGACTGAACCACAGACCGTCCTGCCAACCACTCCACTGGCTGACGTTAAAGCGCTGACCGAGCGCAACGGCTTTGCGGGCTATCCGGTGGTTAACCGCGACAACGAACTGGTGGGTATCATCACCGGTCGTGACGTGCGCTTTGTCACTGACCTTTCACAGCCTGTCTCTGCAGTCATGACCCCGAAAGATCGTCTGGTGACGGTGAAAGAGGGCGAAGCGCGCGATGTGGTGCTGCACAGGATGCATGAAAAGCGCGTTGAGAAAGCGCTGGTGGTGGATGACAGCTTCCATCTGCTGGGCATGATCACCGTTAAAGATTTCCAGAAAGCTGAACGTAAACCTAACGCCTGTAAAGATGAGCAGGGCCGTCTGCGTGTCGGTGCGGCAGTTGGCGCAGGTGCAGGTAACGAAGAGCGTATCGATGCGCTGGTTGCAGCGGGCGTTGACGTGCTGCTGATTGACTCTTCACACGGCCATTCTGAAGGCGTGCTGTCACGTATCCGTGAAACCCGTGCCAAATACCCGGACCTTGAAATCGTCGGCGGCAACGTAGCCACCGGTGCCGGCGCACTGGCGCTGGTTGCGGCAGGCGTCAGCGCCGTTAAAGTGGGTATCGGCCCGGGCTCTATCTGTACTACCCGTATCGTGACCGGCGTGGGCGTTCCGCAGATCACTGCCGTCTCTGACGCAGTCACCGCGCTGGAAGGCACCGGTATTCCGGTGATTGCCGATGGCGGTATCCGTTTCTCCGGTGACATCGCGAAAGCGATCGCCGCCGGTGCGTCCTGTGTCATGGTCGGTTCGATGCTGGCGGGGACCGAAGAGTCACCGGGCGAGATCGAACTTTATCAGGGCCGTTCGTTCAAATCCTATCGCGGTATGGGTTCACTGGGCGCGATGTCTAAAGGCTCTTCTGACCGCTACTTCCAGACCGATAACGCCGCTGACAAACTGGTGCCGGAAGGTATCGAAGGTCGCGTGGCCTATAAAGGCCGTCTGAAAGAGATCGTGCATCAGCAGATGGGCGGCCTGCGCTCGTGCATGGGCCTGACAGGTTGCCCGACCATTGATGACCTGCGCACCAAGGCGGAGTTTGTACGCATCAGCGGCGCCGGCATCAATGAGAGCCACGTGCATGATGTGACCATCACCAAAGAGTCACCGAACTATCGCATGGGTTCATAATCCCGATTTCCCGCCCGGCTTAAGCCGGGCGCTTTTATTGATTAAGTCACCGTTCTGGAAAACCCTCAATGACGACGGAAAATATCCATAAGCATCGCATTCTGATTCTCGATTTCGGCTCACAATATACTCAGCTGGTTGCACGTCGCGTGCGCGAGCTGGGCGTTTACTGTGAACTCTGGGCATGGGATGTCACCGAAGAGCAGATTCGGCAGTTCAATCCAAGCGGCATCATCCTTTCCGGTGGCCCGGAGAGCACCACCGAACTGAACAGCCCGCGTGCGCCTGAATATGTCTTCAGCGCTGGCGTGCCGGTGCTGGGTGTCTGCTACGGTATGCAGACGATGGCGATGCAGCTGGGCGGCACCGTTGCTGGCTCAACCGAGCGCGAGTTTGGTTATGCGCAGGTCGAAGTGACGACGCCAAGCGCCCTGGTTCGCGATATTGAAGATGCGATCAGCGCCGCTGGCAAACCGCTGCTGGATGTCTGGATGAGCCACGGCGACAAAGTCACGGCGATCCCGGCTGACTTCGTGACCGTTGCCAGCACAGAAACCTGTCCGTTCGCCATCATGGCTAACGAAGAGAAGCGTTTCTACGGCGTGCAGTTCCACCCGGAAGTGACCCATACCCGCCAGGGCCTGCGGATGCTTGAGCGCTTCGTTATCGACATCTGTGAATGTGAAGCCCTGTGGACGCCAGCCAAAATCATTGAAGATGCGGTTGAACGCCTGCGTGTGCAGGTCGGCAACGACAAAGTGATCCTCGGCCTGTCTGGTGGTGTTGACTCCTCCGTGACGGCAATGCTGCTGCATCGCGCCATTGGCGACCGTCTGACCTGTGTGTTCGTAGATAACGGCCTGCTGCGCCTGAACGAAGCACAACAGGTTATGGATATGTTTGGCGACCACTTCGGCCTCAACATTATTCACGTTGAAGGCGAAGCGCGCTTCCTCGACGCGCTGGCAGGTGAGAATGAGCCGGAAGCGAAACGTAAAATTATCGGTCGCGTCTTTGTGGAAGTCTTCGACGAAGAAGCGCTGAAGCTGCAGGACGTTAAGTGGCTGGCACAGGGCACCATCTATCCGGATGTTATTGAGTCTGCGGCCTCTGCAACCGGTAAGGCGCACGTCATCAAATCGCATCACAACGTCGGCGGCCTGCCGAAAGAGATGAAGATGGGCTTGGTTGAGCCGCTGCGTGAGCTGTTCAAAGATGAAGTGCGTAAGATTGGTCTGGAGCTGGGCCTGCCTTACGACATGCTCTATCGCCATCCGTTCCCGGGTCCAGGTCTGGGCGTGCGCGTGCTGGGCGAAGTGAAGAAAGAGTATTGCGACCTGCTGCGCCGTGCCGATGCCATCTTCATTGAAGAGCTGCATAAAGCGGATCTCTATAACAAAGTCAGCCAGGCTTTCACCGTCTTCCTGCCGGTACGTTCAGTCGGCGTGATGGGCGATGGCCGTAAATATGACTGGGTTGTCTCGCTGCGTGCGGTGGAAACCATCGACTTTATGACCGCACACTGGGCACACCTGCCGTATGATTTCCTGGGCCGTGTCTCTAACCGCATCATCAATGAAGTCGACGGCATCTCCCGCGTGGTGTATGACATCAGCGGTAAGCCACCAGCGACGATTGAGTGGGAGTGAGGCTATTATTTAACCTATTTTTTTATTTGATTTAGTGAGTGCCATTGATGATATTGACTGCATTATCAATGGCATTTTTCAAGGTATAAGGCCGACGCTGAATCAAAGATATAGCAAATACCATGTTACCGTATCAGCAAATGCCATGGTATCGACAACCGGGTGCATTGCAGCGCTGTGCTGATGTCATCGATGCCCGCTTTTGGTCTCAGAACCGCTCTCTCGACCCAAGCCTCCAGATCGTTAAATATGCGCCAGAGGAGCACCTCGTGATCGAAATTGTGAACAAGACAGCCGCCGCTCGGAATCGAAGTCTCCATATGAGTGAATAAAGTTTGCGGAAAACACGCTGAGAAAATAGAAAATGTTCAATGACGGGACATAGCAATGGCGATTAACGGAGAGGACGGTGTTAGTGCAGTCACTGTGGATGAACTACTCAAGCAAGGCCTTCGGATACCGAACTATCAACGCCCATACAGTTGGGAAGTATCGACCGCTCTACAACTGGTGGATGATCTCAGCGAAGCTCTTCAAGATACCGAACGAAAAGATATTCCCTATGTTTTGGGTGCAATCATTCTTCACGATGATGGTGAGTATCTCAATGTAGTCGACGGACAGCAACGTCTGCTGACTTTGCGAATGATTCTTGCGGCCTTAGATCCGATAAATCATCAGATTTCGGTGTCTGGTAACAGCGAAACCCCTGTCTCCCTGGTTTGGATGGAGCTTCAAAGGCGCCTGTCGCAGTTGGAAGATAAAAAAGAATTTTTGGATTTTATCTGTCACAAATGTCAGTTGGTGCGTATTGTGACGGACGATATTGATGAGGCATTTCGTGTCTTTGATTCCCAGAACTATCGCGGCAAACCGCTTGCCCCTCACGACTTGCTCAAAGCACACCACCTGCGCGAAATGCACGATGAGTCCGCTGCTATGAAAATGGCTGTCGTTGAGGCTTGGGAAGCCGTAAAAGATGAGGATCTGGACAGGCTTTTTTCTACTTTTTTATACCGGATATCCAAGTGGTCACGAGGCGAAAACTCGCTCGAATTTGCTATTCGGGACATCGGCATGTTCAAGGGAATTTCATCACGATCCAACAGATCATTTTCGCCAAATCTGCGATATCACCTTGCAGCACAAGCCGCTATGCCACTTCTAAGTGCATGGGCGGTGTCCTCTACACATGATGCACGAAATGCCGGGCGCAGCCGCTTTCAGCTTGATGCCCCGATAATCGCTGGGCGCTCATTTTTCGAGATGGTGACATTCATGCTTGACGAATTGAAGATACTGGAGAAAGAGGTTATCGACAGAGGTTTCAAAAACTTTGGCCCATCTCAAAGTCGCTACCGCTACGTGTACGAATTGTTCATTGCCGCGCTGCTTTGCTATACAAACAAGTTTGGCGATGAAGATTTAGATGAAGTGCGAAATAGGTTATTCGCATGGGCATATGCCTTACGGGTCGAGTTACTTCGTGTGCAATTTGTATCTGCTGACAACCGAGCGCGAGGTAAAAACGATGCAAATAAATCGCCTTTTGTTTTGCTACGCAACGCGATGACTGGAAGTGTTGTCCGCAAACTTCCAATAGCAAGTCAGCCATACAACGATAACCACGAAAAGGAACTCGTTGCTTTTATCAAGGGGCTGCAATGAGCAAGAAGGAGTTGAAACCCGAACTGCTAACAGTAGGCACGCTATTCACGGACAATTATCTGATTCCTGTTTATCAACGGAACTATGCTTGGCGGGCCGAACAGATTGAGCAACTTATCAGCGATATTCAAGACTCGGTGGTTGGGGGTCAGGACGACTATTTTCTTGGGAACCTTGTTGTAATCAAGCGGGGTAGAGAGGACGAGTTCGAGGTCATAGATGGACAACAACGACTGACAACTCTCTATCTGCTTCTGACATTCCTGGAGCAAGATGGTGAGGGTGAGAAGCCGTCGGTTGGCCATGCAGGCCACTTGCAATATGAGTCGCGAGCACGGGCAACGGAAGCCCTGCGGCGAGTAGCACAGGAGGCGGCTAAGGAGCACGTCCGACCGCAGGGCTCCACGAGTAATGCAGATGCTGGCATCCATGAAGGCTACAGCATCATCAATCAGTTCTTCAAACAAAATGAAGCTCTTAATCGCTCACGCGAAAAATTCTCCGATTTCTTGCTAACGAAGGTGACTGTCGTCCGTGCCTCGCTGCCACCCAATACCGACCTCAATCGCTACTTCGAGATCATGAACACTCGTGGGCAGCAACTCAAGCAGGTTGATATTGTTAAGGCTCGCCTGATGAGCAAGCTGCCCAATCAATATGAACGCGAATGCTTCGCGTGGGTTTGGAATGCCTGTGCTGACATGGATTCTTATGTCCAGATGTCTCTGACCCGTGGTGACACCAGTTTGCGAAACAAAGTATTTGGCGATGAATGGTCCTGGTTGGAGGTGACCAGCTTCGCGTCGCTAATGGAAAGTCGTCCGCAATCCGGCATCAATACATCAAGGCAATCCTCCGAAGGGGTATCGTTGTCCTTGGATGAGGCGTTGTCAAAATACGCTAAAGAGATCGAGTCAAATTCCACTGAAGACGAAGGCAACGAGCGGTTTCGTTCGACTATTGAGTTTCCGGCCTTTCTGCTACACGTGCTAAGAATCATGAAAGGCGATGAGGTCGAAGACGAAGGCCAGCTTGACGACAAGCGCCTCATCAAGTCATTTGACGACGCCGTAAATAATATACCCGATGCTAAAGCCGATTGGGTGCGTAGCTTTGCATTCATGCTTCTCAAGTGCCGCAACCTTTTCGATGGCTTCATCTTGAAGCGTCAATTCACGGCGAACATCGGTGACGATGGCGATTGGTCTCTCCAGCGATTGAAGAAAGGCGGCGCGGACAAGAAGCCAACCCCGACGTACATCCATGTTTTCTCGGCCAGCAATGGAAACTTAGAGGAGGACGGCGGTGCTGACCCACATACACGAGATGTGTTGCTGCTTCAGTCCATGCTTCGGATTACCTACACTTCTCCGCGAACGATGCACTGGATTACCAAAGTTCTTCGCTGGCTATCCGTTAAAGCCCCTCAAGACGCGAAACATGCGGATCTTGCCGATTTGTTGAAGGGGTATGCCCGCAGCAAGGTCAAAGAGACATTCCCCTTTGAGGAAGATCAGCAACCACAAGGGTTAGGTATCAGCCGTATCGTCTTTTCGTATCTCGACTATCTTCTGTTGAGCGATTCCTCAAAACGAGATTTCAAATTTCAGTTCAGAAATTCCATTGAGCACTTTTATCCACAGCATCCGGATAGAGAACAGTCGGGCGCGGTTGTTTCAGGTTCTAGCCTTAACCTGCTTGGCAACCTCGCGCTCGTAAGCGTCAGCGCGAATTCAAAATTCAGCAATAGCCTTCCCAGAGCGAAGGCCGAAAACTTCATGGATACGATTGAACTTCAAAGTCCCAAGCTCAAAAGAATGGCGGAAATCACTCGAAATACAAGCTGGGACGATCAGCAGATAACAGCACATCATGAAGAGATGGTGACATTGCTTCGTGATGATGTAAGTCTGGTGGAAGCAAGCGGAAGATCCTACCCGGGGCGTTGACTTCTTTGAATAACCGCTTTTGGACGAATACCCCTTGTGGAGTGCAAGTAGTCAGTCTAAAAGCGTTTTGCGTCGGGCGACGCGAACAGTACAGCTCCCAGGTTTTCTTACCATGGTATTTTGTGTGGTATCGACATGCAAAGAAAATTCGAACCTATTGATTTTATAGTGTTTTAAGGTGGCATTGATCATCGAGTGGGAATAAGGGGGTGATTTTTTAATTGCCTGACTTGATAAAAGAATACCAATAAATTTTATCTATTGGTGTTCTTTTTAATAATATGAAAGATTTAAATTCCCGTATCAAATTAGGAGTACTTTATTATTCATAGTCCCAGCCCCATGAATATAAACATTGTATTGCATGAAGGAGAGCACATAAATGGATACTTTTGGATATTGAGAAATTAAGCTTCCCACTAAAAGACTTATCTAACACCTCAGGCATGTCTACATAACCTAATGTTCTCAATTGTGTTTTTGTTCTTTTCATTTCAGAGTAAAGTTTTGGGGATTCTCTCAGTTGGAAGTGCTCTTTATTTCCCTGAAAGATTAAATCGTCAAGGTAATTAGCGCTTATGGTAAGGTTGGCTTTTAGATTGTTGTACAACGTATTGAAGTTAATCATTTCTTTTTGAACGTTGCTCATCAACTCTTGTAGTTTAGATTGATCAAGTCTTGCTTTCATCTCTAAAACCAGATTGCAAAAATAAGTATCATTCACTAAATCCGCCTCTAGGTATGTATTTGGTTCTAAATGATACTTTAAATTTATTTTTTCTCTGAAAGAACAATCTCCAAATATATTTTTAACTGGATTGAGATGATCCTCAATAAAAGATATTTGGTAAAATCTATGTGATATGTTTTCTGAAGTTTGCCAGGCAAGTTGCCCTTGGAATGTACGGAAAACCATTTCTGAACTTTCATGCAGTAAATGCCTTAGATATCTCTCTGCATGTTGATTGGTGTCATATCGGTCGAAATGGTTAACTATTTTTACTAATGTTTCCCCAGCTACTCTACTCAATTCAAGAAGATCATTTTTATGTTTGTTTTGTGTTTTAAGTAGTGCTTTTCTATATGTCAAATGAGATTGAGATAAATGAGAACGATAGTCATTAAAATGATTTCTCTTTGCAAAATCACTTTGCTTTTTTGCATACAGCATACTGAATGCCGATACAATTAATGCACCAAATGATAATATTTCAGTTAATCCAATATTCATTTTTATCCATAGCATATCAATTATTTTTACACGTCCAGTAATTATACTTTGTTGAACATTTCTGCATCAAGGGAATTGTTCAAAAGATTAGAATGGTAAAAATCCTTTAGGGGATCGTTGTGAGACTGATTGATCTGTCTCTAGTATTAGACACAATCGTCAGTTAGTACGGTCGGTTTTCCTGGACGACACAGGAATACATCTCTCTAACTCTATCGGATTGGACCATTCGCAGACGAATGTCTGCGAATGGTCCAATCCGAAGCTGCGCAGCTTGAGGCTGGCATATTCAAACTCATCATGCCCGCAGCATAGAGCTCTCAGATTACAAAAAGGCCCGCCAGTTGTTTTGGCGGGCCTTTTTGTTTTGCATAGTGGCTCTCTGCTATTTGGGACCGACCAATTTTAGCACCAACTTTGATTTGTTTTGCTCGAACGTGTAAATCGCGGCCAAGGGGACAGCGGTGACAATCACCCCTGACAGGACCGAGGAGACTTGTGAGTTGAATTTATTCAGTAATGGCACTGCGGCAATGCCTTGGCTAATAACCCGTTGGGCGTAAATGCCGACAACAGCCGATGCCGCACCCATAATCACGACTTGCAAGGCCACCAGTTTTTCTGGCTCATTGCTGGTAACGATACGGATTGCACGCACGACGCTGAGGGTGCTCTCACGAATCAGCGCATAGACAAATGAAGGCATCTTCAATACCAAAGAAATGAGAATCTGAGGTATCACGCTCAAGGCGCCTGCTACGCCAGCCTCGATACCCAGCGATTTCGCACGCGACCAAATTTGACGTTCTTCAAAACGCTTGGCGAGTTCAGCGCTCAGGCGATTCTTGCTGAGCTTCATCTCCTCAACAATTCCTTCTTCGGAGACAAACTTCATGCGTTTCAGTTCGTCCAGGAACACGTCAATGGTCTCCACCACAATCAGGCCCACGACCTGTTGTGCGGCCATGGTCGCGCCAGTGAGGGCAACAGTGGTACCGATCTCTTTAACTGCTTGGATTTTTGCAGAGCGGATAACCTGCTTACTCTCTGCATAAATTTTATCGACCGCCTTTTTGTCGATGACATGCTCTTTACCTGATCCCTTGATCGTCACGATCAACTTACCGTCATCGGTAGGATGTGGCTTGGAATTCGTGGACAGCCAGTCATACAGGTCAGCCTCACCCTTTTGGCTGTTGATGCTTCGGTGAATGTACTTCAGATTGCCGGGGTCGTTCACGACCTTACCCAACTGTTCATCGGTCAGGCCCATTTTCAACAGCTGAGAAGAGAAGATTTCTTTTCTTGAGGTGATGTGATCGACCGAGACAATAGTAGCCTTATCTCGTTCATAGACCAAAGGTTCATCCGGGTTGTAGTCATTCCGGAAAACTGTGCCGTTCGGCGTTTTATCAGAGGGCTTTGCATGGGAGTAGTCACCAAACGTGCCATGTTTATCGTGTCGATAAGTATCGTAGTCGTCAGTCAGCTTGCCATATTTAGCAGCACTTTTTTCATCTAGGATGCCTCCTGGCATAAAAGCAGCAATCGCGCGTCGAATTGATTCTTTGCGGCATTGCTCGTAGATGTCGTCCACGGAGCTTGCTGGGGTAGGTAGACGCTTTTTAACGTCGTTGACCATGTCGAACGTGGTCTTATCCAGTTCTAGCGTATCGCGGAACATGCGGTTGAGCTTGCTTGCTGATTGCTTGGAAAATTTTATAGCGGCTTCTGTTGTTTCGTTCAGGTCGAAACTCTGTACGGCATCGACGGCACTGTCTTTCATGTTCACAACGCCATCGCTCGCCTTGACGGCCTGATCTGCAAGATAGTCACGGGTGCCCGCATAGTCATGTTCCATGACTGTATCGATAGCCTTCGTTGTAGCTTTGCCCGCCTGGTCCGCTATGTTTGACGCAGTACGCTTAGCAGTTGCTTGCGCTTCTTGATAATCGAAGTCTTTGACCATTTGTGACGCGGCGGTTGCCGCCTCTGCGCCTTTGCCCGCTGCGTCACCAAGCTTCTTTTTGGCAACTGCAGCCGCATCTTTCAACTTGTCCGCGCTGAATTTATCGAAGAAACTCATGCTGCACCTATTCCATTATTTTACAATTTGAATCAAATGTAGCATAGGGCCTTGGCAATTAGATCTTTCTTAAAAAGGCATTATTGCATAAATCGTTGCCCTTTAAGCGGTAGGCTTGCAGCATGAGTCAGCCCCGCAAGTCCCGCTATCGAGCTACCAACTGGAAACAGTACAACGCAGCCCTTAAGGCTCGGGGTTCTTTGACAGTCCGCTACGATGCTGCTCATGCTCTGATGTGCTTTTTCTTTTTATGGTATTTTTAATGGTATTTGATAGTAGATTGTTTTTAACCTGTTGTTGTGTAAGTGTTATTTATGTTTATTTGTCATTGAGTGGGAATAACCTGGCCTTAGCCAGTTAAGCCCTGATAATTCTGAAGCCCGCTAACCAGCGGGCTTTTTTATTGCTCTGACCGTGCGCAGACTCGCTGTTTTAACTTTTCAGCGCATCCCACCTCGCCGCTGGCGTTTTATTATTCACTTTGCCGGAAATTACGCTATCCTCCATGCAGTAAAAGCCCGCAACTGACGTCATTTGTGTCCCGCTTTTATCCGCCGCTTTCATCGATCGTCCGTATCCCAAAGCCGCCGCTTACTGAAACCGCCTGCTGAACAGGCGTTTCGCGATTCTTACGTCACCAGGAATGTTGTCATGCTCTCACTTAAAGTGTTCAGCCTGTTTTTTGTTGCCGTACTGCTGCTATCGCTGGGAGCCAGCATTGCGCAGGCGACGCGTCACAGCGAAACCGCAGAGCCGGGCGGCTGGGCGACCGCCCGACGTGATTCGTCCGGGATAGCGCCCGACCCGCGCGCTTTATATAGCCTGGCTATTGTGCAGGTTTATGCCGCGCCGACTTACGGCTGGAAAGGGGCGGTGGCGGTGCATCCGTGGATCATCTTCAAGCGCGCAGGTGAAACGCGCTTCACCCGCTACGAAGTGATTAGCTGGGGCAGCGGCGATAAAGTTCGGCGCAACACCAACCTGCCTGATGGCTACTGGTATGGCGCAAAACCGCGGCTGCTGGTGGAACATCGCGGACCGGAAGCAGAAGCGATGATCCCGCAGATTGAAGCCGCCATTAAATCCTATCCGTGGCCGACAACCTACCGCGCCTGGCCAGGACCGAACAGCAACACCTTCCTGGCGCATATTGGCCGCGAAGTACCCGCTTTAAGGCTTGATCTGCCCGCTAACGCGCTGGGTAAAGATTACCGGCCACTGTGGCGTCCGGTCGGGCTGCCGCCATCCGGGCGCGGTGTGCAGGTGTCGATTCTGGGTGTGGCGGGAGTGACGCTGGGTGCAGAAGAGGGATTTGAAGTGAATCTGCTGGGTCTGAACATGGGAGTCGATTTCACACCGTTCCGGCTGCGTCTGCCGTTTATTGGCGGCCTGGGAAATGACAACCTTCAGCAGGATAAGCCCTGACAGTCTGGCCCCGTCAGGGGCCGTTTCACCTCAGCACACGCCAAAGTCACCCTCTTCGTGATAGTGATTGACGCTCTCTGCTTTCACTTCGATCTCTTTTCTCGCTGCATCATCAACGCGTGCACACCATAAGGTGTCACCTTCGACGCGCAGCACCTGCATTTTCGGGCCGCCGGTTTTCGACTGAACAAAATCCTCTGCTTTAAACATATTGCCTCCGTTGTTAATCGTTTCTGCTGCCAGATGACTTCTGGCGCTGATCGTTTTTTGTGTGACGTTTTCCAGTTTATACCCTGACTGTTTTACTGCGAGAAAAAGTCTGCGCATGCTGAGCCGCACTAAGATAATTTCATCAGGTTGTCAGTTGACAACTTATCAATTCGGCGTCAGGATAGGGAAAAACATGGCAAGGAAGCGGCATCCCAACAAAGAGATCGAAACGGCGTTACATTACGCCGAATCCCAGGGCTGGCTGGTCGTCACGGGAGGCCATCACGCCTGGGGAAAAATGTACTGTCCGAAAAATCTGTTGATGTGCCGATGCGGGGAGTTTTGTCTGACCTGTATCTGGAGCACACCAAAAAACGCACATCAGCATGCCCGCGCGCTGCGACGCGTGGTCGACAACTGTCACTATCTGAAGTCCTGATGCAGCACAAGGAGAAGCATATGGAATATTGTTTCACATTACGGTTCAGCCTGCCGGAAGGGCATGCGCCGGTGGATGAACTGCTGGAAACGCTGGCAGCAGCAGGCTGTGATGATGCGCTAATCGGCCTGGGCATGCCGGGCAGAATTGCACTGGAGTTCACCCGGGAGTCCGACTCTGCAACGGATGTATTGAAGCAGGCAGAAGAGGATGTGTTGCGTGCGATACCGGGGGCCACGCTGGTGGAAGCCGCACCCGATTTTGTGGGATTGACGGATGTTGCGGAGATCATCGGCATGACGCGTCAGAATATGCGTAAGCTGATGCTCAGCCACCGCCCGCCGTTTCCGCTGCCGGTGCATGACGGTAAAACCGCCATCTGGCACTTAGCGGATGTGCTGGAGTGGCTGATTCAGCGTGGTAACTATACGCTGCCTGCGGCGACCCGAGAGCTGGCACAGGTAACGCGGCAGCGCAATCTTAACGGGTCGCTGCAACGTTACGGCCTGCAAGCCTGACGATCAGTGCGGCAGCAGGAAGATCGTCGCCAGTCCCAGGAAAATAAAGAAGCCGCCGGTGTCAGTAAGGGCGGTGATCAATACGCTGGAGCCGACGGCGGGATCGCGATTCATTTTAGTCATGACCAGCGGCACCAGCACGCCCATCAGCGCGGCCAGCAGCAGATTCAGCGCCATGGCCAGCATCATAACGCCGCCCAGCGCCATATTGTCATACATCAGCCAGGTGATACCGCCCATGATGCCGCCCCAGAACAGGCCGTTGATCAGCGCCACGCCAAGCTCGCGGACGATCAAAAACGAAAAGTTGCCCGGTTCAACCTGATGTAAGGCCAGCGCCCGCACAATCATGGTGATGGTCTGATTACCGGTATTGCCGCCGATACCCGCGACGATCGGCATCAGCGTGGCCAGCGCCACGATTTGCGAAATCGTCCCTTCAAACAGCCCGATAACCCGTGAGGCGACAAAGGCGGTACAGAGGTTAATCGCCAGCCAGGCCCAGCGTTTACGTACCGATTTACGCACCGGCGCAAACACATCCTCTTCCTGACTGATCCCCCCCATTTTACGAATGTTGCTTTCGTTTTCGGCATTCACCAGGTCGATGATGTCTTCAATGGTCACGCGGCCAATCAGCTTGCCTTTGGCGTCGGTGACGGCGGCAGAAATGAGGTTATAACGTTCAAAGGCGCTGGCTGCGTCTTCGGCCTTATCATTGAGCTGGAAGGTGGTAGGGCGCGCGTTCATCACGTCGCTCACCAGGGTTTTGGGTTTGTTAAGCAGGATGTCCGTCAGCAGCAGTTCGCCCAGCAGCTGATTATCTTTATTGGTGATAAAGAGTTTATCGGTACCGCCCGGCATGCTTTTGCGCTTGCGCAGAAAGCGTTGCACTGTTGCAAGCGTGACATCTTCACGCACCGTCAGGATATTGAAATCCATCACCCGGCCCACGCGGTCACGGTCAAGCTGCACCATATCGAGCATGCGGGCGCGCAGGGCGGGCTCCACCGTTGCCAGCAGGCGTCCGGTCAGGTCACGTGGCAGATAACGCGCCAGCCAGACCTGATCGTCGATATCCAGCGGCTGGATAGCGCGCAGGATATCGCGGTCGCTCATCTCTTCGGTGAGGCTGGCCCAGACCGTTTCAGACGCTTCAACCAGCACATGGCCGCGCCGCTCGTTCGGCACCAGCCGCCACAGCGCCTGACGTTCTTCTTCGGGCAGGGCTTCGAGAATATCCGCGAGGTCAGCGGCATGCAGTTGCAGAATGTCCTGTTCCAGCGCGTCACGCTGGGCCGCATTTTCACGTTGCTGTTCAGGATTGAGATCGCCCGATTTCTCCAGCAGGGCATCAACCAGATCGTGCTCGCTGAGCAGCAGCGTCAGAATGCGATGACGTATTTCACTTAAACGTTGAGAGTGAGAGGCAGACACATTGGATCCCTTAAGTCTGAAAGCACCAGCACGAAGTGTAGCGTTTCGCCTGAAAAAGGGATGCAAAAAAGAGTCCAGTTATCTGGATAACGTTTAAGTTTCAGGTGCGTTTCAGGCGAAATGTCGTTATTGGTTATTCGCTATCGCGTATCGCCTGATGTTATGGCAACCGGTTCAGGAATAGCTTTCTGTTGCTGATGATGCTCGAAGGCAGCAGGCAGGATAAAAATCAGGCGACTAAAAAGAATGATAAAACTAATCAGCAGCACAATGCGGGTCATGGTGCCGGTTTTTTGACGTCTTCGGGGAGAAATAGCGCTGTTCACGCGGGGTGGTTCCTGTAATGACCCCATCTGGGGCGACTGCAATATTTAGTCACAGTCGCCTGATGAAATCAATCGCTGTTGAAAAAAACAGCAGATAAAAATCAGTAACTCGCTTTTTGCGCCAGCAGCGTCGCAAAACGACAGGTGATGCGGTTGCCATTTTCATCTGTGCGATGCAACTGACCGGGGTGCTCGTTGTACTTCACGATGTGCCAGTTGCGGTAGTAGTGGCTGAGCTCGCCTGATTTAAACGCAAAGGAGAAATCAGCCGGGCAGGGCATATCGTCCGTGTTCATCGCCGCCACGATCAGGTTAAAACCGTCTCTGACCGTACAGGCCTGCATGTCGGCAATCAGCTGCGGAATAGTCTGCGGCTGCAGGAACATCATCACCACAGTCGATAGCACAAAGTTGAAGCCGCCATTAAAGCGCGTGTTGTTCAGGTCGCGCTGCTCGGTATGAATGCCGCTGAGATTTTCCTGCGCAATAATCTCCTGCAGGCGCGCCAGGCTTTGCGGATTATGATCCCACGCCGTGACGTCAAAACCGTGCTGATTCAGAAACAGCGTATTGCGTCCCACGCCACAGCCAAGGTCAAGCGCCTTGCCGACGTTGAGCTGGGGCAGCGCCGCAACCACTTCGGAGTGGGGCGGCGTTAAACCATAGGTTTCGGCAAAATAGTTTTCGCCTGAAAGGGGTGCGGTTGGTTGTGTCATATTCATCATTTCAGTTAAACGGGCGCCAGGCGCCCGTGTTGTCAGACTTCTTCTTCGAGGATCAGTTTCCATCCCGTGACGTCATTCCAGTAAACCTGCTCCCGTTCAAGATCGAGCTGAACCAGGTTGTTCTGCGTGAAATAGCCCGCCGGGAAGGTCAGCGTCCAGTGGCCATCATCGCATTTCAGGGTTAACGCCTCCGGACGCGTGGTGGCCTGTCGCTGATTATTCAACAGGGTACCCAGGCGAAGCAGGAAGATCAGCGGTACAAACTGCTTTTTCTTGAACAGCGTCACGCGCGGCAGCTCATCAAGCTTTATCGCTTTACGATGGAATCTGACCAGCGCCGCCAGCAGCATCTGCTGATCCTGATTGAAGCCCGGCAGGTTGGTGTTTTGCAGAATATAGGCTGAATGGCGTTGCAGGCCGCTGTGATTGATGGTCAGGCCCACTTCGTGCAGCATCGCCGCCCATTTCAGCAGTGCGGCCAGTTGTGGATTCGCCAGTTTCTGATTCTGCTCGCGCCACTGCAGATAAAGCTGCTCGGTGGTGTCGAGCACGCGTCGTGCCTGATCGCTGTCGATAGCGTAATGGTTCGCCAGACTCTGTGCAGTACGGCTACGAATATCCTGATGGCGGAAACGGCCCTCCATCTCATAGAGCACACCTTCACGCAGCGCACCGTCGGAGAGGCGCAATTCGCGAATGGCCAGCGCATCAAATACGCCGCACAGAATCGCCAGCCCGGGTACAAACACGCCTTTACGCTCTTCCGACAGACCCGGCAGGCTGAGTGCAGCAAAGGATTTGTGTTTCATCACCTCGTCATAAAGCTTTTCGAGGCGCTCAGGCGTAATCAGCTTCTCTTTTTCATCCATCGCCAGCAGCACTTCGCAGGCGGCTTTGATGGTGCCGGACGCGCCCAGCGCATATTGCCAGCCATGCAGACGATATTGCCACGCCAGCGTTTCCAGCTTCTGTGCGGCCGCTAAACGGGCGCGACGGAAGTTTTCACGGCTGATTTCACCTTTCGGGAAATAGAGCTGGGCGAAACTGACGCAACCCATACGTCGGCTCTCAACCAGTTGCGGTTCAAAATCCTCACCAATGACCAGTTCGGTGGAGCCGCCGCCGATATCGATCACCAGCTTGCGGCCTTTCTCCGGCTGGGTGTGTTCAACGCCCATAAAGATCAGGCGAGCCTCTTCATGGCCCGAAATCACCTCGATCGGATAGGGGATCACCTCGGCCGCGCGTTGCAGGAAGGTTTCGGCGTTGACCGCCTCGCGCAGCGTGTGGGTACCGACAATCGTCACGTTGCTTGGACTGAACCCCTGCAGGCGCTCGGCGAACAGGGCCAGGCAGGCTAACCCCCGCTCCATCGCTTCCTCGCTGAGGTTGTGCCGGGCATCCAGCCCGTCAGCCAGATGGACGCGCTGCTTAAGGCGGCCCAGTACCTGCATCGCACCATCGACAACCCGCGCAATCACCATATGGAAACTGTTCGAGCCCAGGTCAATCGCCGCAAACTCCTGGGGTTTTGGCGTACTTTTATGAGAAATTGGCATAGGATTTATTCAGGTTGTTCCAGTTTCTTGATGTAATCATAAATGGCCAGCTGCGATCGCACTTTACGACGATTGCCGCGCTGGACGTAATGGTTACTCAACTCTTTATCGACGATGCGGGCTTTCACCGTATCACTCAACTGAATAGCAATAATGTCGAGTATGCGCTGCCGGATGTGGGGATCGAGAATCGCCACTGCCACTTCGATACGGTAATCAATGTTACGTGTCATCCAGTCAGCGGAGGAGAGGAACACCTTCTTATCGCCGCCATTCTCAAAAATATAGACGCGATCGTGTTCCAGATAACGGTCAACAATACTGATGACACGAATATTTTCACTGATCCCGGGCAAGTCAGGGATTAATGAGCACATTCCGCGCACCAGAAGATTAACCTTCACCCCTACGCTGGAGGCTGTATAAAGCCGATCAACCAGACCTTTGTCCACCAGATTGTTGATTTTCAGAGTAATGCCGCAGGGCTTATTCTGCTGCGCATTAGCAATTTCGGTGTCGATTAGCTCATACAGCATCCGGCGCGAGTTCTGCGGCGAGACCATCAGATGATCGAACGTCACGGGCCGGTAGGGATTCTCAATAAAGTTGAATACCCGACGCACTTCATTGGTGATGCGCGCATCCGCGGTCAGCAACGAGTAATCCGTATAGAGACGCGCGGTTTTCTCGTTAAAGTTGCCGGTACCGATATGCGCGTAGCGCACAATCTCTTCGCCTTCGCGGCGTGAGATCAGGAACAGCTTGGCGTGGATCTTCAGGCCTGGTGCGGAGAAAATGACATGCACGCCCGCTTCAGTCAGGCGTTTCGCCCAGTAAATATTGGCTTCTTCATCAAAGCGCGCCTGCAGCTCCACCACCACCGTGACTTTTTTACCGTTGTAGGCGGCATGGATCATCGCATCCATGATGCGGGAGTGTTTAGCAACGCGGTAGATGTTGATTTTTATCGCCAGCACGCTGGGGTCGAACGACGCCTGACGCAGCAGCTCCAGCACATGCTCAAAGGTGTGGTACGGGTAGTAGAGCAGCACGTCGCGATTGCGAATCGCATCAAAGCCGTTGCGGAAGCCATCAAAGCCGATGTGGCGAATCTGCGGCAGCGGGCGGTTCACCAGGTTATTTTTGCCGACGTTAGGGAAGCCGATAAAGTCTTTGAAGTTGTGGTAGCGGCCGCCTGGCAGGATGGAGTCCAGGTTTGAGATGGAAAGCTTGTGGCACAGCAGCGACACCATCGTGTCTGGCATATCGCGCTGGTAGACGAAACGCACCGGTTCCGCCGTCAGTCGCTGCTTCAGACTGGAGGACATCAGCTCCAGCAGGCTCGACTCCATCTCCGTGACCAGGTCGTACTCGGCGTCACGCGTCATTTTCATTGAATAGGCGTTGAGCGCGTCGTAGTCGTAGAAACCTTTAAAAATGTCATCCAGGCAGTAGCGCAGAATGTTATCCAGCAGGATCATTGGCTTACGGCGGCGCGGTGGCTCTGCCGGTAAATTGATGAAACGCGGGACTTTGTCGGACGGAATTTCCAGCAGCGCATACTGAATATTGTCACCGCGAATGATCTCTACCGCCAGGTAGGTGTAGTCATCTTTAAGGAATTCGGTCAGATCCGTTTCATGGGTGATCAGAATCGGCGAGATATGCTGACGCAGCTCGTGCTTGAAGTAGTGGCGCAGCCACGCCTGCTGATTGGATGAGAGCTGACGTTCGTTGATCAGGAAGATCTGGTTACGTGCCATCTCCAGCAGCAGATCGTTATATAACGCATCAAACTCCTGATCGGACTTCATTACCCGCTGCTGAATTTTCTTAAACAGATGGCGTGGTGTACTGGCGGAACCCTGCTCTTCACCAATCAGAATGCGGCGTTTGAGGTCGGCGAAACGCACTTTATAGAATTCGTCGAGATTGTTGGAGTAGATACCCAGAAAGCGCATCCGCTCAATCAGTGGATTGCTTTTGTCTGCTGCTTCCTGCAAAACCCGTTCATTAAAGGATAACCAGCTTAATTCTTTTTCAATATAAAGCTTTACCTGACCCATTCTCACTCCATTTAGCGGTTGCAGGACTGAAGATCCAGTATCCACCAACATTATGGCGAGAGTATGGCAGCGTTGTCCAACGCCAGGAGTTGTCTTATCAATCGGCTACGGGCAACATAGCGGCTTATTTTGGCCTGCTAGCGGAACCGCATGAGCGCAAACCACATTCCTGTCCAATTCAGCGATCGTAAGCGTCGTGCCGTTGACCGTCTGACACGGCGACTGGTCACCTGCTGTGGCGTGGCGATCCTGCTATTGATGCTGCTGCTCTTCTGCTGGCTGATTGGCGTGGTATTACCGCTGTTTAATGCGCCGGGCCTGCAGATTGCGGCCAGCCAGCAACTCTGGGATCGTGCGCCAGCCTTAGCGATTGGCAATCAGGGGAAGGTCGGCTGGCGCATCAGCGAGCGCGGTGCGGCGCGTTTTATTCCGCTGGATGGTCAGCCTGCGGAACCGGCACTGGCCCTGACCCCGCCGCCCGGGGAGATAGTGCGGAGTGCCGATGAGCAGACGTTACTGCTGAATATGCAGGGTGCGCTGACTCTGATTCAGCCAACCGCCGACCAGCAGTGGCGTTTTCCGCTGGGAGACAAACCGTTTCATCTGCCCGATGGCGCAGTGACGAAGATGGCGCTGGCGACGCGCCATGCGGGTCAGTGGCGTATAGCCGCACTCACTGAGGCCGGACTCCGGGTGCTGACGCTCGGCACCGATCGCCAGGCCTCGGTTATCCCGCTGCCGCAACGCCAGCTGGATCTGCTGGCGCTCTCGCCGTCCGGCGATCTGCTCTACACCACCGAAGGCAATCTGCTGCGGGTCTGGCAACTTGACGATGACCGTGCACTATTGCGCGAAACGCACGCCCTGCCGCAGCGGCCAAAAAGTCTGCATCTGCTGGTGGGCGGCACAAGCCTGCTGATCCAGGATGGCAGCGGCGTCACGCAGTGGTTTGCTATCGCCAGCGAACAGGGGCCGCGCCTGCAGCGCATTCGTACTTTTGCCAACAGCGACGGTGAGACCATTCTGGTGACGGAATCACAACGCCGCGTGTTTGCGACGCTCAGTAAACAGGGGATGCTGCGGCTGTTTGCCAGCAAGCAGGATGGCCCGATACTGCAGCGTCAGCTGGAACCTGGCATTGTGCAGGCGCAGTTTTCGCCACGTGGCGACAGCCTGCTGATTGAACGGGCGGGAAGCTGGCAGACCCTGCGGCTTGATAATCCGTGGCCGGACGTCACCTGGCGCAATTTCTGGCAAAAAATCTGGTATGAAAATTACCCCGGACCGGACTGGATCTGGCAATCGACCGCGGCGGGTGACAGTTATCAGGCCAAGTTCAGCCTGATGCCGATGGTGATGGGTACGCTGAAAGCGGCGAGTTTAGCGCTGCTGTTTGCCACACCGCTGGCGCTGGCGGCGGCGATGTACACCGCCTGGTTTATGGCGCCAGGCCTGCGACGCTGGGTCAAACCGGCCATTGAGATGATGGGTGCGCTGCCAAGCGTAGTGGTGGGGCTGATTGCCGGGATCTGGCTCGCGCCGCATATTGGTCAGGCGCTGGTGGGTGTGCTGCTGCTGCCGCTGACGCTGGCGGGCACGCTGCTGCTGTGCGGCGTATTCAGCGCGCGTTTACCGCCGCGCTGGCGTCAGCCGGGTCATGAAGTGCTGATTCTGCTGCCGCTGTTACTGCTGGTCACGCTGCTGACGCTGTGGCTGCCCACGCTGTTGATACCGGATGCGGGCGACTGGCTGCCGCATTACGAACAGCGCAATCTGCTGGTAGCCGCACTGGCGATGGGCTTTGCGCTGGTACCGCTGATCTTTACCCTCTCTGAGGATGCGCTGTTCAGCGTGCCGGCTGCACTGGGGCAGGGCTCGCTGGCACTGGGCGCGACGCCGTGGCAAACCCTGACCCGCGTCGTGCTGCCGGGTGCTTCCGCCGGTATTTTTGCCGCTCTGATGATTGGTCTGGGGCGTGCCGTAGGAGAAACCATGATTTTGCTGATGGCGACCGGCAACACGCCGCAAAGTGAAGGTGGCCTGTTCAGCGGCCTGCGCGCGCTGTCCGCCAATATCGCCATTGAGATGCCGGAAGCGGCGGCGGGGAGTGCTCATTATCGCGTGCTGTTTCTTAGCGCCCTGATGCTGCTGCTGTTTACGCTGGTGATCAACACGGTTGCCGAGCTGATCCGTCAGCGGCTGCGCCAGCGCTACAGCCAGCACGAGGAGCAGGCATGAAAGCGATGCAACAGAACGATCGCTGGCGCTGGCTAACCGCCGGTGCCGTAGCCGTCTGCCTGCTGGCCTTTACGCTGCTGATTGGGTTACTGGCCTGGCAGGGCGTGCGCGCTTTCTGGCCGCAGCGCGTCGATCTCTACACTTTTAGCCAGCCTGAAGGGGCCGAGACGCGCCTGCTGGGTGAAACCCTGGAACATCAGCGGCGCTTTCCGGCCCCGGCAGATGAGCAGGGCAACAGCGGCGGACAGGTTAATCGTTATCTGATTAAAACCGGTAACCGTGACTGGGACGCACCCGATTTCCGGGTGGTTTACAGTCGCACGGCAGCGCAGGTCAGCCAGCCTGCGGACATCATGGTGCTGCAGCGCCGCAGCCACGGTCAGGCATACGGCTGGTTTGTCGGCCTGCGTGAGGATAATGAAGAGCTGACTGCGCAGGATCCCGATGCACTGCTGCATCAGCGGCTCGGACAGGTGCAGATGCTGGTGCGGCAGGCTAATCAGATTCGCCGGGTCGATATGGCGCGCCTCAACAGCCAGCGTGAGCAGCTTGATGAGCAGGCGGCCACAAACCGTGCTGCCGGGCGCTTTGATCTGCAGGCCGAGTCAGAATATCAGGCCAATCAGGCCGCTTTGCAGCGCCGTTTTAATCAGCTGAGCGAGACACTGGCTTCGCTGCAACAGCAGAGTCAGCGCGATCTGTTAATCCTGCGGGATGTGCATGGCACCGAACATGCGATCCCGCTGACCGAAATCGTTGACAGCTGGAAGCCGAACGCGATGACGCTGACCGGCAAAACGCTGCATTTTCTGCATCAGCTGTGGCGTTTCGTCAGTGATTCACCCGCTGAAGGCGAGAGTGAATCCGGGGCGTTCCCGGCGATCTTTGGCACCGTGCTGATGGTGCTGCTGATGTCGGTGGTCGTGATGCCGCTGGGTGTCATCGCCGCCATCTGGCTGCATGAATATGCCGGACGCAATGCGCTGACCAGAGTGGTGCGCATCGCGGTGGTCAATCTGGCAGGCGTTCCTTCAATCGTCTATGGCGTATTTGGTCTGGGCTTCTTTGTCTGGCTGGTGGGCGGCACGATAGACCAGCTCTTCTTCGCCAGCGCGCTGCCCAATCCCACCTTCGGGACACCTGGTTTGCTGTGGGCGTCGCTGACTCTGGCGCTACTGACGCTGCCGGTGGTGATTGTGGCGACCGAAGAGGGACTATCCCGCATTCCCAACAGCCTGCGGCAGGGTTCGCTGGCGCTGGGCGCGACTCAGGCGGAAACCCTGTGGAACGTGGTGCTGCCGATGGCGGTGCCTGCCATGCTGACCGGCCTGATTCTGGCGGTGGCGCGTGCCGCTGGTGAAACCGCGCCGCTGATGCTGGTTGGCGTGGTAAAAATGGTGCCGGAACTGCCCGTCGACGCGGTGTTTCCTTATCTGCATCTGGATCGCAAATTTATGCATCTGGGCTTCCAGATTTACGATCTGGCGTTTCAGAGTCCGAATATTGAAGCTGACCGGCCGCTGGTGTTCGCCACCGCGCTGCTGCTGGTGCTGATTATTCTGTCGCTTAATCTGCTGGCGATGGGCCTGCGTCACCGTCTGCGTGAACGCTATCGCCTTATGACTCAATAACAGGCTATGACTATGACGTCCGACACGGATATCGCGCTGACCGTTAACCAGCTGTCGCTGTGGTATGGCGAGCGCCAGGCGCTGCAGGCTATTTCGCTGCAGGTGCCGAAAAACAAGATTACCGCGCTGATTGGCCCATCCGGCTGTGGCAAATCGACGCTGCTGCGTTGCTTTAATCGCATGAATGATGTGATTGATCATTGCCGGGTCGAGGGTGAGGTGTTGCTGGGATCGCAGCCGATCCTGCGCCCTGAGCAGGATCTCTCGGCGCTGCGTCGTCGGGTCGGCATGGTGTTTCAGCGCCCCAATCCTTTTCCAAAATCGATCTATGAAAATGTGGTCTACGGGCTGCGTTTACAGGGTGTACGCGATCGGCGGGTGCTGAACGAAGCCTGTGAACGTGCGCTGCGCGCGGCGGCGCTGTGGAGTGAGGTCAAAGATCAGCTGTCACAGAATGCGCTGACGCTCTCTACCGGACAGCAGCAGCGGCTGGTGATTGCCCGCGCCATTGCGATTGAACCGGAAGTTCTGTTGCTGGATGAGCCGACCTCCGCGCTGGATCCCATCTCCACGCTGGTGATTGAAGAGCTGATGACCACGCTCAAGCAGCATTTCACGCTGGTGCTGGTGACGCACAACATGCAGCAGGCTTCTCGCGTGTCAGATTACACCGCGTTTATGCATCAGGGCGCGTTAGTGGAGTTTGATGAGACTGACCGTATCTTTACCGCGCCAAAACAGCGACGGACCGAAGATTATATTACGGGGCGCTACGGTTAAGTCAGTAACGGGAGCAGAGCAGGTTGTTATGTCAGACGGCTCAAAGGTTCCCTGAGCCTTTACCCCGACCGCCAGCACTTCAGGGGAAGCCCCGGCTTCCCCTGTCGCGTCAGTCGTTAGCATAACCCTGCGGCGGCAGCGGTTCGCCATCCAGCCAGGCTTGGCCGTCACGCATCGCCAGACGACCCTCAACAAACCAGCCGATTACCATCGGATAGATGGCATGCTCCTGATGCTGCACCCGCTCCGTAATCTCCGCTTCGCTGTCGCCGGGAAAAACCGGGACTTTTGCCTGCAGGATCACCGGACCCCCATCCAGCTCATCAGTGACGAAATGCACGGAGGTGCCATGTTCGCTATCGCCATTTTCCAGCGCCTGACGATGCGTATGCAGACCCGGATATTTCGGCAACAGGGAAGGGTGGATATTCAGCAGGCGATCGTGAAAATGGGCCACGAACGCGCTGCTGAGAATGCGCATATAACCGGCCAGCACGATCAGGTCTGGACTGTAGGCTTCGATTTCAGCGATGAGCTGGCGATCGAAGGCTTCGCGGTCAGTGAAGTCGCTGGCGGCAAGCGAGTGGGCAGGAATACCTGCCTCCTGCGCCCGCGTAAGGCCATAAGCGGCGGCGCGGTTGCTGAACACGGCAGCCACGCTGCCGTGAATCCGCCCGCTTGCACAGGCGTCAAGGATGGACTGAAGGTTACTTCCGTTGCCGGAAATCAGTACAACCAGCTTTTTCATCCGTTGATGACCACACGCTCTTCGGCATCAGACGCTTTAATTACGCCGAGCTTCCAGGCTTTCTCGCCCGCAGCCTGCATCAGCGCAATCGCGTTGTCCGCGTCTGCCGGACTCAGGGCGATGATCATGCCGACGCCGCAGTTAAAGGTGCGGTACATCTCGAAACGGCTGACGTTGCCTGCCTGCTGTAACCAGCTGAAGACGGCCGGCCATTGCCAGCTCTTCTCGTCGATGACGGCCTGAGTGTTGTCGGGCAGCACGCGCGGAATATTCTCCCAGAAGCCGCCGCCGGTCAGGTGTGCGATAGCGTGCACATCGACCTGCTCAATCAGGCTCAGGATATTTTTCACGTAGATGCGGGTCGGTTCCAGCAGATGATCGGCCAGCGGTTTGCCTTCCAGCTGTTCAGCCAGCGGATCGGTGTTGCTGACTTCCAGAATCTTACGCACCAGCGAATAGCCGTTGGAGTGCGGGCCGCTGGAGCCGAGGGCGATAAGTACGTCGCCATCCTGCACCTTGCTGCCATCAATGATCTCTGACTTTTCCACCACGCCAACACAGAAACCGGCCACATCGTAATCTTCACCGTGATACATGCCTGGCATCTCAGCGGTTTCACCGCCCACCAGCGCACAACCCGACTGCAGACAACCTTCGGCGATGCCGGTGATCACCGCAGAGGCGGTATCCACATCCAGTTTGCCGGTAGCGTAGTAGTCGAGGAAGAAGAGGGGCTCGGCGCCCTGTACTACCAGGTCGTTGACGCACATCGCCACCAGGTCAACACCAATGGCATCGTGACGTTTGAGATCCATCGCCAGACGCAGCTTGGTGCCAACGCCATCGGTGCCGGAGACCAGCACCGGTTCACGGTATTTTTGCGGCAGCGCGCAAAGCGCACCAAAACCGCCCAGTCCACCCATCACTTCCGGGCGACGCGTCTTTTTCACTACGCCTTTAATACGGTCAACCAGAGCGTTACCAGCATCAATATCAACACCGGCGTCTTTGTAACTGAGAGAGGTTTTGTCGGTCACTGCGAGGTCCCCACGCGAGTTGCGGTTGGTGGTTTAAAATAAAGCGCGGCAATTCTATCAGTGCAGGCAAACGTTTGCGAGTCCGGGATTGCGCATCGGGCGATTTTCATTAATCCTCTATTTGTCCCGGTAAAACCCGCGGCTTTGCGCAAGAGCAGGTGGCGCGGAGCGTAAAAGGCGGTATAATCCCGCGATTTTTTTTTAGCTCAACTCATTCCGGGAGAACACCAATGAAGATCGTGGAAGTCAGACACCCGCTGGTCAAACATAAACTGGGCTTGATGCGTGAGCATGATATCAGTACAAAGCGTTTTCGCGAGCTGGCGTCTGAAGTGGGCAGCCTGCTGACCTACGAAGCGACCGCCGATCTGGAAACAGAGCGCGTAACCATTGAGGGCTGGAATGGCCCGGTAGAGATCGATCAGATCAAAGGCAAAAAAATCACGGTGGTGCCGATTCTGCGTGCCGGCCTGGGCATGATGGAAGGGGTGCTGGAGCACGTTCCCAGCGCCCGTATCAGCGTGGTGGGTGTTTACCGTGATGAAGAGACACTGGAGCCGGTTCCCTATTTCCAGAAGCTGGTCTCTAACATCGAAGAGCGCCTGGCGCTGGTTGTCGATCCTATGCTGGCGACTGGCGGTTCCATGATCGCCACCATCGACCTGCTGAAGAAAGCGGGCTGCACCAGCATTAAAGTGCTGGTACTGGTTGCCGCACCAGAAGGGATTGCCGCGCTGGAGAAAGCGCATCCTGACGTTGAGCTTTACACCGCGTCAGTGGATCAGGGACTGAATGAGAAGGGTTACATCATTCCCGGGCTCGGCGATGCCGGGGACAAGATTTTCGGAACCAAATAAATCGCATAGCCGACCAGAGAGTCGGCTTTTTTTTGGCAAAAAAAAGATCCCCGAACGGGTTCGGTGTGGCTGCGAGGCTCACCGGCGTGCCTGCTGCTGTGCCAGAGGCGCGCGCCCTGGGGGATAAATAACACAAGGGGATAAATGATGACTCGTCGCGCCATTGGCGTCAGTGAACGACCGCCGTTACTGCAAACCATTCCACTCAGCCTGCAACACCTGTTCGCCATGTTTGGTGCCACGGTACTGGTACCGATTCTGTTCCACATCAACCCGGCGACGGTGCTGTTATTTAACGGCGTAGGCACGCTGATCTACCTCTTTATCTGTAAAGGCAAAATTCCCGCTTACCTGGGTTCCAGTTTTGCCTTTATCTCGCCGGTACTGCTATTGCTGCCGCTGGGTTATGAGGTCGCGCTGGGCGGATTTATCCTGTGCGGCGTGCTGTTCTGTCTGGTGGCGCTGATTGTCAAACGCGCGGGCACCGGCTGGCTCGATGTGATGTTTCCCCCGGCGGCGATGGGCGCGATTGTCGCCGTCATCGGTCTGGAGCTGGCAGGGGTAGCCGCTAATATGGCGGGTTTGCTGCCTGCGGAAGGCAGTGCGCCCGACAGTACAACCGTGCTGATTTCGCTGGTCACGCTGGCAGTGACGGTATTCGGTTCCGTGCTGTTTCGTGGCTTCCTGGCGATCATCCCGATTCTGGTCGGGGTGGTAGCGGGTTATCTGCTCTCTGCATTTATGGGCATTGTTGACTGGAGCGGCGTGATCAAAGCCCCCTGGTTTGCGCTGCCAACCTTCTATACCCCGCGCTTTGAGTGGGTGGCGATGCTGACGATCCTGCCTGCGGCGCTGGTGGTGATTGCCGAGCATATCGGTCATCTGGTGGTCACCGCCAACATCGTAAAGAAAGATCTGATTCGCGACCCTGGCCTGCATCGTTCGATGTTCGCCAACGGCTTATCAACGGTCATCTCCGGCTTCTTTGGTTCAACGCCTAACACCACCTACGGCGAAAACATCGGTGTGATGGCGATTACCCGCGTCTACAGTACCTGGGTCATTGGCGGCGCGGCGATTCTGGCGATCCTGCTCTCCTGTGTCGGCAAACTGGCGGCGGTGATCCAGGCGATCCCGGTACCGGTGATGGGCGGCGTGTCGCTGCTGCTGTATGGCGTGATCGGCGCATCCGGTATCCGGGTGTTGATCGAATCCAAGGTCGATTACAACAAAGCGCAAAATCTGATCCTGACCTCGGTGATCCTGATCATCGGCGTCAGCGGTGCGAAGGTGCATATCGGTGCTGCAGAGCTGAAAGGCATGGCGCTGGCGACAATCGTAGGGGTTGGATTAGCGCTGATCTTCCGTGTGATCTCGCTGCTGCGTCCGGAAGAAGTGGTGCTGGAGGCTGAAGAATCGCGCGAGCCGTGATCGCAGCAAGCCTGACAGGATCGGGGCAGGGACGCCCCATTCATCTCTTTCTGAAAACTGTGTTAGACTTCCCCCGATTTTTTGCTTGTTCTCTTGCTGAGGTGCTTCTGAACACGCCGGCACAATTGTCATTGCCACTCTATTTACCTGACGATGAAACCTTCTCCAGCTTCTGGCCGGGGGAAAACCCGTCGCTGATTGCCGCGCTGAAAGGCGCTCTCAACCAACAACATGGCAGCTATCTCTACTTCTGGTCACGCGAAGGCGGAGGGCGGAGCCATTTGCTGCACGCCGCGTGCGCCGAGATGTCAGCGCGCAGCGAAGCGGTCGGTTACGTTCCGCTGGATAAACGCACCTGGTTTGTACCGGAAGTACTGGAAGGGATGGAGCAGCTGTCACTGGTCTGCATCGATAACATCGAGTGCATTGCAGGCGAGCCTGAATGGGAAATGGCGATCTTCGATCTCTATAACCGTATTCTGGAAACCGGCAATACGCGGCTGTTTATTACCGGCGATCGTCCACCACGCCAGCTTAATCTGCAACTGCCCGATCTCGCCTCGCGGCTTGACTGGGGACAGATCTATCGCCTGCAGCCTCTCTCCGACGAAGATAAATTACAGGCGCTGCAACTGCGCGCCGGGTTACGCGGATTTGAGCTGCCGGAAGATGTGGGACGCTTCCTGCTGAAGCGACTGGATCGTGAAATGCGCACCCTGTTTGATACGCTGGATCGGCTTGATCGCGCCTCGATCAGCGCCCAGCGTAAACTCACCATTCCGTTTGTGAAAGAGACACTCGGCCTTTAAAACAGGTCGAGCACCGCTTCGGGCGGACGCCCGATCCGCGCCTTGTCGCCATTGATCACTATCGGCCTTTCAATCAGCACCGGATGTTCCACCAGCGCATCCAGCAGCGCACTTTCGCTTTTGTCGCTGAGTGCCAGTTCGCTATAGATCGCCTCTTTAGTCCGCATCAACTGCTGTGCGCTCTGCATTCCCAGTTTCTGTAACAGGATTTGTAGCGTCTCGCGATCGGGCGGCGTTTGCAGATAGAGCACCACTTCCGGCTCTATCCCGTGGGCGTTCAGCAGCGCCAGCGTCTCGCGGCTCTTGCTGCAGCGCGGGTTGTGGTAAATCGTCACCATCTCAGACTCTCCTTTATTCGCAGCGTGAATGCTCAGCCTTTCTGATATTGCTTAAAGCGCTGTTGTAACTGGCGCAGCTGATCGATACGGGCATCGTAGCGCGCCTGTTTCAGGCTGCCGAGCGGCACCTGTGCGCTGGCGCTGCCAAGCGCGGTGATCGCCTGATCGAGCTGGCCATTCAGCGCCAGACTCTCTGCCCGCGCCGATAACTCTTCATCATTCAGTCCCTGCTGTGCAGACGCCTGGGCCAGCAAATCCCAGCCGTTGGGATCATCTTTATTAGCCCAGGTGTAGCGATTCAGAATGCGGCTGGCATTGGCATACTGTTTCGCTTCAACGTAGGCATTGGCCAGGTTGAGCTGCACCACAGGGCTGTTTTTTGCACTGGTGGCGGCGCTGAGCAGGGCGATCGCCTGTTGTGGCTGATTCAGGCCGATATCGATGTCCGACATAAGATCCAGGAACCAGACGTTATTCGGCTGTTTCGCCAGCAGCGGCGTCATAATCCGCTTCGCATCGGCAAAGCTTTTCGCCTGCAAAAACTGTATGGCTTTGCCATATTGTGACGCCAGCTGCTCACGAGAATTGCCGCTGGCATACTGGCTCAGCAGTTCGTCGGTGAGCTGATTACGCCCGGTGGAGTACATGCCCAGTGAACGCACCTTTGCCAGATAGAAATCTTCTGTAGATTGCACCACCACCGGCCGCATCTGGTTAGCGCGGTTGCGGGCATCCGCCAGACGGCTATCAGGCAGGGGATGCGTCAGCAGAATTTCAGGAGGCTTCGAAGAGAAGCGGCTCTGATCGGCCAGCTTCTGTAAAAAGTTCGGCATCGCCTGAGGATCAAACCCGGCGCGCTGCAGTACCTGAATTCCGATGCGGTCGGCTTCCTGCTCATTACCCTGGGTAAAACTGATAATTCCCTGCTGAGTTCCCGCCAGGGTGCCGGTCAGTGCTGCCATGCCCGCCTGCGGATTGGCCATTGCCAGCAGAATAGAGCCCAGCGCACCGACCCATGTTAGTGGCGCATTGCGCTTCTGATCTTCCATTGCGCGCGCCAGATGGCGCTGGGTAACGTGTGAGATCTCATGCGCCATTACTGACGCCAGCTGGCTTTCATTTTCGGTATAGCGGAACAGCGCTGAGTGCAGCACCACGTTGCCACCAAAAAAGGCAAAGGCGTTGAGCTCATCGTTCTGAATCAGAAAGAAGTGGAACGGGGTTTTCACTGAGTCGGCGTGCGACACCAGTCGCTGACCCAGCTGATTAATATACTGATTAAGCAGCGGATCGTTGATCAGCGGCGCACTGGCACGCAGCTGGCGCACATAAAAGTCGCCCATCTGCAGTTCCTGATTAATCGACAGCGTCGAACCGGCCGTAGTGCCAATATCGGGAAGTGAATCACTGACATCGGCGTAAGCAGGTGACAGAGTAGTGAAAATGAGCGTCGGAAGGAGCGCGGCGATCAGCGTTTTCTTTAACCGGTTCAACATGCCTTAATCCTGTAGAGAGGCCCTGAAAATGGACAGGTGCGCAGCGGGAATGTTCCATTTTTCGCAGATAACGACGGTTCGTGACTATCTTAACCAGAGCATCAAAAGAATGAAATGTCGTTTTCTGGCAAACGACCAACGTAATTTGTGCAAGATCGCCCATTTTGACGAAAAAAATTGAACGTCCTGCCAACTTAAACCGCGGTTAAACGAATAAAAACCGGCGGAGTATCGCCGGGTTTGTGAGCGGTTAAGTAATGCCTTATTCATTTATTCCCAATGCGCTTCGGCAGAATAAAGCAGAATCTGCTGCCGCGCAGATTTAGCCTGTGAGCGGATTTTTTTAAAGTTATGTAAATTCACTCAAAAAAACTGACTATGGCATGAGTTTTTCCAGGTCTACTCTGAAAAAATAGCCCTCTCTGAGCCGTGAATCTCCTCTTCGCCATTGATAAATTAAATCGTAGCTCCCGCCTTTATCCTGCTTATTCCAGCTACGCCTGGCTGTTATTTATTGCTGTTAATGTCACAGGAAGTGAAAAGAGCACAAAGAGTCAGGTCCATTCTGATTAAGACCTTTTTTTCCTCATAATGAAACTTTTCGATTAATACGGAAGGTGAATAATTTCAGCAGTTATCAGCCGCGCGCTGACCTGAATTTACGCAGGCGAGAATTATGCCTGCGCTGTGATATAGATAGCCGACCTGATTCAGTCCTGAATCTGCCAGCCATTATTTGCCGGAGAGAAGTGTTATGCGTTCAGTTGTTTCATACGCGTTAATCGCCATTATTGGCGGAGTCGTTGGCGCGGCTGTCACACAGAGTGGCGAGATTTATGACAAAGTGACACGCCATTTTGCAACCGAGCCACAGGAAGCCCCGGGATTCTGGAGCACACCAGCGATTGAAGGTTACGGCAAAATTCATTATGAGCCCGACGCCGCGTTTAAACCGGTGGCGGGCCTGAGCAATAAAATTGTTTTCCAGATTACCCGAAGCGATGGCGCGATGACCGCGCCTAATCTGGGACTGGAGCGTGTGGCGCGCGTGGTGAATTTATATATCGCCTCCGGCATTCCGGCCGATCAGCTGAAGTTTGTCGTTTCGGTCACCGGCGATGCGACGCCCGCCATGCTGGATAATGCCCATTTTAAAAAGTTTTATGGCATCGAAAATCCAAACCTGAAGCTGATTAATGAGCTGAATCAGGCGGGCGTGAAAGTCTCGGTCTGCGATCAGTCCGTGGCATTCCATCACTATCCCAATAACTGGATTGATAAATCTGTAGTCCATGCGCTTTCCAGTCCGACCACCGTATCAACCCTGCAAAACCAGGGATACGCGTGGCTGGCAATGTAATTAATGTTTTAAACGATCGGGAGAAGAGTTAATGCGTCCAGCAGCTTTAGTGGTGATGGCAGCCGTAGCGGGATTTATCGGAGGCAATGTTTTACAGTTGCCGGAATTATTCGATAAGGTCAGCGGAAAAATGGCGGATAATAAATCCGAACCTGCTGATTTCTGGAGTACGCCAGCGATTGAAGGCTACGGAAAAATACATTATGTCGATACGCCTGCATTTAAACCCGGCACGACAGCGGGCCTGAGTAATAAAATAGTATTCCAGATCAACCGCAGTGAAGGGGATATTCGTAAGCCGAATCTCGGTCTGGAGCGCGTAGCGCGCGTCACCAACCTCTATTATGCGGCAGGTGTGCCACTCGACCAGCTGAAATTTGTGGTGTCAATTAACGGCGACGCGGTTTCATCAGCGCTGAATAATGACCAGTTCAGCAAAGCCTACGGCGTCGATAACCCGAACCTGAAGCTGATCAGCGAGCTGAAAAAAGCGGGCGTTCAGGTCACTATCTGCGATCAGTCAGTGGCGTTTCATCAGCTTGAGCGCAACTGGATCGACCCGATGGTCACTCACACTATCTCCAGCGGCACCACCGTTGCGACCCTGGAAAACAGCGGTTACGCCTTCCTGATGCTTTAATTCCCTCACAGCGGCGTCACTGCCGCTGTCACCTGCCCGTCAAATTCCTGTGATGCCCCTGTCATAGAACGCCGCTAGTGTTGTCGCAATGAGATCGATCTCATCGACAATACACGAGGCAGTCATGACCGATTTAATCAGCGTAGCCAGACTGGCAGGGGTCTCCCGCGCAACCGCTGCGCGCGCCTTTTCTGACCCTCATCTGCTAAAACCGGGCACGCTGCAAAAGGTGCTTGCCGCCTCGGAACAGATTGGTTTCCGCCCGAATCATATTGCCCGTCAGCTCCGCACCCAGCACTCCACCACGCTTGGCGTCCTGTTGCCTTCGCTGCTCAATCCGGTTTTTGCCATGCAGTTACAGGCGATGGAGCAGCAGGCTCGTCTGGCGGGATATGGGCTGCTGGTAGCAACCAGTGATTATCAGGCTGAGCGGGAAGCGGCCATTGTCGAACATATGCTGCACCAGCGTGTCGCCGGTCTGGTACTGACGGTGGCAGATGCCGACAGCAGTGCGCTGCTGCCGACACTGGCGGCGGCGAAGATGCCCTTCGTGCTGACCCACAACGTACCGCAACAGCACGAATGGCCCGCGCTGTGCGTAGATAACCGCAAAGCCATTGCCGAAGCGACCGCCCATCTGGTGTCACTGGGCCACCGCCACATCGTGATGGCTGCGGGCCCTATGCAGCAATCTGACCGCGCCCGTCTGCGCTATCTCGGCTACTGCGATGCCATGCAGCAGGCCGGTCTGACGCCGCAGGCGATGATTGAGATGCCCAGCCATATCCAGTCCGATTTCCATCCGTTGCTGCCGCTGATTAATTCACCTTCGCCGCTGACGGCGGTGATTTGCAGTAACGATCTGCTGGCTATCAGCCTGCTGGGCGCCGCTGCGCGTGCCGGCGTCAGCGTTCCGAATCAGCTCTCCGTGATCGGCTTCGATGGCATTGAGCTGGGCGAACAGCTTTCACCTTCACTGGCCAGTGTGGTGCAGCCGATTGCGCTAATGGGCGCGCGCGCCATTGACCTGCTTCTGAATCCCGTCGGCGGTAAAACCCATCTGCTGGCACATCATTTACGTCTCGGGGAGAGTGTCGCCCCGGCATTTCATGGCTCTTTTTCAGGGGAACATCATGTCACTCACCGTTAACTTCAAACCTATCGCCAGCGCTGCGCTGCTGGCTGGATGCACGCTTGCCTCATCGTGGGCGCAGGCGGCTGAAAATGCTATCTGCTACAACTGCCCGCCAGAGTGGGCCGACTGGGCGACACAGCTCCAGGCGATCGAAAAAACGACGGGCATTCATGTGCCGCAGGACAATAAAAATTCGGGTCAGGCGCTGGCGCAGCTGGTTGCCGAGAAAAGCAATCCGGTCGCCGACGTGGTCTATTACGGCGTCAGCTTCGGCATTCAGGCAGTCAGTGCAGACGTGGTCAGCGCTTACAAACCGGCAAACTGGGATCAGATCCCGGCAGGCATGAAAGATCCTGCTGGCAAGTGGGTGGCGCTGCACTCCGGTACCATGGGTTTTATGGTCAACGTTGATGCGCTGGGTGGCGCGCCGGTGCCGCGTTCCTGGGATGATCTGCTGAAGCCGGAATATAAAGGCATGGTGGGTTATCTTGATCCGGCCAGCGCCTTTGTCGGCTACGTTGCAGCCGTCGCGGTGAATCAGGCGAAAGGCGGCAGCCTGCATGACTTCACCCCGGCTATCAACTGGTTCAAAGCGCTGCAACGCAACCAGCCGATTGTGCCTAAGCAGACCGCCTATGCCCGGCTGATTTCAGGCGAAATCCCGATTCTGATCGACTACGACTTCAACGCCTATCGCGCCCGCTACAAAGATCACGCCAATGTGGAATTTGTGATCCCCAGCGAGGGGACGGTCACGGTGCCTTACGTCATCAGCCTGGTGAAAAATGCGCCGCATCCGGCCAACGGTAAGAAAGTGATCGATTTCGTGCTGTCAGATGCCGGTCAGGCGATCTGGGCTAATGCCTGGCTGCGTCCGGTCCGGGCGGGCGCGATGTCACCCGAAGCGAAGAAATATTTTCTGCCTGACAGCGACTATGCGCGCGCTCACACGGTTGATTATCAGCAGATGGCCGATGCGCAGAAGAGCTTCTCCGCCCGTTACCTGAGCGAGATCCGCTGATGTCACTCTCAGAGATCAATCCGTTTGCTGCTGGCGACTCAGTTCGCCACCGCCTTCGGCCGCTGGGGGCAAACTGGCCGTGGATGCTGCTGCCTGCGCTGCTGTTCTTTGCTGCCTTCTGGCTGTTGCCGTTTGCTCGTCTGTTGCAGATCGGTATGACGGAAGATCGCACGACTCACCACAGCGGCTACTGGACGGTAATCAGCCAGCCGCAATATCTGCAAAGCCTGCTGAATACCGTGCTGCTCTCGGCAGCGGTCACACTGGTGACGCTGCTGATTGCTGCGGTGGTGGGCTGCTTTCTGGCACGGCAGCGCTTTACCGGGCGAGGCACGCTGCTGGCGCTGCTGACCTTTCCGCTGGCCTTTCCGGGCGTGGTGGTGGGATTTCTGATGGTCATGCTGGCGGGGCGTCAGGGTGTTCTGGCGCAACTCAGTCTCAGCCTGTTTCATGAGCGCTGGGTCCTTGCCTATTCGCTCAGCGGCTTATTTATTGGCTATCTCTATTTTTCGCTGCCGCGCGCCATCGTGACGCTGGTGGCGGCCAGTGAAAAGCTGGACCGTTCGCTGGAAGAGGCCGCCCGTTCGCTGGGTGCCAGCCAGTGGCGCATCATCATTGACGTCATCATTCCTGGGCTGAAACCGGCGCTGCTCTCCTGCGGTGCGCTCTGTTTCGCCACCAGCATGGGCGCCTTTGGCACCGCATTTACCCTTGGCACAGAGCTCGCGGTGCTGCCGCTGACCATTTATGGTGAGTTCACTAATTACGCCAACTTTGCAACTGCGGCGGCGCTTTCGGTGGTGATGGGGGCGGTGGCCTGGCTGGCGCTGATGCTGGCGAACGGACTGGCTGCCCGCCGTAAGGAGAAGGCATGAAACGCCGGGGGCTGTTCTGGCTGCAGGTGGTGATCACCAGCCTCACCGCGCTGTTTATGATTGTGCCGGTTGTGCTCTCGATGCTGGCGGGCGTCACGCAGAACTATTTCAATGGCCTGCGCAGCGGCCTGACACTGAAGTGGGTGGAACAGGTGTGGCAGATGTATGCCGACACCTTCTGGCTGTCGCTGCTGATCGCTCTGAGTTGTCTGGCGGTGACGGTTATCGCTGGCGTGCCGGCCGCCTGGGGCTTACTGAAATCACCGTCACGCTGGGCCAGCCGCATTGAGGAGTGCCTGATGCTGCCAGTCGCATTGCCGGGCCTCGCCACCGCTCTGGGCATCATTCTGCTCTATGGTCAGTTCAGCGCGTTGCGCGACAGCTGGCTCTTCATCCTGATCGGCCATGTGCTCTTTACCTTGCCCTTTATGATCCGACCGGTGCTGTCGGTGATGCAGGCCATTGATCTGCCGCGCCTTGAAGAAGCCGCCGCCAGCCTGGGGGCGGGCTTCTGGCGCCGCTTCTTTACCGTGGTCGTCCCGAACTGCCGCAACGGCATTCTGGCGGGCGCATTTATGGTGATCACCCTGTCGGTGGGGGAGTTCAACATTACCTGGATGCTGCACACGCCACTGACCAAAACCCTGCCGGTCGGTCTGGCCGACAGCTACACCTCGATGCGGCTGGAAGTCGGGTCCGCCTATACCCTGATCTTTATTATGATGATTTTACCGCTGCTGCTGTTGCTCAACGCCTGTAATCACTGGCTGGAACGGCAATCTTCGCGGCAGCAGAGAGAGGAAACCGTATGAATGAGGCCGTCAACGTGACGCTGCGCCACTGCTCGCGTCGCTTTAATCAGCAGGTCGCGCTGCATCCGCTCGACCTGCAGGTTCACGCCGGTGAAACACTGGTATTGCTGGGGCCGTCAGGCTGTGGCAAAACCACGCTGCTGCGTATTATCAGCGGCCTGGATAGCAGCGATCCCCCGGGAGAGATCTGGTTTGACAAGCGTAACGTCACCGCGCTGCCAATTGAGAAACGCAACGTTGGCATGGTGTTTCAGAACTACGCGCTGTTCCCGACGCTCAACGTGGCGCAGAACGTCGCCTATGGTCTGAAGGTGCAGGGCGTGCCACGTGCCGAGCGTGATGCGCGGGTCGCGGAGATGCTGGCACTGGTTGACCTGACACATCTGTCCCACCGGGCGATTGATAAATTGTCCGGCGGGCAGAAGCAGCGGGTGGCGCTGGCACGTGCGCTGGCCGCCCGGCCTAAAGTCCTGTTGTTCGATGAGCCGCTGGCGGCGCTTGACGCCAGGCTGCGCGATCGGCTGCGGCTGGAGATCGGCGCGCTGCTCAAGCGGCTGGCGATCACTGCGGTTTACGTCACCCACGATCAGCAGGAGGCGATGGCGCTGGGCGATCGCATCGCGGTGATGGAGCAGGGCCGTCTGGTGCAGTTGGATACTCCGCAGGGAATTTATCAGCGCCCGGCCTCCCGCTTTGTGGCGGATTTTGTGGGCGCCATAAACTGCATTGCGCACGATCCCGACGGTCATCCCCTGCGTTTTTGCCGCCCGGAAGATGTGTTGCTGGCCGACGACACCCGCTATGCCCAGCGCGGTGTGGTGGTGGGCAGTACGTTTCTTGGCGCCTCGCAGCGCTTACTGATCGATATCGGGCTGGATAACCCCATTCAGGTCGAGCGTCATGCCCGCGAAATCTGGCAGGCGGGACAGCGCATCAGCTGGTCGCTGACCCGCCAGGCCGCGCTGGAATTTAGTTGCTAAGGAGTCTGTTGTGTCTGTTCAACCCACAGTCATCGCGCAAATCAGCGATCTGCATATCAAGGCCTTTGGTCGTCTCTCTTATAAACAGGTCGATACCCATGCCGCTTTACTGCAGGTTATCGATACCCTTAACGCGCTGCAGCCGCGCCCCGATGTGGTGGTGATTACCGGCGACCTGGTGGATTTTGGCAGGCCGGAAGAGTATCAGACGCTGCGCGAAGCCCTGCAGCGCCTCCAGTTGCCCTTTTATCTGATGGCGGGCAATCACGACGATCGCAAGGCACTGCGTGCTGCCTTCCCGGATCACACCTACCTGCAGGCGGGGCCGACCCTGAACTGGCAGCTTAGCGTGGGCGGCGTCAGGCTGCTGGCCCTGGACTCCAGCGTACCGCAACAGCCGTGGGGGGAGGTGGATGAGCAGCAGTTGCAATGGCTGGATCAGGCACTGCGCGAGGCCGCGGATCAGCCCACGCTGGTGATGCTGCATCATCCCCCTTTTGCCTGTGGCATTGCGCATATGGATCGGCAACGGTTACGCCATCCAGAGGCACTTGAGGCGATCATTGCCCGCCATCCGCAGGTTGAGCGGGTGCTCTGTGGCCATCTGCATCGCAGCCTGCAGACCCGCTTTGCCGGAACCCTGGCCTGTGTCGCACCCGGCGTGTCGCATCAGGTGGCTCTGGATCTGCACCCGGAGGGGCCGGCTCACTTTATTCTGGAGCCGCCCGGCTTTTTGCTCCATTGCTGGCAGCCAATGCAGGGAATGGTCACGCATCAGTGCGCGATTGGCCACTTTTCGGGACCCTGGCCATTTTACGATAGTCAGGGGTTAATCGATTAGTGCCAGCTAAATCTGTATTAAGCGGGGTGATATTTGTCTTAATGCTGCTCAAAAATGCCGACACAGTGTAGACTTAAGCCCGGCTATCAGGGCTTCTGGCACACATTAAAAAAATAATCAGGCATTCACGACATGACACTCTTCTCCGGGGCGGCGACGCCATGTTAAAGCTCTTTCGGCCCAAGGCCGACTTGCGCAATCTGATCGCCCTGCTGGTGATTGTCAGCATTGTTATCACGCTCGCGAATACGCTCTACGCCACCTGGCGGGTGCAGCGCCAGGTGCTGATTGACACCACGCTTGAGGCTAACCGGGCCTATGCCGCCAAGCTGGCCTCAACCAGTGAAATCTTTTTTCAGCTGGCGCAGTCACAGTTGCACTACAGCGCCAATCAGCTAAGCCGTGACTTTAATAATGAAGGACTGCTGAATAGCGAAGTCAATCGTCTGCGTGAGCAGACCACCAGTTTCAACTCGGTGGCCGTGGTGGATGAGCAGGGCGCGATCAAAGCGATCTCGCCCGAATCCCTGACGCTGAAAGGGATGCGTGTCACCAGCGACGCCTCCCGCGAAGCGCTGACGCTGCGGCAGCCGATCATCAGTAAACCGACCCTTTCTGCAGCCAATAATCTGCTGGTGTTTGTCTCCTGGCCAATCTGGAGTCCCGATGGCGACTATCTGGGCTACATCGGCGGCACGATCTATCTGAAGAAAAAAAGCATTCTGAATGCGCTACTGGGTGAACAATTCTACCGTGATGGCACCACGGTCTATGTGCTCGACAGTAATAATGAGGTGTTGTATCACCAGAATCGTCAGCTGATTGGTAAAGTTCTGCCCGCCATCGTCAGTCCGCGTGACGAGCAGACCAATGGCTCGCTGATGCTTGCGGGTGCAGGTGAGTCGACGCAGCTGGCGGGCTATGCCGTCGTCCCGACTACCGGCTGGACGGTGGTAGCGCTGAAGCCGATTAACGTCACGCTGAACCCGCTTTCAGGCCTGTTAATGAAAGTCCTGAAAAACTCGGTGCCGTTCGCACTGCTGACCCTGCTGGTTGCGTTAGGGCTGGCACGGCTGATTGCCCGACCACTGTTCCAGCTGGCCCGCAAAGCCAGCCGTATGGATGCGCAGGGCGTATCAAAAGAGATTGGCGGCATCAGTGCCTGGTATTTTGAGGCGGCGCAGGTCAAGCGCGCGCTACTCACCGGCATCGGACTGGTGCAGGACAAAATCGGTCGTCTGAGTTCGGAAGCCCAGACCGACCCCCTGACTCAGTTGCTGAATCGCCGTGGTCTTAATGCGGTACTGGAGTACTACCGCACGCTACGCCAGCCTTTCTCGGTGCTGGCGCTGGATATCGATCACTTTAAAAACGTCAACGATAGCTGGGGCCACGATGTGGGCGACCGGGTGATTCAGCAGGTGGCGAGCACGCTGCGTGCCAGCGCCCGTCAGTCTGATGTGGTGTGCCGCAACGGCGGAGAGGAGTTTCTGATGCTGCTGCCGGGAACGGCGCTGGATGAGGCGCAGATTATCGCCGAGCGCGTGCGACTGGGTATTGCAGAAGCCTGGCTCACCGACGTGGGACGCATTACCTTGTCTATCGGCGTCGCGGCCTGGAATGGTTCGCAGGATGTCGGGCTGGAAGGCAGTTTAAAACAGGCGGATGCGGCACTCTATGAGGCGAAAAATGCCGGGCGCAACTGCGTTATCGTGGCCGCCGCGTAATCGCGTTAACTCACAGTGTTTCGCAACGGCAGGATAAAAATGGGTGGGGAAGGGGAAGTTAAGCAGGGCGCGGCGTTAAGGCTACCGCGCCCCTCAACATCAGGCTGACTTGACGTAATCCAGCACCATGTCGTGGTGATTCGAGGTCTTGAAGTTATCAAACACTTTTTCGATCCTGCCCTCAGCATCTATCAGGAAGCTGATGCGATGAATGCCGTCATAGGTTTTCCCCATAAACGTTTTTTCACCCCAGACGCCAAACGCCTGGCAGACTTCATGGTTTTCATCGGAGAGCAGGGTAAAGTTCAGCAGCTCTTTTTCGACAAACTTTGACAGTTTTTCCGGTTTGTCGGTGCTGATGCCCAGCACTTCCACGCCCGCTTTTTTCAACTCATCCATGTTGTCACGCAGACCGCACGCCTGCACGGTGCAGCCTGGTGTCATCGCTTTCGGGTAAAAGTACACCAGAACGCGCTGTCCCTGGAAGTCGGTCAGATTCACGTGTTCGCCGTCCTGATCGGGCAGGCTAAATGCGGGTGCAGTATCTCCGGCTTTCAGTGGATTCATTACATCTCTCCATTTTCTTATTCAGGCTGTGGGTAATACACCATCCGGTCAGAAACGGCCAGAGGGAAAATTACCATCAGGGGGTATTTCACCACATAGCCGGTCACCTTTCAGTGGCAGTAATGTGGAGAAATAACTCCGGTTAATTGACCAAAGCTTAGCGTACCGCGCTGACAGATTCGCTGCTGTCGGCATCTGACACACTGTAAAGGCGCAGCGTTCCCTGAGCATTCAGCTCCTGACACAGGGTATTAAACGCCTGCTCAAACGGGGTGCCACTGGTTCGCGTCGGACTGTGAGCGGTCATTTGAATATAGAGCGTAGGGGGCAAATTGTGTTGCGCTGGTGTAATGCGCGACACCAGTTCGGCCACATTCATCTGATGCTTATCGATAAGATCGGTAAAGCGTTCAATAATATGCGGCGAATCAGCCACCTCAACCTGAATGAACGCGGTGTCGGGCATCGGCGGACGGAGCCGGGCATTGGTGCGCTTCATGACGATCAGCAGTTCCAGCTCTGCCCCTTTCAGTGGCAGGGTCGATTCAATCAGTGTGATCGCGTTCCAGCTGCCCGACAGCAGCATGATAAAGGTGAACTCATCCCCAAGCATGGCAAGACGGCTATCTTCAATATTGCAACCGCAGCTGCTGACGTGTCGGGTAATGGTGTTGACGATACCCGGACGGTCAACACCGAGCGCGGTGATCACCAGATGATGGGGCTGAGATTGCGGCAAAATGGCTTTTCCTCTGCTTTCGCTAATAACCATAAGGTAAACATAAAAAAAACTGCTGACAAGCGCGGGAATGGCGTGGCTGGCTTGCTTTTCCCTAAGTGTAAAACGTACCATGAAGCACTTGTTTGTCGAGGGGATCGCCAATGTTTACGGGAAGTATTGTTGCACTCGTTACGCCAATGGATGACAGCGGTAATGTCTGCCGGTCGAGTCTGAAAAAACTGATTGATTATCACGTCGCCAGCGGCACCGCGGCGATCGTTTCCGTCGGCACCACAGGCGAATCTGCTACCCTGAGCCATGAAGAACATGGTGATGTGGTGATGCTGACCCTGGAGCTGGCCGATGGCCGTATTCCGGTGATTGCCGGAACCGGGGCAAACGCCACCGCTGAAGGCATCTCTCTGACTAAGCGTTTTGAAAATTCCGGCGTTGTGGGTTGCCTGACCGTGACCCCATATTACAACCGTCCGACGCAGGAAGGGCTGTTCCAGCACTTTAAAGCGATTGCGAATAGCACCAGCCTGCCACAGATGCTGTATAACGTTCCTTCGCGTACCGGTTGTGACATGCTGCCGGAAACCGTTGCCCGCCTGGCCGAAATCAAAAATATTATCGGAATCAAAGAGGCAACCGGGAACTTATCGCGGGTTAGTCAGATCCAAGAGCTGGTTAATGAAGATTTCATTCTGGTGAGTGGCGATGACGCGACTGCGCTGGACTTTATGCAACTGGGCGGCAAAGGCGTTATTTCGGTGACGGCCAACGTGGCTGCGCGCGAAATGGTCGAACTGTGTCAACTCGCACAGCAGGGCAATTTCGTCGAGGCACGCCGCCTGAATCAGCGTCTGATGCATCTGCACCAGACGCTTTTCTGTGAACCCAATCCTATCCCGGTGAAATGGGCTGCGAAACAGCTAGGATTAATCGCTAACGACACGCTGCGTCTGCCAATGACGCCACTGACTGCAGCCGGCCAGCCGAAAGTGGAGCAGGCGCTGGTGAAAGCGGGTTTGCGATAATTTAGGGAGTTTGAATGAATTACTCAGTAAAGCGGTCAACAGTAGCCACAGTGGTGGGGCTTTCTACCCTGATGCTGTTGTCGGCCTGTTCAAGCGATCAGCGTTATAAGCGCCAGGTCAGCGGTGACGAATCTTATCTTGAAGCCAGTCAGTTAAATGAACTGAAAGCGCCTGCCGGAATGATCCTGCCGGTGCAGCGTGGTGATTTCGACGTGCCGCGCACGACCAGTCAGGCACCCACCGGCAAGCAGCTCGACATCCGTCCGCCAGCCCAGCCGCTGGCGCTGATGAACGGCACCCGCGCACAGTTCAGCAACAATACCGGCGCGCTGATGATTGATAACAGCCGCGGCTCAGTCTGGTCGCAGGTCGTCAACGTGGTGCAGTCATACAAATTCCCGATTGCCTCACGTAATGACGCAGGCCAGCAGCTGACGACGGACTGGGTGCAGTGGAACCGTGCTGATGAAGATCAGCAGTATCGTGGTCGCTACCAGATCAGCGTGCAGTCGCAGAGCTATCAGCAGCAGTTAACCGTTCGTCTGCTGGAGCTGCAGCAGGATGGTAAAACCATTACCTCACCTGTGCAGATCCAGCGTTACACCGCGCAGATGCTGAATGACATCAGCACCGGTATGGACAAGATTGATACGGCGAGTGAAAACGCGGCCTCTGGTCGGGTGAATGGGGCCATTGATGTGCAGAGCGGTGCAGATGATACCGGCCTGCCACTGCTGATCCTGCGTACGCCATACAACGTGGCATGGCAGCGTCTGCCTGATGCAATGAAACGCGTCGGGATGGAAGTGACCGACACGACCCGCTCAACCGGCAGCATGAAGGTGACCTACAAGTCACTGAGCAGCAGCGACTGGGATTCAGTCGGTGCGAAAGATCCGGAATTACCAAACGGTGATTACAAAGTGCAGGTCGGCGATCTCGACAACCGCACCAGTCTGCAATTCATCGACCCGAAAGGGCATGTGCTGACCCAGTCGCAGAACGATGCGCTGGTGGCCGTGTTCCAGGCGGCGCTGAACAAATAAAGTTGCCCCAGGCCGGAGATTCTCCGGCCTTTTTATTTTGTTTTTGGCATAATAGCGCGCGGCGAAGTAAACGATTGCGTCAAGGCAATCGCCGCAGCGGCACTGGCCGCTGAACACCCGTTATTTCAAGTCTGGAGTGAACAAGATGCAAAAGCGAGCTGAGTTGTATCGCGGTAAAGCGAAAACCGTATACAGCACCGATAATCCGGATCTGCTGATACTCGAATTCCGCAACGATACGTCAGCAGGTGATGGCGCCCGAATCGAGCAATTTGATCGCAAGGGAATGGTTAACAACAAGTTTAACCATTTTATCATGACTAAATTGCAGGAAGCGGGTATCCCGACCCAGATGGAAGCGCTGCTGTCAGATACTGAAGCGCTGGTGAAGAAGCTGGAGATGGTGCCGGTAGAGTGCGTGGTACGTAACCGCGCCGCAGGCTCGCTGGTAAAACGTCTGGGCGTGGAAGAGGGCATTGTGCTCAATCCGCCGCTGTTTGATCTTTTCCTGAAAGATGATGCAAAGCATGACCCGATGGTCAATGAATCCTACTGCGAAACCTTTGGCTGGGTCAGCAAACAGAACCTGGCGCGGATGCAGGAGCTGACCTTTAAAGCCAACGAGGTGCTGAGCAAACTGTTCGACGATGCGGGTCTGATTCTGGTCGACTTCAAACTGGAGTTTGGTCTGTTTAACGGCGAAGTGACGCTGGGCGATGAGTTTTCGCCAGACGGTGCGCGCCTGTGGGACAAAGAGACGCTGGATAAAATGGATAAAGACCGTTTCCGCCAGAGCCTCGGCGGCGTGGTGGAAGCCTATGAAGCGGTTGCACAGCGGCTGGGCGTGAAGCTCGACTGAGTTTGCCTGCCGCGCAGAAAGAAAAAGGAGAGCCCCGGCTCTCCTTTTTTCATTTCAGGGTAAAGCTGGTGATTGCTGCCTCACACAACTAAAATCATGCCATCTGAAAAAATGACTGAGGGAATACAGCATGCGCTGGCAAGGGCGTCGCGAAAGCGACAATGTAGAAGACCGTCGCGATCAATCGTCCGGTTTAGGCGGCGGAGGCCGCCAGATTCGTCTGCCGCGCGGTAAAGGCGGTATTGTGCTGCTGATTGTCGTGGCCATCGCGGGTTATTACGGTTACGACCTGACCGCACTGCTGACAGGCGGCGAAGTTGCACCGACCAGCCAGCAGCAACAGCGCAGCGTCAGCGCCAATGATGATGAGGCTGCGAAATTTACGAAGGTGATCCTGGCCACCACGGAAGACACCTGGGGCAAACTGTTCCAGCAGATGAACAAACAGTATGTGGCACCGAAGCTGGTGATGTATCGCGGCGCAACCCGCACTGGCTGTGGTACCGGACAGTCAGTCATGGGGCCGTTCTACTGTCCTGCCGATCAGACCGTCTACATCGACCTCTCTTTTTATGACGAGATGAAAACCAAACTTGGCGCGGACGGTGACTTCGCCCAGGGCTACGTCGTCGCGCATGAAGTTGGCCACCATGTCCAGAAACTACTGGGTATTGAACCGAAAGTGCGTGAAATGCAGCAGGGTGCCAGCCAGACGCAGGTTAATCAGCTCTCCGTCAAAATGGAACTGCAGGCGGACTGTTTTGCCGGTGTCTGGGGACACTATATGCAGCAGGAAAATATCCTTGAAGCGGGCGATCTGCAGGAAGCGCTGAATGCCGCCGAGGCAATTGGCGATGACCGCCTGCAGCAGAAAGGTCAGGGCCGCGTAGTGCCGGACAGCTTCACCCACGGCACGTCTGAGCAGCGCTACACCTGGTTCAAGCGCGGGTTTGATGGTGGCAATCCAGGACAGTGCAACACCTTCGCCAGCAACTGATGAGTCTGCAGCCTCTTACGCAGCTTATGCAGCAGGCCGGTGTGCGTCGTCTGGCGGTGATCAGCGGCGACCCGGCCTGGTGTTTACTACGGGCTGCGGCGTGGCGTGAAACGCTGACCGGCGACTGGCTGGCGTTGAGCCCGGAACCGCTGTTCTCTGCTTCGGATAAAGGGCCGGGTCAGTATAAAACGCCGGTCCTGCACAAACAGCCTGCTGCGGTGCGCACGCTGCTTGGCCGTGAATTTCGTCATGCTCTGTTTGACGCTCGTCAGGGCTTTCATGCCGACGCTTTCGCTGCGCTGGCTGGCACGCTCACCGCCGGTAGCTGGCTGTTACTGCTGGTGCCGCCCTGGGAACAGTGGGCGCAGCAGCCTGACAGCGACAGCCTGCGCTGGGCCGATGTCGCTGAACCCATCGCCACCCCTTATTTTGTTCACCACCTGCAACAGCTGATATTAGCGGATGACCAGGTGCTGCTGGAGCGGCAGCATCAGCCATGCCGGTTTCCGGCGCAGCCGGACTGGCCGCAGTGGCACTGTCAGGCACCGCAGCAGCAGCAGGCGATACTCGATCAGCTGATGAGGCTGCCATCGGGGGTTGCCGTGCTGACCGCGCCCCGCGGACGCGGTAAATCGGCGCTGGCGGGTATACTGGCACGATTGAACGGACATTGTCTGGTGACGGCTCCGGCCAAAGCCTCAACGGAGGTGCTGAGCATCTTCGCCGCTGACGCTTTTCACTTTATGGCACCCGATGCGCTGCTGGCGCTGGAGACGCCGCCGCAGGCGGAATGGCTGATTGTGGATGAAGCGGCGGCGATCCCGGCACCGCTGCTGCAGGCGCTGGTCAGTCGATATCCCCGCGTATTGCTCACCACCACCGTACAGGGCTACGAAGGAAGCGGGCGCGGGTTTATCCTTAAATTCTGCGCCGGGCTTCCTGATGCACACTATTTTACGCTCGATGAGCCGCTGCGCTGGTCGCGTTTCGATCCGCTGGAGCAGTGGCTGAACCGGGCGCTGCTGTTTGAAGATACCGCCGCAACCGCACCCGATTCTCCTGTAACGCCTCATCGTGTTGAGCGCCACGATTTCAGCGCGCTGGAGGCCGCGTATCGTCTGCTGACCAGTGCACACTATCGTACCTCACCACTTGATCTGCGCCGCCTGCTGGATGCCCCGGGCATGCAGCTGTGGCGGGCCGGCGACGCGTCGGCGTTACAGGGCGCGCTCTGGCTGGTGGAAGAGGGCGGTCTTGAACCTGCACTGGCACAGGCGGTCTGGGCGGGCACCCGGCGACCTCGCGGGAATCTGGTGGCACAGTCGCTGGCAGCCCACGCCGGTCTGGCTGAGGCGGCGACATTGCGCTCGCTGCGCATCAGCCGTATTGCCGTGGCGGCGGAGCGGCGTCGTCTGGGAACCGGACAGCAGCTGGTTGCGGCAGCGGCCAGTGCGGCCGTCGGATATGACTACCTCTCCGTCAGCTTCGGCTACACTGAATCTCTCTGGGCGTTCTGGCGCGCCTGTGGCTTTAGCCTGGTGCGGATTGGCAGTCAGCGCGAAGCCAGCAGCGGCTGCTACGCGGCGATGGCCATGTTGCCCTGTTCTGCTGCGGGTGAGGCATTGCAACACCGCGCGGCAGAACAGCTGGCGCGAGACTGGCCGCTGTTGCGCCAGCATATCGCACTGGAACTGCAGTTTGATCAGGTTACTGACGACGGATTGACCGCGCAGGATATTCGTCTGGCGGCGGGTTTTGCCTGGGCGCAGCGGCCACTGGAAGCGAGCCTGCCGGTGTTGCAGCGTCTGGTGCAGGCCAGTTCAGCCTCTTTACCGCTGCTGGCCGCGGCGGTGGCCACACCCACAGCCCTGGGCGAACTGGCCCAGCAGGCGGGAGTGAGCGGGCGCAAAGCGCTAGTCGCAGCGCTGCGTCAGCAGGCGGCAGCGGCCCTCCAGACACTGGGCGTTGATGCAGCCTTGCTGCACCTGCCGTTGAAATAATTCGACCAGCTGGTTCAAATTATCCTCATATGATTTTATGCCAGGCGGCGTAGAGTGAACACAGGAGGTCAACATGACACTGAAATATGTAATCGTTCAACAGCCTGCCACCACAGCACAGCTGTTTCTGCTCTACCATGGCGTTGGCGATAACCCGGATTCAATGGGCGAGATTGGCAACTGGTTTGCCCGAACGTTTCCCGACGCGCTGGTGGTGTCCGTCGGCTCGCCTGGTGCGAGTCGTCAGTGGTTCGGCGAAACCGACCTGCACGATCAGACCGTCCAGCAGCGGGTTGATGCGGCCATGCCGCAGTTTGTTGGGTCTGTGCGTCACTGGCAAAAAAAGAGCGGTGTGCGGCCGGAAGCGACAGCGTTAATCGGCTTTTCGCAGGGCGGCAGTATGGTGCTGGAAGGGGTTAAGGCGCATCCGGATCTGGCGGGCCGCGCGGTGGTGTTTAATGGCCGGTTTATTACCCTGCCGGAGAAGGCCAGCACCCGCACCACCATCCACCTGATCCACGGTGATTATGATGAGCAGGTCCCGCTGCACCATGCGCAGCAGGCGGAGCATCGGCTGACCGCCTGCGGTGGCGACGTTACCCTGGATATCGTTGACGATCTGGAGCACGCCATCGATCACCGCAGCATGGAGCTGGCGCTGAATCATCTGCGTTATACGGTGCCAAAACGCTACTTTGATGAGGCGTTAAGCGGCGCAAAACCGGGTGACGATGATGTTATCGTGATGATGTAAAAAAGCCCCTGCGCAAGCTCGATCTTAACGCTGATGAGAGCTGACTTTGTGAAGAACCATAAAAAAGCCCCTGCATAGCAGGGGCTTTTTCGTTTACTTCTTCTTCGGCCAGTTGTCGTCGTCATCCCATTTATCGTTGAAATCACGATGCGGCGGCAGGTCAGGTTTGTTATCCATAAATTTTTTATGATCGATGCGTTTCAGATCTTTATAAACGTTCATCAGCACGCCAACCATCAGCAGGATCACCAGGATCCACCAGTAATCTTTAATAAATTCCATTTGCTGCTCCTTAAAACCGCCGTCAGGCGATCAGTTGTTCCATGATGCGTTGGTACATCCGGCTCAGCATCTGCAGGTCGGAGGCTTTCACACACTCATTGATTTTATGAATGGTGGCATTCACTGGCCCCAGTTCCACCACCTGTGCACCCATCCGGGCAATAAAGCGGCCATCGGAGGTTCCGCCCGTGGTCAGCAGCTGCGGCTTAATTTCATTATAGTGCGCTACAGCTTTCACGACGGCATCAACCAGCTTACCGCGCGTGGTCAGGAAGGGCTGGCCAGAGAGTTTCCACTCAATGGTGTAACGCAACTGGTGACGATCCAGCAGCTCTGCGACCCGCTGACGAATCATCTCATCGGTGAGTTCGGTGCTGAAGCGGAAGTTAAACTGCACAAACAGCTCGCCCGGGATCACATTGTTACTGCCGGTGCCCGCCTGGACGTTGGCAATCTGCATGCTGGTCGCCGGAAAGAACTCATTCCCCTGATCCCACTCGGTCGCGACCAGCTCGTTCAGCGCGGGCATCGCCCGGTGAACCGGGTTATCCGCCAGATGCGGATAGGCGACGTGGCCCTGCACGCCATGCACCATCAGGTTAGCGGTGATTGAGCCGCGACGGCCATTTTTCACCACATCACCCACCACTTCCGTGCTGGAGGGCTCGCCGACCAGGCAATAGTCGAGCCGTTCGCGGCGCGCCATCAGCCGCTCAACCACTTTAACCGTGCCGTTGGCCCCGCTGGCCTCTTCATCAGAGGTAATCATAAAGGCGAGTCGCCCTCGGTGATTGGGACGCACCGCAACAAAACGTTCGGCAGCCACCACCATTGCCGCCAGCGATCCTTTCATGTCGGCCGCGCCGCGGCCAAACAGCATGCCGTCGCGGATGGTGGGTTCAAATGGCGGATTAATCCATCGGCTGGCATCGCCAGGCGGCACCACATCGGTGTGACCGGCAAACGCCAGCGTTTCACCTTCGCCACGGGTGGCCCAGAAATTCAGGGTGTCGTCGATGTTCATCGTTTCAATCTTAAAGCCAATGGCTTCAAGACGGGCGATCAGCAGAGCCTGACATCCGGCATCATCGGGGCTGAGAGAGGGGCGACGAATAAGCTGCTGCGTCAGCTCAATGACCGGGCAAAACATATTATGACTTCTCCTGGATAGCATTCTGATAGGTGGCTTCGCTGAAACCGGCGAGCAGGGCGCCATCCGGGGCGCGCAACAGCGGACGCTTAATCATGGCGGGATGCGCCAGCATCAGCGCTTTGGCGCTGCTGGCATCGGTAACCGCGTCGCGATCACTCTCAGGCAATTTACGCCAGGTGGTGCCCCGGGTGTTAAGCAGAGCCTGATAACCCAGTGCATCGATAAACTCCTGCAGCAGGGCATCGTTCAGGCCATCCGCACGGTAGTCGTGGAAGTGATAGTCAACGCCTGCGTCTGTTAAAAAGCGCCGGGCTTTTTTTATGGTGTCGCAATTTTTAATCCCGAACATCACCCACTGCGTGCTCATTGCCCGATCCTTATTGTCCTGTGAGAAGTGAAAGCTGAAAAAAGCAGCCAAAGTGCGAGTTTACCATAGTGTGATCCGTTGCGGCATCTGCACAGGCGCGGGAATCGGGCCACAGAGCACGGCAGCAAGGTCATCGTCCGGCATCGGGTAAACGCTATCAATTTCGCAGCTAACCATTACCCTGCTTATCAATAAGAGCTTAGGAATTTCGCCATGTTGATAAAATAGTCTACCGCTGGGTTTAAAATAAATTATTTTCAACGGGGTTAAGGAGTTGCTGAAGTGTGCGTCAGCTTGCAAAACCAGCAACATTCATGTTTTTATGGCGTATGCCGATAGATATAACAGGTGTAAACGTATTCACCTGTATAAAAAAAGAGCGTAACATTGCCAGCACAATAAGAGAGGGCATTATGATTGACACCGAAATGGGAACCTGGAAAGAATTTATCGAAGCGATGTTACGCAACAAGTAACGCGCGAAGAAAAAAGCAGGTTAATCCCGCTTGCTGGAATTCTTACCACACACAGAAATAAGGCGGCCACTGATATCAGTGACCGCTTTTTATTTGCGCCTCTACTTAGTCGAGCGGCTTCTCTTTGAGCGGGAAGCGGCGGCGTACCAGCACAAAGAACAGCGGCACAAAAAAGATCGCCAGCAGTGTGGCAGAGATCATTCCGCCCATCACACCGGTTCCCACGGCATGCTGGCTGCCGGAGCCCGCTCCGCTGCTGATCGCCATGGGCAGTACACCAAAGATAAAGGCCAGTGAGGTCATCAGAATCGGCCGCAGGCGCTGACGCGATGCCTCCAGCGTAGATTCCACCAGCTCGCGTCCACGGCTGTTGATCTCATTAGCAAATTCTACAATCAGGATGGCGTTTTTGGCGGATAGCCCCACTACTGTCAGCAGGCCAACCTGGAAATAGACGTCATTTTCCAGCCCACGCATCCAGGTGGCGATTAGCGCGCCGACCACGCCCAGCGGCACCACCAGCATCACCGAGAACGGGATCGACCAGCTTTCATACAGCGCGGCCAGGCAGAGAAAGACCACCAGCAGCGAAATCGCATAAAGTGCCGGCGCCTGCGAACCGGAGAGCCGCTCCTGATAAGAGGCACCGGTCCACTGGAACCCGACGCCCAGGGGCAGGGCATTAACCAGTTTTTCCATCTCATCCATCGCCGTGCCGCTGCTGACGCCACTGGCCGCTTCGCCGACAATCTCCAGCGACGAATAGCCGTTGTAGCGTTCAAGACGTGGGGAACCGGTCTCCCAGCGGCTGGTGGCAAACGCGGAGAAGGGCACCATTTTGCCGCTGCTGTTGCGCACGTACCATTTATTGATGTCGTCTGGCAGCATGCGGAATTCAGCGGCAGCCTGCACATAGACCTTCTTCACCCGGCCACGATCCAGGAAGTCATTCACGTAGCTGGAGCCCCACGCGGTGGTCAGGGTGTCGTTGATGGTATCCAGCGACACGCCCAGCGCCTGCGCTTTACGTGCATCAACATCGATCTGCAGCTGCGGGCTGTCATCCAGTCCATTGTGTCGTACCCGCGACAGCGCGTTGTCATTGCCCGCCATCTCCAGCAGTTTGTCACGCATCGCCATCAGTTGGGTATGACCGACGCCCGCGTGATCCTGCAGTTGCAGGTCAAAGCCGGAGCTGCTGCCCATGCCGGTGATGGCTGGCGGGCTGCTGGCAATCACCCGACCCTCTTTGATCTTCTGGAATGCCTTCGTCGCGCGCTCGATAATCGCGAACGAGGTGCGATCGGCACCGGGCCGCGCTTCCCAGTCTTTGAGCCGCACAAACAGACGCGCCACGTTTTGTCCATTGCCGCCCGGACCTGCGCCGATGGTGGAGAAGACCGACAGCACATTGGCTTTCTCCTCGGTGAGATAATAGTTTTCAACTTTGGCGACGACGCTGGCAGTTTGCTCAAGCGTCGCGCCTGCCGGAAGCTGAACCTGCGTCAGGAATACGCCGCGATCTTCCAGCGGCAGAAACGACGTCGGCAGACGCAGAAACAGAAAGGCCATCAGGCCGATGATGCCGAGATAGAGCAGCAACCAGCGACCGCCCTTACGCAGGATACCCGCGACCCCGCGCTCGTAGCGGTCAGCATTGCGATTAAAGTGACGATTGAACCAGCCGAAGAAGCCGCGACGCTCAGGCTGCTCGCCCTGCGCCACGGGTTTGAGCAGCGTGGCACAGAGCGCCGGTGTCAGGATCATCGCCACCAGCACCGACAGCACCATCGCCGACACAATGGTAATTGAGAACTGACGGTAGATGGCGCCGACGGTGCCGCCGAAAAACGCCATCGGCACAAACACCGCAGAGAGCACCAGCGCGATGCCCACCAGCGCGCCCTGAATCTGGCCCATCGATTTTCGGGTGGCGGCACGCGGCGAGAGTCCCTCTTCATGCATGATACGTTCAACGTTTTCCACCACCACGATGGCATCATCCACCAGCAGCCCGATTGCCAGCACCATGGCAAACATGGTCAGGGTATTGATGCTGAACCCGCAGGCATAGAGCACGCTGAAGGTGCCGAACAGCACCACCGGCACTGCAATAGTAGGAATTAAGGTGGCGCGGAAGTTCTGCATAAACAGGTACATCACGCCAAATACCAGCACAATCGCCTCCAGCAACGTCTTCACCACATCGGTGATTGACGCTTTAACGAAAGGGGAGGTTTCATAGGCGATTTTTGCTTCCAGACCGTGCGGGAAGTAGTGGGATAGCTCCTCAATGCGCGCCCGCACCAGCTTATCGGTGTTCATCTCGTTGGCACCGGATGCCAGCTTCACCCCCAGGCCTGACGCGGGCTGGCCGTTGTAACGACTCAGATAATCATACTTCTCAGCGCCCAGCGCCACGCTGGCGACATCGCCCAGCGTCACCACCGAACCATCGGGATTGTTCTTCAGGGTAATCGCCCGGAACTGCTCAGGGGTCTGCAGCATCGACTGGGCGTTGACCGTGGCGTTAAGCGCCTGTTTCTCTACCGACGGCAGGCCACCCACCTGACCCACGGCAACCTGGGTGTTCTGCGACTGGATCGCACTGACCACATCTTCCGTGGTCAGCGAATAGGCGATCAGTTTATTGGGATCGAGCCAGATACGCATCGCATATTGCGAGCCGTAAGCGTCAACCTGGCCGACGCCATCAATACGGCTTAGCGGATCCTGAATATTACTGGCGACATAGTCTGAAATATCCTGCTTATCCATGCTGCCGTCGGTTGAAACGAATGCCACCATCAGAATATTACTGTCACCGGTTTTATTGACGGTCACACCCTGCGACTGCACCGCCTGTGGCAATTTGCGCAGTGCGGATTGCAGCTGATTCTGTACCTGCTGACGGGCTTCATCGGGATTGGTCCCGGCGGTAAAGGTGAGGGTGATCTGTGCCTGGCCGGTGTTGCTGCTGTTAGAGGACATGTACATCAGATTATCGATGCCGGTCATGTTCTGCTCGATCACCTGGGTAACGGTGTTTTCCAGCGTCTGGGCGGATGCGCCCGGATAGTTAGCGGTGATGCGCACGTTGGGCGGTGCCAGATCGGGGTACTGTTCAATAGGCAGCGAAATAATCGAAAGCGTGCCACACAGGCACAGCAGAATCGCCAGAACCCAGGCAAAGATAGGGCGGTCGATAAAGAAATTCGACATTAAATCGACACTCCTCACTACTTTTATCGTTGGTCAGGCCCACCAGCAACGGGCGCTCTGGCAGGAAACTCGGCGGGTCTTTGCCATGATTCTCCGCCGCCGTTTACTCTACGTGCGGCAGCGGGGGAAATCGTGGAGAAATTGAGGAGAAAATGTAAATTCGTTGGCTATTTGCGGCTTTCAAGCCACATCACCGTGGCGGCGACGCGTGAGCGGACATCCAGTTTCCGCAGCAGGTTACGAATATGCACTTTTACCGTCTCTTCAGAGATATGCAGAATAGCGGCAACCTCTTTATTCGACAGGCCACGCGCCACCTCCTGCAGCACATCCCGTTCGCGCTCGGTGAGCTGACGCAGAGGATCGGCACTGTGCTGGCGATTAGCCAGATAGCGGGTGACGCCCTCGCTGAAGACCTTTTCGCCCCGTGATGCCTGCAGGATATGCCCCAGCAGGACCTCCGGCTCGCTGTCCTTGAGCAGATAGCCGTCAGCACCGGCATCCACCATGGCAAAAATATCGCTGCGGGCGTCAGAGACGGTCAGCACCAGAATGCGCGAACTGATCCCTTCATGGCGTAGCGCCTTCAGCGTATCCAGTCCGGACATGCCTTTCATATTCAGGTCGAGCAGAATGATGTCCGGTTCCTGATGGCGGGCTTCCGCCAGCGCTTCAGTGCCGTTGCTGGCTTCGGCGATCACCTCCAGCCGGGGATCCAGCGCCAGCAGCTGACGGACACCGCGGCGCATCAGCGGGTGGTCATCCACAATCATCAATGTTAATGCGGGCTGTTGCATATTTTCTCCGTTGCATTGGTTTCAGACTGCGGCAGATCAGACGGTATTGTTCAGGGACAACACCCTGTTCTGTATCGAATAGCCCGCGGTCGCAAACCGATAGATTATTTTAATGAATTAAGATTAGGTCTGGCCTGCTATTCCAGCGGGCGCGCCGGTTGCGGTGGAAAGCGCAACTCCACCCTGGTACCCCGTGGCTGTGCGTGGAGGGTCAGATGGCCGCTCAGGCGCTGAGCGCGCTCCGCCATAATAGTCAGGCCGTAATGGCCCGGCGGTTCGTCAGTGCTGTTCATCCCCACGCCATCATCCGTAATTGTCAGTAAGTGCTCACCTTTTTCACTGTGCTGATAATCCACCCGAATAACCTGCGCACTGGCGTGACGAATCGCATTCAGCAGCGCCTCACGGACGATCTGCAACACATGCACCTGCTGTTGTGCTTCCAGACTCTGCAGGCCGGTCTGATAGTTAAAGTGTATCTCTGCACTGCTCTTCTCCTGCAGCGAGGCGATCATCGCCTGCATGGCCGCCACCAGATCCGCCTGCTCAATGGTCAGACGGAAAGTGGTCAGCAGCTCACGCAGCTGACGATAGGCCTCGGCCAGCGCCTGATCGAAGTCCGCGATAATGGTATGGGCGGCGCTATCGTCTTTATCAACGGCGCGGCGCAGCAGGGTCAGCTGAATGCGTAAAAACGAGAGCGACTGCGCCAGCGAGTCATGTAATTCCCGGGCAATGGTCGTGCGCTCTTCAATCAGCAGCATCTGCTGATACTGCTGCTGTGCCTGCCAGATCCAGATAGCCCGTCCCAGCATCGCCGCCAGGCTGCGCATCAGTTCATCCGGAGGTGAGGCACCAGCTGTCTGCCAGCGCAGCTCGCCAATCTGCTGCTCGTCCTGCTGTAACGGCAGACGTTGCCACTGACCGGCTGCCTGATCATCACCGGCACGAAACTGAAACTGGTCGCTGTCGAGCCGGATCGCCGTCAGTTTCTCGCGCGTCAGTACATTGGTTAACACGGCTTCAAACAGTGCCGGATGCAGCGGGCTGGCGGTCAGCATTTGTGAGCTGTCATAGAGTAGCGACAGCGTGCGATTCGCCTGGGTTAAATCTTCTGTTTTGGCGCGCACCGTGCTTTCCAGCAGCTGGTAGTGCGAATGCAGCCGTGCCGCCATGCCGCTGAAGGCATGCGACAGCACCCGCAGTTCATTCTGCTGCTCAACGTGCAGCGGCGGAAAAGCAAAGTTGCCGCTCTCTACGTAGCGACTGGCGGTGACCAGCGCATTAAGCGGGCGCACCACCTGCAGTCGGGTAAAGCGAATCGTCATCAGTGCCAGCGCCACAATCGCAATGACCCCCACCAGGCTGCTGGCGGCCACCAGATGCATTTTCAACTCGGTATAGCGTTGCAGACCCAGTACAAAGCGATCGATTTCACCGACGTAGATCGGCACCTGCTGCTGATAAGCCACGGTATCGCCCTGTTGCAACTGTTGCTGCAGCGAGGGCCAGGCGGCACGTAGCCGTTGATAGCGAACACTTACTTCACGGGGTACCCAGGGCCGATCAAGTTTCTGCAGCACCGGGGCATCCAGCGTTTGCTGATAGCGCGCCAGATGATGAGCCAGATTTTGCGGCTGCCGGCTGGCATCCCAGGCCATGCGATAGCTCTGCATGCGCAGTGAACCCGCCAGATTGATCGCCTCCGCGTCGCGCTGGCTGCTCAGGAGCGTGACTAATGCCAGACCGGTGGTGAGCAGCGACAGCAGGACAATGGCGCTGAGCGCCTGAGCGATGCTTTGAGTTACGGAACGTTTAACAATCACATGAATGGCCCTGTTGAAAGTGCGGGAATTATAAGAGCGCATTAACGTAACGCAAATGATCCATTCCCTGTTTATCGCACAGGACGTTACACATCGCACATAAAATGACCGCAACTGACAGTTCCCAGGACGTGCTGCTGTTCAACGCTTAAAAAAGGAACAGGTTTACATCGTCCCGATGTTGCTTTTCATTGCAGCGCTAATAATTCATCCAGTCATCAACTCAACCCCGATCACAGATTAAGGAGCATCCAATGAAAAAGCTGAATGCTGTCCTGGCGGGCGCATTACTGGCTACCGCCTCATTTGCCACTTTCGCCGCCGCGCCGGTCGATCAGTCGCAGGCGCAGAGTATGCAGAGCATCGGTAGCGTTTCGGTCTCCGGCGTTCGCGGCTCGCTGGACGATGCGAATCGCCAGCTGTCGCAAAAAGCGGAAGAGATGGGCGCCAGCCATTACCGCGTTATCGGTGTCGATAACCCAGGCGATTCCAGCCTGTGGAGCGGCACCGCAGAGATTTATCGCTAACCCAACCCTCCTGTTTCCATCCCTGTAGCTTTTACCGGCCTGAAAATGGCCGGTTTTTTTGTTTTTGTGCATCAGGATGGATTCTTACAAATCAGCCTGTGCATCTGCCCGGTATATTTTGCTTCGTTCTTGCAGAACGGGTAGGATTCATCGCCGTAAATTCCCGCGCTGTCTGGCACTCACTCACAGGCAAACGCACAGAGGAAAATACCCCATTTCACAGGGCATTACGCCTGAAATGGGGGCGACGACTGATAGTCAGGACAAACAGGAATGCTATGAAATCTAAAAACAAAACCCCAGGCGAGATGCGCGCTGCGAAACGACGCTGGCTCAACTCTCATGACGCCGGCTACCAGAAGGCGATGGGTAACCGTCACGTACAGATGATTGCGATCGGCGGTGCCATCGGTACCGGTTTGTTCCTGGGCGCAGGTGGCCGTTTGCAGGCTGCTGGCCCCGCCTTAGCCATCATCTATCTGGTGTGTGGCATCTTCTCCTTCTTTATTCTGCGTGCGCTGGGCGAACTGGTGTTACACCGTCCCAGCAGCGGCAGCTTCGTCTCCTACGCCCGTGAATTTCTGGGTGAGAAAGCCTCCTACGTGGCGGGCTGGATGTACTTCGTCAACTGGGCAATGACCGGCATCGTCGATATCACCGCCGTCGCGCTCTACATGCACTACTGGGGCGCGTTTGGTGATGTGCCACAGTGGGTGTTCGCCCTGGGCGCGCTGGCGATTGTCGGCACCATGAACATGATCGGCGTAAAGTGGTTTGCCGAGATGGAGTTCTGGTTTGCGCTGGTGAAAGTGCTGGCGATTGTGATCTTCCTGGTGGTGGGCGTGGTGTTCCTTGGCACCGGCAAACCGCTGGATGGCAACAGCACCGGCTTCCATCTGATCACCGATAACGGTGGCATGTTCCCACACGGCTTACTGCCTGCGCTGGTGCTGATTCAGGGTGTGGTGTTCGCCTTTGCCTCTATCGAACTGGTAGGTACGGCGGCGGGGGAATGTAAAGACCCGAAAACCATGCTGCCGAAAGCGATCAACAGCGTGATCTGGCGTATCGGCCTGTTCTACGTCGGCTCTGTGGTCCTGCTGGTGCTGCTGCTGCCGTGGAACGCCTATCAGGCGGGTCAGAGTCCGTTTGTTACCTTCTTCTCGAAGCTGGGCGTGCCTTACGTTGGCAGCATCATGAATATCGTGGTGCTGAGTGCGGCGCTCTCCAGCCTGAACTCGGGCCTCTACTCAACCGGGCGTATTCTGCGCTCCATGTCGATGGGTGGCTCTGCACCGAAATTCATGTCTAAGATGAACGGTCAGCAGGTGCCTTATGCCGGTATTCTGGTGACCATCGCCGTCTATGTGATTGGTGTGGTGCTTAACTACTATGTGCCTTCTCAGGTGTTTGAGATCGTCCTGAACATCGCCTCGCTGGGGATTATCTCCTCCTGGGCCTTTATCGTGGTTTGTCAGCTGCGTCTGCGCAAAGCGATTAAAGAGGGCAAGGCGGATGATGTCAGCTTCAAGCTGCCAGGCGCGCCGTTTACCTCATGGCTGACGCTGCTGTTCCTGTTCAGCGTGCTGGTGCTGATGGCGTTTGACTACCCGAACGGGACTTACACCATCGCCTCCATTCCGCTGATCGCGGTATTGCTGGTGCTGGGATGGTTTGGCGTGCGTAAGCGTGTTCACGCCATAGCTGAGACCGAACAGGATCATCACGAAGAGGAGCCTCAGCCGACCCGACTGGCTGACGACACCTCGCGCTGATAAGCGCTGCAGCAATCAGGCCAGCCTTCGGGCTGGCTTTTTTTTGGCGTAAACCGCCTCATTCACCGCGAGAATTAGGATAGTTTTCCCGCAAGCTTGCCCCTATGATGAAAGGCTCCCTTTATGCGGTAGCGGAGTCCTCATGTCGTTTAAGATCAACATCATCAAAGATAAGCTCCTGTCCGAAAACTGGTTTGTGCTGCGTAACTACACCTATGAGATCACCGATCGTCGTGGCGAGGTTATCCGCCATAAACGTGAAGTCTACGATCGCGGAAACGGGGCGACCATCCTGCTCTATAACCGTGAAAAGAACAGCGTGGTCCTGACGCGCCAGTTCCGTATCGCCACTTACGTCAACGGTAACGAGGGCGGCATGTTAATTGAAGCCTGTGCCGGCTTGCTGGACGACGACTCTCCGGAAGATTGCATTCGCAAAGAGGCGATTGAAGAGACCGGTTATGCGGTGGGCGAGGTGGAGAAACTTTATGCCTGCTATATGTCGCCGGGCGGCGTCACTGAATTGATCCACTTTTTCGCAGCGGAATATAATGAATCGCTGCGCGACAATGCGGGCGGCGGCGTTGAAGATGAGTCGATCGACGTGCTGGAAGTGCCTTTCCCTGATGCACTGGCAATGGTCGCCGATGGCCGCATTCGCGACGGCAAAACCGTCATGCTGTTGCAGCATGCGCAGATTGCTGGCTGGCTGATACCATAAAAAATCATGCAGTTAGCCTGTTGCAGCGTGACGGCGTTGAGCGTGGAAAGTGAAGCATAATCCACTTTTTATGCACGCTTTTTAAGCAGTTAACTGCGCTTTTTGCACAGGTTCACAGAATGGGAACCCTGGCAGGCCCGTTGATGCGCTATCCTCTCCACTCTGGGTATTCGGGGATCGATTTTCTTAATGTCGTATTGGATGAAATCGCTGTGGCTGTTGCCGTCTCTGTGGGTTGCCTGTGTTCAGGCGGAACCGTTGCAAAAGTCATTCAACGACTGGCAAATCACCTGCAACAATGAAGCCTTTTGCGTGGCGCGCAATATTCCGGGCGACAAAGGGTTAGTGATGACGATTTCGCGGCATGCGGGCGTCAACGATCGCCCCTTGCTGCGAATCGACTACGGCAGTGCCTACAGTGGCGCGCTGCCTGGCGGTTCGCTTCAGGATAACCTGCTACTGGATCAGCGCCGTCTGAAACCCGACCTCAAACACTGGACGGTTGAACCGCACCATCTTGCCACCAGCAATGCCATCGCAATTGATGAGTTTCTTGATCTGGTGATGGAGGCGAAAACCCTTCAGCTCACTTTCGATCCCAATGCGCTGATCTCCCTGCGCGGTATGAAGGCCGCACTGTTGCTGATGGATGACACCCAGGGGCGGGTCAACAGCATGAGCGCATGGGTCAAACGTGGCGATCGCGCCAGCTGGGATGTTCCACCACCGCCTGCGCTGCCGCCATTGCCGCCTGCTGTCGAGCCACCCGCGGCATTGACGCGCGATGAGACCAGCGGATTAATTGATTACGGCACCTGGCGGGTCAATACCGACTCCTGCTCACTCGATCCACTGCGCCGTGAAGTCAGCGTGGCGCCACTCACCGATCAGCGCGCGCTGCTGCTGGTGAGTTGTGAAATGGGGGCTTATAACGTGATCGATCTGGCGTTTGAAGTGACGCGCAGCCAGCCGTATGTCGCGCGCGGCATCACCTTAACTCTGCCGTTTACCCCACCAGGTGCCAGTGACCGACAGCTTGAGCTGATTAACGCCGAATATGATGCGGCCAGCGGCCAGCTCTACACCTTTGGTAAAGGACGTGGGTTGGGTGACTGCGGCAGTGCCACTCGCTGGCAGTTTGATGGCACGCGTTTTGTGTTAGCGGAGTATGCGGAGGAGTCGACCTGTGACGCCTGGCACAGCAGTGATGACTGGCCAACCCTGTGGGTCAGCCAGTCTGACGGTGGCGTACAGCAGCGTTAACGAATCGCCTGCACCATCATCGGTGAGCCAAGCTGATTGCCGACCAGTTCGGCCAGCATATTATTCACGCCGTCGCTCATTGGCGTAAAGCGGGTCAGCGGCGAGCGGGTCACCACCACAAATACCCCCACGTTATGCTGCGGCACCATCGCCATATAGGTGATGAAACCGCCGCCGCCGCCGGTTTTCTGAATAATGCCAGGGCGACCATTTTTCGGCCCCATAAAGACCCAGCCCATCCCCAGCGCATCCGCTTTACCCGGCACATCCATGCCTTCTACTTTGCTCAGCTGATCGCGACGATAGATCAGCGTCTGCAGTCGATCGATCTGCGGCGTGCGGTGGTTAACCGAAGAGTTAAGGAACTGCTGCATCCAGCGGCCCATATCATCCGGCGTGGAGTAAACGCCGCCGCTGCCAATCGCCGCCAGGGTGTTATTGCACGGACTGGCCCCTTTTTCCGCCACCATCAGGCGTCCGCACTGCTCTGGCGAAGGCGTAAACGTCGTGTCCTTCATGCCGAGCGGGCGGGTAATCAGCTGCTGAAACAGCGCCGGATAGGGTTTGCCGGTGGCGCGCGACAGTGCATCACCCAGCAGATCGTAGCCCAGGTTAGAGTAGGCGGCACTGCTGCCTGGCGCCGCTTTGAGGTTAGCGCGCGACAGCCACGCCCAGCGTTCACCACGGGTCGGCCAGACAAATACCGGACGCTGCGCTTTGCCGCCTGGCTGTTCGCGCGGCAGTCCGCTGGTGTGGGTCGAGAGATTGATCAGGCGAATGGGCTGACCATTGTAGGTGGGCACGCGTGAACCCGGCGGCGCATATTTACTCAGGGGATCGTCAAGGCGGATCTGTCCGCGCTCAGCCAGCTTCACCATCACTTCACTGGTCATCAGCTTACTCAGCGAGGCGATGCGAATCAGCGAATCTTTCTGCGGACGGACATTGTTGCCGGGACGGGTTTCACCAAAGCTGGCGAACACCCGCTGATTGCCATCAATCGCCACCAGTGCCATGCCGGTTGCACCGCTGCCGTAAAAGATATGTTCCGCATAGCGATCAACAATCTGAGAGGCCAGCAGCGGATCGGGCGCGACCTGCGCCATGCTTTTTAATGGAAGCAGTGAAACCATCAGGGCCAGTAAATAGGGTGTGCGCATGTTCAACGGAAGTGGCTTCGCTATAAAATCGGAGGAAATCTGCCTTCACTCATCGGGATGCATCAGGACAGAACCGCGTTATCCCGGCAGAACGACAGCGGGAACAGACGGACAGCCAGCGCACAGGCAGCATTAAGTATGACGGCTCTATAGTAATGAGTTTGCGCAGGGCGGGAAGAGGGGAATAGAGTTTTTTTTATGTATCAGGCTATAAGTGGAAATGGCCCTTCCCGGTGAGCCGGGAAGGGCATAAGCATTAAACTGGCTTGAGTAATGCTTCAGCGTGGCTGACGATATTCTCAACCGTGAAGCCAAACTCCGGGAACAGCTGACTGGCCGGGGCGGATTCACCAAAGGTGGTCATACCGACAATCGCACCGTCCAGACCGACATACTTGAACCAGTAGTCAGCAATACCCGCTTCTACCGCCACACGCGCTTTCACGCCGCTTGGCAGTACGGATTCGCGGTAAGCGGCATCCTGCGCATCAAACAGGTCAGTAGAAGGCAGTGAAACCACCCGCACCTTGTGACCGCCTGAAGTGAGCTTATCCGCTGCACCCAGGGTGATCTCAATCTCTGAACCGGTCGCGATCAGAATCACTTCTGGTGTGCCGTCGCAATCCTTCAGCACGTAGCCGCCGCGTTTGATGTTTTCGATCTGCTCCGGGGTACGTTCCGGCTGCAGCAGATTCTGACGCGAAAGGATCAGCGCAGTCGGGCCGTGATGACGTTCGACGGCGGCTTTCCACGCTACGGCCGTTTCGACCTGATCGCACGGACGCCATACGCTCATATTTGGCGTCAGACGCAGGCTGGCGATCTGCTCTACCGGCTGGTGCGTCGGGCCATCTTCGCCCAGACCGATGGAGTCATGGGTGTAGACCAGAATCTGTCGTGCCTTCATCAGCGCAGCCATACGCGCGGCGTTACGCGCATATTCGACAAACATCAGGAAGGTTGCGGTGTAGGGAACGAAACCGCCATGGTGCGCGACACCGTTACCAATCGCCGTCATACCAAATTCACGCACGCCGTAGTGAATATAGTTACCGGCCGGATCCTCTTTGATCGATTTAGAACCAGACCAGATGGTGAGGTTACTCGGTGCCAGGTCAGCAGAACCGCCGAGGAACTCCGGCAGCATTTTGCCGTAGGCTTCCAGCGAGTTTTGTGACGCTTTACGGCTGGCGATTTTCTGCGGGTTAGCCTGCAACTCCTGAATGAACCGGGTCGCTTCGGTTTCCCAGTTGGCGGGCATTTCGCCATTCATCCGGCGCTCATACTCTTTCGCTAGCTCTGGATGGGCTTCTTTGTAAGCCGCAAATTTTGCATCCCAGGCTTTTTCACGTTCAGCACCCGCCGCTTTGGCATCCCACTGCTGGTAGATTTCAGCCGGGATCTCAAACGCCGGATAGTTCCAGCCGAGCTGTTTGCGGGTCAGGGCAACTTCTGCCTCACCCAGCGCCGCGCCGTGCGACTCCTCTTTACCGGCTTTGTTCGGCGAACCGAAACCGATAATGGTGCGGCAGATAATCAGTGAAGGCTTATCGGTGACGCTCTGCGCTTCTTTGATCGCCTCACGAATGGCATCAGCGTCATGGCCGTCGATATCGCCAATCACATGCCAGTTGTAGGACTCAAAACGTTTATGGGTGTCGTCAGTAAACCAGCCTTCGGTCTCGCCATCGATCGAGATACCGTTATGGTCATAGAAGCCGATCAGTTTGCCGAGACCCAGGGTCCCCGCCAGTGAACAGACTTCATGCGAGATGCCTTCCATCAGACAGCCATCGCCCATAAACACATAGGTGTGGTGATCGACAATCTCATGATCCGGACGGTTAAACTGCGCGGCCAGCGTGCGTTCTGCAATGGCTAAGCCCACGGCGTTAGCCAGTCCCTGACCCAGCGGGCCGGTGGTAGTTTCAACGCCTGGGGTGTAGCCGATTTCCGGGTGGCCTGGCGTTTTAGAGTGCAGCTGACGGAAATTTTTCAATTCTTCAATCGGCAGGTCATAACCGCTCAGGTGCAGCAGGCTATAGAGCAGCATCGAGCCGTGGCCGTTGGAGAGGATAAAGCGGTCGCGATCAAGCCAGGCGGGATTGGTCGGATTATGCTGGAGGAAGTCGCGCCACAACACTTCGGCGATATCGGCCATTCCCATTGGCGCACCGGGGTGGCCTGAATTTGCCTTCTGTACCGCATCCATGCTCAGTGCACGAATCGCGTTTGCCAACTCTCTGCGTGAGGACATAAAGTTCTCCCTTGTTATGCATCAGGGCGGGAAAGTCCCGCCCGACTAAAATAAAGACTACAGGCGTGCGGCGAGCACATCTTCCAGCTTCTGCTGGTCAACCGCGAACTGGCGGATGCCGTCAGAGAGTTTTTCAACTGCCATTGGATCCTGGTTATGTTCCCAACGGAACTCCGCCTCGGAGAGCGGCGACGGCTGGTGGAAACCTTCAGTTGAAGGCTCCAGTTTGCGCTCAAGCGGCGCATCACTGTTCTGCAACTCTTCCAGCAGGTTAGGTGACAGGGTCAGGCGGTCACAGCCTGCCAGTGCGATAATCTGCTCCACTTTACGGAAGCTGGCGCCCATGATGATGGTGCTGTAACGGTGCTTTTTGTAGTAATCGTAGATGCGACGCACGGATTTTACGCCCGGATCTTCATCCGCCACGTAGGGGTCCATGGGTTTGCGCGAGTTATACCAGTCGTAGATGCGGCCAACGAACGGGGAGATCAGGAACACGCCCGCTTCGGCACAGGCACGCGCCTGAGCAAAGGAGAAGAGCAGTGTCAGGTTGCACTGGATGCCGTTTTTCTCCAGCTCTTCCGCTGCGCGGATGCCTTCCCAGGTTGAGGCCAGCTTAATCAGTACGCGTGAGCGATCGATACCGTGCTCTTCATACATCCGAATCAGTTTTTCTGCTTTGGTCACACACATGCCACGATCGAAGGAGAGGCGCGCATCCACTTCGGTCGAAACACGGCCCGGTATGCTTTTCAGGATTTCCATACCAAGGTTGATCGCCACTTTGTCGCTGGCGTTGATAATCTGCGTCTCTTTGCTGCCGCCCTGTTTTTTGGCGTACTCAATCGCGTCATCCATCAGGTGCTTATACCCTTCGAGACCGGACGCTTTCAGAATGAGTGAGGGATTAGTGGTGGCGTCTTCCGGATGGTAATTACGAATCGATTCGATATCACCACTGTCCGCCACCACGGTGGTGAACTGTTTTAGGGCTTCTAGCTGGTTCATCTCTAAACTCCTTGAAAAGAAAAATGAAAGCGAACAGGGGGCACCTCAGGCCTCGCAGCCGGTCTGTGGCATGTTCTGCTACCGGGAACGCGAACCCATAACATTGCAACAGAGAGTTTCTGATGAACATGCGGTTTCTCTGATTGTTGCGCTGCGAGGCGGTGCGAAGGAGCCGTCATGCGGTGTTAACCGTGGGGTGCGCCATATTCCACCCATAAGCATAGCAGTCAGGAGGAATGACGCAGGCCACACTGTAGCAATCCGTGCCCTGTGAAAGGGGACGTGTCGGGAAGGAGGAGGGAAGCGCAGCGCGGGTTGAGGCCCGCACTGCCGCAGCAGACGTGATCAGACTGGCAGATTCAGCCAGTTCTTCACCGGCAGGAAATCGCGATAGAGGGCGGCTTCAGGTGAGTCGGCATCGGGTTGATAATCATATTCCCAGCGCACCAGCGGGGGCATCGACATCAGGATCGATTCAGTGCGACCGCCGGTCTGCAGACCAAACAGCGTGCCGCGGTCCCACACCAGATTAAACTCCACATAGCGACCACGGCGGTAGAGCTGGAACTGACGCTCACGATCGCCCCACGGGTGATCTTTACGGCGCGCCACAATCGGTCGATAGGCATCCATAAAGCCGCGGCCTACCGCCTGCATAAAGCTGAAGCTCTGCTCAAAGTCGGGCGTGTTGAGATCGTCAAAAAACAGGCCGCCAATGCCGCGCTGCTCATCACGATGCTTCAGATAGAAATAGTCATCACACCACTTTTTATAGCGCGGATAGACATCCTCGCCAAAAGGCTGGCAGAGGTCAGCGGCGGTCTGGTGCCAGTGCAGCGCATCTTCTTCGAAGCCATAAAAAGGGGTCAGGTCAAATCCGCCACCAAACCACCAGACCGGATCGGCACCCGGTTTCTCCGCGATAAAAAAGCGCACGTTGGCGTGGCTGGTGGGCACATAGGGATTGTTCGGGTGGATCACCAGCGACACGCCCATCGCTTCAAAACTGCGACCCGCCAGCTCCGGCCGGTGTGCAGTGGCGGATGCCGGCATCTGATCGCCATGCACGTGCGAAAAGTTGACGCCCGCCTGCTCAAACACCGCGCCGTTGCGCAGAACGCGGCTCTGACCGCCGCCGCCGCCAGGACGCTGCCAGCTATCTTCGGCAAACGCTGCGCCGCCATCTTCAGCCGCCAGCTGGTTACAAATCTCATCCTGCAATGCGAGCAGGAACGCTTTTACGCGGGAAATATCAGCCATTTTTTCGCTTATGGTTTGTCAAAGTCTGACGCGATTATACGCAAAACCGCGCCGCTTGCATGAGTGCGGCGAGTCGCACGGCCTGAACCGGCGACGCGCATCAGGCGTTGCGCCGATCAAACTCATCAAAGTAATTGACGATGCCGCTGGCAATAGCCGAGGCGATTTTCTGGCGAAACGCGGTGGTGCCGAGCAGCTGCTCTTCACGCGGATTAGTAATAAAGGAGGTCTCGACCAGCACCGAGGGGATCGACGGTGACTTGAGTACCGCAAAGGCAGCCTGCTCGGTGTGCTGGCTGTGAAGATGATGAACCGGGCGGATCTGATCCAGTACATGCTTGCCCAGCGTCAGGCTGTTTTTGATGGTGTCTGTCTGCACCAGATCGAACAGGATCTGCTGCAGATAGTGATCCTGCTGCTGCGCTTTCACGCCACCCAGCTTATCCGCATCGTTCTCCCGCTGTGACAGATAACGCGCCATCGAGCTGCTGGCACCGCGATTAGAGAGCGCAAACACCGAGGCACCGCTGGCATCGGGACTGGTAAAACCGTCGGCATGAATCGACATAAAGAGATCGGCGCCGTGCTGGTGGGCGATCTCCACCCGCTGATAGAGCGGAATAAAGTGGTCGCTGTCGCGGGTCAGACGCACTTCTATGCGCGGATGGCTCTGTAGCTGACGCTGCACGTTACCGGCAATCTCCAGCACGATGTGTTTCTCTTCGGAACCCTCTTCGCCAACGGCACCAGAGTCGATGCCGCCGTGACCGGGGTCGATCATCACGATACGTTTCCCGTTCTTAGTGGGCGGGGCAGGGCGCGAGTGACGATTTGCACCAGTAAGCGCAGACTGCTCTTTAGCCTGAACCGCGCGCGGCGATAAAATGGCCAGAGCCAGCCCGGAAAGCAGTAACTGACGGCGATGAATCAAACGTTTAAGCAGGTGCATGTGCGGGTCCGGTAACAGGAATCTTGCCGGTGTTATAGCCTAAGGGACTGCTGCCTGCGATCACAGAACCATTTCAGGGCATTACTTTGTATTGCAGGTCGCGAACAGTAAATTTGCGCTTTTTTATTTGTCGCCCGTCATGGAGGGTTGCGTGCGGCAGAGAATGCGTGATAATCAGCAAATTGTGCTTATTTGCAGGTAAAGAAGATGGAAATCCGCGCCTTCCGCCAGGAAGATTTTGAAGAAGTGATCACCTTATGGGAACGTTGCGATTTGTTACGGCCATGGAACGATCCTGAGCTGGATATCGAACGCAAAATGAATCACGACCCCGATCTCTTTCTGGTCGCTGAAGTGGGCGGCGTGGTCGTGGGCACACTGATGGGCGGCTATGATGGCCATCGCGGCGCGGCTTACTATCTGGCCGTGCATCCCGACTATCAGGGACGCGGCTTTGCGAATGCGCTGATGAATCGTCTGGAGAAGAAGCTTATCGCGCGCGGCTGTCCGAAACTGCATCTGATGATCCGCGAAGAGAATGATCAGGTGGTGGCGTTCTATGAGAAGCTCGATTATGAGCCGGTTGATGCGCTGCTGTTTGGTAAACGTCTGATCGAAGATCGTGAATACTAAGCCGTCACCGGGCTATCTGCCGGACGAGTATGACGCCAGAGGGCAGCTGCGGCTGCCGTTTCTTTTTTGGCTGATCCTGTTACTCCAGGCACGGACCTGGCTGCTGCTGGTGATGGCCGGGGCGTCACGGCAGCAGGGCAACGATCTGCTGGCGCTGTTTTATCCGGATCGTCAGGCGTTCTGGATCGGTCTTGCGCTGGGTTTACCGGCGCTGGCGGGCCTGCTGCTGACCGGGTATCGCACCCGCCTGCCGCGACTCTGGCAGCACTGGCGCAGCGTGCTGGCGCTGTCGCTGCTGGTGAATCTGCTCTGGCAGGGAATGCAGTTTGTGCAGGGCGATCTGCTCACCTCACCGCTGCCATTGCTGCTGACGCTCTTTGACCTGCTGGCGCTGATCTGGCTGCAATCCAGCCGCCGCTGTCGCGACTGCTTTCTGCCCGAACATCATCTTCACTAAACTTTTTGTCGCTTTGCGACTCCAATCAGTTCCGCCTTTCCGGCATCGCATTTACAGGAGTTCTCATGAAAGCTGTTCGTTCCACGCTACTGATCGCCGCGGTTGTACTGAGCGGCTGTGCCAGTTCGGGTTCCGGCGCTGACAGCAGCCAGCAGGCAAGCTGGTGGAATCCGCTGACGTATCACTGGTCTTCGGCGCTGCCGTGGAACTGGTTCGGTTCCTCGCTGACCGCGACTGAACAGGGTGTGGGTGGGTTAACTGCCTCGACCGCCATGAAAGAGGACGCGATTAATGCCGGACTGAACGGTGACTATAGCCTGCGTCAGGGCATGCGCAGCCAGAATGGTCAGGTGGTCTCTTTCTGGCAGGCGCTGGATGATGGCAACGTTAAGCTGGTGATTTACGGGCAGTCGCAGGTCGAACGTATTGAGGTCATGGACAGCGCAATCGCCAGCAGCGATGGCAGCAAAGTGGGTGATCTCTTCAGTAATAAGTTCAGCAAAGCCTTCGACAACTGCACCTTAGCCAGCGGCACCGATGCGCGTGACGTGGCGTGCCGTGCGCCTGGCAGTCAGCATCTGACCTATGTTTATCAGGGTGACTGGCATGGACCAGAGGGATTAATGCCCTCGGACGATACGCTGAAAAGCTGGAAAATCAGCAAGATTGTCTGGCAGCGTTAATCCCTCGTCTTCAGCGCGCCGCCCGTCAGGCGGCCGCTGAGCCTCTCAAAACCTTTGCCGGCGCGCACGGCACGGGATTCCTCCTCCCCATCGGCTTTTGCTGATTTCTGCATAAACAGTGCCGTCGTCTTATGCTTTTTTCGACTTTGAAATCATCAAACGATATATAAAACCGTTACTGGTTTTCACTGAGTTATAAATAAACTGGTGCCTCAGCGGGTGAGATCCGCATCAATCTTTTTCAGGGTGCCAAATGACATTACAAGCGATGAAAAAAATCGTGAGCGGTATCGCGTTGTCGCTAAGCCTGGCCGGCGCAGCCAATGCCACTGAACTTCTTAATAGCTCTTACGATGTGTCGCGGGAGCTGTTTCTCGCCCTGAATGCTCCCTTCGTTAAACAGTGGGATGCCAGCCATCCCGGCGATCCACTGACCATTAAGATGTCGCACGCCGGTTCATCGAAGCAGGCGCTGGCTATCCTGCAGGGACTGCGCGCGGATGTCGTCACGTACAATCAGGTTACGGATGTGCAGGTGCTGCACGATAAAGGCAACCTGATTGCCGCAGACTGGAAAAGCCGTCTGCCGAATAACAGCTCGCCTTTCTACTCCACCATGGCGTTTCTGGTGCGCAAAGGGAATCCAAAACAGATTCACGACTGGTCAGATTTGACCCGCAGTGATGTGAAGCTGATTTTCCCGAATCCGAAAACCTCCGGGAATGGCCGCTATACCTATCTGGCCGCCTGGGGCGCAGCGGAGAAAGCGGACGGGGGCGATCAGGCCAAAACCCGTGCCTTTATGACGCAATTTCTGAAAAACGTTGAAGTATTCGACACTGGCGGTCGCGGTGCGACCACGACCTTTGCTGAGCGTGGTCTGGGCGACGTATTAATTAGCTTTGAGTCCGAAGTGAATAACATCCGCAACCAGTACGGCAAAGATGAGTATGAAGTGGTGGTGCCGAAAACCAACATTCTGGCGGAGTTTCCGGTGGCATGGGTGGATAAAAACGTCGCCACCAATAAAACCGCTGATGCGGCCAGCGCTTATCTGAACTATCTCTATACACCTGAAGCGCAGAATATTATTACTCACTACTACTATCGCGTGAACAATGCACAGCTGATGGCGGAGCAGAAAGATCGCTTCCCGCAGACCAGCCTGTTCCGGGTGGAAGAGGCGTTTGGCGGCTGGGATAAGGTAATGAAGACGCACTTCGTCAGCGGCGGTGAGCTTGATAAGTTGTTAGCGGCGGGGCGCGGATAATGTTTGCAGCCAGCCAGAAACGCGTGTTGCCCGGCTTTGGTCTCAGCCTCGGCACCAGTCTGCTCTTTACCTGTCTGATTCTGCTGCTGCCTATCAGCGCGGTGATCATGCAGCTGTCGCAGATGACGCTGCAACAGTACTGGGATGTGGTGACCAATCCGCAGCTGATTGCCGCCTATAAAGTAACGCTGCTCTCTGCAGGCGTCGCCTCACTGTTTAATGCGGTGTTCGGCATGCTGATGGCATGGATCCTGACCCGTTACCGTTTTCCGGGCCGGACGCTGCTGGATGGCCTGATGGATCTGCCGTTTGCACTGCCTACGGCGGTGGCGGGTCTGACCCTGGCCGGACTCTTTTCGGTCAACGGCTGGTATGGACAGTGGTTCGCTCAGTTCGACATCAAAATTTCCTATACCTGGATTGGTATCGCCATCGCCATGGCCTTTACCAGCATTCCGTTTGTGGTGCGTACCGTACAGCCGGTGCTGGAAGAGTTAGGCCCGGAGTATGAAGAGGCGGCCGAAACGCTGGGTGCCACGCCGTGGCAGAGCTTCCGCCGCGTCGTGTTGCCGGAAGTGGCACCGGCGCTGTTGGCCGGAACGGCGCTCTCCTTTACCCGCAGCCTGGGTGAATTTGGTGCGGTGATCTTTATTGCCGGTAACATCGCCTGGAAAACGGAAGTCACCTCGCTGATGATTTTTGTCCGGCTGCAGGAGTTCGACTATCCGGCGGCCAGCGCCATCGCCTCGGTGATCCTGGCGGCATCGCTGATTCTGTTATTTGCGATTAACACATTACAGAGCCGCTTTGGCCGTCGTCTGGGAGGTCACTAATGGCTGAGGTTTCACAGATTAATCACGCTGCACGTCAGCCAGTGAACTGGGGCAAGTGGCTGCTGATTAGTATCGGCGCGCTGATCTCGATTCTGCTGCTGGTGGTGCCGATGGCCTCCATCTTCTGGGAAGCGCTGAATCAGGGGCTCATTGTCGCTCTCAGCAATCTGGCGGATCCGGACATGCTGCACGCCATCTGGCTGACCGTAATGGTGGCGCTGATCACCGTACCGGTTAACCTGGTGTTCGGCACGCTGCTCGCCTGGCTGGTGACGCGCTTTACCTTTCCGGGGCGTCAGTTGCTGCTGACCCTGTTCGATATTCCTTTTGCCGTGTCGCCGGTCGTGGCCGGTCTGATGTATCTGCTGTTCTGGGGCGTTAATGGCCCGGCAGGCGGCTGGCTGGATGCGCATAACATCCAGATTATGTTTGCCTGGCCTGGCATGGTGCTGGCGACGGTGTTTGTGACCTGTCCGTTTGTGGTGCGCGAACTGGTGCCGGTGATGCTGAGTCAGGGCAGTCACGAAGATGAAGCGGCGGTGCTGCTGGGCGCCTCTGGCTGGCAGATGTTCCGCCGCGTAACGCTGCCGAACATTCGCTGGGCGCTGCTGTATGGCATCGTGCTGACCAACGCCCGTGCGATTGGTGAATTTGGTGCGGTCTCGGTGGTATCGGGATCGATTCGCGGTGAGACCTACACGTTACCGCTTCAGGTTGAATTATTGCATCAGGACTACAACACCGTTGGCGCGTTTACCGCGGCTGCCCTGTTAACCCTGATGGCAATTGTGACGCTGTTTCTGAAAAGCATTGTGCAGTGGCGTTTAGAGCAACAGCACAAACGCCTGCAACAGGAGGGAAATCATGAGCATTGAGATTAACAAGATCAACAAATCCTTTGGTCGCACATCGGTGCTGAACGATATCTCTCTGGATATTGCCTCGGGTGAAATGGTGGCGCTGCTTGGCCCATCAGGCTCGGGTAAAACCACGCTGCTGCGCATCATTGCCGGGCTGGAGCATCAGAACAGCGGTCACATCCGTTTTCATGGCAACGATGTCAGCCGCCTGCATGCGCGCGATCGTCAGGTCGGTTTTGTCTTCCAGCACTACGCACTGTTCCGTCATATGACGGTATTCGACAACATCGCCTTTGGCCTGACCGTGCTGCCACGTCGTGAGCGTCCTTCAACGGCGGAGATCAAACAGCGTGTTACCCGTCTGCTGGAGATGGTGCAGCTGGCTCATCTGGCGAATCGCTTCCCGGCACAGCTGTCGGGCGGCCAGAAACAGCGTGTGGCGCTGGCGCGTGCGTTAGCGGTTGAACCGCAGATTCTGCTGCTGGATGAACCCTTTGGCGCGCTGGATGCTCAGGTGCGTAAAGAGCTGCGCCGCTGGCTGCGTCAGCTGCATGAAGAGCTGAAATTCACCAGCGTGTTTGTCACCCACGACCAGGAAGAGGCGATGGAAGTGGCGGATCGCGTGGTGGTGATGAGCCAGGGCAACATTGAACAGGTCGGCACGCCAGATGATGTGTGGCGCGATCCGGCGACCCGTTTTGTGCTGGAATTCCTGGGTGAAGTGAACCGCTTTGATGGCGAGATTCAGGGATCACAGTTCCACGTCGGCGCGCACCATTGGCCGCTGGGCTATACCTCGGCACATCAGGGTGCGGTTGAGCTGTTCCTGCGTCCGTGGGAAATCGACGTATCACGCCGCAGCAGTCTGGAAACCCCGCTGCCGGTACAGGTACTGGAAGTGAGCCCGCGTGGACACTTCTGGCAGCTGGTCGTCCAGCCTGCCGGCTGGCAAAGCGAGCCGGTTTCGGTGGTGTTTGAAGGTGAGCAGACAGCGCCGATTCGCGGCGAGCGTCTGTTTGTTGGCTTGCAGCAGGCGCGTCTCTATAAGGGCGATACGCCACTGCGCGCAGTTGCCTTTGCACAAAGCGCCTGATATTTTCTCTTCAACACCGGGCGGGAGTGACACTCCCGCCTTTTTTTCGCATCTGGTTTGTAAGATGCCAGGAACCGCACCGTGACGACTCTCGAAAATACCATCGGCAATACCCCGCTGATTAAGTTGCAGCGCCTGACGCCCGCCAACGGCAGCGAGGTCTGGCTCAAGCTGGAAGGCAATAATCCGGCAGGTTCGGTAAAAGATCGCGCGGCCTGGTCGATGATCAATCAGGCAGAGCTGCGTGGTGATATTGCACCTGGCGATCAGCTGATTGAAGCTACCAGCGGCAACACCGGGATTGCGCTGGCGATGATCGCGGCGATGAAAGGCTACCGACTTCGCCTGCTGATGCCCGACAACATGAGTCAGGAGCGGCAGGACGCGATGCGCGCCTATGGCGCAGAGTTAATCCTGGTGCCACGTGAACAGGGCATGGAGGGCGCACGCGATCTGGCCCAGGCGATGGCGGCGCGCGGTGAAGGCCGGGTGCTGGACCAGTTTAATAATCCCGATAATCCGCTGGGTCACTATCAGACCACCGGCCCGGAATTGTGGCAGCAGTCGAACCAGCGCATGACTCATTTTGTCTCCAGCATGGGCACCACCGGCACCATTACCGGCGTAGGACGATATCTGAAAGAGCTCAACACGGGCGTGCAGGTGATCGGTTTGCAGCCCAGCGAAGGCAGCAGTATTCCGGGTATTCGTCGCTGGCCGCTGGCCTATCTGCCGGGGATCTACCGTCCCGATCTGGTGGATGATGTGATGGATATGACGCAAAAGGAAGCGGAAGAGACGATGCGCGCGCTGGCACGCCGTGAAGGCATTTTCTGTGGCGTCAGTTCAGGCGGCGCGGTGGCGGGTGCGCTGCGCATCGCGCAGGCCAATCCTGGCAGCGTGGTGGTGGCGATCGCCTGCGATCGTGGTGACCGTTATCTCTCTACCGGACTCTACCATCAGTAACCTCTGCTGATGCGGAATCAGGCCTGTGCGTGCATTTACTGCCCACAGGCCTTTTTTTAACCACAATTTTCGGTGCCAGACAGACTGAATCTGTAAGGATCGCGTAAATCAGGCTGCGCGAATGTTCAGCACAGGACAAAATAGCGGCAATTCTCCAGAGAGATAACCATGAAAATTTTGCTTGTTGATGATGATGTTGAATTAGGCACGATGTTAAGCCAGTACCTGATCGGGGAAGGGTTTGATGCTCAGCTGGTTCTGACCGGCAGCGCCGGCGTGCAGGGCGCGTTATCGGGAGAGTTCACCGCCATGATCCTGGACATTATGCTGCCCGACATGAGCGGCATTGATGTGTTGCGTCAGGTGCGCCAGAACAGCCGGATACCGGTGATTATGCTGACCGCCAAAGGCGATAATATTGATCGCGTGATCGGTCTGGAGATGGGCGCGGATGACTATATGCCCAAGCCCTGCTATCCCCGAGAGCTGGTGGCACGACTGCGCGCCGTATTGCGCCGTTTCGAAGAGCAGGCGCCACAGCCAGACGCCAGAGAGCCGCTGCGCTGGGGGGAACTGATGCTTAATCCCGCCACCCGCATAAGCGAATGGCAGGGTAAAACCTTTGATCTCACAGCGTCGGAATTTAATCTGCTGGATCTGCTGCTGCGTGCGCCGGACAGAGTGGTGTCAAAAGATGAGCTCTCTGAAAAGGGACTCGGTCGTCCGCGTGAAGCCTATGACCGCAGCGTCGATGTACATATCAGTAACATTCGTCAGAAGCTCAGTGCATTAACCGCTGACAGCATCAACATCGAAACCGTTCGCAGCATCGGTTACCGTATTCGATGAAACAGAGTTACCGTGGACGCATGTTCTGGAAGATCTTTATCGGCTTCTGGATCGTTTTCGTCATTATGAGCCAGCTTATCTGGCTCGGCTTTACGCTCTCCGGTAAACGGCATGAACCGCCTGAACTCGTGGCTATCCGCCGTATTGTGGATCTGCAGATGACCTCCGCAGCGTCAGTGCTGGAGCGGGGCGGGCCTGATGCGCTGAATGCGATGCTCTCGGACTGGGATAACAGCGACCGGCAGTTCTTCCACGTTACCCAACAGACAAAACCGTCACAATCAGAAAACAGCGGCAACCTGGATATCAGAGGGCGTTTTCCTGAAGAGGTGGTGCGCTGGGTTCGCGGCGCGGATGGCAAAGCCTATCAGCTGCGCTACGACCTGGATGGCATGCGTAAAGACAGCACGCTGAACATGATGCCGCGAAAATTTCTGAATATTCCTGAGCCGATGTTTGTCTTCGCCGGTTCGGTGGGATTGCTGTTCAGTCTGCTTCTGGCCTGGAATCTGACGCGACCTATGCGTCAGCTGCGGGAAGGATTTTCCCGCGTGGCTGAGGGCGATTTAAGCGTGCGGCTGTTTCCGATCATGCGTAAGCGCCACGACGAGATCTCAAACGTCGCTGAAGCCTTTGACGCCATGGTCGAGCGGCTCGATACCCTGGTGCGCGCCCGTGAAGAACTGTTGCATGATATCTCACATGAGCTCCGTTCACCGCTGGCCCGACTGCAGCTGGCGACCGGGCTGGCCAGACAGACGCCAGAAAGTGTGAACAGTTCGCTTGATCGCATTGATGAAGAGGCGCGTCGGCTGGACAAGATGATCGGTGAACTGCTGACACTGTCGCGGGCTGAGCATGAAAGCATCCCGGATGAGCAATATTTTGATCTGACCGGCTTGCTGCAGGCGGTTATTACCGATGTCCGTTATGAAGCGCAGATCCCAGGCGTGCAGGTAGAGTTGCAGGTCGACGATCGCGCTGATTACACCGTGCGAGGTAATGCAGAGCTGATACGGCGCGGAGCAGAGAATGTATTACGCAATGCGCTGCGCTTCTCTCTGCCAGGGCAGCGGATTGATGTTCATCTGCGCGCAGAACAGCAGTGGCTGGTGATTCAGGTGCGCGATCAGGGGCCGGGTGTCGATGAGGATAAACTCTCCAGCATCTTTGACCCGTTTGTGCGGGTGAATTCGCCGCTGATGGGCAAAGGTTATGGTCTGGGACTGGCTATCGTGCGCAAGGTGGTGCTGGCGCATCATGGTGAGGTTGAGGCAAGAAACCGGCCAGAAGGCGGACTGGAACTGACGCTGCGTCTGCCGCACTGGCAGCCCTGAACAGGCATACAGCAGAAACGATAACGGCACCCGCGGGTGCCGTTATGTTATGAACGAATGCTTACTTTCTGATGCGAATCACCGGCGTTTCGCCGACGGTGACCTGGCCAGTCAGCTTAATCAATTCCTTGATTTCATCCATGTTGGAGATGACAACCGGTGTCAGGGTTGATTTCGCTTTCTCTTCCAGCAACGGCAGGTCAAACTCGATAACCACGTCGCCTTTTTTGACCTTCTGGCCTTCTTCAGCGATGCGTTTGAAGCCTTCACCTTTCAGTTCAACCGTATCGATACCGAAGTGGACGAACAGCTCAATGCCATTGTCTGATTCGATCGAAAAAGCGTGATTGGTTTCAAAAATCTTACCGATAGTGCCATCAACAGGAGCAACCATTTTGTTGCCGCTGGGCTTGATCGCAATACCGTCGCCCACGATTTTTTCTGCAAACACCACATCTGGTACGTCTTCAATGTTCACGATTTCGCCTGACAGAGGCGCTACGATGTCAATTGTCCCAGCGCTATCCGTTTTTTCGCCAAAAAGTTTAGAAAACAAACCCATGATCTTCTCCTAAGCAGTAATTTGGGGCCAGCATCATGCGGATTAGCAGAGCGTTTTTTCCTTAATGAACTTGTTTACCAGGTTCATTAAATCTTCCGCTGTCGGTTGAGCCAGTGCCTGCTCCGCCAATGCCTTCGCATCTTCAAAATTAGTATTACGAATGATTTTCTTGATGCCAGGGATAGAAATGGCACTCATGCTGAACTCGTCCAGCCCCATTCCCAGTAACAGTAGTGTAGCACGTTCATCACCTGCCAGCTCACCACACATGCCGGTCCATTTACCTTCAGCGTGAGATGCATCAATGACTTGCTTGATTAAGTTAAGCACAGACGGCGCCATTGGGTTGTACAGGTGCGAGATCAAATCATTACCACGATCGACCGCCAGAGTATACTGCGTCAGATCGTTTGTCCCAATACTGAAGAAGTCGACTTCCTTCGCCAGATGATGAGCAATCACGGCTGAAGCCGGGGTTTCCACCATGATGCCGACTTCGATGCTCTCATCAAAGGCTTTACCTTCTTCACGCAACTGCGCTTTCAGCAGTTCCAGCTCCGCTTTCAGGCTGCGTACTTCTTCAACCGAAATAATCATCGGGAACATGATGCGCAGTTTACCGAAAGAGGAGGCGCGCAGAATGGCACGCAGCTGCGCATGCAGAATCTCTTTGCGGTCCATGGCGATACGGATAGCGCGCCAGCCGAGGAACGGGTTCTCTTCTTTTGGCAGGTTCATGTAAGGCAGATCTTTGTCGCCGCCGATGTCCATGGTACGCACGATAACGGCCTGTGAACCCATGGCTTCAGCGACGGCTTTGTACGCCTGGAACTGCTCTTCTTCGCTTGGCAGTGAGTCACGATCCATAAACAGGAATTCGGTGCGGTAGAGACCCACGCCTTCAGCGCCGTTACGTTCAGCACCGGCGATATCGCGCACAGTACCGATGTTGGCGCAGACTTCAACCTGATGACCATCCAGCGTAACGGCTGGCAGATCTTTCAGCTTAGCTAATTCATGTTTTTCCGACAGATACTGGTTCTGTACGGCTTTCAGCTCTTCCTGAATCGCTTCTGAAGGATTGACGTGAATCGCATTGTTAACGCCATCCAGAATCAGGAAATCGCCATTTTTAACCGTGACGGTCACATTGCCGGTACCGACAATGGCTGGGATCTCCAGCGAGCGCGCCATGATTGAGGTATGTGAGGTACGGCCACCCAGATCGGTGATAAAGCCCAGCACCTTCTTCAGGTTCAGCTGTGCGGTTTCTGACGGCGTTAAATCTTTTGCCACCAGAATGGATTCGTCCGGAATAGCGCTCAGGTCAACGATATGCAGACCGAGGATGTTTTGCAGCAGACGCTTACCGATGTCACGTACGTCAGCCGCACGCTCTTTCAGATATTCGTCATCTAACTCCTCCAGTGCTTTCGCCTGGCCATCGATGACCGAGTAAGCAGCAGCATCGGCAGAAGCGTGATCTTTTTTGATCAGGTCGATGATTTCCTGCTCCAGCTCTTCATCTTCCAGCAACATAATGTGGCCTTCGAAGATTGCTGCTTTCTCTTCACCGAGGGTTTCACCCGCTTTGACGCGAATCGCTTCCAGTTGTAATGCCGCTTTGCTGCGGCCATCGAGGAAGCGCTGAACTTCCTGCTCAACCTGGTCATCAGAAATTTTCTTGCGGTTGATGACGATCTCGTCTTCTTTCAGCAGCAGTGCTTTGCCGAAAGCGATACCTGGTGATGCTAAAATGCCTGAAATCATAACGCTACCTTTTAATCACGATGGCTGATGGGACTCTGTGCGGTGCCATTGTCGCGGGACACGTACTCTACGAAAGCAATAACGCGGACAGGTTGTCCGCGATCAAGATGTTTGCACTCAATGGCGCAGAGGAGTCGATTTGCTGGAGAGCTGAGCGGAGATTACTCCAGTTCAGCCATCAGTTTGACCAGATGCTCAACTGCTTTCTGCTCGTCTTCACCTTCCGCGGAAAGGGTCACAACCGTTCCCTGGGTTAAACCCAGTGTCTGCAGCTTGAACAGGCTCTTCGCGCTCGCTGATTTACCGTTAGAGGTCACGGTAATTTCTGACTGGAAAGCTTTGGCTTCTTTAACGAATTGCGCAGCTGGGCGAGTGTGCAGACCGTTTGGTGCAGTAATGGTAACTTCTTGCTGGAACATTCTATTTCCCCAACGTTATCAGGATGAGTGTTATGGATCTAAAGTCTAGCCTGGAGCCTTTACTTTAGCCTGTGTAGGTGCGCGGGTATAGCTTCATGCTGACCAAAGACGCGCATGCGTCAAATCTACAGTCCGTTGCGTCTCAAAACCGATTCTACACGTCACCGGTTAATTATGCCGTGATTCGCCGTTTCACTGAATCCGTAAATCGATTCAGCTTGATCCACTTCAAACGCGGATTAATTTCAGGCATCGAAATAATTGGCAGTCTAAATACCAGAGCGGCGTCACTGAAATCAATCTGCCGGGTGATGAAAGTGAGATCTGCACCACAAAAAAGCACCCGATTGGGTGCTTTTTTCTCCATTTTCGGACTATCGGCCTCTGCTACTGAAGCTCTTTTTCAGTGAAGAGATCGGCAAACAAGGCGGTACTCAGATAGCGTTCACCGGAGGAGGGGAGGATCACCACAATATTTTTGTTGGCGAAGGCTTCATCTTCCTGCAGCTTCAGCGCCGCGGCAACGGCAGCACCGGATGAGATACCTGCCAGAATACCTTCCTCTTCCATCAGCCGACGCGCCGTACTGATCGCCTCTTCATTGGTGATGGCCACGACGCGGTCCACCAGATTCAGCTCAAGGTTGCCCGGGATAAAGCCTGCGCCGATACCCTGAATTTTGTGTGGGCCGGGCTTGATCTCATCGCCCGCCAGCGCCTGAGCAATCACCGGGGAATCGGTCGGCTCAACCGCGACGGTAATCAGATCTTTTTTGCCTTTGGTGTTTTTGATGTAGCGGCTGACGCCGGTCAGCGTACCGCCAGTGCCGACACCGGCAATAAAGACATCCACTTCGCCGTCCGTGTCTTCCCAGATTTCCGGGCCGGTGGTCTTTTCATGGATTTCCGGGTTGGCCGGGTTGCTGAACTGCTGCAGCAGCACATATTTATCCGGATTGCTGGCAACAACCTCTTCAGCTTTGCTGATGGCACCTTTCATGCCTTTGGTGCCTTCGGTCAGTATCAGCGTCGCGCCCAGCGCCTTCAGCAACTTACGGCGCTCCACTGACATGGTTTCTGGCATCGTCAGCGTTAATTTATAACCGCGCGCTGCGGCGACATAGGCCAGAGCAATACCGGTGTTGCCGCTGGTCGGTTCAACCAGTTCAACACCCGGTTTCAGAATACCGCGTTTTTCTGCGTCCCAAATCATATTGGCACCGATACGGCATTTTACGCTGAAGCTCGGGTTACGGGATTCAACTTTCGCAAGGATGCGGCCGTTACCGATGCGGTTCAGTCGAACCAATGGCGTATGACCAATTGTCAAAGAGTTGTCTTCATAGATCTTACTCATAGCCTGTCCTTAACTGTATGAATTATTGGGAACCCTATGAGCATACCTTTTCTGCCTGGTGGCGGAAGGAAAGAAATCGTATATCTATATGTCGCCCGGCAATAAGCCCTGCTAAAAAGAGCATAAGGCGCGCTGATGAATTTAACGCAACTCATCACGTGCCAGCGTTGACCGGTAGCGATCGACCCACATGGCGGTGGCACCGCAGACGGCAACCGGCATGATTACCAGGTTCAGAACCGGGATCATGGTGAACAGACTGATTAGCGCGCCAAACTGCATATTGGCCGTTTTGTGCTGACGCAGGGCGTTGCGCATCTGCTGAAACGGCACTTTATGGTTATCAAACGGATAGTCGCAATACTGGATGGACAACATCCAGGCGCTGAACAGGAACCACAGCACCGGCGCAACGGTCTGGCCAAAGCCAGGAATAAAGTAGAGCAGCAGCAGTCCCAGCGCGCGGGGCAGGTAATAACCCAGTTTTTGCAGCTCGCGCTTCATGATGCGCGGCACATCCTTAATCATCCCAGCCCAGCCGCTGTCCGGCAGGGGCTTGCCTGTCAGGCGGCCTTCCAGCTGCTCGGCCAGCAGGCCGCAAAACGGAGCGGCAATTAAGTTTGCCAGGGTCGAAAAGAAGTAGCTAAACACCAGCACAATCGCAATCACTGACAGCGGCCATAACAGATAGCTCAGCCACTGCAGCCAGTCCGGAATATGGGCCATCAGCCGCGGGATCCAGTCACCGAGACGATAGAAAAGCCAGATGAAAGCGCCACCCAGCATCACGATATTGATCAGCAACGGCATCACCACAAAGCGGCGAATGCCAGGCAGACGTACCAGTTTCCAGCCCTGGCTAAAGTAGTGCATGCCGTTAAAATTTGAGACGGAATTCTCAAGGGCCATAAAGCCAGTTCTCCTGAAGATGTTAAGGCGCGCCCACTATAACCTGGCTTTTTCTCCAGGCCAGGTGCCGTTTGGGTAAAAAAACAGCGAAAAAGCGTGGGTTGCCTATCTTATTTGTCAGAAAATAGTGCACAGACTTGCACTTGTGTAGCAGGGCAAATACAGTTAGAGGATAAAGTTTGCCGCGGTGGCAAGGTATTGGAACAACAGAGAATACAATGATGCAGGATTTGCGTCTGATATTAATCGTTGTTGGCGCGATCGCCATTATAGCGCTCCTTCTTCACGGGCTGTGGACCAGCCGTAAAGAGCGTTCGTCAGTGTTCCGCGATCGCCCGCACAAACGTCTAAAACAACGTGATGAAAATGATGAGCAGGACCTGATTGACGACGAGGATGATGGCGTCGGCGAGGTTCGCGTTCGTTCTGATCGCAACGTACATCAGGAACCGCGTTTCGATGAGATTCGCGAGCCACAGCCAGAAGCGCCGCGTAAGCCTGCGCCCGCTGAGCCTGTGCGTCAGCCTGCGCCACGACCCGCACCGCAACCCGAACCTGAAAGCGACCCGCTTTTTAACACGGCACCGCAGCCTGCTCCGCAGTCGCGCCCTGAACCGGTTCGTCAGCAGCCCGCACCCACTTTTGTCGCGCCACCCGTTCAGGCCGACCCACTGCTGGATCTCGACCCGCTGGAATCTGTACAGCCAGCACCGCAGTACCAGGCAGAACCTGAGCCGCAGCCTGAAGTGACACCGGCGCCCGCGCCAGCACAGCCTGCTGCTAAAGCGCCAGCGGAAAAACCGAAAGAAGCGGTACTGGTGCTGCATGTTGCCGCACACTCGGGCGGTGAACTGAACGGTGAGGCCCTACTGCAGGGTATTCTCCAGGCGGGCTTCCAGTTTGGTGAAATGAACATTTTCCATCGTCATCTCAGTCCGGCTGGCAGCGGCCCTGTATTGTTCAGTCTGGCCAATATGGTTAAGCCGGGCTCATTCAATCCTGACCTGATGACCGATTTCAGCACGCCTGGCATCTCTATCTTTATGATGGTGCCTTCTTATGGCGATGCGAATCAGAACTTCAAGCTGATGCTGCAGTCGGCTCAGCGTATCGCTGATGATGTAGGTGGCGTGGTGCTGGATGATGAGCGTCGCATGATGACGCCACAGAAGCTGGAAACTTACAAAGCGCGTATCCGCGATGTGGTTGGCGTCTGAGACCTGCGCTAAACGCTATCTGAATTGTTAAAAACAAACCCCCGCCTGTCGGGGGTTTTTTATCTGATGGGGCTTTATGAAATCCGTCCAGGATCACATCACCGAACTGCGCACCACGTTGCGCCATCATGAATATCTCTATCACGTTATGGATGCTCCGGAAGTGCCGGATGCTGAATACGATCGTCTGATGCGTGAACTGCGTCAGATGGAGGAGGAGCACCCGGATCTCATTACGCCAGACTCGCCGACACAACGCGTGGGTGCCGCGCCGCTGACGGTCTTCGAGCAGGTGCGCCATGAAGTCCCGATGCTGTCGCTGGATAACGCCTTTGATGAAGCCACGTTTATGGCTTTCAACAAGCGGGTGCAGGATCGCCTGAAAAGCAGTGACGACATAACCTACTGCTGTGAACTCAAGCTCGATGGCGCTGCGGTCAGCCTGATGTATGAAAATGGTCTGCTGGTCCAGGCCGCAACGCGCGGTGACGGCACAACCGGCGAGAACATTACCGCCAATGTCCGCACCATTCGCGCTATCCCGCTGCGGCTTAAAGGCGACAACATTCCGGCACGGCTGGAAGTGCGTGGCGAAATATTTATGACGCAGCGCGGCTTTGAAAAGCTGAATGAGGAAGCACGCCGGACTGATGGCAAAGTCTTTGCTAATCCGCGCAATGCAGCAGCCGGTTCTCTGCGTCAGCTGGATCCGCGCATTACCGCCAAACGTCCGCTGACCTTCTTCTGCTACGGTTTTGGCCTGCTGGAAGGCGGTGAGATGCCGCACAGTCACATGGGGCGTCTGCAACAGTTTAAAGCCTGGGGCCTGCCGGTCAGCGACCGCATTAAGCTGGTGCACAACGCAGAAGAAGCCCTGGCCTTCTATCGTGATATTGAGCAACAGCGTCCGAATCTGGGTTTTGATATTGATGGCGTGGTGATCAAAGTCGATTCACAGGAACTGCAGGAAAAACTGGGCTTTGTGGCGCGCGCGCCGCGCTGGGCGATTGCCTTTAAATTCCCGGCACAGGAACAACTGACCTGGGTGCGGGACGTCGAATTTCAGGTTGGCCGCACCGGGGCTATCACACCGGTGGCTCGCCTTGAGCCGGTGCAGGTCGCGGGCGTTATCGTCAGCAATGCCACGCTGCATAACGCGGATGAAATCGAGCGGCTGGGATTACGCATCGGCGATCGGGTGGTCATTCGCCGCGCCGGTGATGTGATCCCGCAGGTGGTCAACGTGGTGATGGCCGAGCGCCCTGAACAGACGCGTGAAGTCCTGTTCCCGGCACACTGTCCGGTTTGTGGTTCCGAGGTTGAACGGGTCGAAGGGGAATCGGTCACGCGCTGCACGGGCGGTTTAATCTGCGGTGCTCAGCGCAAAGAGGCGCTGAAGCATTTTGTCTCGCGCCGGGCACTGGATGTTGATGGCATGGGCGATAAGATTATCGACCAGCTGGTGGAGAAAGAGTACGTCAACACGCCAGCGGATCTGTTCCGTCTCACGGCGGGCAAACTGACCGGACTGGATCGCATGGGGCCGAAATCGGCGCAAAACGTTGTCGACGCGCTGGAGAAAGCGAAATCGACTACGCTGGCGCGTTTCCTCTATGCACTGGGCATTCGTGAAGTGGGTGAAGCCACCGCTGCCAATCTGGCTAACCATTTTGGTGAGTTGCAGAAGGTCATGGATGCCGATCTTGAGGCGCTGATTGCGGTGCCGGATGTCGGCAAAGTCGTTGCGGCACACGTGCGCAACTTCATGGAAGAGGAAAGCAACCGTGAGGTTATCCGCCAGCTGGTCGAGGATATCGGTATTCACTGGCCGCAGGTGGTGGTGGTGAGAGCCGAAGAGATCGACAGTCCGTTCGCGGGTAAAACGGTGGTGCTGACTGGCTCACTGTCGCAGATGAACCGCGATGATGCCAAAGCGCAGCTGATCGCGCTGGGCGCAAAAGTCAGCGGCAGTGTCTCAAAGAAAACTGATTTGCTGATTGCCGGTGAAGCGGCTGGTTCAAAGCTGGCGAAAGCAGCGGAGCTTGGCATTGAAGTGATTGATGAAGCGGAAATGATCCGCCTGCTGGGAGCCTCAGATGGATGAACATCAGCTGGTGGCGATAGCCAATACGCCTATGCCGTTTGGCAAATATAAGGGGCGGATGCTGATCGATCTGCCTGAGCCTTATCTGCTGTGGTTTGCCCGCAGTGGGGACTTTCCGTCTGGTCTGCTGGGTGATCTCATGCAACTCACCCTGACAATAAAAATTGAGGGTCTGGAAGGGTTAGTTAAACCGCTTCAGACCCGTAAGTAACGCTGCCCGCACTGGCGGGCAGCCGATCTATTTCTGAGACTCCATTACCGAATCCTTGACCTGCACAGCCTGCTGCTGCTTCTCATTGGTCTTCTTATAACGTCCGGCAATAAATGAGCAGACCATCAGCTGTACCTGATGGAAAATCATCAGCGGCAGCACAATAATCCCCACGGTACTGGCCGGGAACAGGATATTCGCCATCGGCACGCCATTCGCCAGACTCTTCTTCGAACCACAAAACAGCACCACAATCTCATCGGCGCGTTTAAAGCGGAACAGACGCGAGGCCAGCAGGTTGATAATCAGCACGGCGGTCAGCAGAATGATTGAGCCTGCCACAATCCACAGCAGCGTAATCAACCCAACGCGATGCCAGATGCCATTAACCACCGCTTCACTGAAGGCGGAGTAGACCACCAGCAGAATCGAGGTCTGGTCGGTTTTGCCAATCAGGCTGCGGTGCTTCTCAACCCAGCCACCGATCCAGCGCCGTGAGAGGTGTCCCAGTACGAAAGGCACCATCAGTTGCAGCATAATCTTCCCGATCTGCTCCAGTCCATCGCTGGGCGCGCTGCTGTGAATATCCATCACCAGGTTCACCAGCAACGGCGAAATAAACACACCCAGCAGGCTTGATGCAGAGGCGCTGCATACCGCTGCCGCAACGTTACCGCCCGCCATGGAGGTAAACGCGATAGCGGATTGCACGGTCGCAGGCAGGATACAGAGGTAGATAAAGCCGGTATAAATTTCCGGGCCGACATTAACCGGATGCCACCAGACCAGCAACAGACCCAGCACCGGAAACAGCACAAAGGTGCTGAACATAATCCACAGATGCAACCGCCAGTGACTGCTGCCTGAGATGATCTTTTCACGCGACAGCTTGGCACCATGCATAAAGAACAGCAGTGCTATCGCTGCTGTCGCGAGATAACTGAATATATCGACGTAGATCCCTCTGGCTGGCAGAAAAGAGGCCAGCAGCACGGTGATGATGAGTTTAACCATCATCGGATCAAGTTTTAAAAATCCCATTGTTAAATTCCGGTAAATTTTTCAATAGCGCGATTGTGCGTGAAAGCTGTTTAGAAATAAAATTGATTTATTGAATTAATCTATGAGCGGAATCGATGAATTACACCCTGCGTCAGCTACGAACCTTTATTGCGGTGGCTCACTATGGCGGATTCAGCCAGGCGGGGCAGGCGATAGGTCTGAGTCAGTCGGCGGTCAGCCACAGTATTAAAGAGCTGGAAGCGGAAACCGGCGTGCGATTGCTGGATCGAACCACCCGGGAGGTGATGCTGACTGAAGCGGGAAAACAGCTGGCGTCACGCATGGAGCGCCTGCTGGAGGAGATTCATACCACGCTGCTGGATATCCGCAGTTTTGGCGAACAGCGCAGTGGTACCGTCAGGGTGGCAGCCAGCCAGACCATTTCCGCTCATCTGATGCCGCAATGTCTGGCTGCCAGCCAGCAACACTTTCCTGACATCAAAGTGATACTGCACGATCGCGCCCAGCAGTGGGTGCTGCAAAGTGTGCGTAACGCCGAAGTCGATTTCGGGATTGTGATTGGGCCACTCAGCGACAGCGATTTTGACAGCATCGCGATTCTTGATGAGCCTTTCCTGCTGCTATGCCGTGATGATGATCCGCTGGCGCAGGTGGAAAGGGCAGAATGGTCAATGCTGGATGGCCGCACCATGGTGCTTCAGGACTATGCTTCGGGCAGTCGGGTCCTCATTGATGCGGCGATGCAGCAGCAGAATATCAGGGCTGAAGTCGTTCAGGAGATTGGTCATCCCGCTACGCTGTTTCCGATGGTACAGGTGGGGATCGGCATCAGTATTCTGCCCGCGCTGGCGTTACCGTTACCGGCGGATCGCGCATTAACGGTGCGGCGTCTATATCCTGAAATCAATCGCAGCCTCACGCTGATCAAGCGTAAAAACCGCTCGCTTACGCCTGCTGCCGAAGCGATCTGGCAGGAGGTGCGCCAGCAGGCGACGCTGCTGGCGCAACAACGCGAGGCCAGGCCCGCATTTTAGATGTAGACATCAATTTTGTTGGTGTCGGTAGGGCGGTTAATCCCGTCTGCTTTGCTCTCACTGACGGACGAGCTGTCACTCTTTGGCTGATCCTGCTCGGCCTGCTTCTGTTCCAGCTGAGCAATCTGTGCCTGCAACATGGTGATTTGTGACTGATACATCTGCTGCATTTCAGACTTCTGTTCGTCAGTCAGTTCTTTGTTGTCGGCCAGCTCTTTGACTTGCGTTAAGACGTTCTGAATCTGTTTATTCAGCGCCGCGACCTGCGAGGCAACACTGCCGCCACCGCTGTCACCGCCACTGACTGCACTGCTTAGAATTCCGGAAATTGAAGACATCATTTTTCTCCCTGTAAGTTGTCAGATACGTTATCGGCACGCTGTGAAACGACTTGAGAGCTGAAATTGTTAAGGTTGCGAAAAGGCGAGAGCTTATCTGTTAAGCCAATGTCAGTGCAGCAGAAAAAAAACAGGCACCAAAAAGGGCTAAAAGACAGCAGATAAGCTTAAAGCGAGGGGAGCACAGGCCTGTAGCAAAGCATCGCGGGACAGGGACAAAAACGCCGGGAGCGTTTTTGAACAACGCAAAGCGTTGGCCCTTCTGCGGGCGCACCTCAGGGATGAGGTGCGTAATCGCCCGCGCTGAGCCTGCCATGGATGGCGATTTTGCGTCTTTGCGAAAGGCCTGTGCTCCCTGAGCCAGCACTTTGTTTAAAGTCTGAAATAGCTGGAAAAAGCAGTTTTACCCTGAAGCGCAGGAAATCTCTCAATAGCAGAAACGAAAAAAGCGCCTTAAAGGCGCTTTATTCTGAATTGGTGGGTCGTGCAGGATAGCCTCGGCCCGTCGTGGGCCTCGCCCTGCGGGTGATGCTGTCGCATCAGCCTGAATCGCTCCCGGCGATTCAGTCGAACCTGCAGCAGGTTCTCATCCTGCACGGTAAAGTCCGTGCCCCGGAAACGAAAAAAGCGCCTTAAAGGCGCTTTTTTCTGAATTGGTGGGTCGTGCAGGATTCGAACCTGCGACCAATTGATTAAAAGTCAACTGCTCTACCAACTGAGCTAACGACCCGAAGTGGTGGGTGATGACGGGTTCGAACCGCCGACCCCCTCCTTGTAAGGGAGATGCTCTACCAACTGAGCTAATCACCCACTTCGTACTTCAGTACTACTAACAGGCAAGATATGGTGGGTGATGACGGGTTCGAACCGCCGACCCCCTCCTTGTAAGGGAGATGCTCTACCAACTGAGCTAATCACCCATATCTTCATACCTGTTCACTGCGGGCCACGCTGTTAAGAGTGGTGGGTGATGACGGGTTCGAACCGCCGACCCCCTCCTTGTAAGGGAGATGCTCTACCAACTGAGCTAATCACCCCCGCTGTGTGGAGTCGCATTATAGGGATAGTTGATTTTGAGTCAACGCTTTTTAAAACATAAATGTGCGTTCGGTTTATTTTTAAACACCCTGTCGCGCTTTTAGCCAATGTGCTGGTTTTACTGGCAGAAAAGCCCCTTTTCCCGGGCCGCAACTGGCGGGCATGCATTGAGGATTCACCGTCAGATGCTAGAATGTGCCCACTGTTTTTTCGCGTCTAACCTGTTTTTTGTCATCCAGACAGAGAACCCGCGCATCTAAGGCAATACTCAATGAAAATCAAAACACGCTTCGCGCCCAGCCCGACTGGCTATCTGCATGTAGGTGGCGCCCGTACCGCACTTTACTCCTGGCTCTTTGCCCGTCACAACCAGGGCGAGTTCGTGCTGCGCATTGAAGATACCGATCTGGAGCGCTCCACGCCGGAAGCTATCGAAGCCATCATGGATGGCATGAACTGGCTGAGCCTCGACTGGAATGAAGGCCCTTACTACCAGACAAAACGTTTTGATCGTTACAACGCGGTCATTGATGAAATGCTGGAAGCGGGCACAGCCTATAAATGCTACTGCTCTAAAGAACGTCTGGAAGCGCTGCGTGAAGAGCAGATGGCCAACAACGAAAAGCCGCGTTACGACGGCCGCTGCCGTGACAGCCATGAACATCATGCAGATGATGAGCCGTGCGTTGTGCGTTTCCGCAATCCGCAGGAAGGGTCGGTCATCTTTGACGACCAGATCCGTGGCCCGATTGAGTTCAGCAACCAGGAGCTGGATGATCTGATCATCCGCCGCACCGATGGTTCGCCAACCTACAACTTCTGCGTCGTCGTGGATGACTGGGATATGGGCATCACCCATGTGATTCGCGGTGAAGACCACATTAACAACACGCCACGTCAGATCAACATCCTCAAAGCAATTGGCGCGCAGGTTCCGGTGTATGCCCACGTCTCAATGATCCTGGGCGATGACGGCAAAAAGCTCTCCAAGCGTCATGGCGCGGTAGGGGTGATGCAGTATCGTGATGATGGCTACCTGCCGGAAGCGCTGCTCAACTACCTGGTTCGTCTGGGCTGGTCACATGGCGATCAGGAAATCTTCAGCGTGGCCGAAATGGCTGAGCTCTTTACCCTGGATGCAGTCAGTAAGTCTGCCAGTGCGTTCAACACTGAGAAACTGCAGTGGCTGAACCATCACTACATCAATACGCTGCCGCCAGAATATGTGGCGACACACCTGCAGTGGCATATTGAAGAGCAGAAAATTGATACCCGTACGGGTCCGGAACTGGCGAAGCTGGTTGGTCTGTTAGGCGAGCGCTGCAAAACGTTAAAAGAGATGGCTGCATCCTGCCGCTACTTCTATGAAGACTTTGCAGAATTTGATGCCGATGCCGCGAAGAAACATCTTCGTCCGGTAGCACGTCAGCCGCTGGAAGTGGTACGCGATAAGCTGGCCGCGATCGAAGAGTGGACGGCTGAAAACGTACATCAGGCTATTCAGAGTACCGCAGATGAGCTGGAAGTCGGGATGGGGAAAGTGGGCATGCCGCTGCGCGTGGCCGTAACCGGTGCCGGTCAGTCACCCGGACTGGATGTCACCGTGGAAGCGATAGGCCGCAGCCGCAGCGTTGCACGTATTGAGCAGGCGCTGGCCTTTATCAGTGAGCGGGAAGCGCAGGCTTAATAAACAGAACCGGAAGCTTCGCGCTTCCGGTTTTTACTCTTCAGTAATATCCAGACGCTGCAACATGCCTTTAATACCTATCCGTAATATCAGCGCTGACAGCTGCTCCTGTTCAGCCTGACTCATTTGTGGAACCGCATTTACTAACAGTGCCGTCAGTGAATCTGCCGGAACCCTATACATTGCGGCGGGTTCGTGCAGGCTACGCGTCGAATGGATAAATTTTTCTACGCGATCATCGACATGAATCAATCGCGCCTTGCCGCCCTGAATGCCGGGTCTGGGCAGGGTGGTCCAGTTTTCGCGCTTAATCCATTTGTTCACTGTCTGTCGGCTCAGGCCCGTCTCTGAGGCGAGTTCTTCGGGTGTTAACCATTCCTTTTTCATCATACCTTCCCTGATAAATACACCTTACTCTTCGCTGATTCCCAGTCGCTGCAAAACGCCCTTGATACCTTCGCGTAAGATTAGTGCAGTGAATTGATCCTGCTCGTCCTGAGTCATTTGCTGGACGGAACTTATTAATAACGCAGGTAATGAATTAGACGGAGTGCCATAAGTTGCCGTCGGCTCGTTAAGGTTACGGGTCGACTGAATAAAACTTTTCACGCGCTCATCAATGTGAATCAATCGGGCTTTACCGCCTTGCACACCGGGCTTCGGCGTGGTCGTCCAGTTTTCCCGCTTGATCCATTTATTCACCGTTTGCCGACTGTAACCCGTCTCTGCAGCCAGCTCTTCGGGGGTAAGCCATTCCTTTTTCACGATGCAGTCCCTGATTAATACATTAGCAGGACATATTACAGCAAAACGTAACGGGTGAAAGTAACTGAAGCTGAAATTGCCTTTTGTCTCTCGACAAAAGGCAAAACATCATTACTGAGGATTACTGGCGGGTTCAGCGGCAGGGCGGAATGCAAGGAAATAGGCCAGACCAACGAACACGGCACCACCCACGGCATTGCCTGAGAAGACGGCAATAAAATTAGGGAAGTACTCTGCCCAGCTCATCTGACCGGCAAAAATGGCGGCCGGAATAATAAACATGTTAGCGACAACGTGCTGGAAGCCAATGGCCACAAATGCCATCACCGGGAACCACATGCCGAAGATCTTGCCGACCACATCTTTACTGGCAAAGGCCAGCCATACCGCCAGGCAAACCAGCCAGTTACAGCCGATACCGGAAATAAAGGCGTGCAGGAAATCAGCGTGGACTTTTGCAGAAGCGATAGCAACGGTCTTCTTCAGGTAATCGCCCTCGGTCATACCCAGCATGTGACCAAAGAACCAGGCGACAGCCACGCTGCCGAGAAAGTTAGCCAGGGTAACCCAGAACCAGTTGCGCGCCACGCTCATAAAGCTGATGCGACGGGCGAACCAGGCCACCGGTAAGGTCATCATATTACCGGTCAGCAGTTCACCACCCGCCAGCACGGTCATGATGATCCCCACCGGGAAGACCGCGGCACCTAACAGGCCACCAAAAGAGCCCCATTCAGCGGGAAGGGTGTTGATCACGTGAAGATCCAGCAGGAAGCCGGTCGCAATAAATGCGCCCGCCATAAAGCCGAGAATCAGAAGGATGCTGACAGGTGCACGGCTTTTAGCCACGCCTGACTGGATCGCCAGTTGTGCGATTTCTTTAGGTGTATGCAGCGACATAGTATCTCAGTAGTTTTTTTATGATTAATGGGACGATAACGCCTGGTGGACGCGTGGTGCGCGGGAGAGGGTCCCGGGTACCACTAAATTAGCGGGCTAAGTTTTGCATGCGAAAAAGCCGAAGACAAGAAAATTCCCATAACATATTTAACCGTGAATTAACCTGACGGCAGACTGAATAACAGTTAAAAAACGGTCCTGTGTGAACAGACACGATTTTCCCCTGCAGCATGCTGCTGAAACTTCGCAGGTTGCCGCCTTTTTCAGCGATCAAACAGAGAATGTCATTTTGCCGTTGACACCCCGGAGGGGGTTTCATATTATGCCGTCCGTCGCTTAACGCGACAGTTTTTCGGTTCGGGGCTATAGCTCAGCTGGGAGAGCGCCTGCATGGCATGCAGGAGGTCAGCGGTTCGATCCCGCTTAGCTCCACCAAACTTCTTCCCAAAAGTTTGGCACTGAAAAACGATTCCAGATGTGGGGGTATAGCTCAGCTGGGAGAGCGCTTGCATGGCATGCAAGAGGTCAGCGGTTCGATCCCGCTTATCTCCACCATTTTCTGACACGCCGTTGTCAAAATCCTTTCTGATTAATCTCTTATTCGCCAGTTGCTGCGGATCCCAACGCTATTGCTTTGCCATTCACGCTGCTGCGCACGCTTAAATACGTTATTACCGGCATGACCCGCCATAACATCCGATGCTGTTTGCGGTACGTTGTGCCGCCTCTCGTGCACGATCTGAATGCAGATGTGACATGTGCAATGAAAGAGTTAACGCAGGAAAGGGGAATCAGCGGGAAGCAGAGCAAGGATAGAGCAGAAAGAGAAGGGCGAGACCTGCTCGCCCTTTGATGCTTAGAGTAGTGCGCAGAACCGTGCTTAGAACGCCAGAACCAGACCGGCGATAGCAGCGGAAAGCACGCTGACCAGCGTAGAGCCGTACAGCAGCTTCAGACCAAAGCGGGAAACCACGTTGCCCTGTTCTTCGTTCAGACCTTTAATCGCACCGGCCACGATGCCGATAGAAGAGAAGTTGGCGAACGAGACCAGGAACACAGAAAGAATACCTTCTGAATGTGGTGACAGCTGACCCGCGATTTTCTGCAGATCCATCATGGCAACAAACTCATTCGACACCAGCTTGGTCGCCATAATACTGCCGACCTGCAACGCTTCGCCAGCAGGCACGCCCATCACCCAGGCAAACGGATAGAAGACAAAGCCGAGAACGCCCTGGAAGGAGATGCCGAAGATCAGATCAAACAGCGCATTCAGACCTGAAATCAGCGCGATAAAACCAATCAGCATGGCGGCAACGATAATCGCGACGCGGAAACCGGCCAGGATATACTCGCCCAGCATCTCAAAGAAGCTCTGGCCTTTGTGCAGATCCTGCAACTGCAGATCTTCTTCGTTCTCAACGCGATAAGGGTTGATCAGCGACAGCACGATAAAGGTGCTGAACATATTGAGCACCAGCGCGGCGACCACATACTTCGGCTGCAGCATGGTCATGTAGGCGCCGACGATCGACATCGATACGGTCGACATCGCGGTCGCGGCCATGGTGTACATGCGGCGCTGTGACATTTGGCCCAGGATATCTTTATAGGCGATGAAGTTTTCTGATTGTCCCAGTATCAGAGAACTTACGGCGTTGAAAGATTCCAGTTTTCCCATGCCATTCACTTTCGACAGTACGGTACCAATACCGCGAATCACCCATGGCAGGATACGGAAATGCTGCAGAATACCGATCAGCGCAGAGATAAAGACGATAGGGCACAATACGTTAAGGAAGAAGAAGGCCAGGCCTTTGTCGCTCATGTTGCCAAAGACGAAGTTGGTACCCTCAGCGGCATACTTCAGCAGATGGTCAAAGAAGCCCGCGAATCCTTTGACGAAACCGAGTCCCGCTTCTGAGTTCAGGAAGAACCAGGCGAGCACAATTTCAATCACCAGTAGCTGTATAATGTAGCGAATGCGAATGCTTTTACGATCGTGACTAACCAGCAAGGCGAGTATCCCGACCACCACCAGTGCTAAAAGAAATTGCAAAATATGGGACATGGTTGCTCCAAATTTGAGGAGAGTTGTATTTTGTTGCGTATTCTATGTAACGCGTTACTTAAAAACGAGATCTGAACCACAATATAAGTATTCGCTATCGTTATATTTTCCAGAAAAGTTCCAGAGATCACGTCCTGTTTACAAATACTTCACTTCAGATAACCACATAATTATTGTCTGAATTTTACACCGGGCGTAAAGTGACACTATTGCTCACATTTTTAGCAATCACATCCTTTACTGTAATGTATAGCAATGGCTATACTTTATAGCAGCATCTATTACACCGATAACAACAAACGAATTTCACTTGCACCTGCTAACCCCTAAGCTGCCGGGGCAGGCAAATGTTCAGACAGGGTACCGGATATGTTTGAAAGTCGTACCGCCGAGCGCGCCGCTCGCGGAGTCAGAAAAGTCAAACTCGCACTACTGGGGCCCGCTTTTATCGCCGCTATCGGCTATATCGATCCGGGCAACTTTGCGACCAACATTCAGGCGGGCGCTGCTTACGGCTACAAATTGCTGTGGGTGGTGGTATGGGCCAACATCATGGCCATGCTTATTCAGCTGATGTCAGCCAAGCTGGGTATCGCTACCGGCAAAAACCTCGCTGAACACATCCGCGATCGTTTTCCCCGGCCTGCCGTCTGGTTTTACTGGGTGCAGGCGGAAATTATCGCCATGGCCACTGACCTGGCGGAATTTATCGGTGCCGCGCTGGGGTTCAAACTGCTGCTCGGCATTTCTTTGATGCAGGGCGCGGTGCTGACCGGCATCGCCACGTTCCTGATATTAATGTTACAGAGCCGGGGGCAAAAGCCGCTGGAGCTGGTGATTGGCGGACTGCTGCTGTTTGTGGCGGCGGCCTATATCGTCGAACTCTTCTTCTCTCAGCCCAGTGTCAAAGAGCTGGTGATCGGTATGGCGCTGCCCGCGTTACCAACGTCGGATGCCGTATTCCTGGCGGCGGGTGTGCTGGGTGCGACCATTATGCCGCACGTGATTTACCTGCACTCCGCGCTGACGCAGGGCAAAAGTGAGGACAGCAAAGGTCAGCGGTACTCCTCAACTAAACTGGATGTGGCGATTGCCATGACCATCGCCGGATTTGTTAACCTGGCAATGATGGCGACTGCCGCAGCGGCGTTTCACTTCAGCGGGCACAGTAAAATCGCTGAACTCGATCAGGCCTATCTGACGTTGCAACCGCTGTTAGGTCAGGCAGCGGCGACGGTGTTTGGTCTGAGCCTGGTGGCCGCCGGATTATCTTCAACGGTGGTCGGTACGCTGGCGGGGCAGGTGGTGATGCAGGGCTTTATCCACTTCCATATTCCCCTGTGGGTGCGCCGAACCGTCACCATGCTGCCCTCTTTTATTGTCATCTGGGCCGGCTGGGACCCGACAAGGGTGCTGGTGATGAGTCAGGTGCTGCTGAGTTTTGGTATTGCGCTGGCGTTGATTCCGCTGCTCTCCTTTACCGGCAACCGCGAGCTGATGGGCGATGATATGGTTAACTCGCGTCTGATGCAGAATACCGGGCGACTGATCGTGCTGCTGGTGATTGCGCTGAATCTTTACCTGCTGGTGGGTGAAGCGCTGGGGCTGTAGCGGTTATGGTAAACAAGAAAACGCCCGGCTATGCCGGGCATTTTCTTGTTGGCAACGTCTGGCCAGGTTCGCAGTGATACCGCGCCAGCGCAGGAAACACGGTCAGATCGGAAAGACGCAAAATCCGTCATCCATGACATGCTCGGCCCGCGCGATTACGCACCTCATCCTTGAGGTGCGCCCGTAGCCGGGCCAACGCGTTGCGTTGTTCAAAAACGCTCCCGGCGTTTTTGTCCATGGCGCGGGACGCTTTCCTCTTCTGACCGTGTTCCCTGCGCGTTGAGTTTATGCGTTGCGGCCAGAATCACACTGATTGAAGTCTTTGTGTTGTCTGAAACGCCCGGTTCTGCCGGGCGTTTTTATTAATGGCGATCGTGTCCGCGATGGTCAGGACCACGACGGTCATGATGATCCCAGCCACGATCACGATCGCGGCGATACTGATGTTCCCAGCGACGCTCACGGTCGCGCTCATGCCAGCGGCGTTCGCGCTCCCACTGCTGCTGACGACGCCACTCTTCGTGTCGCCACCAGCGGCGTTCGTTGTAAGAATAGCGGTCGTTCCACCAGCGCGGTTCACGCCAGCGACCACCATCCCAGTAATAGCCTCGGCGATCGCGATCGCCAAGATTCAGGGTGACGCCGGGGGCCAGAGTAATAGAGGCACTAGAGGCCTGGGCTGTGTGGTGTGCCAGCGGCGACAACAGGGCCAGCAGGGCAGCAAAAATAAGGGCTCTTTTCATTTTCTTCTCCTCATCAACAGTCTGACGCTGTTGCGGCGCAGCGATTATGCCTGCGTATTGCTTTTGTTACCGCATCATTGTGTCGGAAGATTGTGAGGAAATTGGGGAGAGAAAGGGGTTTGAGACTATTCTGGCGCAGAAAACGCCCGGCCTCAGCCGGGCGCTAAAACCGTTACATCAGCGCCGCGTCAATCGCCGCTAACTCGCTGTCGCTAAACTGACGGCGAGCGAGCATCGCCACCGCGTCATCGATCTGGGCTGTTTTGCTGGCTCCGATCAGTACTGAAGTCACACGCTCATCGCGCAGCACCCACGCCAGCGCCATCTGCGCCAGCTTCTGTTCGCGCTGCTGCGCAATAGCATTAAGCTTGCGGACTTTCTCCATCTTCTCATCCGTCAGCTGGTTCTCATTCAGGAACTTGCTGCCGCTGGCCGCGCGCGAATCTTCCGGAATGCCCTGCAGATAGCGATCGGTGAGCACGCCGCCTGCCAGCGGAGAGAAGGCGATACAGCCGACGCCCGCATCGCCCAGCGTCTGAATCAATCCCTGCTCAGGTGTGCGTTCAAACATCGAATAGCGCGGCTGGTGAATCAGACAAGGGGTGCCGAGATCGCGCAGGATAGCTATCGCTTCGGCGGCGAGATCGGCCGGATAGTTAGAAAGGGCAGCGTAAAGCGCTTTGCCCTGGCGCACCACATGATCCAGCGCGCGCATCGTCTCTTCCAGCGGGGTTTCCGGATCGGGACGGTGATGATAGAAAATATCCACATACTCCAGCCCCATTCGCTTCAGGCTCTGATCCAGACTGGCGACCAGATATTTACGCGAACCCCAATCCCCATAAGGCCCCTGCCACATGGTATAGCCCGCTTTAGTGGAGATGATCAGCTCATCACGATGGGCACGAAAATCTTCCCGCAGAATACGCCCGAAGTTCTCTTCGGCTGAGCCAGGGGGTGGACCGTAATTGTTGGCTAAGTCGAAGTGCGTGATGCCAAGGTCAAACGCATGACGCAGCAGCTCACGGCTGTTATCGACCCGGGTACTGTCACCAAAGTTATGCCACAGTCCCAGCGAAATGGCGGGCAGTTTGATTCCGCTGCGGCCGCTGCGGCGATATTCCATCTGTTGATAGCGATCGGGATGAGGGAAAAGGGACATTCAGCGCTCCTGGGTAAAAACGGGGATATGTGCCAAAAGTCTATCAGTGTATACGGTTACACTCAGTGACAGCGCGCTGCAATTCGCATTTTTACAGAATATTCCGCCAGCGTAACGTCGCCTTTCCAGCCATTGCGGCTGGCTAAAATAGCGGCACGCCTCGCTAATTTCATCCTGTGTCAGATACTTAACCCGACTCTTCCCTGAAAGGAATGCGCAATGTCCACTTTTACTGTTGGAGATTACCTGCTGACCCGTCTGCAGGAGATTGGTGTAAAGCATCTGTTTGGCGTGCCGGGCGACTATAACCTGCAATTTCTTGACCACGTCATCGCCCATCCGGCCATCAGCTGGGTAGGCTGCGCTAATGAGCTTAACGCAGCCTATGCGGCAGACGGTTATGCACGCTGCAACGGCGCGGGAGCGCTATTGACCACGTTTGGTGTGGGCGAGCTCAGCGCGATTAATGGCATTGCGGGCAGTTATGCCGAGTATCTGCCGGTGATCCATATCGTTGGCGCGCCTGCGACGCAGGCCCAGTTGCAGGGGGATTGTGTTCATCATTCGCTGGGCGATGGCGATTTCCAGCATTTTATTCGCATGGCCACAGAAGTCAGTGCGGCAACGGCACAGCTTACCGCCGACAACGCCACGGCTGAGATTGATCGGGTGATCGTCAGTGCGCTGCAGGCCCGTCGTCCCGGCTATTTGTCGATGGCCGTCGACGTGGCGGCCATGGAGGTGCAGCCACCCGCGCAGCCCCTGAACAGTCATCAATCCTCTTCGCCCGCTGCGCGTCGCGCTTTCAGCGACGCGGCGGAACGTTTGCTGGCACCGGCGCAGCGGGTTTCACTCCTGGCCGATTTTCTTGCGCTGCGCTGGCAGCAGCAGTCCGCACTGGCCGCGCTGCGTGAACAGTGTGCGATTCCCTGTGCCAGCCTGCTGATGGGCAAGGGGGTTCTGGATGAACAGCAGCCGGGTTACGTCGGTACCTATGCCGGTGAGGCCAGCGCAGGTCAGGTGTGCGAACAGATCGAGCAGGTGGATGTGGCGATCTGCGTCGGGGTGCGATTTACCGACACCATTACTGCAGGCTTCACGCAGCAGTTTAACCCTGAGCGGCTGATTGATCTGCAGCCCCTCAGCGCCAGCGTGGGCGGTGAAAATTTTGCGCCACTGTCGATGGCGGATGCGCTGAGCGAACTGCTGCCGCTGTTTGAACGCTATGGCCAGCAGTGGCAACCCGGTGCCACGCCGCCCGCCGCGCAGCCTGCAGAACCGGCGGCGGTGATCAGCCAGCAGGCGTTCTGGCAGGCGATGCAGGCATTCCTGCAACCCGGCGACCTTATTCTGGCCGAGCAGGGGACAGCCGCCTTTGGGGCCGCCGCGTTAAGATTGCCCTCGCAGGCGCAGCTGGTGGTTCAGCCATTATGGGGATCAATCGGCTATACTCTTCCGGCAGCATTTGGCGCGCAGACTGCCGATCCTGATCGCCGGGTTATCCTGATCATCGGGGACGGTTCGGCGCAGCTGACAATTCAGGAACTGGGTTCGATGCTGCGTGACCAGCAGCGACTGATACTCTTTTTGCTAAATAATGAAGGCTATACCGTCGAACGGGCGATTCATGGCGCAACACAACGTTACAATGATATTGCCCAGTGGAACTGGACGGCCTTACCGCACGCCCTTAGCCTGCAGGGCCAGGCGCAGAGCTGGCGTATTAGTGAAACGGTGCAGTTAGAGGAAGTGATGGCGCGACTCTCAGAGCCGAAGTGGCTCTCTCTGGTTGAAGTCGTCATGCAGAAAGAGGATTTGCCGCCACTGCTACGAAAAGTCACCGCCTGCCTGAATCAACGCAACGGCGGCTAAGATTCAGATAGTTGCCGCTGTGCAGGGTGGACTATCGCGGTTAGGCTGTAGCACACCTGAGTAAGACGCTCACCAATCGCACCGGTGAGCGTTGTTGTTTTATGGGCAGAATTTTATAGTGTCCTCCAACTCTTAAGACCCCAAGCGGAGCAACAGAAGAATGACAACCTATGCCTTGGTCGGCGATGTCGGCGGTACTAACGCACGCCTCGCCCTGTGTGAGGTGGAAAGCGGCAGCATCACCCAGGCCAAAACATTCTCAACATCAGAATACGACAGCCTCGAAGCCGTCATCCGCCACTATCTTGATGAACAACAGCAGGACGTTAAAGATGGCTGTATTGCCATTGCCTGCCCGATTACCGATGACTGGGTTGAAATGACCAACCATGACTGGGCGTTTTCCACGCGCAAGCTCAAAGAGAACATCGGTTTTGAACACCTGGAAATCATTAACGACTTCACTGCGGTATCTATGGCGATCCCGATGCTGACCGCCGAAAACGTGATTCAGTTTGGCGGTACAGAGCCAGTCAAAGATAAACCTATCGCGATTTATGGTGCCGGCACCGGATTAGGCGTCAGCCATCTGGTGCATGTGGACAAGCGCTGGGTCAGCCTGCCAGGTGAGGGCGGTCATGTCGACTTCGCTGCCAACAGCGAAGAAGAAGATCAGATCCTGGAAGTGCTGCGCGAAGAGCTGGGCCATGTTTCAGCGGAACGTGTGCTGTCAGGTGCCGGTCTGGTTAACCTCTATCGTGCGATTGTTAAAGTGGATAATCGCGTGCCGGAAAACCTGAAGCCGAAAGATGTCAGCCAGCGTGCGCTGGATGACAGCTGCACCGACTGCCGTCGCGCGCTGTCAATGTTCTGCGTCATCATGGGCCGTTTCGGCGGCAACCTGGCGCTGAATCTTGGCACCTTTGGTGGTGTCTATATTGCCGGTGGCATCGTGCCACGCTTCCTGGAGTTCTTTAAGTCGTCGGGTTTCCGTGCGGCGTTTGAAGATAAAGGCCGCTTCCGCGACTATGTTGCCAGCATCCCGGTTTATATGATTACGCACGACCAGCCTGGCCTGCTGGGCGCGGGCGCGCATCTGCGCCAGACGCTGGGTCGCGAAATCTGATTCTGCTTTACCTCGCGCGCACTGCCATTCTGCGCGCGAGCGATTTTCCCGATCGCCTGCTTCAGCGGGGCAGGATCGGGAAAACCCCCGGATTTTTTGCTGCTGCTCTCCTGCTTCGCCACCCCCCTTTCTGAACAGGCCTTTAACCCTCCTGCGCTACAGGCGCATCAGCTGTCGAAACTGCTTCACCTTACTGCGGCTGACCGGCACCTGAAACTCCAGATCGCGCAGCTTCAGCAGATAGGTGTTGTTAAACCACGGCTCGATTTCACGAATCTTGCTGAGGCTGACGCAGAAAGAGCGGTGGCAGCGGAAAAATTGCTGTTCCGGCAGGCGTGAACAGAACTCGGTAATATTCATCGACATCACGTAGGATTCGCGCCGGGTATAAACAAAGGTCAGCTTCTCATGCGCCTCAACGTAGTAAATATCATTCACGTCAGTGACGATAATGCGCTCATCTTTGATCAGGTTGACCGTCTGCGGCGCGGGCGTGGCGCTGAGATGGCTGACCGCCTGCTGCGCCTGCGCTGTGGCTTCGAGCTTGTTCAGCATGGTAACAATCCGCGACTCCTGATAGGGCTTGAGAATGTAGTCAAACGCCTCCAGCTCAAACGCTTCCACCGCATGTTCTTTCCACGCGGTAATAAAGACAATCAGTGGCTTGTGGGCAAACTGATGGATATTCTGTGCCAGCAGCATGCCATCCAGTGAGGGGATGTTGATATCGAGGAAAATCACATCAACCCGATGCTGTTGCAGGTACTTCAGCACGTCCAGACCATCGTCAAAACAGGCTTCAATCTCGATTTTGCTGTGATGCTGAATCATCCAGCTCAGCTCCTGCTGCGCCAGGAATTCATCTTCCACAATAATGGCTTTCATAACAGATTCTCCGCCAGGCGCTGGCCATTCTTACTCAGCGTAAAGGAAATCTCGGTGCCCGGCTGATGCCGCACGATATTCAATCCCTGACCCGACAAAAGTTTTACCCGATGATGCACATTGAGCAGGCCGATTTTATTACCGGGCATCTCGTTGCGCGCCACCCGTGCTATCACTTCGTCACTGATGCCCTGGCCGGTATCCCGCACCGAGATCCGCACCTGATCGCCCAGATCCCGGACGCTCAGCGTCACCACGCCTTTGCCTTTACAGGGCTGGATGCCATGGACAATGGCATTCTCCACCAGAGGCTGGATCAGCAGACTCGGCAGCAGAAAATGGAGATCCTCATCGACGTCATAGATCATCGTCAGCTTATCGCCAAACCGGGCCTGCTCGATGGCGATGTAATCTTTCACCTGCCACAGCTCTTTACGGATGTCGATTAGCTCATCGTCGTTCAGTTCCAGGTTGTAGCGCAGATAGCGTGACAGATTTATCACCAGCTGACGGGCGGTATCGGGATTGAGCCGGATAGAAGAGGAGATAGCATTCAGGGCGTTGAACAGGAAATGAGGATTTATTTTACTTTGCAGCGCACGCAGTTCCGCTTTATTAGCCATCTCGCGCAACTGCTCGGCACGCGATACTTCAAGCTGGGTTGAGATGATTTGTGACAGGCCGATCGCCATCTCCTTCAGCGAGCCGGTAATACGGTGTGCGCGGCGATAGTAGATTTTCAGCGTGCCGGTGACTTTGCCTTTCTCCCACAGCGGGATCACAATCATGGAGTGAATATCTTTGGTGCGATGCGCTTCATCGTTGTTCTTAATGATAATTTTACCGCTGGCGATCGACTGCGCCGTGGTGGGGCTGATGCCATCATCCCCATGTTTATAATTATGTTCGCCATAGCCGACGTAGGCCAGAATCTGTTTTTTATCGGTCATCGCCACCGCATCGGCTTTGATCTCCCGTCGGATAATGTCACAGATGTTGCGCAGCGAGTCGCTGTTCACCTGACGGAACAGCGGCAGGGTTTTATTGGCGATCTCCAGCGCCAGCTTGGCCTGGCGGGCGGCAATCGCCTCTTTTTCCCCCTCGACGCTCTGCACCAGCAGTACAATGATGCCGATACTGGAGGCACCGAGGATCATCGGCAGGGCAATTTCCGACACAATCGCCAGCCCGAGTGAGGTGGGGCGCGCCCACACAACAATCAACAACATCGTCAGGGCTTCACAGAGCATGCCGCCGACGATACCGGCACGCCAGCGGTGCTCTTTCAGTACCCGGCGATTAATACCGCCCGCGACGATACCGGCAATGATGCTGGTAATCAGGCAGGGCACGGAGGTCACGCCGTGAATATCGATCAGAAAACGGTGCAGACCGGCGATAACCCCGGTGGCGATCCCGACCCAGGGACCAAACAGAATGCCACCCGCCATCACGGCGATGACCCGCACATTCAGCAGTGAACCATCGACATCGACACCCGACCAGGTACTGAACAGCGCAAACAGGGAAAAGATGGCAGTAACCGCCACTTTCTCCGCACGGGTGTGTTCATCTTTTTGCAGCAGCTGACGAAACGGGCGGGTGCGTGTCAGAAAGAACAGGCAGATCAGCATCAGGGCGGCGCGGTCAAATACTGCCAGTAACATCGTGAAGTGGGAGGACACAGGCGACTCGTCGGCAATGGAAAGTGCCTCTATGATAAAAAATGTGATCGCGAACCGCTAGCGTCCCGATCAATCACGGCGGGAGTTAGTGTTTCAGATCAATTTTTACGGCATATGGGCAAAAAGAGGAAAGGTTGAGTGCATTAAAGGGGAACAGTTTTTTCGCCCTGCAGAGGCTGGTCGCTAAGGTGCCGTTTTGCTATGTTGCGCGATGAGGTGCGCCAGTGACCGCTGGAAAACCGCGCCCATCGGGAGCAGCAGATGCAACTTGTCACCGCCAGATTAACCCTGAGTAAATTACAGCCAGAAGACTGGCAACTGTTTCGTGCCGTCCATGAAGATCGCGACACCATGACCTGGGTGAGCGAAGTCCCCGATGAAGCGGATATCCGCCAGCGCTTCACCGAGCGTCTGGCCCCCTGGCAGGCGAGCAGTTTTCATATGCTCTGCCTGGTTGCGCGACGTCGTGACAACGGTGAGCCGATTGGCCTGTTTGGCTGCAGCCCCGAATGGGAGCCATATCGTCAGGCGGAGGTGGGCTATATGCTGCTGCATCGCCACTGTGGTCAGGGATATGGCAGCGAAGCCCTGGCTGCGCTATGTCAGTTTTTGCTTGAAGCCGATTTCCACAAACTCAAAGCGATGGTGATTGAAGGGAACTGGGCGTCACGCCGTATTCTGGAGAAAAACGGCTTTCAGCTTGAGGGCACGCTACGGGATAATTATCTGCTGAACGGCTGCTGGGTGAACGATTGGCTGCTGGGGCGGCTGAATCCGCAAAAATTAAAATATTTTCCGCCACCCTCGACAAAATGATCCTCGCCACGTTATGTTCGTAACGGGTCACCACAGTGACCCGCGTCGCTCGGACGGTCCGGGCGCTTACGTAATCCAGAGGACATCATGGCTGATAACAGCACACCCCGTCGTTTCTCGCGTATCGAACGTTTACCCCCTTACGTTTTCAACATCACCGCTGAACTGAAGATGGCTGCGCGTCGGCGCGGCGAAGATATCATCGACTTTTCAATGGGCAACCCGGATGGTCCGACTCCGCCACACATCGTCGAAAAGTTATGCCAGGTGGCGCAGCGTGACGATACCCACGGTTATTCCACTTCTCGCGGTATTCCGCGCCTGCGCCGGGCAATCTCGCGCTGGTACGCCGATCGCTATCAGGTTGAGATCGATCCTGAATCAGAGGCGATTGTCACCATCGGTTCCAAAGAAGGCCTGGCGCACCTGATGCTGGCGACGCTGGATCACGGTGATACCGTGCTGGTGCCCAATCCCAGCTATCCGATCCATATCTACGGTGCGGTGATTGCCGGGGCGCAGGTACGCTCGGTGCCGCTGGTGGCGGGTGTCGACTTCTTCAATGAGCTGGAACGCGCCATTCGCGAGAGCTATCCCAAGCCAAAAATGATGATCCTTGGCTTCCCGTCCAACCCTACCGCACAGTGTGTGGAGCTCGACTTTTTCGAACGGGTGATTGCGCTGGCGAAGCAGTACAACGTGCTGGTGATCCACGATCTGGCCTATGCCGACATCGTCTACGATGGCTGGAAAGCGCCATCGATTATGCAGGTGCCGGGCGCGCGTGATGTCGCCGTCGAATTCTTTACCCTGTCAAAAAGCTACAACATGGCGGGCTGGCGCATCGGTTTCATGGTGGGCAACAAAGAGCTGGTCGCCGCGCTGGCGCGAATCAAAAGTTATCATGACTACGGCACCTTTACGCCACTGCAGGTGGCGGCGATTGCGGCGCTGGAAGGGGATCAACAGTGCGTGCGCGACATCGCAGAGCAGTACAAACGCCGCCGTGATGTGCTGGTCAAAGGATTGCATGAAGCGGGCTGGATGGTGGATAACCCGAAAGCCTCAATGTACGTCTGGGCAAAAATACCGGACCATTACGCACATCTGGGGTCGCTGGAGTTTGCCAAGAAACTGCTGCAGGAGGCGAAAGTCTGTGTCTCGCCCGGTATCGGGTTTGGCGACTATGGTGACACGCACGTGCGTTTTGCGCTGATAGAGAACAGCGATCGTATTCGTCAGGCGGTACGGGGAATTAAAGCGATGTTTCGTGCCGATGGCATATTGCCAGGCAGCATAAAAATGGAAGAAGAACGCTGACAGCCAGCAGGGGCGACTCAGGGGTCGCCCCGTGGCGGCACTGTCACGCCATTACTTCAGCAGCAGAACAAAGGTTCCGAACCAAAGTAACGCGAAAAAAGATATTCCCATCAAGGCATATTTCACAAAGCAACTCCTCTGAGCGGTTACGATGATGGCGATCCCAAACCAGTGCAACGCGAACAGATGTGGAAAAGAGATCGCCATTTACAGTCATGGTCTGCTCTTTTCCGGGTTGATCTGAATAACTCAGAACAGGATCGAGCGCTAATTTACGCGGAATCCTCCCCAAATGAAATAGGTCCGTTCTGAGATATTGCTCACAATTTTACGGCACTTCGATTTCAGGGATCGCCGACATGCCTACACGTAACTGAGCCAGATGCTGTTGGTCGCCATCCAGCACAATTTTCACCGGCAGACGCTGAACGACTTTAGTGTAGTTGCCGGTGGCGTTATCGGGAGAGATCGCCGAAAAAGTTGCGCCGGTGGCCGGTGCGATGCTGTCCACATGACCAGTAAAGGTCTCGCCCGGCAGGGCGTCCACCCGGATCCGCACCCGCTGGCCGGGACGCACATCGCTTAACTGCGTCTCAAGATAGTTAGCGGTTATGTAGGTTTGCTGCAGTGGCACCACCGCCAGCAGACGGGTGCCGGCTGATACGTACGCGCCGGTCCGCACCGAGCGCTGACCTACCATGCCGTCAACGGGCGCAGTAATGCGGGTGTAGGAGAGATTCAGCCTGGCCTGATCGACGCTGGCCTTCGCCGCTGCAACATCCGCTTCCGCAGAACGCACCGCCGCCTGTAACACCCCCACCTGTTTTACTGCCGACGCCAGCGCGGCCTGACTCTGATGCACGGCTGCCAGCGCCGAGCGCTGGTTTGAGCTGGCTTTCTGCTGATCGTCGGCTGCCACGGTACCGCTTTTATAGAGGCGGTTATAACGATCGGCGCTCTGACCGGCATACTGCGCAGAGGCTTCGCTGGCCGCGACGCTGGCTTTCTGTTGATCAATCACCGACTGCTGCTGCTCCAGCTGTGCCTGACTGCTCAGCAGTTTCGCCTGGCTCACCTGCAGGTCAGCCTCCGCACTCTCAAGCGCCACACGATAGTCACGATCGTCCAGCGTCGCCAGCAGCTGACCCGCTTTGACCTGCTGATTATCCTGCACCTGCACATGGCTGATGTAGCCCGAGACTTTCGGTGCCACCAGGGTGTAGTCCGCATTGACGTAAGCGTCGTTGGTGCGGTGATCATTGCCGGTCATCAGTGACCAGACCACAAAAGCGATGGCCAGTAACACCAGCAGCAACAGACTCAGCAGCAGGGTTCTTTTCATTTCGAAAGCACGCATATTCAGTTATTCCGGGAAGGGTTTTGAATCAAAGTTTGAGGCGGCCACACCCGTTTTGGCAGGATGGCGGTAAGCAATAACAGGCAGGCGGCAAAGCCGGTCAGCATCAGCCAGCTGTCGCTCAGACCAAGGATCGTGGCCTGATGCCTGACCAGGGTAGCGAATCCGCTGAGATTATCGGCGGCGCTGATGCTGCCATCCGGCAACAGCGGCAAGCTGCTGCTGGCCTGACTGGCCGTCGGCGCTGTCATCAGCCAGCTGCGACTGGCCGCCTGATTAATCAGCACACTGGAGTGAAACTGCTCACGATGCGAAAGGAAAACCTCAACCAGCGTAGAGGCAGCGATGCTGGAAAAGCCGCGCACCGTATTAAACATCGCCGAGGCAAACGGGCCTTCTGGCGGGGCCACAACGCTGGTGGCGCTCATCAGTATCGGCAAAATGATCATCGGTTGTCCGAACGCCTGCAGGATCTGCAGCAGCCAGAAATTCTGTCTCGCCCAGTCACTGGTGATCTGTGTGCCCAGCAGACAGGAGGTCACCAGCAAGCCGACGCCCGCCGTCAGCATCCAGCGGCAGTCGATCCAGCGGATATTCAGCAGGGCTGCAATCAGTGGTGCGATCAGCAGTTGCGGCAGGCCTACCGCCAGCGCCAGCGGGGCAAACTCAAGTGTGCGAAAGCCGCTGACCTGAGCAAAATAGGCCGAAGGCAGCGCGGAGCCTGAAAGCCCAAGGATGAGCACGCAGGCCAGGCCCAGCAAGCCATGCGCCAGATTTGGCCGTCGGAGCATCTGCAATTTAAACAGCGGCAGCGGGTGAAACCACTCATTAATCAGGAAAACCAGCAGCAGCGGCAGCGCGGTGAGCAACATACCGGTAATCAGTGGCGAGTTCAGCCAGTCGAGGCGCTCACCCTGGGTCAGCACCAGAATCAGCAGCGCAACACCACTGCAGCCGGTCACCATGCCGAACAGATCGATCTGCTGAAAGCGTTCCGGTCGCAGCGGATCCCGGGGCAATCCCCATCCTGTCAGCAGCATAGCGATCAGCATCAACGGCACGACCTGCCAGAACACCATCATCCAGCTGACGTGATCGGTCCACAACGAGGCCAGCGAGGCCGCCATATTGGGGCCAAACGTCGCGGTGAGGGCATAGCCCGCCAGGCCAAAAAGTTTAAAGGGCGGCGGCAGAAAGCGCAGGGCGACTGTCATCAGCATTGGCGGTAAGGCGCCGCCAAACAGGCCCTGCAATACGCGCAGGCTGATAAACAGCGTCGGATCCCGCACCAGCGGCAGCAGAATGCCAGTCAGCATAAATCCCGCCGACACGCCTAACGTAAAACGCCGCAGCGACAGGGTGACGGCAAACCAGGGCGCAATCATCATGGCGGCTACTTCTGCCGCCTGATAGCCAGAGATAATCCAGCTACCCTGATCGTAACTGATGCCAATCGCGGCACGGATATCGGCCAGCGCGATATCACTGACGCGATCGTTCAGCCCGGAGGTCAGGGCGGCGATGAGCACGCCGACTAATCCCAGTGCCAGTCGCAGTGTAAAAGGATGAGGGGCCGGCGCGGCGGCAGGCTTAGCGTTCATTGCAGGCGATCTCGTTATTATGATGCAGTGTACTGCGATGTGATACAGGTCGTAATATTACATCCCGGTATACTGTATTGCAATGTGGTACAGGCTGTAAAAAGTGCGGCATTCGCGCTACAGTAAGGCAGCTCAAACAGGACGACGCTATGGCACATCAACCCTCCAGCCGCGAGGATGAAAAAACGGGCGGTATACAGGTCATTGCCCGTGCGGCAAAAATTCTTAATGCGCTTGGCGAACAGCCCGGCGGCATGAGCCTCGGTGAGATTGCTCAGGCGGTCGAACTGCCGCGCTCAACGGTGCAGCGTATTGTTGCCGCGCTCGACAGCGCAGAGCTGGTGCGCAGCAGCGGGGCGGGCGGATTGCGTCTGGGGCCGGCGCTGTTAAAACTGATCTCCAGCGTACATACCGATGTGGTTGATCTGGTCAGTCCGCTGCTGGAAAAACTCTCTTCCGACACCAATGAAACCGTCTCGCTGGCGCGCGCCAGCGGCAGTCAGCTGGCGATTATTCACCACGTGGTGGCGTCGCGTGAGCTTCGGGTGGTTCCGCATATGGGACTCAATCTGCCGCTCTACAGCACCTCCGGTGGACGGGCGTTGCTGGCGCTGGAGTGTGAAAAAGATGTACGGACGATCGTTGGCGACGCCTGGCAGGAGTTAACCGATATGACGGTGAAAACGCTGCCTCAGTTGCTGCAACTTATCAGGGAAGTGCGCGAAACCGGTATCGCCGTGGATCGCGGTGAAACGCTGGAAGGTATCTCTACCATGGCGTTTGCGCTGGATACGCTGTTTGGTCGTTTTTCTGTCTCTTTGCTGGTGCCTTCTGCACGTTTTCTGCGACACGAAGCCCGTTTTCGTGACGAGATGCTGAAGTGTAAAGAGGCACTGGTGCGTGAAATCGGCAAAGTCGCCGCGATAGAAGGATAAGCATTCGATGAAAACCCTGCTGATGGCCATTGATCACTCTCCGGTAGCGGAAAAAGTGGTCGCCTTAACCATTGAAGAAGCGCTGGCGCATCGCGCCGAGGTGGTCGTGCTGTGCTGCGTCGATCCCGCTTACTCCTCCTGTAATCAGCCAATGGAAATCGATGCGGGTGAAGATCCGGCCGATTTTGTGGCTGCGCAGGATGAGCAGAATACGGCAGAAATGGTGGTGCGCCATGCACTGGCTCCGTTACTGCGCGCGGGCATTAATGCGCGGGGCATGATTCTGGCGGGTGACGCGGCAGATACTATTGTTGCCCAGTCGCAACAGCTTAAGGCCAGCATGATTATCATGGGACGTCGCCATCTCTCCTCTTTGAATCGGCTGTTAAAAGGCTCGGTCAGCGCATCGGTTATTGAGCGTGCTCACTGTCCTGTGCTGATCGATGTGCGTAAGGATTAATCCCGCCGCATGAATGCTCTGCTTTTTATTACGCTGGCCGCGTTTGCGCTGCTGGCGCTGATTGTAATTGTACTGATCAAAACCACCCGGCTGCGTTTGTGGCAGGGGCTGATCATCTTTCTGCTGCCCCTGATACTGGCGAATCTGCTCTGGTTCAGCTGGGTTGCGCCGCATCAGTTGCAGGCCAGTCAGCGTGAGCAGGCGGTAAATCAACTGGCAAAGATGCCGGGTTATCGGGTGCTGCAGACTCAGGAACCGGCGTTATGGCTGTTGCTGACCCAGGAGTTGACCCGGCGCATCCGGGCGGGGGAACCAGCTGAGAAGGCGACGGGCGAGCTACGTGGCTGGCTGATTGAGGTGATTAATCAGCGGCTGATGCGCGGAACTGATGCGGCGGTGGTCAACTATATCAGCGTCTCGGTTGAAGAGATGCGGGCGCTGAACCAAATCGATCCGGGCCTCTGCTTCCGTTATCTCTATCCGCAGGTGAGTGGTGGCATCAATCTGCTGACCACGCTGCCGCCGTCGCTGAATCGCAAAGAGGCGGATGCCATGGAGCAGCTGCTGCTGAACAGTCCACTTCCCGAGCAACCGCTGGATAAGACGCAGGCGCAGGATGATCTGCAAAAAATTGTCGCCCGGCTCTATCAGCAGTGGGGGGATAAGCTGCAGCAGCTGAATATGCCTGCCGACACGGCGGTTGATCGCTCATCGCTGTGTGCCATGTCGATTGATCTCTACAGCGCGATTCTGGCATTACCTGACAAGCGCGCCGCTAACCTGTTACGTAGAATGATTGCACTGACTGGCCAGTAAGCGGCAGCGGAGCAGCGGAATGGCGGGCGAAAAAAAGCCCGCTAAGCGCGGGCAGGGAAGAGAGGAACAGATTTTTATTTTTGGCATTTCCTGGTGTGGTGCAGTCTTCGTTTTGTCTGAATGCATCTTGTCACGCCGTGCATGATAGTGATAGCCGTTTAATCGTATTACATTAATCGGTAAAAGCTTCTCAAGTTTTGAACTTTCGCGCATTAATCCTATGGATGCGCGGCATGCTGCGTCATAAACTGCGCGGCAACGTGAGGATAACTTAATGAAAAAACTAATAACCGGCGCACTGGCGCTGATTTTGCTGAGTGGATGTACTGCCAGCAAACCCGGGGCATTTGAACGTGTAGATGAAGATCCAGGCTCAAATACCGTGCAGTACCGTTTTGACCCGGTAAAGGTCAATCGTGATGCAATGAATATTGATCTGGCGAATTACTGCAGTAATAAAGGCTTTGATAAAGTCGAGGCGTTACCTGCGCAGGAGAGTCATATTCCGGGACTGCAGAAAGCGTGGTTCCAGTGTAATTATGCTGTGAAAAGCTAAATAAAACGGGCGGGATAATTATCCCGCCCTTAAAGTTTAATGCTTTTATTTTATGCTGTGTGACATCTTTGCCCGTTAGCGGCGATGGTGACCGCCATGATACCCACCGTGATAACCTCCATAGTAGCCTCCATGATATCCGCCGCCACCCCCGCGGTGCCAGCCATTGTCGTGTCTGGGGCTGATGATACAACCACTTAATAAGGTCATCAGCGCAACCACCGAAGCGACTTTAATTAATCTCTTCATCGGAAGCTTCTCCTCTTTTCCAATGACTATGACACTACGCTGGAAAAGTGGAGTGAAGATGCAGGCTTTGTAGAGTTATTTAAGAAGGTATGACGGAATATTTCAGAGTGCTGCGTCTTGCAGCGGAGAATAATAAAGAAATAAGAATGAACTGAATAGTAAATACTATCAAAGAGAATAGTCTCAAAATCAAGCGAAAATAATTCTCATTTGAAAGTTTTTACAACTACATTATTAGCATGTCAGTTCAACGGGAGAGAAACATGGTGCATGACGTTAAAAATATTCTGGCTTTACAGGCTGAACTGGGCGAATGCCCGCTCTGGTCAGTGGAAGAACAGGTGCTGTACTGTGTCGATATTCTGGCACCCGCCATTCACCGTTTTGATCCGGTCAGCGGTGAACTGCAAACCTTCCCGCAGGCGGAAGAGGTGGGATGCATCGGTCTGCGTGAGCAGGGCGGTCTGATAGCAGCATTGCGTGGCGGTGTCTGGCTGCTGGATGCGCAGGGTAAGCCAGAGAGAAAGATCGCAGAGAATCCCGGTGTGGCTGCGCAAAGTCGCTTTAATGATGGCCGCGTTGATCCCTGGGGGAATTTCTGGTGCGGCAGCCTGTGGGAACCGCAGGACAAAAATGGCGGGCTGCTGTGCCGCGTGACGCCTGACATGAAGCTGGAGGTCAAGGCGCGTGACATTAAAATTTCCAACGGACTGGCCTTCTCTCCCGACCGGCGCTGGATGTATCACAGTGACACGCCGAATGAAGCGCTCTATCGCTATCCATTAAACGCGCAGGGCGAACCGGGCGAACGCACCCTGTTCCGCCGTTTCGACGCGAAAGGTGGATTGCCGGATGGTGCCGCAGTGGATAGCGAAGGATTTTACTGGTCCGCACAGTTTGATGGCGGTCGCGTAGTACGCATCGATCCCCAGAGCAGCGAAATCGTCGATGAGATCCTGCTGCCGGTGAAGTGGCCAACCATGGTGGCCTTTGGTGGCGCCGATCTTAAAACGCTGTTTATTACCAGTTCACGGGAAGATCGCACCGAAGAGGAGCTGGCGCGCTATCCGCAGTCAGGCGATATCTTTGCGGTGGACGTCTCTGTGGCGGGCATGGCAGAGCCGCGATTCCGCGGCTAAACGTGAACGGGCCGCTCTGGCGCGGCCCGTCGTGATGGTTAATGACGTTGCAATACAGGTGTTGCTGTAACAGAACTCTGTGGTAAGCGGATGGTGAGTGACAGGAACAGGGAGATGACCAGCAACGTCATAATCAGGCTGAAGGTGACGGTGAACCCGCCAAACAGCGAGGCGACCAGTGAGCCCAGCACGCTTCCGATACCAAATCCGAGATAGAGCAGACCATAGTTTTTTGTCAGGTTGTTAAGGCCGAAAAAGTCACTGACCAGCGACGGGAATACCGTGATGGTACCGCCAAAGCTGAAGGCTACACAGGCGAGTGACAGGAAGAAGGTGATCTCATTCATTCGGGTAAACAGCAGCACGCTCATCCCGATCAGCGACACGATTTGCGCCAGTGAAATAACCCGAATGCGCATCATTTTGTCAGACAGTATGCCCAGCACCAGACGGCCACTCAGGTTGGCAATCGCAATCACCGTTACCGCACTGGCAGCGGTCTGCGTAGTCAGATGCACCAGCCCTTCGCCGATATCTTTGGCAACGCCTATCACATAGAGACCGCTCATGCAGGCTGTCAGGAACATCAGCGCCAGCATCCAGTACTGAGGCAGACGCACCGACTGTGCCAGCGTGTAATCCCGCGCATGTTGCTGACCATTCGTGCTGCTCCCGGTATCCTGAAGGGGGGCATCACGCATCAGAAGTGCACCGAGGATAATCATCGACATCGCGAGCACGCCCCAGATCATAAAGGTCTGCTCCAGACCCACTGTTGCCAGCAGCGCCCCGCAGATAAATTTGAATCCCAGACTGCCAAGACCGTAAGCGCCAATCGCACAGGCAGAGATCATCCCTTTGCGCTCCGGAAACCACTTCACGCAGTTTGAGAGCGTCATCAGGTAACCTGCGCCATCCGCCAGACCCACCAGCAGTCCGGCGCTGAAATAGAGCATCATCAGGTTATTAGCATGCGCGGTAAGCCAGAAACCCAGCGCCATCAGCACACCCGCCCCGATAGTGACGCGGCGTACGCCAAAACGTTCCTGTAATTTACCGGCCAGCGAGGAGGCAATAGCCAGCCCCAGGCTCAGCAGACCAAACGAAAAAGCGACCTGACTGACCGTCGCATCCAGCTTCTGTGACAGCTGGCCGTTAAACAAACTCCATGTGTAGACTGACCCCAGCGCGAACTGAGTGATTACCGTTCCGAACAATGTAAGCCAGCGAGCACGCTGGTAAGAAGCCTGTTGAGTCTGGTTCATAATTTATCTCTCCCGTCCGGGAATCTGGAAACTGCGGTCAGAATAAAGCAGTGATTCGCGCGCGTGAGCAGTAAAGGCATGAACGGAACGGATCGGGGAATGAAATGCCATTCAGGCGGTATGAATGGCATCGGGAGAGGTTAGCGACGTCGCGTCAAAAGTAAGCAAAACGGCAGCTTAATGATTAAGCGTAATTAGCCGTAAGATAATGTTTCATTAAGATGATTCTGTGAGCAGGTTTACAGATTATTTGCCAGGCTAAGAGTTCACTTATCAGGAGGAAATATGAAAGACCGGACATATGAATCCAGCACCAGTGAGGATGAAGTTTGCTGCATCATCGGTCAGGCGGTGATTGAACTCAGTACAGAACAACAGCCTGTGACCAAATCGACGCTGGCATTAAAACTGCTGTCGATGGCCGATCGTGATAGTGACGATGAGCGTGTTTTGCTCTACTGGATTGCGCGTAAAGCGATCAATAAACCACAGAAACTCCTTCAGCAGCAGTGGGCATAACGCCCATCCGGACGCGGGCCTCAGCCCGCCTCCGCGTCAGATGATTATCCGGCGACGACTTGCCGGCCAACGGGCAAACATCACGACATTGCCCAGTAAAATCATGACAAGGCCAGGGATGGCGCTGGCATGCCACTCATATCCTTCATAACGGGTAGAGAGTGCCAGCGCCACCAGCGGAAACAGCACCGTTGTATAGGCAGCCCGACTGGCTCCGATACGTCCCACCAGCGTAAAATAGGCCCCGAATCCCATCACCGATCCCACGATAGCCAGATAGATCAATGCCCCAAACCACTGTGTATTCCATGTCGGCTGCAGCGAAACACCCTGCAGCAGCGAGACCAGTGCCATGATCAGCGCACCGTATAACATGCCGTAACTGTTGGTTGTCAGCACGTCACGTTGCAGACGCTGATGCCGCTGACTGATCATATTGCCGAATGAAAATCCCAGGGTGCCCAGCGCACTTATCCCAATGCCCCACATCAAGCCGGTCGAGGCCTGAGTGCTGCGCAGATCGTGCCAGAACAACGCAATAATGCCCGCCATGCCGAGCACTATCGCCGGAATCAGACGTGCGGAAGGGCGCTGACGGAAAAATATCCAGCTATTAATGGCGTTATACATCACCGCCATAGAGAAAATGACCGACTCCAGTCCGCTGCTGATATAGCCAGAGGCGTAATAAAAGCAGACAAAGTTAAAGCCAAAAACGCAACAGCCCTGCAGCACACAGAAGAGGTGATCCTGCAGCGTCAGCCTGTGCAGACGCTTTATCAGCTTAAGCAGCAATAACATGACCAGCGAGGCCAGCAAAAAACGCCAGAAGACAGCGACAGTTACGGCGCTGATGCCTGCAGACTGTTGCGCATAAATCGCAATCCAGGTCGTGCCCCAGATCAGCACGACTGAGAGATACAAAAACAGGTTCATTACCAGATTCTCCACCGCAAAACGCCGAGTCTGCACCCGCAACGCTCCCTGGTCTTGCAGCGGATTGCGCAGGGTTTGCAAAATCTTGCGCATTTTTACTCTCTGTCCCGATGTGCTCTGTTTTCTGTCCCGCGCAATCCGTAAACTGGCACTCTGTTTATCTGAACTGATACCCCGATGAGTCGCTTCCAGACCTTTGACATGCTGCAACGCCACAAAGCACAACTGCGCGATCAGGTGCAGCTTCACAGCGGCATTCAGCTGGCAGCCTGGTTTAATAGTGGCGATCGCGTGACAAATCTCAGCGACCATCACACGCTGAGCCTTTACGTGGCGGGCGGCTACGATACCTGGCATAAAACCCCGCATGGCTGGCGTAACGGTGGCGCACCCGATCGCTTCTGTCTGATGCCGGCTGGCACGGAATCGACCTGGGATCTGCGTGCGGATCTCGCCTTTGTTCATCTCTATTGCAGCGAGAACCAGCTACGGCAACTGGCCGAACGGGTCTGGGACCGCAGTCCGGCGCAGTTAAACCTGCATGAGAAAGTCTTTTCTGCTGATGACCGCATTACCCAGCTCTATCGACACTTTCTGCTGAGCAGCGACTGGCAACAGCCCGCCAGCCAGCTGACGCTGAGCAGCGCATCAACACTCTTGCTGACCCATCTGCTGCAGCACTACAGTGAAGTAAAGTGGCAACTGCCCCAGGTGCGGGGTGGACTGGCTCCCGCGGTATTACGGCGGGTTCTGGAATTTATTGAAACCCATCTCGATCAGCCTTTAACCCTGTCTGTGCTGGCGCAGGAAGCGGCATTAAGTGAGTTTCACTTTGCCCGCATGTTCCGTCACACCACTGGCGAGGCACCACACCAGTTCGTGATGCGCCGTCGTATGGATCGTGCAAGGATGTTGCTTGAGCGGCCCGATCTTACGCTGACCGATATTGCCCTTCAGTGTGGTTACCACTCTTCAGCCCACTTCAGCCATCGTTTCCGGCAGGTTTATGGTATGACGCCCTCGGCGTGTCGTCGGGAAAGTCGATGAACTTCTTAGCGGCAACAGGCACATTAGCAGCGTATAACAGTGCCACAAATCATTAACATAACTTATTATAAAAACTAACCCGTTTGGGCTGGTTCTCGTTTTCACTTTCTGCCGCTATCCTGTAAAAAAAGCATGAACCGCACTTTTTAGCATTGGGTAATTTCTCTGCTCAATCCCGCAATGAACTATTCACTGAAACATTTTTTAGTCCCAGCTATCATGCGCCTCACAGCCGAAATCTTAAGAAAAATCTTATATATCAGATCAGTATAAGATATTTTCTGGCAAGATTGCTTTGTTACATATGGTTACATATTATCATTTCCTTTAGCTGACCCACTATTTCTAAACTCGCGCCATGGGTGTTTATCTGAAAAATAAATTCAGGATTTACGCTCTTTCATCGCGTCATATCGCCAGTAAATGGAATGTACTCGCTTCTGACCGCAGGTCCTGCTTTTCATTGAATGTTTAATAGCAGGAATGTTTTATGGCAGGGTAAGCCATTCTTAATATTTGACACTGGCTGTGGCGGTTTCTATCACTCCATAGAACAGGGACAGCCATGTCTAACTCTTCCTTTCAGTCCGAAATACCCAAGGCACGTATCAATTTAAAACTTGATTTGCATACGGGCGGGGCGAGCAAGAAAACCGAACTCCCCCTGAAATTACTGGTGGCGGGCGACTTCAGTAATGGTCAGGAGTCCGCGCCACTCTCTGAACGCAAAAAAGTTAATCTGAACAAAAATAACTTTGACTCAGTACTTTCCGAATATTCCCCAAAAGTAAATCTCACCGTTAAAAACACGCTTGCCGGTGACGGTAGCGAAGACAATATCAATCTGACATTCCAGAGTATGAAGGATTTCACCCCTGAGCAGGTTTCCCGGCAGATCCCTCAGCTGAAGGCGATGCTTTCCATGCGTAATCTGCTTCGCGATTTAAAAGCTAACCTGCTGGACAATCAGGCTTTCCGGAAAGAGCTTGAAAAAATTCTGCTCGACCCGGCATTAAGCGCAGAACTCAGATCTGAATTGTCTGCTCTGGCCCCTAAACAGCCATAACGGTCAGGATGTTTTAACGGATTAATAAGGAAGATGTTGATGTCTGTAAAAAATGAGAATGCCGCGGGTGGCGAGAGTGTGGTGCTGGAACGTCCGGCCGCTGGTGGGGTTTATGCGTCTCTGTTTAAAAAAATCAATCTGAACCCGGTCTCCGAACTCAGTGCACTGGATATCTGGCAGGATGCGCAGGCGATGTCGGATGCGACTGCGGATGAACGTTTAACGGCCGGGATGCAGGTGTTCCTGGAGTGCCTGACAAAAGCGGGCTCAAAAGTTGAAAAACTCGACAAAAACCTGATTGACCATCATATCGCTGAGCTGGACTACCAGATTAGTCGTCAGCTTGATGCTGTCATGCACCATGAGGACTTCCAGGCGGTAGAAAGTCTGTGGCGCGGCGTGAAATCGCTTGTCGACAAAACCGATTTCCGTCAGAACGTGAAGGTTGAACTGCTGGATATGTCCAAAGAAGACCTGCGACAGGACTTCGAAGACTGCCCGGAAATTATCCAGAGCGGACTGTATAAGCATACCTATATTGATGAGTATGACACCCCGGGTGGAGAGCCGATTGCCGCGCTGATTTCCGCCTACGAGTTTGATGCTTCCGCTCAGGATGTAACGCTTCTGCGCAACATCTCTAAAGTCTCTGCTGCTGCGCATATGCCGTTTATCGGCTCCGCTGGCCCTAAATTTTTCCTCAAGGATTCGATGGAGGAAGTGGCGGCTATAAAAGATATCGGTAACTACTTTGACCGTGCCGAGTACATCAAGTGGAAATCGTTTCGTGAGACGGATGATTCCCGCTATATCGGTCTGGTGATGCCGCGTGTGCTGGGCCGCCTGCCGTATGGCCCGGATACCGTACCCGTGCGCAGCTTCAACTATGTTGAAGAAGTGAAAGGCCCGGATCACGACAAATACCTCTGGGCCAACGCATCCTTCGCCTTTGCATCCAACATGGTGCGCAGCTTTATCAATAACGGCTGGTGTGTGCAAATCCGTGGCCCGCAGGCCGGTGGTGCCGTTCAGGATCTGCCTATCCACCTGTATGACCTCGGCACCGGCAATCAGGTGAAAATCCCCTCTGAAGTGATGATCCCGGAAACCCGCGAATTTGAGTTCGCCAATCTCGGCTTTATTCCGCTCTCCTTCTACAATAACCGCGACTACGCGTGCTTCTTCTCGGCGAACTCGACCCAGAAACCAGCCCTGTATGACACCGCGGATGCGACAGCCAACAGCCGCATCAATGCGCGTCTGCCGTACATCTTCCTGCTGTCGCGTATTGCCCACTACCTGAAGCTTATTCAGCGTGAAAACATCGGTACCACTAAGGACCGTCGTCTGCTGGAGCTTGAGCTGAACACCTGGGTTCGTAGTCTGGTGACTGAAATGACCGATCCGGGCGACGAGCTGCAGGCTTCTCACCCGCTGCGCGACGCGAAAGTGACGGTGGAGGATATTGAGGATAACCCGGGTTTCTTCCGCGTGAAGCTCTATGCCGTGCCGCACTTCCAGGTGGAAGGGATGGACGTCAATCTGTCGCTGGTTTCCCAGATGCCGAAAGCCAAGTCATAAGCTAAGGCAGGAAGCCAATGAAAACGGAACAACCATTATGGGGCAGGGGCGTTACCACAGGTTTTAATAACACAAACACAGCAGCAGCTTGCCCGGCTGGGTAAATTGCCTCCTGACTGGAATATTGAATACAGTCGACAGTTGCTGGAACAGGTCCGGGTACTTTGGCCGGAGCAGGCTAAGCCACTAATCCAGCAGTGGCAGCAACAGCTTAATGCTGCCGCATTGCCAACAGAACAGCTGAATGGCTGGTCTCAGGGAATGGCGACACTACAAAAACTGAGTGACAGGCTGAACGAACTGGATGGGCAGAAAGGAAAATACCTGACGGTCAGTGAGCTGAAGTCAGTCGTTTTTTCCGCTATGCAGTCCTTTAATCAATCCATACCGGCTGAAGAGCAGCTAAGGGTATTATCACAAAATCCAGCAGGCGAACCTTTGCCTGCGGCTGTCAGAACTCAGCTGGAGATGCATCTGAAGCAACTGATAGCCCGTTATGCAGAAATAAAACAGGATGCATTAAAATAAAAAAGATATTTAAAGCACAGGTATCCAGCTGATAACCCAGACCTGGCAGGTCATAATCACAACTCATTCACTAGTGTTGATGGATTTGCCTAAAGAACATAGCCAGGGCCGGCAAATGATTATTGATTCTGAGAAGAAAAAGGGCAAAGGGGGATAGCCGTCAGTAATGGCTTGATATTGATTATTAAGAGTTTTAATTGATAGGGCGGGTTTAAGTACAGGGCAGGTCTGGTGTCCCTGCAGAAATCGAACTTGTGATTAAAATGCTGATTTGAAAGGTTTTTATTGGAGTTAAGGTTTTTATACCATCATAGATACCAACACTCAAAAATAACCTTAAAAACCGTTGTAAGACACTGAAAAAAACGTCTTAATTATACTCAATTTTATCAGCCGTTGTTACTGTTTCACAGCTTGTTGATTGAAGAGCTGGTTCAAGGTGATGATGAGCTGACTTCTACATTGAGCTATAAAAACACAAATGTAAGGCCTCGGTATGGATACGGTTCAGATCTACAAAGAGCTACAGGCTTGGTTTGACTACGACAACTATGTTGATGTTGAGTCTTGCACTTTGAAAGGCTTACATAAGGAGTTACAGGTCAGAAAGAACATCCTCGATTCAATTGAGTTTTTTGGAGAAGGGGATGTTTATTTTAACCAGATCCTTGCAGGTAAGCCCTTAATCAGTAAAACGTTTGATAGCAACACTCATCTGACGGAAAGCCAAACGCACATACGACAAGTCACCTTCAATCATGTTGAAGCACTCAAAAGATCTCTTGGGATGTTCTCTCAGGAATCGTTTGTCAAAGGAACTGATCAACTTAAGAAAGAGATCAAAGAGCAGCCACTCACTCAAAGTATGAGAGCCGTTTTTCTGGGAACCAATGAAAGCCGCGTATACACCTACTTAGACCTCGAAAGCTCATCAGATGAAGAAATCATAGGCTCGCTTCGTGCACTACTTCCTGTGTGGAGGAAAGAGTATGGAATCAAGGGCAGGAAGCAAGAGGCTTTCGGTCTGGGAAAGATTCTGAAGTTGGTTGACTACCGTATCCTTCCAATGATTGATCTGCTCATGTGGGCTAAGTTAAATGATGTCTCTCTTTCGAACACCATCCTTTCCAGAGTTCTTTATCCTAAGCTCACAGATGAGGTTCGAGGAGATGAGCAACTCAAGGACACAGATCGACCAATAGCTGAGAGAGCTATGTCAGGTGAGACCTGTAAGAACGTTGAGAGTTTCATAAATAAGAATCGTCATCTTATGGATGTCACTCTCGCAATGTTAAAGAAATTATAGTTGGCAAATGATTATTCAACTAAAAGGTTGAATCTTCAGTAGGAACCATTTTTCAATTTTTGTTTCATTAATAAATTTCTGTCGTGCATTTTATCAATAAATGGAGAGAGAAGGTTATTAATTTGTGAGATTATATGCTTATTAAGAGCGAGCTTTCCATCTCTTTCACAAGCAATAAAGCAGCGAAAAACCATATCAATTAACATTGTTCTTTTATCATAATTGTTGATTCTTTTTTTCAAATCATCTATCGATGATAGTAAATTTTCATAAGTTGATGGATATGCGTTTAAGCATCCACAGATATATCCTAAATATCGGAATTCAGTATTATTTATTAATATTAAAAGTGCATTGAATAGAGAGAGCATTTCGTCTCTTGGAAATGCAACGCTATCAGAACCGCAGTGGTAAAAACTTTGCAAGTCAGCTATTAATTTTGAGAAAGCACTCATCTCATAATCGGATGAAAGAAGAGTTGGAGAGGGTTTATTGTAAAGCGAAACAATATGTTTAACGTGAAACCTTTCTTGATTCCTATCTCTAAATAAATATGAAGGTTTAATCTTAGTTAGAAGGGGAAGTTCTTTGGTCTTTAAATACCAATCATGTGCTGTCGGTAGTAAAAATTCGATTAACCAATCATGAGTGGTCAAAGCATCAGCATATAGGTTTTCCCTGATAGCTAAATCAGATGGTTTTTGAGTAAGGAGACTAAATGATTGAGGTGGTTCCCAAAGAACAACAGCTTCGCGAATATCGAATTTATCGATGCTTTGTGGGGGCACTATTCTAAAAGAAACATAGCGACAGGGAAAAGTACTATGATTAAAATGGTTAAATACCATGATTCTATTATGCAAAGCGTTAAATATGGCCCATTCGCCTTCGTTTTCTACATAATCGAAATCCGCACAGAAGTTATGCAGCCTATACCACATCCATAGAGGAATCTTCATGATGGGAACACTATTTTTGCAATAACCATCATCATCAAAGTTATAACTGCAAAACAAACTTCCAATTTGTTGAATTTTTTCTTTATAAGCAAACCAGAGTTTATCAAAAGCTTTACAAATACCTTTAACGCTATTGTATGGTAAAGAGATCCGAAGATTTCCAAGATCACATATAAATTCATTGTCGTTGGATTTGAAAAGCCACGGACGGCACTCAGACTCAGGTGGTGTTACCGAACCTTCGAAAGCATAACTTAAAAGAAAATCTTGGCTTAAAGTAACTAACAAATGATTGTAATCATGATGTCTAAGTTCAATAAAGCATGAAATTGATTGCCTGTCTGGTGTGGGTAAACAGGAAACAATGTTTACATACTCATTAATGTAACTATAGGGTTCTGACTCTTTGTTTTCTTTCTCCCCACGGTAATTACTCCAAGAGTTTTGCTTTAGTTTCCCCCAGATACCCTGATTCTTGATTTGCCAAAGTCCTTCTTCACCACGAAGTCTTTCAATATATTCCTTACTAAAAAACTCAACTATCAAATTATCAGAATGAACTGACTTCATCCAAGATTCAATATCTTCGCGGCCATAAACTTCATGGCGGATACCGAATTTACGCAACCGCTCTTGTTGTTCGGATATAGTATTGAAGACTCTGGCTGAAATGAAACTTGCTGAAATTATATTAAAAGATCTTAATTTAAAATCCCATTCTGATATGTTACCAATGAATTTATCAACCGCTTTTATGTATTTTGATACAGATAATGTCGCCCCTCCTTTGCAATCATATAAGTCATTAACTGACTCATTATTATTGTCAGTGATTTTAACTATAATATCGCCACCTAATTGAACACAGCCTCTACCACCAGTAGATTTAACACTTACAGACAATACGTTATGATGATTTTGTTCCTTAAGTTGAATTAAGGAGCGACAAAAAGATTCGAAAACTTCAGGGACGGGTAATCTGTCATATGGCAAATTATAGTCACCTCCACCTGCGGGGCCTGTTGCTGGCATACTTTTAATGTTGACATCCATATACATCATTCCAAATCTAAAAATTCAAAGAAAAATTAATTCATAGGTATTTATAAATGAAGTTTTTAGAAGGTGCCAGCGGTTTCTTATATTTTTGGCCGCAGGTTTATATTAAAAATGCCATAGTTTGTGTAATAGCTTGGGAAGAATGTGCATATCATTTCTCTTAGGAAAAACCGGCATTCATGTATGCAAAATCTCAACCACCATTTTCACAGTAAAAAGTCAATGCACAAAGCAAAATAAATTGTCTCATCAAGCATATCGCAAGTAGTTCATCTCTTATGAAACAATGTCCACTACATCCCTTCAAAGCCTGTTCCCGGCTACTTAGTATCAACTCATCGACAAGACGAGGAGATACAATCATGAACACATCTACTACACAAACCACTCGACTCATTCGCTTACCTGAAGTGCTACATAAAACAGGTTACAAGAAAGCATGGATTTATCGATTGATTTCTGAAAATAGATTCCCTAAACCTATCAAGTTAGGTTCGAGAGCTGTGGCCTTTATTGAGGCGGAGATCGATCAGTGGATTTCTGACGCCATTAGCAATTCGAGAATGGCTCGATAGTAAGAATCCAGACCAACAACAACTGCAAAGTGAGGACAATGTGGAAATCAAAGAATTCATGAATGTTGGGAGCCTTTCACGGCTTGTGAGTCAAAAAAATTTTGATAAGATTTTTGATGCTGAAGCTATCAGGTTATTACCTGTGAATACATTGAGTAAGAAATCCGTGGCCTGTTTAAGCTATTACCTCGAAGATAGCGAATACAATCCATTTCAGTTTTTACCTGAGTTAAATGAAGAGAGCCGAAACTATATTTATGAAACCATACTATCAGTGATTAAATGTAATGAGCTACTCAGAAAGTTATCGAAGAAAATCACCAAGAATGAAATTAATATTGCTGTAAAAGAGACTGAAAAGGGCGAAGGCCATGTGTTGCTCTGTAGCTTGAGTGTGTCAAGAGGAATGCTAGACCATTATGTGAAAACAATGCCGGATCTTTTCCCAGATGAAGATTCCTTCATGACAGATGACATTGACCATCTTAAGCTAACCACTGAAGATATAGCAAAAATTTTGCTGGGTGACATGTTGGAAAGAGGAGCATTGGTAGTTCATATGGGAGATGAACTCCGCAGTAAAGCTAAATTTATTCAAGAGGAATACTGGAATGAGGTAGGAGATATTTACTATGGGAAAACGGTAAGATGAATATTTATTTTGAATCTCATGATTTAAAATTTGTAAAGTATTAAGATCAAAAAACATCAAAACTTAACAGAATACTTTCCAAATTATTTTTTGGCGCCGCTGTATTACTTATGTAATAAGGCTTTATTAGTTTTTCTTCTTGAATCGGGTATGACTACAAGATACTAGCCGTACTGGTTTCTTTCACGTGAAAGAAATTTTTTTAAGTATCTAAATGGATTATAAATAAACACAAAAATAACAAAATAAAATTGCAAAATTTAAATCAATAAAATAATGATAAGTCGTAGTGATTACTAAATGTAAAGTTTTCGGAGGGTTATTATAATGTCATTCAAAATAAAAAAATTTGTCATGAGTAATGGAGAGCGAGGCTGCTTGATTCTCAACAAAGAAACACTGCTACCAGTTTACTATCAGAACCTTTATCTCACAACTAATGTCAGGAACAGAAGTGCGACTGCATCAACGATGGAGATAGTCGCAACGAATCTACTTATCCTTAGCAATTTTATGAAAAGCAGGAACATTAAAATCATTGATAGGATTGAAAGCAAGCGGTTCCTAAGTGTAGCCGAAGTGGATGACCTGATACGGTATGCAAAGCAAAGATTCGATCAACAAAAAATTACGAATGTAAGATTACTCAAAGGAAAGCAGATTGCTACACGAACTTTTAGTTACAGGATACACGTTTTTTCAAATTACCTAAAATGGTTGTGCGGATTGATTCATTCTATGAAGGGAATCCATGCCAGATATGAAATCGATACTTTCATAGAAAATTTGAGAGCACATCTCCCACGAAATAAATCACACAGCATGAACGACAGAAAAGACAAATCATTGAGTGAAGAACAAATAAAAACTCTGTTTAAGCTGTTGGAAGTCGAAGGGAGCCAAAACCCCTTTCAGAAGGAGGTTCAAGGAAGGAACAGGCTCATTTTTACCTTGCTACTAAATTGCGGGTTGAGAGCAGGTGAGTTACTAAATCTTAAAGTAAATGATCTAAATCTTAGAAATAACACACTAAGTATCTTCAGAAGACATGACTGCATTGAAGACCGGAGGCTAAATCAGCCATTAGTCAAAACTGGCGAAAGGATAATCCCATTATCAGACGAGTTAGTGATGGAGATCTTCGACTACATACAAACTTGTAGAAGTAAAATCACTAAAAAGAAAAAACATGACTTCCTGTTTGTAACTCACAGCGCAGGTAAAACGGTAGGAGAACCATTATCTGTTTCAGCATATGAGAAAATAATTTCAACTATTAAAAAAGTAAGCCCGGAATTAAAGAGTTTATCGGGGCATAGATTGAGGCATTCATGGAACTATTTCTATTCAAATGAAATTGATAGTTCAAATTTGAATATCAATCGAAAATCAGGATTGAGATGCTATCTCATGGGATGGTCAAAAGATTCTAAAATGTCTGAAAACTATAATTTCAAACATATATCAGAGAAAGAAAAGGAACTTATTGGAAGAGTTTATGAATCTTTGAAAAAGATAACTGAGGGTCAATATAATGGAAAAATGTAATCTAAGAAAAGAGAATCTATTTTTTGCAACGATGCAGGGGTATAGCTTCAAGCTTTCTGATACCACATGGCAATTAGATAAAGAGACTTGTATTTTCCCATATAAGATTGCCGATAAAATGCCAGAACCGATGCGTATTGGTTACCTTACGACCTTGGCTTATTTTTCGGCTGAATACAGTGCAGGTTACACAAAAAACATAAACCAAGTTTTTAGTCAATGGTTAGGGATGATAGACATTAAGACTATAGATGCTAATGCTGTTTATCAATTTAATGTCAGTTTAGGCCCTGAGAAAAACTACAAGCTAAATTCTATAAAACAGTTTCTAACGAAGTGGAAAAAACTCGGTTATGTAGGAGTTGAAACTTCAGCTTTAACAATGCTGGAAAAAATAAAGATTAAAACTAATTTGACAGGAGAAGCCGTCAAACGAAGAGATCCAAATAGTGGACCGCTAACGGAAGAAGAGCTGAAAATCATACTTGAAAGTATCAGCAAATTTTTGAAAGAAAACAAAATGCCAATGTATCTTTATTGCTATGTCATTCTTTTAGCAACCACGGGAAGGAGGCCATTACAGTTAACGTCCTTAAAAGCGAAGGACCTTATCAGAACGGGAGAAGGTTGGTTTCTAAACATACCGAAAGTAAAACAAAGGAAGGACTTTAGAAGTGAGTTTAGCTTGGTAAGTATCGATGACTGCCTTTATGAAAAACTAACAACCTTGGTTGATGTGAATCAAAAACATATCGAAGATAGTATTAATCAGGGCATTGGTAATATAAAAAATGAATTACCTATATTCATGGACTCCAAAAAATCCATATCAATTCAGTCTGGTCAAAGTTTGGACACCATTATGGCAACTGATTTTTTACATATGAAGAATTCATTTATCTCTAGAGAATTAGATAAAATCACCACTAAATTTAATATCCAGTCATCAAGAACCCATAATCCTATAAGGCTGAATGCCAGACGATTCAGGTATACCCTTGGTTCTCGTTTAGCAAAGGAAGGAGCCTCAGTTGAAGTGATCGCTAAAGCATTAGACCATAAATCTATTAACTCATCAGGGATATACGTAAAAAATAGCCCAGATAATGTTCACTATATTGATATGAAACTTCATTCATTTTTTGAACCTCTATCGAAGATATTTCAGGATAGCGATAGCACACAGAACAAGAAGCTCTTTACAGAATATGTTTTAAATTCTTTTGGATTCACTGATTGTAAACACGAACACGTAGAGTGTTTTACCTGCAAAAACTTTAGAGCCTGGAGTTCTGAATGACCAATGTGATTTTATTCGAGCCAATAAATACTAATAATCCATCATTAAATGTTGAAGGTTTTATTGAGTTTTGTAAGAGTAACATATTCAACTCAAAGTTAGCGATTACATGGGAAAGCCATGTATGGAAGGGATGTTACAGATTCAATAAATTTGATAACAACAATAATCGAAATAGCAAAGATAGATTAGATGACATGTTTATTGATTTTGCTAAGGCTTATATGTTTCATATTCACTCGTTTAACAAATCAAACTTGAATCATAATACTTTGGCAATGTTGAAAATCGTGGAGTTTATTTTATTAAAATCACACAGCGAAGCTAATCTAATCAGGTGTGATAACAACATTTTTGATGAGTGTATAAGAGTAGCAACGGCTAAATATACGAAATTAACAGCAGTTGCAATTGGTAATGAACTTGAGAAACTATGTTTATTTTTGAGTGAAAACAGAATGACAAGTTCATCATACTTTTTTTGGGTAAATCCGTTAAGGCATAAAATTACTCAAAGTTGGCAAGGTTATGAACCTTCGCTGGAAGGGCACTCAAAATTACCAGATATAAAGTCTGTCATAGCCATTGCGGAGATTTTCTCAAAAGATGAAAGCCAACTGTCTGTGAGAGACATTTTCACAACGTCTGTTCTTGCACTCCTGATGTGTGCACCAGGACGAATTTCGGAAATATTAAGCCTTCCTGCGGATTGTGAGATTACAGAGCATGATGAGAACCGCATTGAACGATATGGTTTAAGGTTTTTTTCAGCGAAGGGGTATGCTGGAGACATCAAATGGATTCCTTCAGTAATGGTCCCTGTAGCTAAAAAGGCTATAGCCCGGTTGAGAAAGTTGTCCACCCATCCAAGGTTTGTTGCAAAAACGATGGAAGGGAAGGTCCCTGAGTCATACAGACATGAACTCTTTACTAAAAAGCCTCAAAATTTTCCCTGGTATGATGAAGAAAAGAAAATCAAATATTCGAATGCTTTATGTCTGTTATTTGAAGGGCAATTATGTCAGAAAACAAACAAGCATTTGGCACCTTTGTTCAGACCCACTTCCCAGTTTTTTAGATTGGATATTGATGCTTTTGCAAGTATCAAAGGCACTACCAACCTGTTTAAAAGACACGGTTATATTAACGAAGATGGTAGCCCATATTCGCTAAGAACCCATCAGTTAAGACATCTACTCAATACGTTTTCTCAAATCAATGGCATGGACGAGTTTAGCATCGCCAGATGGTCTGGAAGGAAGTTGGTCTCACAAAATGTTTCCTATGATCACCGATCACACTTACAAATGATCAATCTCATGAAAGATAAAACTTCAATCGGAACCGGTAACAGTCATAGGAAAAAAGAAATAGCTGTAATGGACATAACTGATTTCGATTTATTGAATGATGGAGCTGTGCTCGTCACTAAGCATGGTTACTGCAAGCACTCATATGTTTTTGAGCCTTGTAGTTATTATCCCTTACAAGACTCTGGAACGGATGATGGCCAACTAATGATGATACACACTAAAATTCTTAAAAAAACCAATTATGATAAAAATGATGGGAATGTTAATGCTGATAAATGGTATGAATTTCAAGCTAAAATAATAAAAGGAGAATAAATGGCTAAACATATTACTGGTTATGATGAAAAATTGATAATGAAAGTTATTAATACCTGGAATGACGATGAGAAGCTGACCTGGGAGGCTTTATGTGACGAGTTGATAAAGATTATTGGTAAGAGACCTTCAAGGCAATCTTTGAGTAGTCATGTTAAAATTGCGGATTGTTTTAATTCAAAAAAGAAGCTTTTCAAGTCTGGTGTGAAAGAAACATGTGCGGTTAGACCTGCTAATTTAAAAACTGCTTGTCAGAGAATAAAAAGGCTCGAAACTGAAAACGAAGCCTTGATAGCACTGAACAACAAATATTTAGAGCAGTTTAAGATATGGCTATATAATTCTCATTTAAAACAAATGACAGCCGAAGAGCTTAATCGTCCGTTACCTAAAAAAGATATTCAAATGGAAATTGATAGGTTTTAACTATTGACATGAATAAATATTATGATATTTCTTTAAATGTCAGGATGACATTCACAACAGCAAGGATGCTACTATGAATAAATTAAACAGATATTTGCCAGATCAGAAATTTTTGATACTCCTCAATCGCTTCATTCTTAGATACGATGAATCAGACTGCAACAAAGAAAAAATCGTAAAAGATGCCTACCTGTTCTGTGTAGGATACTTTTTGAAGTATCAGCAAGACTATCAGAATCCTTATCTGAAGGGACCAAGCAACATTATTGCAATTTTGAGTTCGGCTTTGCTCAGTCCAAACTTCTATACAATACCTTCAACTGTTAGCCTTGAACGTGTGCTGTATTTCTACAAGTTTATTATCGAATACATTATCTGGAATGAGTATGAAGTTGAAAGAATATTTTCTACTCAAAAACAGAGCTTTACGCCTTCACCAGAGCCTAAAGCCGATGGTTTCAAAATGAAGAAAAGGGTTTAGGATATACTTTTTATTCAGTATGGCGATACAATAACTATGCCATATGATCTTTACACTTAACTTAGGGCGAGTGTTTTGCAAATGGATCATATGGCATCTCAGCTTTAATGTATGATATATTTTCTTTTATCTTATGGCTTTTCAGGATGATGAAATGAACGATTTTGAGCAAAAACTCTTTCAGAATGGGTTTTCGGCGAAGCATATCCGCAAGCTTAATGAGATTCTTACCAGAGATGAGAAAAAAATCATATACACTTCAGCATCCCATTCAGGAGATTAGCAAGCGCTTTTGGGCTGGTATAATTCCCATGCTCAATATTTTATTCGTTTTCATTTATGGTATAGCGAAAGGGCATAAAGAAAGCCTGATTTCTTATGCTATCTTCCTTATCATCGGTGCCATAATCGTTTACTTTGTCATACTAATGAATCTTGCCTGGAAAGCACACCTGATTGTCAAATAAGAGTAAAAATTACCAACATGCCTCTGAAAAATCAGATCTTTTATGCTTTAACTCTTTCAATGAAGATAAAAAAATATATTAATAAATAAAGATTAATGACAATTGAGAAAAATATAAATGGCACTGAATCAATAACAGTGCCATAAATATCGAACTTACAAAGACAAAATGCGATATTAAAATTATAAATTCCATTTTTATTGCTCACTCATGAGGGTTTTATTAAAAACGAATCATGAGTGAGCATATAGAAACTACACCTCTAAGCCGTCCATAGGACATGGGATTTCATTCATAACTTCATTTAAATCAGCATTCTTTAAGAAAAAATAAAAAGTTGAATCCACAATTTTAAGTTGTCGAGAGTTGGAATCATAAGCAATTACAGGTGGACTAATACCTTTTGTTGCCTGAAACTCTGTCATGCTATTTAATACGGATACTAACTGATGCCCTTTAAGAGCATCTTTTCTATGATGTATTTGTTTAATAGCATGAAGTAGATTTTCTTTGCTTACACCACCATTTATACCAGGATAACCTAACTTTAAAATATGCATTACGATATAATAGGGAAGAAAGTTAGGTAACGGACCATCTTTTACAATCGATGGATTATTGCCGATAGCCATAGTTTCTAGGTTTCTTAAATGACGGCCAGAATATTCATGAGTTTTTATCAGAATTGCTTTTTTGAGTTTTTCAGGGTCTGATACAAATTCATTTCCCTCTTGTGCTCCATGTATGTTGCTTTCAATGCAAGTGCCTTTCAGTAGTTCTTGGAAAACACCGACACTCCCGAATGAATTCGCTATGCATTCATGAATTATTACGGATGAAAATTTGATGTTTAATAGATTCTCTCCTTTTTTTGCTATTTGTTCAAAGTCATTTTCTAACCATGGTTCAACGGGGATTTCTGCAATTCTATCTTGTAGTTCCCCATTAAACTGAGTCAATCTATTTGCTTCTTTCCAAATGCCAAGGATTATAAATCTTACCTTTAAGTCATGGAATGTTCTCAAATCAAAAGCAAAAGATCTCTGGACATCCTCTGGAAGGTAATGAAAGTTTTCGAGTATTATTATTTTTTTATTCCCGACTCTATGTATTAAATCCGATACGTCGTCAGGAAGTTCTAAATTGAATTCAATTTCATCGAACTGCTGAGTGATATTAGTATTTTGCTCATGCTCCAAACTTAAGGAAGCACCGGTTTTTAGAACTAATGCCACAGCACTTTGGATAAATGCTTTTCCACTGACTTTAGTTTTGTCACCTGAACCTTCTGAATATGATGTTTTGAGTAAAACATCAGATTTGCGCAGTATTGCTTGATAAATGTCTTTAAGAGAGCTTTTTGGCGATAAACTGATTAAAATGTTATCATCATAATTCACATGTTTTTTTACTAATGCAGTTTTTCCCTGTTTTGATGCACCATAAACAATAATTTGCTTATCAGTGCTTAGCGCATCTTTAAATTTTTCATCCACATGATTTCTTTCTATGTAACTTTCAACTTGCTTCCCGCTAACACCAAAAACATCTTCAATTTTTAACATTATAATATCTCATTGTTGCGATTTTTAATTAATCATTTGGGTGATATAAAAATATATATCTAATTCAGTTTTTAATTAATGCGCTACTTTCAATGAATGTTTTACGGGCAACATTTCCAACGATATTGGTTGAAACACCATCAAAAGTTCCACCGATGATCCCACCAACAACCGGTATCATCTTGCCCAAATTTATCGCCCCTTTTTCACCAAACTTTGTCAGCAGCCTAAAACCGACCTGCTTGTTAATGGCAAAAATGGTTTCTTTTGAAATACTTTTGATCAACTGAGTGGACATTTTGGAACCAATGATGATGCCCGTGCTTTTGAGTATGTCTTTTGCGGCATTCCCTGCAAGGCAGCTATAGACAATGGTTTTTACGCGATCATCTCTTACATCATATCCGCCCATCAGAGCGATGGCTGTAATCATGCGGATTTGAACGTAAATGACTGTAGCTATGCTTGCGGGGATTGCTACAGGGAGGGTTATGATTCCTCCAAGGCCAGAGACAAATCCTGTTGTGGCGGATTTGGTATTTTGCCAGCGAATGAGAGAGTTTACTTTTTCAACTAAAGTGTCATCGCCTTTTAGATAGCTTTCGGCCATTTCATAAGCAGAGTCTGTTCCTGGTATGCTTCCATCCAGAGCCTTATCGTAGGCCCAGTTCAGAGCCTGCATGATTTTACCTTCATTTAACGCTTCAGCCATTCTAAGTCCCTATTGAAATTTTATGAAAACATAGAACTTATCGGAATGGTTAAGTTTATCTTTACAGTTAAGAAGTAAAAAAAAACCAATCAGCCGATTGGTTTTATTAAGTTGCTGATAAATAAGATCTTAAAATTCATCTGTTAATTAAGTTGTCAAAGATATGCATCCACCGCTTAAGTTGAAGCTCGGTGTCCCTGATGCCTTCTTGTGTGTTGAAGTCACCCTTTTGGGGAAAGAACATTACTCGCCATTCTGGATACTGAACATCATCCACAGCAATATAAAAGCCTGACTCATTGAAATCGTGGGTGCGATCCATTTCCTTATCGAGACCTGTTCTTTGTCTCGTAGTAGACAAGTTGTATCGCCATTCTTTGATAGCTGAGAAGGGATAGGTCTTTTGCTTATCGCCTTCTTTGAGATGGACCAATTTTCGATTCTCATCAAGCCTCATTGCAGTAGGACCGAACTCATGGCTCCACATGCCGTCCGACTCTCCGAAAACATCCCTGGTGCTGGCATTCCACTTTTTGATGCGGAATTTTTTATAAGCAAACATCAAGAGCATGATGCTTGCGAAAACCCATACGATTGCAAGCTGGACCAAACCCTGAACACCTGAGAAATATAAAATGACAATCGGAAGTGCAATAGCTATCCACACCCGTTTCATCATAAGGAAGTTTGGCTGTTTTCTTTCAGTTGTTGCTGTCATAGGTTCTTCCAAGGTTAGGTTCACTGAATCGAAGGCGCACGTATGCATCAGCTTATTCTGCTGATAAATCAGTGTGCTAGGTGGTTTCATTTGAAGTTACATTAAGGCTTCGAAACAGGGTCTAGCAAATCATTTATACCGATCGATCGCTTCCTTTTGATAGCTATTGACTATCATAATATGATCATTGATCAGTAATAACGATCGATCGTTTTTGCCTATCGATTTGAAAAAGAATGAAAATATTTATGGATTTTGACTTAGTGAGTGGTTTTAACTCACTGAAAACTAGCTCTTTAAGGTCGTTTGAAAACGTTTTTTAACGCTAAATTTTCAAAATTTACCTCAGAAATCTCTGGTGCTTCAGAGTTGCCGGTTCGTATTGCTGTATAGATGACATTTCTTTTGAGGGGATTGATAATCGTTGAGCCAACAGCTTTTAAACTGGCAACAAGCTCCTCAAGGTAAGGTATCCACTGTAACCAGCGGAATCGACTATGTGCTTCCAAACTTGCCGTAAGAGGTATAGCTGTAGCTGTGGCATGAACTGCAATGTGAGTCGAAACGTTTTCATTGACGGCAATCGATACATGAGCAACGGTATCTATTGGTTTAGCCACGATGATTCGCTTACTCAGGTTTGACCAACCATATGCTTTTCCAAGCTGTGATGCCTTGAATGCGACACCACCATATTCGAACGAGAAACCGTTCATCTTGCCTGTTGATGCAACATTGGCTATCGCTAAAATATTTTGCTTTTGCAGTTCATCGATGAAGTCTTCAACAGTGATTTCATCAAAGAAGGCGAGAACAGCATCTATAGCCTCCTGTATCACTATCTTGGGAGCTTTCTTTCCGGTCCTGTCTTGCATCATCTTTTCGTTAAGAGTGAGCTTTCTTTGCTTCTGAGAGGCTTTTTGAGGAAAAGGACCTTTAGTTCGAGTGAGTTGATGATCTTTTTCAAGCTCCTGAATGATACGAGTGCTAATGAGGTTCTCGTTCCTACCCAGGTAAAGCTGGCCATCTACTAAAACGTTTATACGAGAAGCAATGATGTGTATGTGCTGTCCTGCCTCGTCGTCATGAAGAACGTAACAGCGAAGGTGAGTGTCTGAGAAACCCAAGCGAGTCATGTAGTCGTCAGCAATGAGCTTCCATTGCTCATTGGTCAATGAATCGCTCTTTGGTAATCGTAGCGAGTTATGCCATACAGCTTTCTCAACATCTTCTCTTAGCTTTTGAGTCTGTGATAGCTCTGCCGTCAGCTCGTCTATTGTGATGCCCACAAGATTGCCACCAATCACCAACGGTGCAGTTTTATGGTGGGGAGCAGGGGCAAGAGCATACGAGATAACTCCACGGAAATTCTTACCTCTTTTTATTTTGTTCATGCCCTTCATCTACATTGGTCACTTGTCGAATGTCAGCAGAGCATCTCTTACATGCGACAGCTTTACCTTCAGAGCTGTTACTTCCTGTGAGAGTGGCTGAGCCTCTGTTCCTCTGCGATTGAGGAAAGAAGTAAGGTCGTTGAGCTTCTGCAATGAAGCCGTTAGTTGGTGCCAGGCTTCTTGGTTGAGTTCAGGAACTGATGGAGGGAGTTGCTGAAGAGCTGAAGATCTCAGCCAACAGCTTTTGCTGAGCTGATTTCGTGAACCATTTATTTTGGCGAGTTCTATGTCATTTAGACGAACAGTAACTGTATGCCTGCGAATGCGATTCGGTGGAAGTTTCTTTGATTCAGCATTGTTGGTGAAAGACGAAGGAAATTCGTCATCGAATATATTATTAAATTTTCCCATATCAGCTCCTTTGATATTTAGTTAATAGCAAGTCCGTATGCTATGCATAGTAAGTATCATAATATACAAGTGTGTCAATTGTTTAGACATTGATTTTGGTTTGATTTTGCTTTTTCTGACTACAAGGAAGAAAAACAAGGGGAACTCAGCTTCGCTGAGTTAGCCCTTGCTTCTTATCTAATTGAATACAGATGCTATTTTATTGTAGCTATGCTAAAATAGCCAAAATAATACTTGTTTAGGTATGGTATGGAAAGTATATCAATCACACCAACAATAATTAATCCGAAACGGGTTTTTAAAAAAACTACAGGTGAAGAGTGGTATAACTATTATGCTGGTTTTTCAGATGACTTTGTTTCTGAAATTTTAAACTCTTTCGAACTGCCGAAAGATTCCGTCATTCTTGATCCTTGGAACGGTGGAGGAACGACTACTTTAAATTGTGCACTCGCTGGATATAATGTTATCGGTATAGATTTAAATCCAGTTATGAACATAGTAGCAAAATCGAAATTTTCTAATACCGATGATGTTCTCATGGCTTTAGATATAGTCAAATATTTAAGGGTAAATAACTACCCTAACAAACTCAATGATGAGTCTGATTTCCTTCTAAATTGGTTTGATTTTAAAACTGCATCATACATTCGTTATGTTTCTTTGTTTCTTCAAAAAAAATGCAATGTTATCTCAAACTCAAAGGTTTTTTCCTTAATATTCTTAGCCCTATTTAAATTGGTTAGGAAATATATTGGGAAGTTTATTCCTTCAAACCCAACATGGGTTAAAAAAGCCAAGGATAGTAATGAAAAGATATCCATTGAAGCCACAAAAATTAAAATAGACCTTAGAAATATTATCCATGAAAAACTGAGTGCAACATTTGTTGACAATGTAAATAGTATTGGTAAAGAAGAGTTTTATTGTGCATCTTCAACTAAGTTGCCGTTGAAAGAGCGTAGTGTTGATGCGGTTATTACTTCACCGCCGTATTGCACCCGTATTGATTATGGTATTGCTACATCACCAGAGTTAGCTGTTTTGCTTGGTAACCATCCAGCAGAAATTGATAATATTAGACGAACTCTGACCGGTAGAACCACTATCGACAAAAGGTTTCTTCAAATAGAGTCATTAGGCTTGACTGCAAAAAAAATGCTAATTGAAATTTTTAACCATCAATCTCATGCTTCTGTGTCTTATTATTATAAGAATTTCGCTCAGTATTTTATAGACATAAATGAGTCTCTTAAGCAAATAAAAAAAGTTCTTAAGAGAAATGGGTATTTTGCTTGTGTTGTGCAGGATTCTCATTACAAAGAAATTTATTGTGATCTTGCCTTGATCTTTACAGAAATGGCTGAAGAAAACGGTTTGAGCCTCATTCATCGCCAAGATTTTATGTCTAAATTCGTAATGGCTAACATAAACAGTAAAGTAAAAAAATACCGGGATAAGATTACTGCTAATGAAACAGTTCTGGTTTTTCAAGCAAATTAGGAGCATTGAATGAGCACTGAAGATATTCTTTTCGAAATTGAATCCGAAATGGCTAAAGTCCATACACAAAGCCTTGATTTATCTTTCAATGAATTAATGGATATGTATGAAAACAAAGAACTTGATATAAGCCCAGATTATCAAAGACTTTTCAGATGGACTGAAGGTGCAAGATCAAGATTCATTGAATCCTTATTACTTGAAATGCCAGTTCCACCTATATATGTAGTTGAAACTGAAAATGGTGTTTATCAATTAATAGATGGACTTCAGCGATTTTCCTCTTATTTGCATTTAAGGGGAAAACTTACGGCTGAGCATATGGAAATAGCGGAAGGTGATAAACTCGTTCTCTCTGATTGCGATATAGTAAAAAGTCTTAATGATTTAACATACGATGAATTACCTTTATCTTTGAAAATTAAATTAAAGAGATCTTTTGTTCGCGTTGAGGTGGTTAGGAAGGGAAGTGATAATAAGTTTAAATATCATATGTTTAAACGTCTAAATACTGGTGGTGAAGCATTAACTCAACAACAAGTTAGAAATTGCACCATTAGAATGCTGGACCCGAAATTTAATGATTTTATTATAAGGTTATCACAAGATTATCATTATAAAGCCTGTACTTCCCTTTTATCTGAATCTCAGAAATTTGGTGCATTTGATCAAGAATTAGTTTTGCGATATTTTACTTTCAAAAATAACAGAGCCGCTTTTAAACATGACATAGCCGATTTTCTAACTGAATATATGGAAGATGTTTCATCTGGAACAACGGGTTTTGATTATATAGATAATGAGAGTAATTTTAAAAAGGTATTTGAAGTTCTTTCTAAAGCACATGGCGAAAAAGTGTTTGGTCGAATAAATTCAGACGATGGATTACAGTCTAACTTTAACATTTATCATTTCGAGTCTATTACCATCGGCATTCAGTCTGTTATCGACAAGATTGATGAAAATGACGACTCAATTATTGATAAGATCAGAAATAGTATAATTCAGCTTAAAAAAGATAGTGTTTTTAAAGCACAAACAACTGGAGGTGGTAAAAACTCTCCTGGTCCGCTAAGAAGTAGAATTGAAATTGCTACCAAATATCTTGAGGGTGCTCTGAAATGAACCCAGAAGAATTTTTAACTCAAGTTGAGTTAGAGCGAACTTGGAGAGAGGAAGAAATAAGGTCTCTCAACAATATTATGGAGAAGTCTGATGATATGAGCATTTATATGATGCGGAGGGCAGTTATATGTTTACTATATGCTCATATAGAAGGTTTTGTTAAGTTTTCTTTCAATCTATACATTGATGGAATCAACAAGATGGAGCTTAAGTGTAATGAGGTAAAACCTATTCTAGCAGCGGCTGTGTATTATAAAGATTTTTTAAAAATGAATAATCCTGATATTAAGAATAGGATATTCAGAAAGACATTACCTGATGACTCACACTTACATCGTATCTTCCGTTATGAAGAGTTTTTCGAGAAATTATCTGATGTTATGGATGGCAAGATCTTCATCGCGGATGGATACGTAAATACTGAAAGTAATGTTGGTAAAGAAATACTTCAGAAACTATTGTATCAAGTTGGATTATCTCACACTTCTTTAGATCAAGTAATTGGACCTTTAACGAGATTAAAGAATAAAAGAAATGATATTTCACATGGTGTTGATAAAGCAAAAGTAGAATATGAAGAATACAAAGCTTACTATGATTGCTCAATAAATATCATGGCGGAATTAATTATGGTCTTATTTTCAGCTTATCAAAGAAAAGATTTTCTAATTAATAAGGATTGATTTCATATAGATTAAATCTATCAAAATGCTTTAGGTTTTTATTCTCCTTGCGCTTGACTTATTTTATCAATCTTTTAGATTTTAATTAACAGCCAATATTTGGTTGTGGTATTTAGGTGGAGCCTCTTAATATTATTGGATAAATATATTATTGCTACTTCAAGAAGCAATAGCTCCCTCTATTTTATTATTTAAGATTTTAAGGAGATAATATGTGGTGGATAGAGATTTCAGATATAAAAAATAGAAAGGCTATTTATATAGAACTTCCTGAAGAGAATTGCAGAGCATTATATAGTTTTATTTCTACAATGTCTAAACAGATCCCCGTGAGCTTTGGTTTTATTGGTAAAGATGAGGAGCTTAATTGTGTCGGCTCGACAAATATAGATTTTCAATACAGAAAAAAACCTCTGTTCAATGGTGAAAAGCCAATAATTCAAGTTGAATGTTTTTTATCCAGTGTTTTCAGTGTGTAATTTTTAAATTTAACACTCTCATTAGGCTATGAGAGTGCTTTTGCTCATACTTTTAATTTTCTTCCTTTGATCTGGAGATTTTCAAGCATAGAAATTTCAATTTTATTCTTATCATCTTTGCTAAGTATCTCAGCATGGTCAATTGAATAATTATATGTTTGGGGCAATTCTTCCAATTCAAGGTTCTCTATCCCGTCCTTTATTTTTTGTGAAATTTTATATTCGGTAATTGGAGGGAAATTTAACTCATAGCAAAATTGGTAAGCAACGTTTACATCTAAATGCCGGGAGTGAACATTATTAGAGGCGATGTCAATGATAAAATAAATAACATTTTCTTCTTCGGTGTTAATATTTTCATAAATCTTAGTGATAATATATCCTGAATTAGCAGCCATTTTTATGCCTTTTAAAGTTTATTCAAACAGATATGCAATTGTTAGTTAATTACTAATTGCTCAAAAATGGTAAAATGAAGTAACTCCTGTTGAGTTTATAAAATTTACTGATTTAGTAAAGAAAATTTTACCAGTCACTCTGTTAGTTATGATTTAAGTTGATGTATTATAATGTTTTTTATTTTATCGAAGTTGTCAGTGCTATTGATAGTCTTTCCAATGCATTTTTCCCTTCGTCAAATAGTTATACCTGCCATAGATCCCTTCAACACGTTTCAGCTTGTGATTCAGAGACCTTTCCACCACATGAGGAGGAACTTACAGAGAAGCGAGTAAGCTTCGGCTCGTTCTTCTCAGATCATGAACGGTAAAATATTCCATATCATCCATAACATTTGGTGGTTGCTTCTTCCTGCCCGGCTCGATACCGAATAGCTTCGCTATTGCTCTGTTGATAGTGTTTTTTCCCATGTGCTGAGACCTGCTCACTCGGCGATTAGGGAAAACATAGGGTGAATCCAACGCTCTGACCTTTAGTTCTTCCAAAATCTCAATGGCGAGTGGAGGAAGTGGAATGACTATGCCAACACCAGACTTGCTCCTTTCCTTGAGTAAAAACATTTTTTATCTTCTACATTGAATTTCGACCACTGAGCTTCCGTCAGCTCACTCTTTCGAACAGCAAGAAGCAATAGACGTGCACATGCCAGATAATTATCACGAGAGAAGCTATCAGAGTGCTCTCTGAACGCTTTAAAAACATAAGCAATCCCTTCTAAGCTCAATGCTCTTTCTCTGCTTTTTTTTAACTCCTCCGGCATCGCTGTCATTTAAATCAATAGCCTGGGTTTTCTTAACTTAAGCGAGTTTGATATCATCCTTGAATAGTTCTAATCCTAAAATCTGTTTATGAAAAAAAGCTTTAAGTTAATTTTTCAATGTCAGATATCTTGGTAAGTTCACTAAGGTAATCTTGTTTATTCCTAAGAAGCCAATGGAAAACCTTAGGGTTTTCGAGTATTTTTTTTATGTGAGAGATAACAATCGTTAGCTTCAGACTGTTGGAACCGTAATTTTCTTTTATCTTTTGCGTATCGAAATGGACCTGAGCCATCTCTTTTTCAAGCCTTTCAATTGCTTTTCTATTACCGGATCTCTCATCAATGTTAGGTTTACCTTTGTCGTTTAAAAGCTCAGGTGATGAACTGTGATAAAGCGATTGAGCAAAAATCTTTGAATAATTATCAAATTTTATCATTAGGTTTGCACATTCAATTTGCCTAAAAGGAATCATTCTTTTTAAGATCATAAATGTGTTCTTAGGTATATCTCTATCATTAAATAATTCTATAACCTCAGGGCATATGCCTTTAAGAACTGATAAATTACTTTTTAATGAATCGGAGCTTATATTCAAGGCTGAACAGAGCATGTCTTCAGGAACCCCTACTCGAACAGCTTCTTTTAACATTCTTTGAATTTGAATAATTGTTATTCTATTAACTTTTTTGTTGGGCGTATAAGTGTCGTAAACAGTTGAAACGAGACAAGCAACTCTTTCTTCTCCAATATCTTTTAATGCCTCAACCCTCAGATGACCATCAAGGACTTTTGCAGTGCCATCAGTCCCATCAATGTAAATCAGTATAGGTTCGACTAATCCAAGTGCAGATATCGTGCTCTTTATTTGAATGTATTTTTGGCTACTTTTGTAGTTGGTAGGAGGTTTTTTTGTATAAATAAGATCAGATAATTTAAAGCTGACTGTTTTTTCATTAAAGCAGTATTTAATCATTTTAACCTCAGCAAGAAGTATTCTTCATTATAACTTTAACTACTTCATTTAAATTTTCTTCGTTTAAAATTTTACTAAACTCTTCGCTTTCAGATAACTCTTTAAATATTTGACTGGCTATGAGTAAGTTTCTCTCGACATATTCAGCTTTGTTTTTTATTTTTCTGTGCTGTGAAATGTTATCTTGGTATAACTGTTTAAGTTCATCAGTAGTGAGTTTTTTCTTTTTCTTTGCAACTCCGAAACTATTGTTCAGAAAGCCTTTTAAACCTTCATCTCGGGAATCCAATATATCTCTTATTTTACCAACATCTTTATGCTTTATTAAACCTTCATCAAAAGCTTTAATTAGTAATTCTTGCCCACCTTCGAAGTCTACTCTGGCAATTTCAACTGCAAGTGAGATTGGAATGCTTCCTGATTCTACAGCAGATAATAGTTTGTTTTCTCCTTTGCTAATTAGCATAGTCAGGCTGGTAATCCAGTGCAATGATAGGCCAGTAGAATAGGATATTTCTTTGTTAGATAAACCTTGATCATTCATTTCTTTTATTCGTTGGAACTGCTCGCCCGCTCTTGGTATTACACGAGCCATATTTTCAACCAAACTCATTATGTATGCTTTGTTTTCATCAATGTCCAGTATGAAAGCAGGTATTAGCTCTTCTCCCAAAGCTGAGAGTGATTCAAGTCTACCCTGACCACAAATTAAGGCAAATTCGTATTTTCTATCCGCAATTCTTCTTACTGTTATTGGTTTTCTTAATCCACTTGTATCAATACTATCTGTTATCTCAGCATGTTTGAACTTGTTCCGGGAACGAGGAATTACAACTTTTATTTTTGATATTTCAAGCATGTGAATTTGGTCGTCGTTCATTTAGGCTACCTCCATTTCCGTAGTTGAAAGCATATCAAAGAAGGTCCTGATGTTATCAAATCTATACATCTCAAATAGAAGGTTATTATTCTCTTTTAGACTCAGTTCATTTTCAAAACTTTCAAGCGAAGGCAGGATGTAATAATCTACAGGTTCGGTATTAAGACTGTTCATTCTTGCAATCACACTAACTTCAGGATTTAGCCCCCTGTCTAATCTAACAATCCATCTATATTTTCCAGTTCCCATTTTTCTACATCGAGAAAGTATTATGGTAAAGGTTAAGCTTTTGTTTATGGTGATTAGTTTATTATTTAATATAGATATTTCGCTGTTATTAATTTCTTGGTGTATTTTATTTATGATATGGTCATGTTTAATACGTAGGGATGAGTTTATTTCTAAATAACGGTAATCTCGTTCGGGTGTGTAATTTATCAGCTTATATGCAGGTAGAAGTCCTCCAAAGCGGCTTGCTACTACACTGCTTGATGGACCATTATCCTCTTCATCTATGATAAAACCTGATATTTTTCCATGAGTCGAAAGGATCTTTTTTAAAAATTCAAGAATCTCTTCATTGCTCATTTTTATTGAGCGGTTATTAATAATCTCTTTCGCTAACCTGAATTTTTCTTCTGAAATTATGGGTTTAAAAAAGGTATTATACTCAATCCAATCTTCTTCAGGATTTTGAACTCTTTTAGTTTTCAGTTTCTGAGATGTTCGATTATATGTATACTTACCAGTATAGCGATTATTTATAAGCACAGAATGTATCCGGCTTCGTGTCCAATCCGATTTGTCGCTGTATTTATATCCTTCTTGGTTTAGTTTTGAAGCAATGAGATACTCATTCAATCCTTCAAAAATAAACATGTTAAATATTTTCTTTACTAAGTCCGTTTCTTTTTTACTTCCTGGCACTAAGACTATCCTATCTGTTTGCAGACTCTTTCTCTCACCATTGTTGAGTATCATTTTCGCTTTGTTATTATTATCAAGTAACTTTCTTTTAAGTCCGTATCCAGGCACTCCACCTTGATAGTATCCTCGCTTAACAAGATTTACATGTCCGGCAAATACTTTGATTGAAAGGTTTTTACTAAAGGCTCCCGCAGCATACATAAGTGATGAAAGTATGAACGTCTCAGTATCACTATTCGCAGGAAGATTTTCAGCACAGTAGATGACATCTACCTTATTCATTTTTAATAAATATTTATAGTAAATGCCTTCTTGTGGATCTTTAAAGCGACCAAAACGACTTACATCATATACAAGCACAGCATCAATATTGATTTCCTTAGTGAGTATGTCGTTGATTAACTTATTAAAATCATGCCTTCCTGACGTGGATACACCGCTTTTTCCTGCATCATCATAAGTATGCAAGATTTCCATATTGTTGTCGTCAGCATACTTTTTTATGAACTGAGCTTGGTTATCTAACGAAAATTCCTGAAGATTTGTAGACATCCGTAGATATTGGGCTACTTTAACCTTCTGTTTTTTCTCATTTTTATTATCCATTGCAGTGCCTTAGTGCAACTGTGGAAAATCAATCTGTATAAAAATTGATCAATTTCGTTCTGGTTGCAACCTTTTTTGGCATTAATTTATTAGGTTTGTTTTTTAGCTACAAAACAAAACCGCTTTTGAAGATTCATTGTTATGAACCAGGGGGAGAGGATGGTTGAGTGATAAGAATGAAATGAAAATCTTGTAACATAAGGATGGTTTAACTTATTGATTTGCAGGGTTATTTGGATGATTTATAAACATCGATTTTGAAATATGTCATTAATAACCATCATCGTTTTTGCCACGATTATGCTTAATGGATGTATGTATTAAGGTAATTATTTATTTTACAAAGGGGAGATTTGAATTCTTGAAAGATATTCGCATCCCCATTGAGTTATCAATTATAAATATTAAATACGTATAGTTTGCTACTCATTTTTCTGATTGTTGAACAGAGTAGGAAAAAGGTGTCTGTGCTTCTTCTTTACAAGCTTCCAGATAGTCAGCCCACCATTGCAACATAAGTCTCCGTTCTTCCAAATGCTCCGCTTTGTGTATGTAAGCAGCCCGGACACTGTTGCGTTCCTGGTGGCTCATTTGTCTTTCCACAGCATCTCTCGACCATAATCCCGATTCGATTAAGGCACTACATGCCATAGTCCTGAAACCATGCCCGCAGACTTCTACTTTCGTATCGTAACCCATCGCCCTAAGTGCTTTGTTGACAGTATTTTCACTGATAGGTTTGTCATCCCCGGTAAAACCAATGAACATAAGTTCATTGTTACCACTGATCGTATGAAGCTCTTCCATAAGTGCTTTGGCTTGTGAGCTTAATGGAACCAAATGAGGCATTTTCATCTTTGCCCCTCTTGCAGAATATTTTACCCCTTCCATAGGTTGTCGCTTTCCGGGGATAGTCCACAGTGAATTTTTGAGATCGACTTCTGACCAGCGAGCAAATCGCAGTTCACTCGAACGGACAAAAGTCAGGAGTGTTAACTGCACTGCAATTTGGGTAATGCCTCTTCCTTTATATGCTTCCAAACGATTCATAAGCTCTGGCAATCGTTCCAGAGAAAGGGCAGGGCGATGAACACTTTTAGCGGAAACAACAGCACCAGCGAGGTCGTTTGCAGGATTCTGTTCAATCAAAGCATTGTGAACGGCATATCTCATTACCGCCGTAATGCGCTGTTGTAAGCGGGAAGCCAGTTCATGGTGTCCTGAAGCTTCTGCTTTTTTCAAAGGAACCAACAAATCACGAGTTTTTAGCTCGCTGATATTACGTTTGCCGATGACAGGGAACACATGGGAAACAAGGCTGTTCAATACGGTAGTTCTATGACTGTCTGACCAGGTTCTGTTACTGGTATGCCATTCTCTGGCAACTTGCTCAAATGTTAGCAAGCCTTTGCTCTCAATCTTTTGTGCTTTTCGCTTTTCACTTGGGTCTACATGGTTTGCAACGAGCTGACGGGCTTCATCTCTTCTTCGTCTGGCTTTTGACAATGAAACCTCTGGATAAACACCCAGCGCGAGAATTTTCTGTTTACCAGCGAAGCGATACTGAAAACGCCAGTATTTGGAACCACTTGTGGTGATCAACAGGTGCATACCATTACCGTCGGTCATCTTGACAGGCTTATCAGAAGGCTTTGTATTTCTTACTTTTAACTCGGTGAGCGCCATACTAAAAACCCTCAGATGATGGTATCTGCAATATCGAACTTAACATACCAACATATGTACCAACTAAACAGAGTGGATTTTGAGATACAGCGGTAAACGTCAATGGGCTATTAACGAGAGGTAAGTGTTTGAAGTTAAAGAGTTGACTAGACTTTGAAATACTTAGGTGGGCTAACATATGGTGTCCCCTGCAGGAATCGAACCTGCAACTAGCCCTTAGGAGGGGCTCGTTATATCCATTTAACTAAGAGGACAGCGGCGCGCAGTATAGCGCAAACAGGCCGTGAGATTCACTACGTCGCCGTCCGTTTGCTCATTCCGCCAGCAATTCCGGTTTTCTGCACGCGCTAACGTTACGTGCAGAAAGCGGATACAGCTGTACTGAAGTCCGGGATGTCATCCAGACTGAAGCGGCACCCCGACTCTTAAATCTTCACTCCCTCTTTACAGCAGCCACTTCCAGTAAACGTTTTTCAGACGCCCGCCTGGCAAATCGCCTTCAGCAAACAGACCAGAAAGGCAGACAGAGCGGTTCAATCTGCTCTGCCTGCCCTGGATTTACTCAGCCTTTTCCTGCTCTTCGCGCTGGCGACGTTTCTCCTGCTTCTTCTTCTCAGCCTTGGCTTTAGCCACGGCCGCTTCGCTCATGTCGTTGCGGATCTGCGCGTGGCTGATCAGGGCAAAAATCAGCGTGCCGCCGGTAATGTTGCCGAGCAGCGTCGGCAGGGCAAACGGCCAGAAGAATTCATACCAGCTGATGCTGCCATTAAAGACCAGATAGAGCACTTCCACCGATCCCACCACGATATGCGCCAGATCACCCAGCGCAACCAGCCAGGTCATCATCACAATCACCAGCAGTTTGGCACCCCCCGCCGAGGGGAACATCCAGACCATGGTGGCGATAATCCAGCCGGAGATCACTGCATTGGCAAACATCTCGCCGGGCGTATTTTCCATCACCTTCATACTGATGTTGGTAAACGCCTGACGGGTAGCTTCGTCAAATATCGGCATCTCATTAAACGCCAGCGCACCCAGTGCCGTCCCGATCAGGTTACCCAGCAAGACGATGCCCCATAAACGTAATAGCAGGGCGCCATTACTCCAGGTCGGTTTGTGCATCACCGGCAGGACTGCCGTGACGGTATTTTCGGTAAACAGCTGCTGACGCGCCATGATGACGATAACAAAACCAAAGGTATAACCCAGGTTTTCAAGCAGAAACGCCCCTGGTACGCCATCCAGATGCACCTGAAATATCCCCTTCGCCATCAGCGAGGCGCCCATGGATAAGCCCGCCGCAATGGCTGACCAGAGCAGCGCCATACCATCGCGCTCCAGCTCCTTCTCCCCATCCTGGCGGATCTCTTCATGGATGGCGGCGGCGCGGGAGGGTAAAGCCTCCTCATCGACTTCGATGTCAGTGCCCTTATCCTTCTCTTCACTCTCGACGTCGTTAGGACCCTGTTCATTACCTGATGAAGGCTTCATATTTTCTCCTGGTGATAGTGCTGTCGCGTAATAAGCGTAGCCGTTTTTTATTTGCCGATAATGTAACGATCGATGCGAATAAGCGTAACAACGTTTTTCGGAACTGCATTTTTATTCAGACTGCGGGTGATACCGCACGAATAAACCCATGGCATCGAAACTGAGCGGTGGCTCACGCTTCGGCCCACAGCAACATTGTGGTAATATCCCGGCCACTTTTGGCTGGTGCGATTCCCCCCTCGATGTTGGAAATCATTACGCTCACTTGTGCATACGACGAACGTGCGCTGTTCCGGCAGCTCTCATTTCGCGTCTCTGCAGGCGACATTGTGCAGATTGAAGGCCCAAATGGTGCCGGTAAGACCTCACTCCTGCGGCTGCTGGCTGGCCTGAGCCGTCCTGAACAGGGTGAAATACGCTGGCAGCAGCGGCCAATCCTGCGGCAGCGCGAAGCCTGGCATCAGGCGATGCTCTATCTGGGCCATCATCCCGGTGTTAAAGGCGTGCTTACGCCGCTGGAAAACCTGCGTTTCTACCATCCTGATTGCAGTGATGCGCAGATCTTTGCTGCGCTGGAAAGCGTCGATCTCACGGGCGACGAAGAGGTGCCGGTTAGCCGGTTATCGGCGGGTCAGCAGCGTCGGGTAGCGCTGGCGCGGCTATGGCTCAGCCAGGCCCGCATATGGATTCTCGACGAGCCGCTGACCGCCATCGACAAAGCGGGTGTTAAAAAATTAATGGCGAAATTCGCCCGGCATGCCGATAACGGTGGCGCAGTGATCCTGACAACCCATCAGGATTTGCCCGCGGATGCTGCGCGGGTGCGTAAAATTCGCCTCGGCGACGGGGAGGAAGGCTGATGCTGTTTCGCCTCATCCAGCGTGAATTACGCATCGCCTTTCGCAGCGGGGCTGATGTGATCAATCCGCTCTGGTTTTTCCTGATTGTTATTACCCTGTTTCCGCTGGGCATCGGACCTGACCCGCAACAGCTGGCGCGCATTGCACCGGGCGTAGCCTGGGTTGCCGCGCTGCTGGCGTCGCTGCTGGCGCTGGAGCGGCTGTTTCGCGATGACTTCAGCGATGGTTCGCTGGAGCAACTGGTACTGCTGCCGACGCCGCTGCCGGTAACGGTTATCGGCAAAGTAGTGGCGCACTGGCTGGTCACAGGCGTGCCGCTGATTATCCTGTCGCCGCTGGCCGCGCTGCTGCTGTCGCTGGATTTTAATGGCTGGCGGGCGATGGCCCTGACGCTGCTGCTCGGCACGCCAACCCTGAGTTTTCTCGGCGCGATTGGTGTAGGTCTCACGGTGGGTTTACGGCGCGGTGGCGTACTGCTTAGCCTGCTGGTGCTGCCGCTGGCTATTCCGGTCTTGATCTTCGCCAGTGCGGCGATGGAGGCGGCCAGTCAGGGGTTGCCGATTAATGGCTATCTGGCGATTCTCGGCGCGATGCTGCTGGGCAGCGCCACGCTCTCCCCGTTTGCCACGGCGGCAGCGCTAAGAATTACTTTGCAATAACAGCCGTTGAAATAACCGCGCGTAAAAGACGCGGCAACACTCTTTTATCGTTAATGTGAGCATTTGATATGTGGAAAGCGTTACATCAGCTGGCCAGGCCCGAACGGCTCTATCAGTTTTCGGGGCGACTGGTGCCGTGGTTCGCCATCTCAGGACTGGCGGCGTTGCTGCTGGGCTGGGCCTGGGGCTTTGGATTTGCTCCCGCTGACTATCAGCAGGGCGACAGTTTCCGCATCATGTACATTCATGTGCCCGCCGCGATGTGGTCGATGGGCATTTATGCCTCGATGGCCATCGCCGCCTTTATCGGTCTGGTGTGGCAGATGAAAATGGCCGATCTGGTTTCCGCCGCCATGGCACCGGTGGGCGCGGTCTTTACCTTTATTGCGCTGGTCACCGGATCCGCATGGGGTAAGCCGATGTGGGGGACCTGGTGGATCTGGGATGCGCGCCTCACTTCGGAGCTGGTGCTGCTGTTCCTCTATATGGGCGTGATTGCGCTCTGGCACGCTTTTGATGACCGCCGCACCGCAGGCCGGGCCGCGGGTGTTCTCATCCTGGTCGGCGTAGTTAATCTGCCGATCATTCACTTCTCAGTGCAGTGGTGGAATACCCTGCATCAGGGCTCGTCGGGCATTCTCCAGCAGGCGATTGCGCCAGTGATGCGAACACCGCTGCGCTGGGCAATCATCGGTTATCTGCTGGTATTTATCACGCTGACCCTGATGCGGCTGCGCAACCTGATTCTGTTAACCGAACGTCATCGTCCCTGGGCGATTGATGTGGCGAAGCGAGGAGAGCAGGCATGACACCCGCCTTTTCCTCCTGGCACGCCTTCTTTGAGATGGGGGGCTACGCCTTCTATGTCTGGCTGGCGGTTGCCTGCACGCTGATTCCGCTTGTCGGGCTGACGCTGCATACCCTGTTGCTGCGCCGCCGCCTGCTGGCTGAGATCCGCCAGCGCGACGCGCGGGAACGCCGCATCCGGGCAGCGAAATCTAAAAAAGCCGCGGCTGAAGCGGCAGGAGAGACATTGTGAATACCCGTCGACGCAACCGCCTCTATGCGGCAGTGGCGATTCTGCTCGGCCTCGGCCTGGCCACCGCGCTGGTGATGTATGCGCTGCGCTCAAACATCGATCTGTTCTATACCCCAGGTGAAATCCTCTACGGCAAAGGCGAAGCGCACGAGAAGCCCGAAGCGGGTCAGCGGCTGCGCGTCGGCGGCATGGTGATGCCCGGCAGTGTCCGGCGCGATCCGAATACGCTTGCCGTGTCGTTCAAACTTTATGATGCCCGCGGCGTGGTTAGCGTCAGTTTTGAAGGCATCCTGCCGGATCTGTTCCGTGAAGGGCAGGGCGTCGTCGCGCAGGGCGTGCTGGCGGCGGGCAACCAGGTGATCGCCAAAGAAGTCCTGGCGAAACATGATGAGAAATATACGCCGCCGGAGATTGAAGACGCGATGAAGAGTAATCACACCGGCCCGCAGTCGCTGTATCAGGCGGGAAATAAATCATCATGATGCCCGAGATTGGTACTTTTCTGCTCTGCCTGGCACTGGGACTCTCCCTGCTGCTGAGCAGCTATCCGCTGTGGGGCGCAGTGCGCCAGGATGCCCGCCTGATGGCGATGGCGCGTCCGCTGGCCTGCGGTCTGTTTATCTGCATCGCGGCGGCTTTCGCGCTGCTGGTCTGGGCCTTTATCAGCAACGATTTTACCGTTGCCTACGTCGTCACAAACTCTAACAGCCTGCTGCCGGTTTATTATCGCATCGCCGCCACCTGGGGCGCGCATGAAGGATCGCTGCTGCTGTGGGTATTGCTGCTCAGCACCTGGACATTAGCGGTGGCGATATTCAGTCGCGGTATGCCGCAGGATGCGCTGGCACGCGTGCTGGCGGTCATGGGCATGATCAATCTCGGCTTCCTGCTGTTTATCCTGCTGACCTCGAATCCATTTGGCCGCACGCTGCCGGACTTTCCGATAGACGGGCACGACCTGAATCCGATGCTGCAGGATATCGGCCTGATCTTCCATCCGCCGCTGCTCTATATGGGTTATGTCGGCTTTTCGGTGGCGTTTGCTTTTGCTATCGCCTCGCTGATGGCCGGACGGCTGGATACGGCCTGGGCGCGCTGGTCGCGTCCCTGGACCACGGCGGCCTGGGTCTTTCTGACGATTGGTATTGTCCTTGGCTCGGCCTGGGCCTATTACGAGCTGGGCTGGGGCGGCTGGTGGTTCTGGGACCCGGTTGAAAATGCGTCGTTTATGCCTTGGCTGGCAGGCACCGCCCTGATGCACTCGCTGGCGGTCACGGAAAAGCGAGGCACCTTTAAGGCCTGGACCGTGCTGCTGGCGATTACCGCGTTTTCGCTGAGCCTGCTGGGGACGTTCCTGGTGCGATCCGGGGTACTGGTGTCGGTGCATTCCTTCGCCTCGGATCCGGCACGCGGGATGTTTATCCTCGCGTTTCTGGTGATTGTTATCGGCAGTTCGCTCCTGCTCTACGCGATTAAAGGCGGGCAGGTACGTGGCCGGGTGCAGAATGAAACCTGGTCGCGCGAATCGTTTTTGCTGGGTAATAACGTGCTGCTGATTGCCGCGATGCTGGTGGTTCTGCTCGGCACATTGTTGCCGCTGGTGCACAAGCAACTGGGCCTGGGCAGCATTTCGGTCGGTGAGCCGTTCTTCAACACTATGTTCAGCTGGCTGATGGCGCCGTTTGCTTTGCTGATGGGGATCGGACCGCTGGTGCGCTGGCGTCGCGATGAGCCGCAGAAGCTGGCAAAGCGGCTGGCGCTGGCGCTTATCGTGACCCTGGCCTGTTCCGTCATCATTCCCTGGTGGCTGCAGGATCGCATTGAGGCGATGACCGTGGTTGGCCTGCTGATGTCACTCTGGATTATCGTGCTGACGCTGCTGGAACTTCATGAGCGCGCCACTCACCGTCATCCGTTCTTTGCCGGTTTACGTCACCTGTCGCGCAGTCACTGGGGCATGGTACTGGGCCATCTTGGGGTAGGGGTGACGGTGATCGGTATTGCATTCAGCACCCAGTACAGCGTGGAACGCGATGTGCGGATGAAGGCGGGTGATAGCATCGATATTCATCACTATCACTTTGTCTTCCGCGGCGTGCAGAATCTGCAGGGGCCTAACTACAGCGGCGGCATGGGCATCATCAATGTCACGCGCAACGGCAAACATGAAGCGACGCTGCAGGCAGAGAAACGCTTTTATACGGCCGCCCGCACCATGATGACCGAAGCGGCGATTGATGGGGGTTTCAGCCGCGATCTCTATGCGGCGCTGGGTGAAGAGCTGGAGGATGGCGGCTGGGCCGTGCGCATTTACTACAAACCCTTTGTCCGCTGGATCTGGTTCGGTGGCGCGCTGATGGCGCTGGGTGGGCTGTTCTGCCTGTTTGATCCCCGTTATCGTTCGCGCAAAAAAGCGGGAATTGAGGAGCGGACATGAACAAGAAAATCCTGTTTATTCCCCTGATGCTGTTTCTGTTGCTGGCGGCGGCGCTGCTGTGGCAGCTGACACGTAATGCCGATGGCGACGATCCGACCCGTCTCGAATCCGCTCTGATCGGCAAGCCGGTGCCGCTGTTCCGGCTGGAAGCACTCGATCAGCCAGGCAAAACCTACGACCAGCGCGTGCTGACGGATGGCAAACCGATACTGCTGAACGTCTGGGCGACCTGGTGTCCGACCTGTCGCGCCGAGCATCAGTATCTGAATACGCTGGCGGAGCAGGGCATTCGCGTCGTCGGGCTGAACTACAAAGACGATCGTCACAAGGCGGTTAACTGGCTGAATACGCTGGGCAACCCCTACGCACTAAGCCTCTATGATGGCAACGGCATGCTGGGACTGGATCTCGGCGTCTATGGCGCGCCGGAAACCTTTCTGATCGACGGTAAGGGGATCATCCGTTATCGCCACGCGGGCGATCTCAATGCGCGCGTCTGGGATCAGGAAGTGAAACCCTTGTGGGTGAAATACAGTGCGGAGGCGGGATCATGAGAACGCTGTTACTGCTCTGCGGCCTGCTGTTCAGCATCAACCTGTGGGCAGGCATCGACACGCTGCAATTTGACTCGGTGGCCCAGGAAGAACAATACCGCGACCTGACCGCTTCACTGCGCTGTCCGAAATGTCAGAACAACAGCATCGCCGACTCAAACGCCATGATTGCCGCCGATATGCGGCTGAAAGTCTATCAGCTGATGAAGCAGGGCCAGAGTCGCCAGCAGATCATCGACTATATGGTGGCGCGTTATGGCAATTTCGTCAGCTATTCGCCACCGGTCACGCCCTCAACCCTGGTTTTGTGGGCTGGTCCGGCGCTGTTTGCGCTGCTGGGCGGTGCGGTGATTATCCTGCGCAGCCGTCAGCGCAAAACCCGCAGCGAGCTGGATGAAGATGAGCAACAGCGTCTTAATGCGCTACTGAAGTCAGACAGGAAGCCGTAATGAGTGCATTTTGGATTACCCTTTTTCTGTTACTGCTGGTGGCCTGTACGCTGTTTCTGGCGGCGGGCTGGCGGCAACGACAGGCCAGCACAGGCGATCGCGATCGCCTTAATCAGCGCTTCTACCATCAGCGGATAGATGAGCTGGCACAGGATGAAGATCAGGGCGTCGTCGCTGAGCGTCCACTGATGGAGCGGGAGTTACAGCAGACACTGCTGGCGGATATTCCACCGGCACAGACGATGAAATCACACAGCAGCGGTCGCTGGATTTTGCTGCCGGGCCTGATCGTGCTGATTGGGGTATCGCTGGGGACTTACCTGAAAACCGGTGGCCTGGCACAGCTCACGGGCTGGAAGCAGGTGCAGCAGGCGTATCCTGAGCTGCGTGCCCGACTGATGGACCCTGGCGCTAAACCGCTGAGCATGGAGGAGCTGGCGCGTTTACAGCTCGGATTGCGTACCGCGTTGCAAACGGAACCGGATAATCTGGCTGACTGGACGATGCTGGGACGGCTCGGCATGGTGCTGAATAATGCCGATACGGCCAGCCAGGCATTTGAGCATGCGCTACAGCTTGCTCCCAACGATCTGGCGCTAAAACAGGATTATGCCGAAGTCCTGACGCGATCCCCCGACCCGCAGGATAACCGTCAGGCGTCACTGCTGCTGCAGGCATTGCTAAAAGCGGATCCGCAAAACCTGCGTACGCTGAGCCTGCTGGCATTTAATGCTTACGGACAGCAGCAATATGATCAGGCTATCGACGCATGGCAGACCCTGCTGGGTCTGTTGCCGGCCGGTGATTCGCGACACGCGATGATCGCCCGCAGCATCGAAAAGGCCAGAAGTGCCGCCGGGCAACAGAGTCGTCAACTGGCACTGACCGTGACGCTGACACCTAAGGCAGAAAAAATGTTACCGCAGGACGGAGTGTTGTATATTTCGGTTTCTGACGGTGCTTCACCGGTGCCGGTGGCTGTTAAGCGGATGCCGCTCAGTCACTTCCCGCTGTCGCTGACGCTGGATGACAGCAACGCCATGATGCCGGATCGCCTGCTTTCGGCGCAGCATCAGGTCGAGGTCCGGGTGCGTATCTCCCGCGACGGCAGCGCCAATCCCCGGCCGGGTGACTGGCTGGGCCTGAGCGCAGTGACGCCCTGGGATGGGCATCAGCCGATCGCGGTAGAGATTAATCAGCAGCTTCCCTGAACGCATCAACTGACCGCGTTCAGGATGATGCGTGCCATTGCCTGCTGCCTCTGGCACAAAGTCAGCTATGCTCATCGGGTAAGTCGATACGATACCGGGCTGTGACCTGAACGATGGGTAGACCTTTTTCATCCGCACAGGGAGATTGGAATGAATTATCGCCTGACCAGCCTGGCTGTCGCCAGCGTCCTTCTGGTAGGTTGTGCCAGTTCAAAGCCGGCGAATAGCGATCCTGCTCAGCGCAGCGATCCGTTCGAAGGCTTTAACCGCACGATGTTTAACTTTAACTACAACGTGCTGGATCCGTATGTATTGCGTCCGGTCGCTGTGGCCTGGCGTGATTATGTGCCGGTGCCGGCACGTACCGGCCTGAGCAACTTCCTCGGCAACCTGGAAGAACCTGCCAGCATGGTTAACGCCATCCTGGTCGGTAACGGGCGTGATGCGGGTGTGCACTTTACCCGTTTCTTCCTGAACAGCGTGCTGGGACTGGGCGGTTTCATTGACGTTGCCGGTAAGGCGAATCCGGAACTGGCGCGTGAAGAGCCGCACCGATTCGGTACCACGCTCGGTCACTATGGTGTCGGCTACGGGCCTTACGTTGAGTTGCCTGCTTACGGCAGCTTCACGGTGCGTCAGGATGGCGGCGACTACGTTGATACGCTTTATCCGATACTTGGCTGGCTGACCTGGCCAATGTCGATTGGTAAATGGACGCTTGAAGGGATTGAGACCCGCGCGCAGTTACTGGACTCTGATGCAATCCTGAAACAGCAGAGCGATCCGTACGCCTTTATCCGTAACGCTTACTTCCAGCGTCACGACTTCCTGGCACGTGGCGGCAAGCTCAAGCCGGAAGATAATCCTAACGCGGCTGCGATTCAGGATGACCTGAAGGATATTGACGCCGAGTAATCGCCCGTGCGGAGCCGCCAGGAATGGCGGTTTTGCGTCTTTGCGCAGGGCGTATGCTCCCTGAGCCATTAAGCGATACACGGCCACAAAAAAGGGCGACTCACCAGAGTCGCCCTTTTTGATCGTAACATCCGGTCAGAACTTATAGTTAAAGTTCGCGCCGTAGAGCCAGGCCTTACCTTCAGAGGTAAAGGTATAAGGACCTTCTTTCACCGTCACTTTCTGTCCGTGCATATAAGAGATGCCTAAATCCACCGAGGCATCATCGTTAAAGGCATAGGATGTACCGGCACTCAGCCATAAACGATCCTGGTCAGGGATGGAGATAGAGCGCTTATCGGCCGGAACCGGGCTGTCATCAAACGCAATACCGGTACGGAACGTCCAGTTCTTGTCGTAGGAATAGGTCGTACCCAGTGCAATGCGGTAGGCATCGTGGAAGCTTTCATCTTTATAGAACAGCGTCTGGCCGTTAGAGCCAGTGGCTTTCAGCTCCTGGAACTGGCTCCAGCTGGTGTAAGCCATGCTGTAGTGAACCGCCCACTGCGGTGCCACTTTATGCCAGCCCGACACTTCCCACATCTCTGGCAGATTCAGCGTTAACGCGCCTGGAACGGTGGTGCCGTTGGTGCCAAAAGGTACGCCTGACACTTCCGGATTATTCACCGCATTCAGCCGGGATGAGAGATTACTTTTGTAATCGCCATCAAAATCAACTTTCACTTCTGAACGATAGGTAAAGCCGAAGCGGTTATTTTCATCCACTTCATACAGGATGCCAGCATTCCAGCCGTAGCCCCACTCATCGCCTTTCAGATGGGCAACCTGCGTATCAGCCGGAACCCCCAGACGCGCGCCTGACTCACCGGCATAACGCTCAATTTTGGCTTTAGCGTAAACCGCATCAAAACCGATGCCTGCACTAAAATGTTCATTAAACCGATAAGCGGTGCTGAGATTTAAATTGCCGGTCATCAGGTCAGTTTTACCGCCGTAACCGCCAGCGGTGTAGCCATTATTAAACTCTGTTGCTAAGCCGTAGTTTGAGGTTGCAGATGCGCCAATCCACCACTGATCGTTGATGGGCTGGACGTAATGAATATTGGGTACCCACTGATTAGGGGCAATATTATTCGCATCCAGGCTGCGGCCACTGGGACTGCGACCACTGATATTTACATCCGGCGCAATATAGACAGCCCCGATAGAAAATTCCGGGCGATCCATTAACGCCATTGTCGCCGGGTTACGGCTGGCAGACGCCGCGGTATCACCCATTGCCCCTTCGCCTGAATATGCGCGACCTAAACCAATCGAAGAGAATTCATTTAACTGAAACCCAGCAGCGTAAACGTGGGAAGAGACAAGCGCCACTGCAGCCGCCACGGCTGACTTTGCAAACAGGTTTTTATGGTTCATGACCACAACCTCATGTGAATTATTATTTAACGCTATAACGTCGCGTAACAAAGGACGGCGGATTGTAGGGACTGATGTAAAGCGCACATATCAGACCAGTGCGGAGAGTATAGGTCCGACCTGTGTGCATGTTGCAATATTGTTTTTAAAATACTTCAGGTTTGATCGCTTAAAATTCGATCTGCATAACAAAAAGCCCCTGATTCTGGACAGCATAACCATTCCAGTTTGTTCTGGATCAATTTTTATTGTGATATTCGTCACTTAGCAACAGGTGCGTGGCGCATCTTTCAGCGAGCAGGTAAGATTTCGTCCATAAAATCGCTCAACCTATGCAATTGCTGGTCTGGAGAATGAAATGACTGATGCCATTAAAAAATGCAGTGCGACCGAAACCGCAGCCTGTTGTTGTGTTGATGTCGGCACGGTAATGGATAACACCGATTGCACCGCCAGCTGGTCAGAATGGTTTGCTCAGCGTGCCGATGCGGAAGCGAAATTAGCGCAACTGACCGAACGTGCCCGCGAGGTTGAATCAGAACCCTGTCTGATTGAATCGCGCTTCAGCGAAGTGGATCAGGGAGTGCAGCTGGATATCGATTTCACCTTCAGCTGCCAGGCTGAAACCATGATTTTTCAGCTCGGTTTGCGTTAAGTCCCATTACGCCGCGTCACTGCGGCGTTTTTCATTTTCGTGTTTCCCTTCGCACTTTTTCCCTTCCGATATTGGCGGCTCACCCGCTTGTGGTTAACACTGATCAGGTCAGACCTCTTCAGGCAATGATGCCACAGTCCCAGCCACAGGTGAGAACAATGAGCAAAGCGCAGCCGCTGCTGACGCGTGATGGTGAACGCATCGCAATAACCCACGGATTACGCACCCCTTTCTTACGCCAGGCGACCGGCTTCCATGGCATTCCCGCCATTGAGCTGGGACGCATGGTGGTCAGCGAATTAATGGCGCGCAGTGAACTGCCGGCTGAGGTGATCGAGCAACTGGTCTTTGGGCAGGTGGTGCAGATGCCGGAAGCGCCGAACATTGCGCGTGAAATTGTATTAAGCAGCGGGTTGAGTGTGCATACCGATGCCTACAGCGTCAGCCGTGCCTGCGCCACCAGCTTTCAGGCGGTAGCGAATGTGGCAGAAAGTCTGCTGGCGGGCACCATCTCTGCCGGTATCGCCGGTGGCGCAGACTCTTCGTCGGTGTTGCCGATTGGGGTCAGCAAAACGCTGGCCCGCGCGCTGGTGGATCTCAATAAAGCCCGCAGCTTCGGTCAAAAACTGCACATCCTGCGGCGTCTGCGTCCGCGTGATCTGCTGCCGGTCCCGCCCGCAGTGGCGGAGTATTCGACCGGCCTGCGCATGGGCGACACTGCGGAGCAGATGGCTAAGAGTCACGGCATCACGCGCGAAGCACAGGATGCGCTGGCGCTGCGATCCCATCAGCATGCCGCAAGGGCCTGGCAATCCGGGGTACTGAATCAGGAAGTCATGGCAGCCTTTGTGCCACCGTGGAAAAGCGCCATCGATCAGGACAATAACGTGCGGATGAACGCCAAAGCGGAGGATTACGCCCGACTGCGTCCGGCATTTGATCGCCAGCACGGCAGCGTCACCGCGGCCAACAGCACGCCTCTCACCGACGGCGCGGCGGCAGTGATTCTGATGCGCGAGGGCCGCGCCCGTGAACTGGGCATCAGGCCGCTGGGCTATCTGCGCAGCTACGCCTTTACCGCCATTGGTGTGCAGCAGGATATGCTGCTGGGCCCGGCATACGCTTCACCACTGGCACTGGATCGCGCCGGCATAACCCTGGCCGATCTGACGCTGATCGATATGCATGAAGCTTTTGCTGCCCAGACGCTGAGCAACCTGCACATGTTTCGCGACGAGCGCTTTGCCCGTGAGGTGCTGAATCGGCCACATGCGCTAGGCGAAGTGAATGAAGAGCGCTTTAACGTGCTGGGCGGATCGATCGCCTATGGTCATCCTTTTGCCGCCACGGGTGCGCGCATGATCACCCAGACGCTGAATGAATTACGCCGTCGCGGTGGCGGGTTAGGACTGGTCACGGCCTGCGCGGCAGGCGGCCTGGGTGCGGCAATGATTCTGGAGGCCGAATAATGGAGCAGAATGCGTTTCATCTGAAGATGCGACTGGATCACGTCGGCATCATTACGATCGATGTCCCTGGTGAGAAGATGAACACCCTGAAAGCGGAATTTGCCGGGCAGATCACCGCCATCATTGCGGAAGCGCGACGCGATCCGCAACTGGCTGGCCTGGTGCTGATTTCCGGCAAAGCGGACAACTTCATCGCGGGCGCAGACATCAGCATGATTGACCGCTGTAAGAGCGCGCAGGAAGCCGAAGCGCTGGCAAAACAGGGCCAGGAAGTAATGGCTGCGCTCGACGCGCTGCCGTTCCCGGTGGTCGCGGCGATCCACGGCGCCTGCCTCGGCGGCGGGCTGGAACTGGCGCTGGCCTGTGATGCCCGTATCTGCTCGCTGGATGATAAAACCCGCCTCGGTTTGCCGGAAGTGCAACTCGGCTTACTGCCAGGCTCTGGCGGCACTCAGCGGCTGCCACGCTTAATTGGCGTGCAGCAGGCGCTGCCACTGATTCTGACTGGCAAAGCCCTGCGGGCGAAACAGGCCCGTAAGCTGGGCGTGGTCGATGACGCGGTGCCGCAGGCGATTCTGCTGGAGACCGCCATTGCCCGGGTGAAAAAGGGCAAGGTTAGTGGACGAACGCTGCCGCTGCGCGATCGTCTGCTGCATGGTCCGGTTGGCCGTCAGGCGCTGTTTGCGCTGGCGACCCGACAGACCGCAGCCAAAACGCAGGGTAACTATCCGGCAGCAAAACGGATTATTGAGGTGGTGCGCATCGGGCTGGAGCAGGGAAGTCGGGCCGGACATGAGGCTGAAGCACGCGCTTTTGGTGAGCTGGCGATGACGCCAGAATCTGTTGCGCTGCGCGGGATCTTTTTCGCGACTACGGCTATGAAAAAGGAGCGGGGCGGTGAAGCGGAACCCGGCACCGTTAAGCGTGTTGGTATCCTCGGCGGCGGCCTGATGGGCGGCGGCATCGCCAGCGTCACTGCAATCAACGCCGGGTTGCCGGTACGCATTAAAGATATCAGCCTGGAAGGGGTGAACCATGCGCTGAAAACCAGCTGGGAACTGCTGAGCAAAAAGGTTAAACGGCGCCAGCTCACTCCGGCACAGCATCAGCAGCAGATGGCACGTATCACGGGCGGCATCGATTATCAGGGCTTCTCACAGCGCGACGTGATAATTGAAGCCGTATTCGAAGATTTAGCCCTGAAGCAGCAGATGGTCAGCGAAGTGGAGGCACACTGTCAGCCGCATACGCTGTTTGCCTCAAATACCTCTTCGCTGCCGATTGAGGCGATCGCCGCCGGCGCCCAGCGTCCTGAGAACGTCATCGGGCTGCACTATTTCAGTCCGGTAGAGAAAATGCCGCTGGTGGAGGTGATTCCTCATCTCAATACCTCTACCGCGACGCTGGTGACGATTGTGGCGCTGGCGCGCAACCAGGGTAAAACCCCGATTGTGGTGGCGGACAAGCCTGGCTTCTATGTTAACCGCATCCTGACGCCCTATATAAATGAAGCAATGCGCTGCCTGCTGGAGGGCGAGCCGATTGACCATATTGATCGGGCGCTGGTGAAGTTTGGTTTCCCGGTCGGCCCGATTCAGCTGCTGGATGAGGTCGGTATCGACGTTGGCAGCAAAATCAGCCCCATCCTGTATCAGGCTTATGGTGAACGCTTTGCCGCGCCAGCCGCTTTTGATGCGGTGCTGAAAGATGGCCGCAAGGGACGTAAAAACAGCAAAGGCTTTTATCGCTATGACCAGCCGCGCTGGCAGCGTAAAAAACCGGACGCTTCGCTGTATACGTTGCTGAAAGTCTCGCCGCAGGCCAGGCAGAGTGAAGCGCAGATTGCTGAACGCTGCGTGATGATGATGCTGAACGAAGCAGCTCGCTGTCTTGATGAGCAGGTGGTTCGCTGCGCCCGCGATGGGGATATCGGTGCGGTGTTTGGCATCGGCTTTCCGCCTTTCTTAGGCGGCCCGTTCCACTACATGGACAAACTGGGCGCGGCGGAAGTGGTCAACAGATTAACCCGGCTTGCGCAGCAGCATGGCGAACGATTCACACCCTGTGAGGCGCTGATTCAGGCGGCTGCAAAATAGACGAAATTTTACATTTCTGCTGAAAATGGAATAACCAATCCGATTCAGCGGCTTAGAAAAGCGCCGCCAGAGTGTGCGGCGCAGCATGATTCTGAGAAGTGCTTATTTAATAAACAACCGGTTGACTATACTAAAGCCATTAGGGTAAAACACAGCGTTCATTCGCAGAGTGAAGAGTCAGGCGCTACGCGTCGGGCGATGTCGACAAACAACAGCGGTGCTTTATGCAAGTTTTTATCATGCGTCACGGCGATGCGGCTCTGGAAGCAGCCAGTGATTCAGTCAGGCCTTTAACCTTATGTGGCTGCAATGAATCACGTCAGATGGCCAACTGGCTTAACAGCCAGACGCCGGACATTGAGCGTGTCCTGGTGAGTCCCTATTTACGCGCGCAGCAAACGCTCGCGACCGTGCGTGAAGCCTTTCCCCTGCCGGAAAGCCAGGACGTTCTGCCGGAATTAACGCCGGGCGGCGATCCGGAGATGGTCGGGTGCTATCTGCAGGCCCTGGCGAATGAAGGCGTGAAATCGGCTCTGGTGATTTCACATTTACCGTTGGTGGGGTATTTAGTCTCTGAACTGTGCCCGCAGGAAGCACCGCCAATGTTCGCCACTTCCGCTATTGCCTGCGTGGAATTTGATCCCGCAGCGAGTGCCGGTAAACTGCTGTGGCAGGTCAGTCCCAAAAAGCTGGCTAAAGCAATCTGACGTCTGTGGGCCGATCATTCCGGCCCCTCTCAGGGCAATTCAGGCGGTTGCCACTCCTCAATCTCAATCAAAACCAGCAATGCGGCGTCACCGCCGAACATTTTGGGTGCCTGATGAAAAGCCATCACCCACGGATGCTGGGCCAGCCACAGCGGCGTCTGCTGCTTCAGAATATGCTTTCCATGACCGGTCATGACGCTGGCGCAGAACAGATGTTCACGGCGGCAGGCGGCGATCAGTGCCCCCAGTTCCTGCTTGGCCTGCTGCTGCGTTAAGCCGTGCAGATCGAGGAAAATCTCTGGCGTATAGTCGCCACGACGTAATTTTTTCAGCTCAAAATGGCTGACATCGGCGCGCACGTAACGGGTGGCACCTTCCGTTGAGAGCAGTGGCTGAAACTCATCCGAAAAGTAATGACTGTTGTCCGCCTGCTCTGAAAGCAGACGTTTTACCGGGATGTGGCGGGTTTTAACCGGCGCTTTGTGGACAAACGTGTCCTGTTTTAACTGGCGTGTACCCGTCATCAACTGGCGAAACAGCGCCTGGTCATCCGGGCTTAGTGGTGTTTTTTTACTCATGGCAGGTCAGTCATATCAGAAAAGGCTGTCACACAGCAGAGCCGATACCTTACCGTTAAGCGTCATTAAATGTCAGCTTTTTCACCTCGCTGCGCTGAATTCTCCCCGGCTTCATGGCACACTACTGGCCGATTTAGCAAAAGGCCTGCGGAGGGCTACGTGGACAAAATTTTCGTCGATGAGGCAGTGAACGAACTGCACACCATTCAGGACATGCTGCGCTGGGCGGTCAGCCGCTTTTCCGCTGCCGGAATCTGGTACGGACATGGCACAGACAATCCCTGGGACGAAGCCGTTCAACTGGTCCTGCCGTCACTCTGGCTGCCGCTGGATATTCCTGAAGATATGCGCAATGCGCGTCTGACCGCCAGCGAACGTCTTCTGATCGTCGAGCGCGTCATTCGTCGCGTTAACGAGCGCATTCCGGTCGCCTATCTGACCAATAAAGCCTGGTTCTGCGGCCACGAGTTCTTTGTTGATGAGCGCGTGCTGGTGCCGCGTTCACCGATTGGCGAACTGATTGAGAACCGCTTTGCCGGTCTGGTCAGCTCGCCACCCCATCATATACTGGATATGTGTACCGGCAGCGGCTGCATCGCGATTGCCTGCGCCTATGCCTTCCCGGAAGCGGAAGTGGACGCGGTGGATATCTCCACCGGTGCGCTGGCGGTTGCCGAGCAGAACATTGAAGAACATGGCCTGATTCATCAGGTTACGCCGATTCGCGCTGACCTGTTCCGCGAATTGCCACCGCTGAAATATGATCTGATCGTCACCAATCCGCCGTATGTTGATGCGGAAGATATGGATGATCTGCCGAACGAATATCGCCACGAACCGGAGCTGGGGCTGGCGGCAGGCAGCGACGGCCTGAAGCTGGTACGCCGCATTCTGGCCTGTGCACCAGATTATCTCAGCGAGCAGGGCGTCCTGGTCTGCGAAGTGGGCAACAGCATGGTGCACATGATCGAACAGTATCCCGACGTGCCCTTTACCTGGCTGGAATTCGACAACGGCGGCGATGGCGTCTTTACGCTGACGCGCCAGCAGATTGTCGACGCAAAACACCATTTCTCTTTTTACAAAGACTAAAAGTGGGGCGAAGCATCGCCCGCCGAACCCTGAGAAGGAAACAGCATGGCCGGAAACAGCATCGGGCAATTTTTTCGAGTAACGACCTTTGGCGAGTCCCATGGGCTTGCGCTGGGCTGTATCGTTGATGGTGTGCCGCCAGGTATTCCGCTGACCGAAGCGGATATTCAGCATGATCTTGATCGCCGCCGTCCTGGCACATCGCGCTATACCACGCAGCGCCGCGAGCCGGATCAGGTGAAAATTTTGTCCGGTGTCTTTGAGGGTGTGACTACCGGTACTTCGATTGGCCTGCTGATTGAAAATACCGATCAGCGTTCGCAGGATTACGGCGCTATCAAAGATCTCTTCCGTCCGGGCCATGCTGATTACACCTACGAGCAGAAATATGGTCAGCGCGACTACCGTGGCGGTGGACGCTCGTCGGCGCGCGAAACCGCGATGCGCGTGGCGGCCGGTGCGATTGCCAAGAAATACCTGCAGATGAAACACGGTGTCGTGGTGCGCGGCTATCTGTCACAGATTGGTGACATCGCCTGTGAGCTGAAAGACTGGAGCATCGTGGAAGAGAATCCGTTCTTCTGCCCGGATGCGGACAAGCTGGAGGCGCTGGATGAACTGATGCGCGGCCTGAAAAAAGAGGGCGACTCCATTGGCGCTAAAGTCACGGTCATGGCAGATCACGTGCCGCCAGGCCTGGGCGAGCCGGTATTTGACCGACTGGATGCCGATCTGGCGCATGCGCTGATGAGTATTAATGCCGTTAAAGGCGTTGAAATCGGCGACGGCTTTGCGGTGGTTAACCAGCGCGGCAGTCAGCATCGCGACGAGATCCGCCACGATGGTTTCCAGAGCAACCACGCCGGGGGCATTCTGGGCGGCATCAGCAGCGGCCAGACCATCAGCGCCAATCTGGCGATGAAACCAACCTCCAGCATCACCGTGCCGGGTAAAACTATTACCCGCGACGGCGAAGAAGTGGAGATGATCACCAAAGGCCGCCACGATCCCTGCGTCGGGATCCGCGCAGTGCCGATCGCCGAGGCGATGATGGCGATCGTCCTGATGGATCATCTGCTGCGCCAGCGGGCGCAGAACGGTGACGTTAACAGCTCCGTACCGCGCTGGTGATGCCATGAAGGCTCTTCTGCTTACCCTGAGTGCGCTGTTGATCAGCGCCTCCAGCCTGGCGGCGACGCCGTGGCAACGCATCCAGCAGCCGATCACCGGCGCACCGCAGTCAATCGGCGGCTTTGCCAACGGCTGTATTGTTGGCGCCGAGGCGCTGCCGCTGAATTCACCGCACTATCAGGTAATGCGTCAGGATCAGCGGCGCTACTTTGGTCATCCCGATCTGATTCAGTTTATTCAGCGGCTCAGTACGCAGGTGCATAACCTGCAACTGGGCAACGTGCTGATTGGTGACATGGGCATGGCAGCAGGCGGACGTTTCAGCAGCGGTCACGCCAGCCATCAGACCGGGCTGGATGTCGATATCTGGCTGCAACTGCCGAAAACCCGCTGGAGCGCCCAGCAACTGCTGAAGCCGCAGCCGCTCGATCTGGTCGGGCCGGGTGACAAAAATGTGATTGCGCGTCACTGGCAGCCAGAAATTGATAGCCTGATTAAACTGGCCGCCAAAGATGATGATGTGACACGGATCTTCGTCAATCCGGCGATTAAAAAGCAGCTTTGTGCCGATGCAGGTAACGATCGTGACTGGCTGCGTAAAGTGCGCCCGTGGTTTGCTCACCGTGCCCATATGCATGTGCGCCTGCGCTGCCCGGCGGGCAGTATCGGCTGTGAAGATCAGCCTGCACCGCCTGCTGGTGATGGCTGTGGCGCAGAGCTGCAGAGCTGGTTCCTGCCGAAACAGCCTGGCTCGGGCGCGCCGGTGAAACGTGAGCCGCCGCCATTACCGCCTGCCTGTCAGGCCCTGCTGGATAAACATCTACTGTAAGGGATTCCATGGATTGGTTTGTGGTCAGCCCGCTGCTCGTCGGGCTGCTGTTTTTAATCGCCATGCTCGCCGGTTTTATTGATTCAATCGCGGGTGGCGGGGGATTACTTACGGTACCTTCGTTGCTGGCGGCGGGCCTTTCTCCGGCCCAGGCGCTGGCGACCAATAAACTGCAATCGGTCGGTGGATCGTTTTCCGCCAGTCTCTACTTTATCCGGCGTGGTGCGGTCAATCTGAATGAACAGTGGCTGAACATTGCCATGACGCTGCTGGGTTCCGTGCTGGGCGCGATACTGATTCAGCGCCTGCAGGCGGATTTCCTGCGCCAGATGCTGCCGCTGTTTTTAATCGCTATCGGTCTGTGGTTCCTGCTGATGCCGCGCCTCGGCGAAGTGGATCGCGCGCGCCGTCTGCATGGTCTGGCCTTTGCCCTGGTCGGCGGCGGGGCTGTGGGATTCTATGACGGATTTTTCGGACCGGGCGCAGGATCTTTTTATGCGCTGGCTTTCGTCACGCTCTGCGGCTACAACCTTGCCAAAGCGACCGCCCATGCCAAGGTCCTCAACTTCACCTCGAACCTCGGCAGCCTGCTGTTCTTTATGTTCGGCGGCAAAGTAGTGTGGGGAACCGGCCTGATCATGATGCTCGGCGCTTTCTGCGGCGCGCGTCTGGGCGCAAGACTGGTGCTGAGCCGCGGACAGAAGCTGATCCGCCCGATGGTGGTGATTGTGTCTGCCGTCATGAGCATTAAATTACTGTGGGACAGCCATGGCAGCGCCGTTATGGCCTGGCTTGCCACGCTGCAATCGTAACCTAAAACCTGATACCGTCATGAACCCGACTCATCATTATGAACAGCTGATCACGCTGTTTGATCGCTGTTTCAGCGATGAATTTCAGACCCATCTAATTAAAGGCGATGATGAACCGATCTATCTTCCTGCTGATGCTGAATCGCCGTGGAATCGTGTGGTCTTTGCTCACGGCTTCTACGCCAGCGCCCTGCATGAGATCTCTCACTGGTGCATCGCCGGTGAAGCGCGCCGCAAACTGGTCGATTTTGGCTACTGGTACTGTCCGGATGGCCGTGATGCGCTGACCCAGAGTCAGTTTGAAGCGGTGGAAGTGAAGCCACAGGCGCTGGAGTGGATGTTTTGTACGGCGGCAGGCTTTCCCTTCAACGTGAGTTGTGACAATCTCGACGGGGATTGTGAACCGGATCGCATTGCGTTCCAGCGTAAAGTGCATGCTCAGGTCATGAGCTATCTGACGTCGGGCATTCCCGACCGTCCCGCGCGTTTTATTACCGCCCTGGCGGAATTTTATGGCAGGCCTTCATTAACAGCATCGCAGTTTCCCTGGCCGGACGATCTGTGATGCAGAAAGGCATTATTAAAAGAGGAATTGAGATGATCGCAGAATTTGAAGCGCGTATTCTGGCCCTGATTGACGACATGGTCGAGCATGCCAGTGACGATGAGCTGTTCGCCAGCGGTTATCTGCGCGGGCATCTGACACTGGCGGTCGCTGAAGTGGAGCAACTGGGCGAACATACGCCAGAAGCGCTGCAGATTCAGGTAACCCGCAGTCTGCAAAATGCCATTGCTGCCGGAGAACTCTCGCCGCGCGATCAGGCATTAGTGGTCGGGATGTGGGATAACCTGTTTGTTCAGGCACGCCAGCTCTCCGCGTAATGGTGCAGGGCGGCGTACCGCCCTTAGCGTCCGCTAAACGGCTTTTCCCTTTAGTAATTTCCTCACCCAGTAACGATTCGGATTGAGTGCTGCCAGGGTACTGGCATCCAGAGGCTGCGGCTCGCCCGCCAGCTGAGCTGCCAGCACTTCGGCCGCCAGCGGCGCACTGCACAGGCCGCGCGATCCCAGCGCCCCAAACAGATACAAGCCCGCAAGATCGGGTGCGTCAGCGATATCGCTGCCTGCCGCCTGCTGTGCCGGTAAATCAGCATACTGCGCCAGCGTAGCAGCATAATCCGGCACGCCGCCCACCATCGGCAGGTGATCCCGGGTGGCGCAGCGCACCCCCATTCTTGCCTCTCCGTCACTGACATCCACCGTTTCGGCCCAGCTGCTGTCAGGCAGGCAATGCAGCAGGCGGCTGCGGTTCTCCTGCTGATCCTCCTCCCGATACGCGGTTGCGGTATCGCCACGGTGATAGCTGGCCCCGATACAGTGCGTACCAAACTGCGGGCTGACAGGCGTCAGATAGCCGTCGTAACAGAGCACCGTTTGCAGCGCGTTGAGGCCGGGCGTAGAGGGAACATGGCTTACCTGACCGGCCACCGGATAGGTCGGCAGCGGGGCGCTTTGCGCAAAGTCAGCAATCGCATGACCGTTTGCCAGTACCACGGTCGGATGACGTACCGCCGGACGATCGCTGAACGTCAGCATCCAGTGATCATCCTCACGGGAAAGCGCGCTCACCCGGTGCAGCCAGTGAATGCGCAATCCCTGGGTTTCGCCATGCGCCAGCATCGCGGTGGTCAGCTCTGCCGGTGAGAGCCAGCCGCCTTGCGGATAGAAAATGCCGCCACAGCCATGTTCAACATTTGCCCGTTTTTCAGCTTCTGCCACATCGACGCCACAGGCGATGATTTCAGGCAGGTCCATCGCCAGCATCTGATCGATCTTCTTACGGCTTTTCTCATCCCAGCCCAGCTGCAGCACACCGCTCCAGTGATGCTCATAGGTGACGGTTAATTGATCATACAGCCGCCGCGCAAAGCTGAAGGCTGAGGGGAAAAAAGTGGCAAGTGCCGGGTCGTGCTGATTGAGCAGCGGATAGAGCGCTCCCTGACGGTTGCCGGATGCGCCCAGCGCGGGCGCCTCATCGGCGCAATAAAGCGTTACCCGCCAGCCGCGACGCAGCAGCGCCAGCGCCAGGGTGGCACTGGCGACGCCGCCGCCAATCAGTGCCACATCACGCTGCTCCGCAGCCTGACGATGATACCAGGGCTGCGCGGCGGGCAGCGGAGGCGCATCCTGCAACGGCCCGCATAGCATTTCGCGCTTCGGACCAAATCCTTTGCGGCGGATGACCGCAAAGCCCGCCTGCTGCAGACCGCGCCGGACAATACCTGCGGCGGTAAAGGTCGCGAAGGTCCCCTGCGGCCGCGCCAGTTTTGCCATCATGCCGAACAGCTCCGGCGTCCACATATCCGGGTTCTTTGAGGGCGCGAACCCATCCAGGAACCAGGCATCTACCTGACGATTCAGGCTCTCATCCAGCTGGCCCATCAGCAGGTTAATATCGCCCAGCCACAGGTCGAGCGTGATGCGGCCGCCATCAAACAGCAGACGCTGACAGCCGGGCAGGGCAGCGGGCCACTGCGCCTGCAGCGCCTCCGCCCAGGGGGCCAGTTCGGGCCAGTGCTGCTGCGCTGCGGTTAAATCTTCACGGGTTAACGGAAATTTCTCAAAGCTGATGAAATGCAGACGTTTTAAAGTGGCGTCGGGCTGTTCGCGCTGAAACGCATCGAACGCCTGCCACAGCGTCAGGAAATTAAGACCGGTGCCAAAACCGCTCTCCGCCACGATCAGCAGATCGCGCGGATGCTCAGCAAAACGCTGGGGAAAACCGTTGCCGCCAAGGAAGACATAGCGTGTCTCTTCCAGACCGTTGTCATTAGAGAAATAGACATCGCCAAACGCTCGGGAAACAGGTGTACCCTGTTCATTCCAGTTTAGCTTTGCATGTTCAACCGGGGTCAATTTCACGGTAAAGGCTCGTTTTTCAGGCAGTGGCGCGATTCTAGCGACCTGCGTGACATGACGCAAATTTACAAAAGGAAATAGCTGATCGGACTTGTTCGGCGTACAAGTGTACGCTAGAGTGCATGCCAATTAAGAAGAAGTGGATGAGGAAGATTGAATGAAACGTGCTGTGATTACTGGCTTAGGGATCGTTTCCAGTATTGGTAATAACCAGCAGGAGGTGCTGTCATCTCTGCGTGAAGGACGCTCTGGCATCACCTTTTCTGAAGAGATGAAAGATTCCGGCATGCGTAGTCACGTCTGGGGTAACGTTAAATTAGATACCACCGGCCTCATCGATCGCAAAGTTGTGCGCTTTATGAGTGATGCGTCCATCTATGCTTATCTTTCCATGGAAGAAGCGATTAAAGATTCTGGCCTCAGCGCTGAAGCGTATCAGAGCAACCCACGAGTGGGTCTGATTGCGGGTTCAGGCGGCGGCTCCCCACGTTTCCAGGTATTTGGTGCTGACGCAATGCGCAGCCCACGCGGCCTGAAAGCGGTTGGCCCTTATGTGGTCACCAAAGCGATGGCCTCTGGCGTCTCTGCCTGCCTCGCAACGCCATTCAAAATTCATGGCGTAAATTACTCGATTAGCTCCGCCTGTGCCACTTCTGCGCACTGTATCGGTAACGCCGTTGAGCAGATCCAGCTTGGCAAACAGGATATCGTTTTTGCGGGCGGCGGCGAAGAGCTGTGCTGGGAAATGGCCTGTGAGTTCGACGCCATGGGCGCGCTCTCTACCCGTTACAACGACACGCCAGAAAAAGCGTCACGCACTTATGACAATGAGCGCGACGGCTTTGTTATCGCCGGTGGCGGTGGCATGGTCGTCGTTGAAGAGCTGGAGCATGCGCTGGCACGTGGTGCGCATATCTATGCCGAAATCGTCGGTTATGGTGCCACTTCAGACGGTGCAGACATGGTTGCTCCATCAGGTGAAGGCGCAGTGCGCTGCATGAAGATGGCGATGCACGGTGTCGATACACCCATCGACTATCTGAACAGTCACGGAACCTCTACCCCGGTGGGTGATGTGAAAGAGCTGGGTGCGATTCGTGAAGTGTTTGGCGATAACACGCCATACATCTCAGCAACGAAAGCGATGACCGGCCACTCTCTGGGTGCGGCTGGCGTGCAGGAAGCGATCTACTCGCTGCTGATGCTGGAGCATGGTTTTATCGCGCCAAGCATCAACATCACCTCGCTTGATGCGGCAGCAACCGGTATGAACATCGTCACTGAGCCGATGGAAAAAGAGCTGACTACCGTGATGTCTAACAGCTTTGGTTTTGGCGGTACCAACGCCACATTGACCATGCGTAAATATCAGGCGTAATTATTACGTCAGCACTCTGAAGGGCCGGCTTGCCGGCCCTTTTTGTTTTACAGCCCATCCGCTTTACCTCGTTCAACCCTCCGTTTTAGCCCTCCCGCTGCAGCAGCCGCAGCAATGTATCGCATCCCGCCACAATCTCGTCAGGCGTCAGTGCGGCAAAGCCCAGCATCCAGCCTTGCTGAGACGAAGGCCCGGCATAGAGCGGACTCAGACGCGGCAGCAGCAAACCCTGTTGAGCCGCCAATGCGCTTAATCGCGCTTCATCCTGTTGCAGTCTGACAGTTACCTGTAATCCGCCGCTGCTGACAATCGGCGTGATCCACGGCGACAGTTGCTGAGCGATTAGCGTCAGCAGCAGATCGCGACGGCTGTGATAGAGCTGACGCATCAGCCGCAGATGGCTGGCGAAATGTCCCTGTTGCAGAAAGGCGGCGGTGACAGCCTGCGGCAGCAGGGCGCTGTGTCCATCCAGCACGCTGCGTGCCTGGCCTATGGGGGTAATCAGCGCGGGCGGGACCACCATCCAGGCCAGCCGCAGGGAGGGAAACAGCGACTTCGAGAAGGTGCCCAGCGTAATCACCCGCTGATGGCGATCCAGTCCCTGTAGCGCAGGGATAGGACGTTCGTCGTAGTGAAATTCGCTGTCATAATCGTCTTCGATCAGCCAGCACCGGTTGCGCTGCGCCCAGTCCAGCCACGCCAGGCGTCGCGTCAGGCTCAGCGTCACGCCGGTAGGGTAATGATGCGATGGCGTCAGATACATCAGTTTTGCACTGCCGCTGGCGGGGATGGCACCTTCGGCATCGACCTCAATCCCGCGCACCTGTGCGCCGGCAGCCAGAAAGGCGTTACGCGCACCAGGATAGCCCGGCTCCTCCATCCATACCTCATCACCGGGATCGACGAACATCATAGCCAGTAACTGTAGTGCTTGTTGTGAACTGGTCAGAATGATCACCTGTTCCGGCTGGCATGCCACGCCCCTGGAAAGCGCCAGATAATCCGCGAGTGCGCTGCGTAACGGCAGGTAGCCGCAGGGATCGCCATATCCCATTGCGGCGCTGCCCAGTGAACGCTGCACGCTGCTGCCGAGGCGTCGCCACGTGTCATGGGGAAAAGCGCGTAACTCCGGTGAACCGGCGGCGAATGCATGGGGAAAAGGGGGATCCTGACAGCCACCGGTTGCCAGTACCTGCTGGCCCCGCGCCGAGAAATGGACGGGCTGAGGCCGGGCTGGAAATGATGATGAGTGGGTGGGGATGATGATGGCAACAAAAGTACCGCGACCGGTCTCGCGTCGCAGATAGCCTTCACTTTCCAGCTGTCCGTAGGCCGCTTCCACCGTCACACGTGACAGACGCAGATCCTGCGCCAGCTGACGACTGGACGGCAACTGCTGACCAGCATGCAGATGGTGCCGGTTGATCGCCAGTCGCAGGGTAGAGCAGAGCCGCTCGCGCACGCCGCCACTGGTCTGATGCTGAAAAAGTTGTAATAACGGTGAAGACATATGGGTCTTATACCTGATGGGGAATGGGTATCAGTAAGCAGTCCACTTTGCCGTAAACTGCAGACTCACCACAACAGGAGAATCGCTATGTCATCGGTTTTACGAATTCCGGCCGCCACCCCGCAGCAAAGCCTCGACTATCTGCAGGCAAAACTCGCTTTTTACACCGACGCCTGGGATCTGGCGGAAGATCTGGAACGGCAAATCCCGGATATCGTGGTAATCGATGCTCGTGCGCCGGAGGCTTATCGCGCCGGGCATATTTGCGGCGCGATCAACTTTCCGCATCGCGAGATGGATGCCACTACGACGGCCCGGCTTGATCGCAGTAAAGTTTATGTCACGTATTGTGACGGCATTGGCTGTAACGGCTCGACGAAAGCGGCCTGGAAACTGGCCTCGCTGGGATTTCAGGTGAAGGAGTTGATTGGCGGGCTGGATTTCTGGAAACGTGACGGTCATCCGCTGACCTGGGGTGATGCACCGGGCGAATGGCCAGTCGCCGCGCCCAAAGCATTCTGTGGCTGTTAACTCAGAGGACCACCCAGAGTAAAAGGGTGATGACGACCAGTGCGACAAAGAAGCCCAGCAGGGGGCGCTCTGCCAGAGGCTGAATCGCGGGCGGCAGCGACGCAACAAAGGGTGACCAGATCGGCTGGGGTTTTATCTCGCTGGCAGCCAGCGGCTGTTCGAGAAGTTTTTCTGCCCGGTCGGCGCGCCGGCTGAACAGGAAGTTCAGCAGATCCTGGGTCTGCGTTACGGTGAGCACCGTCTGCGGCGTGGCCTGGAAACGCTGCTGGCTGTAATCCTCCAGTTGCTGCCGCTCCTGCTGATCAAGCGGCTGTTTCAGGGACGCTTCCAGCAATTGCAGCGTCGGTGCGCTGTGCTGACTCAACGTCTGGCGCACCTGCAGATACTGGGTCAGCAGCGGGAAGTGGCGCGAAGGGATGGGATCACCGCTGGTCAGATTCACCAGTTTCAGCGCAGCCGTCCACAGCTTACCGGTGGATTCGCCAGTGGCAGCGGCCAGGCGTACCACCTGCTGATTCAGCGTATGATGCTCGGCAGGCAGCAGCGTGCGATCGCTGACGCGGATCTGCTGCGGCTGAGGAATGGTCATCTGCCCGTTCTGCAGCATCGTCAGCACCTGGCGCAGCTGATCCTGGCTCAGCGCGCTCAGTACGGTCTGACCAAATTGCTGACGGATAAAATCGCTGACGGCCTGACGGTTATTCCCTTTCGGCAGCAGATCGGTGAGCTGGGTCATCAGCTGGCGTGTGGCATGCCCATTTTGCGTCTGCGTAAGGCGGCCATTAAGGTACTGTTCCGCTGCCGGAAAATGACGCGACTGCAACTCCGCTTCACTCTTTACGCCCACTTCATGGCGTACGCCCGCCCACAGTTCAGGCGCTTTAAGATTACTGAGCGATGAGATACGCACGATCAGCCGTTCTAACGTCGTGCGCTGCGCAGGGGAGAGGGGCTGTTCACCGGCCACTGAACCGTGACGCGTAACGCCAGTTTGCGGATTGACAGATGAACGATCGCCGACCGGCACACCGGGGCCGCTGAGTGGTTGCATGGCGGATTCCTTGGGAAAACAGAACAGCGTGGGGTGCGCCGGAAAATGAATAGGCCATGATAGCAAAAGCCCCCGGGAAATCCCACGGGGGACATGCGTTTCGGCGCGAGATTTACGCTTCAGCTGTAGCCTTTCTTCACTGCCATCCTCAACAGCACCCTCACTCGCCACAGCCGCGCTATTCAGGCCTGTGGGTGGCTCACCGGTTTACGGCGGGATAAGGGGGTACGCAGCCGCTGCGCCAGTATCACACCGCCAAGCGTCAGACCGCCGCCAATCCAGTGGTAACTGTGTAGTTGCTCATGCAGAAAAATCACCGCGATCACCGCGGTAAATACCGGGATCAGATTCATAAAGATACTGGTGGTGCTGGCACCCAGACGCTGCACACCGTGGATCCACAGGAACGGCGCGATGATCGAAGCAAACAGACCGGCAAAGGCCACCAGCGGCAGGTTGTGCCGGTTAAGCGCCACCTCGGGGGCCAGCAGAAAACCAGGCAGCAGCAGAACGACGCCAAATAAAATCTGCACATACAGGCTTTGCCAGATCGGCAGCGGCAGTGCCCAGCGTCGTGTCAGCACGCCATACAGCGCATAGGCGGCGGAGGCGGCCAGCATCAGCAGTTCACCTTTGCCCAGACCGTGATTCAGCAGCTGCATCACGTTGCCCTCACTGACCAGCCACACCAGACCGGTAAAGGAGATGATGCTGCCGAGCAGGATGCCCAGCGTCGGCGCAATCCGTAGGATCACCACGCTCAGCAGCACGGTGAGCAGGGGGATGAGGGCGCCGATAATGCCCATAAAGAGTGCGCTGACACTTTGTGCTGCGTAGTAGGCGAGACTCTGATAGAGCACCATGCCGAGCAGGCCAAGGATCGCCAGCCGCCAGAGGTGCGGTTTAATGACCTGACGCGTGCGCCACACGCCGGGCAGCACAAAGGGCGTCAGCACCAGCAGCGCCAGTAACCAGCGGTAGAATGAGATCGCCGCCGGATCGATCGCATCCGCCGAGAGTTTGCTGACAATTGAGTTGATCGACCAGATTATTACCGCAAAGAGCGGGTACAGGAAAAACATGCTGACTCTCCACACGCCATAATGAGGCGCAGTGTACGCTTGTCCGGATTTATTCAGATAGTTAATATCGGACAAAATTAGTTGTGGAGCGGACAGAATGACCCTGAAAGTGATCTACCAGCCGCCCCTTGACGCGCCGCAGCTGCGCTACTTTATGCGTTACGAACAGGCCAATGCCCGCACCGAATATCTGCCGCATGCGCATGCCTGGGGTCAGCTCATTATGGTGAAAAGCCACGTACTGGAGATGCAGGTCGAGGGTGAGCGATTGCTGACACCGGCAGATATTCCGGTCTGGATCCCACCGGGTCAGCTTCACAGTAGCTATAACCATCGTCAGGCACAGTTCCGTACTTTTAATCTGGCGGCTCCGTTATGCGCCGATCTGCCCCGGCGCGCCTGCCTGCTGCTGGTCGATCCCATTGCACATGCCATTATGGATGAGTTTGCTGAGCAGCAAATCGAGCAACCCGAAACGGATGCGCAGTGGCGGCTGTGCGAGGTGCTGCGCGATCGCCTGCAGCTGGCGCAGGTACAGGAGAGTTATCTGCCCACCTCTGACGATAAATTTCTGGCGCCGGTGTTACATGCGCTGGAAGCGCATCCGGGCGATAACACCACGCTGGCAGGCTGGGCGGCGCGGGTCTTTACCACCGAACGGACGCTGGCGCGGCGCTGCCAGCAGCAGCTTCATATGACCTTTGGCGAGTGGCGGCAGCGGCTGCGGTTTCTGCGCGCCATTGTGCTGCTGGAGCAGGGGGAAAGCGTGCAGAGCATCGCCCATGAGCTGGGATACAGTTCAGCTTCGGCACTGATTGTGATGTTCCAGCAACAGGCGGGAACCACGCCCGAACGCTACCGTGCACGGTTAGGCTAACGCGTCGCTTTGTGCCAGAATAATTGCCTGATATGTAACTGACAGGAAAGCCGTGGTGAAAATTCTGGTCGATGAAAATATGCCTTATGCCCGTGAGCTATTCAGCCGTACCGGCGACGTGGTCGCGGTGCCGGGGCGTCCGCTGCCGGTGGCTGAACTGGCCGATGCCGATGGCCTGATGGTGCGCTCAGTCACCCAGGTTAATGAGGCCCTGCTGGCAGGAAAGCCGGTGAAATTTGTCGGAACCGCCACGGCGGGCACCGATCATATCGACGAGAACTGGCTGCAGCAGGCGGGCATTGCGTTCTCTGCTGCACCCGGCTGTAACGCCATTGCGGTGGTGGAATATGTTTTTTCTGCGCTGCTGCTGCTGGCGGAACGCGATGGTTTCCAGCTGCGTGACCGCACTGTCGGCATCGTTGGCGTCGGTAACGTCGGTGGGCGACTGCAAAAGCGTCTTGAGACCTGGGGCATCAAAACCCTGCTGTGCGATCCGCCGCGCGCCGATCGCGGTGATGAGGGGGATTTCCTGTCGCTGGAGGCTGTGACAGAGCAGGCTGATATTCTGACGTTCCATACGCCGCTGTTTAAAGAGGGCCCGTATAAAAGCTGGCATCTGGCGGATGCGGCGCTGCTGATGGCGCTAAAGCCTAATACTATTCTGATCAACGCCTGTCGCGGCCCGGTGGTGGACAACAGCGCGCTGCTGGAGGTGCTGAAAATGCGGCACGATCTTAGCGTCGTGCTGGATGTCTGGGAGCCGGAGCCGGATCTGTCGCTGGCGCTGCTGGATAAGGTCGATATCGCCACGCCGCACATCGCGGGCTACACGCTGGAAGGCAAAGCGCGCGGCACCACCCAGGTGTTTGAAGCCTGGTGCGACTTTATTGGTCAGCCGCAGCAGGTGCCGCTCAGTACCTTACTGCCGGTGCCGGAATTCAGTGAAATCACCCTGAATGGCCCGCTGGATCAGCCAACGCTGAAACGCCTGGCGCATCTGGTGTATGATGTGCGCCGCGATGATGCCCCCCTGCGTAAAGTGGCGGCGAAACCCGGCGAGTTTGATCGCCTGCGCAAGCAGTATCAGGAGCGCCGCGAGTGGTCATCGCTGCAGGTGAACTGCGATGACGCCACAACCGCTGAGCTGCTGAACCAACTGGGCTTTAACGCAATCATCTCCCCGGAATAGCGGGCGCTGCAGGTCAGGCGCACTGGCGCGGTTTCCGCACTGAATTAATCAGTGAACGGAAGGCGCGCGCTGCTGGCATGTCTGCATGACGGCGGGTTCTGGGGGGATATACCCAATGGATTTCGGGTTGCATTGAGGCGGCAAGAGAACGAATCCCGATGCGCTTACTCAGGTAAGTGATTCGGGTGAGTGAACGCAGCCAACAAAGATGCAACGTGAAAGACGACGGGGATAAATCTGAATCCCTGGGCGGTGAATATCACCGCCTTCTGTTTTTATGTCATTGTCTGGAGTAAACCAACATGTCTGACGGCTGGAATATTGCGCTACTTGGCGCGACAGGCGCAGTAGGGAACGCTGTACTGGAACTGCTGGCGGAACGCCAGTTCCCGGTTGGTGAATTATATTTGCTGGCCAGCGAAAACAGCGCGGGCGAAATCAAACGTTTCGAAGGCCGCTCGGTGCGGGTCGAAAATGCGGAGACGTTCGACTGGTCACAGGCGCAGCTGGCCTTTTTCGTGGCGGGACGTGACGCCTCGGCGCGCTTTGCCGAGGAAGCGGCCAATGCCGGTTGTCTGGTAATCGACAGCAGCGAGCTGTTTGCGCTGGAACCCGATGTGCCGCTGGTGGTGCCGGATGTGAATCCGCAGGTGCTGGCAGATTATCGCAATCGCAACATCATCAGCGTGGCGGATAACCTGGTAAGCCAGCTGCTGACCGCAATTAAACCGCTGGTGGATGCGGCCGGATTGAGTCGTTTACAGGTGACTAACCTGATCTCAGTCTCCAGCTACGGCAAAGTGGCTGTCGATGCGCTGGCCGGGGAAAGTGCCCGCCTGCTGAACGGTCTTCCGGCCGATGAACACCATTTTGGTCGTCAGCTGGCGTTTAACCTGATGCCACAACAGGCCGACGCAGAAGGCAGCGTGGAGAGTGAGCGTCGCCTGATTGATCAGGTGCGTAAGGTATTGCAGGACGAAGGCTTACCGATTGCGGTCAGCAGCGTACAGGCTCCGGTGTTCTACGGTAATGCGCAGATTGTGCATATCGAAAACCTGCGCCCGCTCTCTGCTGAAGAAGCGCGTGCCGAACTGGCGCTGGCGTCAGATATTCGTCTGAGCGAAGAGGATGAAGTGCCGACGCCGGTCACGGATGCCTCAGGCAACGGCGAACTGAGCATCGGCGCTGTGCGCAACGACTACGGTATCCCGGAGCTGCTGCAGTTCTGGTCAGTAGCGGACAACATTCGTTTTGGCGGCGCGCTGATGGCGGTGAAAACCGCTGAGAAACTGGTTCAGGAGTATCTGTAACCATGTCCGATGGTCAGACGCAAAAACTGGCGCTCGGCATCGAGTATGACGGTAGCCGTTACTACGGCTGGCAGCGTCAGAATGAAGTCCGCAGCGTGCAGGAGAAGGTAGAACGCGCGCTGTCGAAAGTCGCCGATCATCCGGTCAGCATTTTTTGTGCTGGCCGCACCGATGCAGGCGTACACGGGACGGGGCAGGTGGTCCATTTCGAGACCACCTCGCAGCGGCCTGATGGCGCCTGGACGCTGGGCGTCAACGCTAATCTGCCGCCGGATATTGCGGTGCGCTGGGTGAAAGCGGTGCCGGATGAATTTCATGCCCGCTTCAGCGCCACGGCCCGACGCTATCGCTACCTGATCTACAATCAGCGTCTGCGTCCGGCGGTGCTGGCGCAGGGCGTGACGCACTTTTACCATCCTCTGGATGCAGAGAAGATGCAGCGCGCCGGGCAGTGTTTGTTAGGCGAGAATGATTTCACCTCATTCCGAGCCGTGCAGTGCCAGTCGCGTACACCGTGGCGCAACGTGATTCACCTCAACGTGACGCGTCAGGGTCCCTACGTGATTGTGGATATCAAAGCCAATGCCTTTGTGCATCACATGGTGCGCAATATCGTGGGCAGCCTGATGGAGATAGGCTGCGGCAATAAGCCGGAGTCATGGATGGCAACGCTGCTGGCGGCGAAGGATCGGACATTAGCCGCAGCCACAGCCCGGGCAGAGGGGTTGTATCTGGTGGCGGTGGATTACCCATCCCACTTTGCGTTACCACAGCCGTCGATGGGACCGTTGTTCCTCGCGGATTAATTCACTTTCAGGACTTAAAAGGGCGCGCCATGGAGTTTCTCCATTTTCTGGTTGATTTTATTCTGCACATTGATGTGCATCTTGCCGAACTTGTTGCACAGTACGGTATCTGGATTTACGCTATTTTGTTCCTGATTTTGTTCTGCGAAACCGGTCTGGTGGTGACGCCCTTCCTGCCGGGTGACTCGTTGCTGTTTGTGGCGGGCGCACTGGCGGCGTTGCCGGGTAACGATCTTAATGTGCATGTGATGGTGGCATTATTAGTGGTGGCCGCGGTTCTGGGCGACGCGGTGAACTACACCATTGGCCGCCTGTTTGGCGAACGGTTGTTCAGTAACCCGAACTCGAAGATTTTCCGTCGCAGCCATCTGGATAAAACCCATGCGTTTTATGCCCGTCACGGCGGAAAAACCATTATCCTGGCGCGCTTCGTGCCGATCGTGCGAACCTTTGCGCCGTTTGTTGCCGGTATGGGCCATATGTCCTATCGCCACTTCGCGCTGTTCAACGTAACGGGTGCGCTGCTCTGGGTGCTGCTGTTCTCCTATGCCGGCTACCTGTTTGGCGATCTGCCGGTGGTGCAGGAAAACCTGAAGCTGCTGATTGTGGGCATTATCCTGGTCTCGATTCTGCCAGGTGTGATTGAAGTCTGGCGTCATCGCCGTCAGGCTAAGCAGCAGAAGCAGCCGTAAGGCTGCGCTCAGGGGTAAGACCAGATTTTTATCCACAGTCTGAACAGGTTGTGGTTTAATGAGCGACATTTACCGTCTGCTGAAGCGGTTTTCAGCAGTATCAAGACGACTGGACCAGGTCAGTTTTAAACAGAAAGGTCATCAATGAGCTGGATTGAACGCATTCTTAATAAAAGCACCGGAACGCCTGTGCGCAAAGCCAGTATCCCGGAAGGGGTCTGGACCAAGTGTGACAGCTGTGGTCAGGTGCTCTACCGCGCCGAGCTGGAGCGTAATCTTGAGGTCTGCCCGAAGTGTGACCATCACATGCGGATGCACGCCCGTGAGCGCCTCGGCAGTGTCCTCGATCAGGGCACGATGGTTGAGCTGGGTAGTGAACTTGAACCTAAAGATCTGCTCAAGTTCCGTGACTCCAAAAAGTACAAAGATCGTCTGATCGCGGCCCAGAAAGACACCGGTGAGAAAGATGCGCTGGTGGTCATGAAAGGTCAGCTGCACGGCATGCCGGTTGTTGCGGCAGCCTTTGAATTTGCCTTTATGGGCGGTTCAATGGGCTCTGTGGTCGGTGCGCGTTTTGTACGTGCGGTTGAGCAGGCGTTAGAAGATAACTGCCCGCTGATCTGCTTCTCCGCCAGCGGCGGGGCGCGTATGCAGGAAGCGCTGCAGTCGCTGATGCAGATGGCGAAAACCAGTGCGGCACTGGCAAAAATGCGTGAGCGCGGTCTGCCTTATATTTCCGTGCTGACTGACCCGACTATGGGTGGTGTTTCGGCCAGTTTTGCCATGCTGGGCGACCTCAATATCGCGGAACCTAAAGCACTGATTGGCTTTGCCGGCCCACGCGTTATTGAGCAGACCGTGCGTGAAAAACTGCCGCCGGGCTTCCAGCGCAGTGAGTTCCTGATTGAAAAGGGCGCGATTGATATGATCATTCGCCGTCCGGAAATGCGCTACAAACTGGCAAGCCTGCTGGCAAAAATGATGAACCTGCCGGCACCGCTGCATGATGGTGAACAGTCCGCTCCGGCGACGACTGAATCGGAAAGCAACGAGGCCTGACAGGAGATAGAGAGGTGCGTCCAAAGCACCTCTTACCAATGCACCGTATACCGCAGCAGCAGCCTGCCAGGTATAAATAAGCAAAACGGGACATATGGACAATCTTCACCTTCCCCAAGCCACGTCGCCTTTGGCCACGTGGCTTTATTATCTTGAGCACCTGCATACTCAGGCCATTGAACTGGGTCTGGACCGTATTCGTCAGGTAGCGCTTCGTCTCGACCTGCTGAAACCCGCTCCTTTTGTCTTTACCGTGGCCGGTACCAATGGCAAAGGCACCACCTGTCGTACCCTGGAAACGCTGCTGATCGCCGCGGGCTACCGCGTGGGCGTGTACAGCTCACCGCATCTGGTGCGCTATACCGAGCGCGTTCGGGTTCAGGGAGAAGAGCTGAGTGAAGCGCAGCACTGTGCCAGCTTTGCGGAGATTGAAGCCGGACGAGCAGATATTTCGCTGACCTATTTTGAATTTGGCACGCTCTCCGCGTTGAATCTGTTCCGCCAGGCGCAGCTGGATGTCGTGATCCTCGAAGTCGGCCTCGGCGGACGGCTGGATGCGACAAACATCGTGGATGCCGATGTCGCGGTGGTCACCAGCATTGCGCTCGATCACACCGACTGGCTTGGCCCGGATCGCGAAAGCATCGGGCGTGAAAAAGCCGGTGTGTTCCGGGCGGGGAAACCTGCGGTAGTGGGTGAACCGGATATGCCGCAGAGTATTGCCCTGGTCGCACAGGAAAAAGGTGCGCAGCTGTTGCAGCGCAACCGTGACTGGTCGTGGCATGCGCAGGCAGAAAGCTGGTCACTGCGTGATGCGACAGGTGAGCTGAACGATCTGCCGCTGCCACAGGTGCCGCTGCCTAACGCGGCGACCGCGCTGGTGGCGCTGCGGGTCTCCGGGCTTGAGGTCAGTGAGGCGCAGATTCGCGCCAGCCTGCCGCTGGCGATGCTGCCAGGCCGTTTTCAGACCCTCAGCGAATCACCGCGCGTTATTCTGGATGTCGCCCATAACCCGCATGCGGCAGCATATCTGGCGTCGCGGCTGGCTGCACTGCCGAAACGCGGCAAAGTGCATGCCGTGGTGGGCATGCTGCATGATAAAGATATCGCCGGAACGCTGGCGGCGCTGGCACCGGTGGTCGATGCCTGGTACTGCGCGCCCCTCGAGGGTCCGCGCGGCGCCAGTGCTGAGCAACTGCTGAACAACCTGCCGCAGGGCGAGGCTTTTAGTTCGGTTGAGCTCGCCTGGCAGCAGGCACGCCAGCGGGCAGCGCCGCAGGACATTGTGCTGGTCTGTGGTTCATTCCACACCGTTGCACAGGTCATGGAATCGATTGAAACGGAGAAAGGACGTGGCAAGTAAGTTTCAGAACCGTTTAGTCGGCACCGTTATTCTGGTCGCCGTTGGCGTGATTGTGCTGCCAGGGCTGCTGGATGGTCAGAAAAAGCATTACAAAGAGGAGTTCGCCGCCATTCCGCTGGTGCCGAAACCTGACGATCAGCAGGACAGCGAAATGGTGCCGCCGGTAACCCAGTCGCTGCCGGCACAGCCGCCGGAAGGCGCGGGCAATGCGGTCAGCAGCAGCAATGGCAATGGCAACGGTAAAACCAACGCTACGGCAGAGCAGGGTCGGACTCAACCGGAAGACGAGAGCGATCCGGTAGTGGTCTCGCCGCCGCCGGTTCATCAGTCTGTGCCCGCACAGACGGTGACGAAGCCGAAGGTCGTTGAGCAGCAGAAACCGAAAGTAACAGAGCAGCCTAAGCAGAAGCCGGTCGAACAGCAGAAGCCAAAAGTCGTGGAGCAGCCTAAACCTAAACCGGTTGAACAGCCTAAAGTGGTCGAACAGCCGAAGCAGGAAGAGCCGCCGAAAACGGCAGAGACGACAGCGCCGGCAGGGCAGGCTTATGTGGTGCAGTTAGGTGCGCTGAAAAACGCCAGCAAAGTGAATGAGATTGTCGCGCAGCTGCGGCTGTCGGGCTATCGCGCCTTTACCGTGCCTTCAACGCCGGTACAGGGTCAGATCACCCGCATTTACGTTGGGCCTGATGCGTCGAAAGCCAAAATGCAGAGTGCGGTTGGCGAGCTGAAAAGTATCTCAGGACTGGGCGGTGTCGTGAAACCCTACAGCGCCCGCTAAAACGGGCGATTGGCGCTGCCGATAGCAGTAACAGGCAGCGTCTTTTACCCCTCAGGCAGCGCGTTTAATGCGCGCTGCCGCGAAAAAAATTGACGATTTTCAACGGCCTGTCCGGCTGAGAATCACCCGGGCGATAGCGTTTTTTTTCATCGCCTTTTTTATGGATGCAGAAAAAGAAAACCGCTACGCAAACGTTTTCTTTTTCTGTTAGAATGCGCCCCGAACTGGATGCAGGGGTGCAATTGCACTGGCGCTGGAAGAGTTCATGATCTGGATTGATTACGTCATTATTGCGGTAGTTGGTTTTTCGGCTCTGGTCAGCCTGGTCCGTGGGTTTGTCCGTGAAGCCTTATCTCTTGTTACCTGGGGATGCGCGTTTTTTGTCGCCAGTCATTACTACGCCTACCTTGCAGTCTGGTTTACAGGTTTTGACGACGAACTGGTTCGTAACGGTATCGCCATCGGTGTGCTGTTTGTGGCGACCCTGATTGTGGGGGCCATTGTGAACTACGTTATCGGCACGCTGGTGGAAAAAACCGGCCTGTCGGGAACCGACCGGGTGTTGGGCGTCTGTTTCGGGGCATTGCGTGGTGTGCTGATCGTAGCCGCTTTGCTGTTCTTCCTCGATACATTCACTGGCTTTTCCAAAAGTCCGGACTGGCAACAGTCTCAACTCATTCCCGAGTTCAGTTATATAATCAGGTGGTTTTTTGATTACCTGAAAAGCACGTCGAGTTTTTTACCCCGGTGATGTGACCGGGAGTGCGGCTTAATGAGGAAATGACAACATGTGCGGTATTGTCGGTATCACCGGTTTCATGCCGGTCAACCAGTCGATCTATGACGCGTTAACGGTGCTCCAGCACCGCGGGCAGGATGCCGCAGGCATTTGTACTATCGATGCGCTGAAATGTTTTCGCCTGCGAAAGGCAAACGGCCTGGTCAGCGACGTTTTCGAAGCACGCCACATGCAGCGTCTGCAGGGCAATATGGGGATCGGTCACGCGCGTTATCCAACCGCGGGAAGCTCCAGTGCCTCTGAAGCGCAGCCATTCTATGTAAACTCCCCGTATGGCATCACCCTGGCGCACAACGGTAACCTGACCAACGCCCATGTGCTGCGTAAGCACCTGTTTGAAAAGGGCCGCCGTCACGTTAATACCACCTCAGATTCTGAAATCCTGCTGAACATCTTTGCGCAGGAGTTAGATCGTTTTCAAAACGATCCGCTGACAGCCGACAACATCTTTGCTGCGGTTGCTGCCGTGCATCAGCAGGTGCGCGGTGCCTATGCGGTGGTGTCGATGATTATCGGCCACGGCATGGTCGCCTTCCGTGATCCTAACGGTATCCGTCCGCTGGTGCTGGGCAAGCGCGTTATCGCTGATGGCCGCACCGAATATATGGTCGCCTCCGAGAGCGTGGCGCTGGATACGCTGGGCTTTGAGTTCATCCGTGACGTTGCACCGGGTGAAGCGGTCTATGTGACTGAAGCGGGCCAGCTGTCTACCCGCCAGTGCGCTGAAAATCCGAAAAGCAATCCGTGCCTGTTCGAGTATGTCTATTTTGCGCGTCCCGACTCCTTCCTCGACAAAATCTCGGTCTACAGCGCCCGTGTCCGTATGGGTACCAAGCTGGGTGAGAAAATTGCGCGCGAGTGGGAAGATCTCGATATCGACGTCGTGATTCCGATTCCTGAAACCTCCACCGATATCGCGCTGGAAATTGCACGTATTCTCGACAAACCCTATCGTCAGGGCTTCGTGAAGAACCGGTACGTAGGCCGTACTTTTATCATGCCGGGCCAGCAGTTACGTCGCAGCGCGGTGCGCCGCAAGCTCAACGCTAACCGCGCCGAATTCCGTGATAAAAATGTGCTGCTGGTGGATGACTCTATTGTTCGCGGTACCACCTCAGAGCAGATCATTGAGATGGCACGTGAAGCGGGCGCAAAAAGGGTTTATCTGGCGTCAGCGGCGCCGGAAATTCGTTTCCCGAACGTCTACGGTATCGATATGCCCAGCGCCACGGAACTGATTGCGCATGGCCGTGAAGTGGAAGAGATTCGCCAGCTGATTAAAGCCGATGCGCTGATCTTCCAGGATCTGGACGATCTGATCGAAGCGGTTCGCGAAGAGAATCCGGACATTGCACAATTTGAGTGCTCGGTGTTCAACGGCATTTACGTGACGAAAGATGTCGATCAGCAATATCTGGAGTATCTCGAGTCGCTGCGTAATGATGATGCCAAAGCGCTTCAGCGGCAGAACGAAGTCGAAAACCTCGAGCTGCACAACGAAGGCTGATACCTTCAGCAGGCGGGCAGCATAAAACAGGGCGGGAGCAATCCCGCCCTGTTTGTTTTCAGAAACCCGCAGGCCGCGTATGATGGCCCATTGGCTGAAATAAGGTTGGAATATGAAACGACTCATCATTGGCATCTCTGGCGCAAGCGGGGTGATCTATGGCGTGCGCATGCTGCAGGTGTTGCAGCAGGTGGAAGAAGTAGAAACGCATCTGGTTATGAGTCAGGCGGCGCGTCAGACGCTGGGACTGGAGAGCGATTATTCGCTGCGTGACGTGCAGGCGCTAGCCGATGTGGTGCATGACGTGCGCGATATTGCAGCAAATATCTCATCTGGATCGTTTAAAACGCTGGGCATGGCGATTTTACCCTGCTCAATGAAAACGCTCTCTGGCATCGTCCACAGTTACAGTGACTCGTTGCTGACCCGTGCGGCTGACGTGGTGTTAAAAGAGCAGCGTAAGCTGGTGCTGTGCGTGCGCGAAACCCCGCTGCATGTTGGCCATCTGCGAATGATGACCACTGCCGCAGAGCTGGGTGCCATTATTATGCCACCCGTGCCGGCATTTTATCATCGGCCTGAAACGATCGATCAGCTGATCGATCAGACCGTTAACCGGGTGATCGACCAGTTTGATATCGAATTATCGGAAGATCTCTTCACGCGCTGGCAGGGTGCATAAAGTTCCGCTGGCGCACTTATTTAGTGCATAAGCGCGCCTCGGATCACTCTTCGTGCATTTGACGCACCAAAAGTTAACAACGTCGCTTTTTCTCTTTTACTTCACTGCTATATTCCCCTCACAAACACAGCGTTTTCGCCTGTCTGACATCACGCTAACAGCGTGGTTAACTTGCAGAACTGGCATGAAACATGCAAATTACTTTGCGCAAACACATCACGAACCACATAACAAAAAGCACTTCACTTGAGGGTAATCTATGAAAAAGCGTGTTCTGGCTCTTTCCCTGATGCTGGGCTTATCCAGTGCTGCCAGCGTTTTCGCGGCGGTTCCGGGTTCAATCCGTATCGGCACAGATCCAACTTACCCACCGTTTGAGTCGAAAAACGCGCAAGGCAAGTTAGTGGGCTTCGATATCGACCTCGCTAACGAAATCTGTAAACGTATTCATACCCAATGTACCTATGTTGAGAGCGACTTTGATGCGCTGATCCCTTCGCTGAAAGCGAAGAAAATTGATGCCATCATCTCCTCACTTTCCATCACAGCGAAACGTCAGGAAGAGATCGCCTTCTCGGAAAAACTCTACGCCGCTAACGCGCGTTTAGTCGCGCCGAAGGGATCGAAAATTGAGCCGACCATTGAGTCCCTGAAAGGCAAAAACATCGGTCTGCTGCAGGGCACCACCCAGGAAACTTACGCCAATCAGAACTGGCGGCCAAAAGGGGTGAACGTCACACCTTATGCAAACCAGGATCTGGTCTATCAGGATCTGAATGCCGGTCGTATTGATGCTGCCTTCCAGGATGAAGTGCAGGCCAGCGAAGGGTTCCTGAAGCAGCCGGTCGGTAAAAATTACGCCTTCGCCGGTCCGGCCGTGAAAGATGACAAGATTTTTGGCGTCGGTACCGGCATGGGACTGCGTAAAGATGACAGCGAACTGAAAGCCGCCATCGACAAAGCCTTTGCTGACATGCGTAAAGATGGCACCTACGACAAGATTGCGAAGAAATACTTCGATTTCAACGTGTACGGCGACTAACCATCCTGTCGCTTTACCCTCTGTGTCCGTTTTGCCGGGTCTGAGCCGGTTCTGCCAGGTGCAGAATCGGGTTCTTTTCCGCTAATGGCGGATGGCATCTGCAACAGAGAGGTAAAGCTAAACTGCCCGTCTCGCTTGCGGGCAGCGTTTCGTTTTCACCCCACGACAGGACCCTCTCGATGCTGTATGGCTATTCTGATGTAATTCTTCGGGGCACGCTGGTGACGCTGGAGCTGGCACTCACTTCCGTCGTGCTGGCAGTGCTGCTGGGCCTGATTGGCGCAGGCGCGAAACTGTCGCGCAGCCGGCCACTGGCGATGATTTTTGAAGGCTACACCACGCTGATTCGTGGCGTGCCAGACCTTGTACTGATGCTGCTGATCTTCTACGGTCTGCAGATTGTCCTCAACCAGATAACCGATGCGCTGGGTATGGCGCAGTTTGATATCGACCCGATGGTCGCCGGTATCATCACGCTCGGCTTTATCTATGGAGCCTACTTCACCGAAACGTTCCGCGGCGCCTTTATGGCCGTGCCTCAGGGGCAGATTGAAGCAGCAACCGCGTTTGGCTTTACCGGCGCGCAGGTGTTCCGCCGCATTCTGTTTCCGGCCATGATGCGCTACGCGCTGCCAGGCATCGGCAACAACTGGCAGGTGATTCTGAAAGCCACCGCGCTGGTCTCGCTGCTGGGGCTGGAAGATGTGGTGAAGGCGACGCAGCTGGCAGGAAAAAGTACCTGGCAGCCGTTCTACTTCGCCATTGTGGCCGGTGTGATTTATCTGGTATTCACCACGCTGTCAAACGGTGTGCTGTGGTGGCTGAACCGGCGCTATACGGTGGGTGTGAAGAGGGCGAGTTATGATTGATATTATTCAGGAATACTGGAAATCGCTGCTCTGGACTGACGGTTATCGTTTTACCGGTGTAGCTATCACCCTGTGGCTGCTGATCCTCTCGGTCACCATTGGCGGATGTCTGGCAATCCTGCTGGCGATAGCGCGGGTTTCCCCTAACCGGTTTATCAGCTTTCCGGTCTGGCTCTTCACCTACGTCTTTCGCGGCACGCCGCTCTATGTGCAGCTGCTGGTGTTCTACTCCGGCATGTACACGCTGGAGATTGTGAAAGGCACTGAACTGCTGAATGCCTTTTTCCGCAGTGGTCTGAACTGTACGCTGCTCGCCTTCACCCTCAACACCTGCGCCTACACCACGGAAATTTTTGCCGGTGCGATTCGCTCGGTGCCACACGGTGAAATTGAGGCGGCACGGGCGTACGGCTTCTCTACTTTTAAACTTTATCGCTGCATTATCCTGCCATCGGCGCTGCGTACGGCACTGCCGGCCTACAGCAACGAAGTGATTCTGATGCTGCACTCCACGGCGCTGGCCTTCACCGCCACCGTGCCGGATCTGCTGAAAATCGCGCGCGATATTAACTCGGCAACCTATCAGCCGTTTACCGCCTTTGGTCTGGCGGCTGTGTTGTACCTGATTATCTCTTACGTGTTGATCAGCCTGTTCCGCCTGGCGGAACGTCGCTGGCTGGCCCACGTGAAACCCTCTTCATCGCATTGAGTAGAACTATGGCTGACAATAAATTAAGCGTCACCGAATTGCATAAGCGTTACGGTGAACATGAAGTGCTGAAAGGGGTCTCGTTAACTGCTAAAGCGGGCGATGTGATCAGTATCATTGGATCGTCCGGCTCAGGGAAAAGTACCTTTTTACGCTGCATCAACTTCCTCGAAAAACCGAGTGAAGGCAGCATCATGGTGAATAACCAACAAATCACCTTAGTCCGTGACAAAGATGGTCAGCTCAAAGTGGCTGACAAAGAGCAGCTGCGCGCGTTACGTACCAGCCTGACCATGGTGTTCCAGCACTTTAATCTGTGGAGTCACATGACCGTGCTGGAAAACGTGATGGAAGCGCCGATTCAGGTGCTGGGGCTGAGTAAAGCGGCGGCGCGTGAGCGTGCCATCAAATACCTCGATAAAGTCGGAATTGATGCGCGGGCACAGGCAAAATATCCGGTTCACCTCTCCGGCGGTCAGCAGCAGCGTGTGTCGATTGCGCGCGCGCTGGCGATGGAGCCAGAGGTGTTGCTGTTTGACGAACCCACTTCGGCGCTTGATCCGGAGCTGGTCGGGGAAGTACTGCGCATCATGCAGAAGCTGGCTGAGGAGGGCAAAACCATGGTGGTCGTGACCCACGAGATGGAGTTTGCCCGTCACGTCTCCAGTCATGTCATTTTCCTGCATCAGGGTAAAATCGAAGAGCAGGGGCCGCCTGCGGAACTGTTCGGCAGCCCGAAAAGCCCACGTTTACAGCAGTTCCTCAAGGGATCGCTGAAGTAACGGTTAGATGTTAGTTAAGGTGAGGGAATCAGGGCACCGGCGTAACGTGCCCTGCGCAGAATAAGTGCGAGCCGCGTTTGAGATTTTGCGTCATCTCTGCGTTCTGCCCTCGCACTCTGCATCCATGCTGAGATATCACTTTTGCAGTAGCTTCAGCGCCGTATCCTCATCGGTCACCAGTCCCGATACCCAGCCGCCCTGTAATGCGGCACGGATTGCTGGATACTTGCGCTCGCTACCCGCAAAGCCAATAATTTTACGCTGAGTCCGGCTTTCCAGTCGCACGCTGGTCAGTAGCTCATCCGTTTCGCCCCATACCCGCTCACCCTGCTGATTGAAAAAGTGACCGAGCATTTCGCCCACCACGCCGCGCCCATTTAGCGCCTCGACCTGCGCATCTGTGATGAATCCCTCGGCATTCAAAGGACAGCCCGGCATCACTTCGCCAATACCCACAAAAGCCACGTCCGCCTGTAATGCGCGATCAATGACGCGCTGGTAAACCTTATGCTGAACCCACATCGCTTTATCCTCTGGGGTGTCGGCGTATAAGGGCGCTGGGATAAAGAAATACTTACCTTGCATCTTTTCGGCCATCTTCAACGGTACGTCATAGCGAGTACCGGAATCATCCCGCGCGATGGCACCAATCATGGAAACGCAATGATGCTGCGGGCGATCAACCCAGGGTAGCGCATCGATCATTGAGCGCAGGGTTTTACCGGAACCAATACCGAACACCTGAGGCGTTTCCTCATTGATGAATTGTGTCATCACCGCCGCGCCTTCTACTGCCAGCATTTGTTGAATAGCCTCATCATTCAGACTGGCTGATGGCACAACGCGGCACAAATCCAGACCAAACTTCGCCTGTACCTCACGCGCCAGCTGCAGACAGTGTGTGACGGGATGATCAATTTTTACGTTCACCATGCCCATTTCACGTGCACTGGATACCAGGCGCTGCGCTACCTGTCGTGACAATCCCAATGCCTGCGCAATCTCCTGCTGTGTCACGCCTGCGACGTAATACATCCATGCGGCACGTGCGGCCAGCTCCTGCTTTTTTTCTTCTCTGCTCATCACGATGTTCCGTCGAATTTGAGGGGACATCTTAACGCCGTGCGGGTCGAAAAGCACTAACTGAGCAAAAGCCCGGAATGGGAGCAAAAGTATTATTTGTGACTCAGCTCGCAGAAGGATCTTCGTAATGGGCACTATGCTACAGGTCATCGGGCAAATGCCCTTAGGTGTGGCAAATGTTTAAATGAGGCGATTATGAACAACCAATCAGTGTGGATGCACATCGGCGCGGGATCTTTTCATCGTGCACATCAGGCGTGGTATCTGCATAAACTGCGTGAGCAGGGTGATGAAAGCTGGAGCATCGCGCTCGGCAATATCCGTAATGACGCAGTGCCGCTGCTCAATCAGCTCGCGGCGCAGCAGGGAGAATATGTGCTGGAAACCGTGACGCCTGAAGGTAAGCGCGACTACGAAACCATCACTTCGCTGCGCAAAATTTTGCCCTGGGACAGTGATATCAGTGCGTTGATCGAGCAGGGGGCCAGCGCGGAAACACGTGTGATTAGCTTTACCGTGACCGAAGCGGGTTACTACCTGACGCCCGCGTTTACCCTGGATCTCAATCAGGCAGATGTGAAGGCCGATCTGGGTGGAGATATCCGCACCCTCTACGGCGCACTCAGCCATATTCTGACACAGCGTGTTGCGCAAGGCGGTCCGCCTGTTACGCTGCTGAACTGCGACAATCTGCGGCACAATGGTGAGCGTTTCCGTGACGCCTTCCTGGCGTTTCTTACGGCCAAAGGCGATACCGCGCTGGCCGACTGGGTGCGCACGCAAACCCGTTCACCGAATACCATGGTTGATCGCATTACACCCCGTCCTACTCCGGAGGTGGCAGAACGCGTGCAGGCGGCGACCGGCAAACAGGATGGCGCAGCAGTAATGGCCGAATCTTTTATTCAGTGGGTCATTGAGGATGATTTTATTGCCGGGCGCCCGGCGCTGGAAAAGGTCGGTGTTGAACTAGTGGAATCGGTACTGCCGTGGGAAGAGGCGAAAATTCGCATCCTCAATGCGACACATGCTGCGATTGCCTGGGCGGGCACACTGATTGGTCTGAACTATATCGATGAGAGCACCAGCCATCCGGCGATTTATCAACTGGCTCACGACTATGTGACCCAGGATGTCATTCCTTCTCTGTCTCCCAGCCCGCTTGATTTAGCGGATTATCGTGACGTGGTGCTGGCCCGCTTCAGTAATCCTTACATTAAAGATACCAATCAGCGCGTCGGTGCCGATGGTTTATCCAAAATTCCCGGCATGGTGACGCCAACCCTGCAACAGTGCTACCAGCGCGGTGCGCAGCCCACCGCAACGGCGGTGATTCCGGCACTGTTCTTCCTGTTTATGCAGCGATGGGCCGATGACAATTTACCCTATTGCTATCAGGACGGTGCGCTACAGGTCGATACGCTACGTAAGCAGTTCGCCAGCGCCGATCCGCTCCATGCATACCTGAGTGATAGCGCGCTGTTTGCGGAACTGGCATCTGATAAGGCGTTTCATGAGTTAGTCACCCGCCGTGTTGCGAGTTTGCAGCAGTGGCTGAAACAGCCTGAACTGGCGGCGGTGTAATTATGTATCTCGGCATTGATATTGGTACCTCAGAGCTTAAAGCGCTGATCATTAATACGCACGGTGAGATTGTGGCGGCTCAGCACGCCACGCTGAGCGTGCAGCGTCCCCATCCCCACTGGGCTGAACAGGATCCTGAATGCTGGTGGCAAGCCTGCAGCGAGGTTCTGGCGGGATTACGTCATCAGTTTCCTCTGGCATGGGCCGCGATTCGCGCTATTGGATTATCGGGACAGATGCACGGGGCCGTGTTGCTGGATGCCGGGGGGAAGGTGCTGCGTCCGTGTATCCTCTGGAACGACACGCGCAGTGCACCGCAGTGTGAAAGGCTACGGAAGAGCAATCCCCGGATAATGGAAATTAGCGGCAATATGATTATGCCCGGCTTCACTTTGCCGAAACTGCACTGGGTCGCGGAAAATGAGCCAGAAATTTTCAGCCGCATCGATAAGATCCTGCTGCCGAAAGATTACCTGCGCTGGCGTCTTACCGGGCGCTTTGTCAGTGAGCCTTCGGATGCTGCCGGAACGCTGTGGCTCGATGTCTCCCGGCGTGACTGGTCGGAAGAACTGCTGGCCATCACCGGACTGAAGCGTGCCCAAATGCCTGAACTGGTAGAAGGCAGTGCCATAAGTGGACGCCTGCAGCCGACGCTGGCGAGCGAGTGGGGTTTATCTACTGCGGTTACTGTCGCGGGAGGCGGCGGTGACAATGCCGCATCGGCAGTCGGTGTGGGGGCGGTGAATCCCGGTGATGCGTTTATCTCATTGGGTACCTCCGGTGTGATTTTTGTCGTAAACGACCGCTTACGGGCTGACCCTCAATGCGGGGTGCACGCCTTTTGCCATGCGTTACCGGGCCGCTGGCACCAGATGAGTGTGATGCTTAGCGCCGCCAGTTGTCTGCGCTGGTTGTGCAATCTGCTGTCGGTCAGTGAAAGCCAGCTGATGGAGGAGATGGTCCAGCTCAGTGATGAGCAAGTGCGTAGCGCCCCGGTTTTCCTGCCCTATCTGTCTGGTGAACGCACACCACATAACGATCCTGACGCATCCGGTTCTTTCTTCAATCTGCGCCATGAAACCCCGCGCGCCTTGCTGGGCTATGCGGTGGTTGAAGGCGTGGCATTTGGGCTGGCTGATGGGTTGAGTGTGCTCGGCGATGCCAGGCATCACATTCAGCAGTGCAGCCTGACCGGTGGTGGCGCACGTAGCACATTGTGGGCTCAATTGATTGCCGATGTGCTGCAACTGCCCATTGTTACCCATCCCGCCAGCGCATCTGGCGCGCTGGGTGCGGCACGTTTAGCGTGGCTGGCTGATGGCGGCCTTGAGCATGAGGTGTGTCTGAAGCCGGCTGTGCAGGCGTGCTACCAACCGGACGAGACGCGCGGTGCCGTGCTGCAAAAGCGGCTATGTCTGTTCCGGGAACTCTACGTCCAGCAACAACAGGTGCGCAGTTTGCTGCCTGCATAACGACTAACCAGACAGAAGGTAATTGTGATGCAATCGAACGAATACTGGTTTGGCTTACCGAAAAAGATGTTCTGGGGTTTCCTCGCTATCGCAATCTTTATGGCGGGTGATGGCTTTGAAATGGCGTTTCTGTCGCGCCATATCACCGATATGGGCTTTACGCCCGCGCAGTCTGCAGTCGTATTCACCTTCTATGGCTTAGCGGCAGCCCTGGCGGCCTGGGCATCTGGCGTGGTAGCCGAGTTGATCACACCGCAGCGCGCGATGATGATTGGCTTTGTGTTATGGATCGTGATGCATACGCTGTTTATGTCGCTGGGGCTTGGCCTGCGCAACTATCCGCTGATGGTGCTGTTCTACGGCATTCGCGGGCTGGCTTATCCGCTGTTTATCTACTCTTTCATGATGATGCTGGTGCAGGTCTTACCGCGCGAAAAACTGGCGGCGGCGACCGGCTGGTTCTGGGCGATGTATTCTGTCGGCATCGGGGTGATTGGCAGCTATCTGCCAAGTCTCACCATTCCGATGCTGGGGGAAACGGGGACGCTGTGGCTGGCTATTATCTGGGTGGCATGTGGTGGGATCCTCGCATACTTCAGCCTGCGCAAGGTACCGGTGGATCGCTCTCGTGTGAATTTGCCGATGCGTGACAAGATGACAGAGATGGCGCGTGCCGTGACCATCCTGTTCACCAATCAGAATGTGTTTTATGCCTGCCTGATTCGCATCATCAACACGCTGTCGCTGTTTGGTTTCGCCATTATCATGCCACTGCTGTTTGTCGATCGTCTCGGCTTTACCATCTCTGAATGGCTACAAATCTGGGCGGTGTTCTTCTTTGTCACTATATTTACGAATATCTTCTGGGGCCTCACGGGAGAGAAGCTGGGCTGGATCCGTCAGGTGCGCTGGTTTGGTTGCCTGGGGATGGCCATCTCCAGCCTGACCTTTTATTATCTGCCGCTGTATGCGGGTCATAACTTCTGGGTCGCATTAATCCCTGCGGTAATGCTGGGCATTTTTGTCGCCGCGTTTGTACCGATGACCGCTGTATTTCCCACGCTGGAACCGCATCACAAAGGCGCTGCGGTCTCTATTTACAACCTCTCCGCAGGACTCAGTAACTTTGTGGCACCGGCTATCGCCTCAGTCATGCTGCCGTTCTTCGACATTGTCGGTGTGGTATGGGCCTATACCGGGCTATACGTGTTCGCTGGCGTGCTGACCTTTATTATTCGTGTGCCACAACCGGGGCATACGCGTGAAGAGAAGGTAGTGAAGTCGCGTGTAGCAGAGCAGCGTAACTAACGAAACATACGGCGGCCCAGGGCCGCCGTATGTTTATCCTGCGACATCCTGCAACGCTTCCTGCAAATCGTACCAGCGGAAGCCAAAGCCTGAGGCTTCCAGCCGTTTTGGCAGCACATGCTGTCCTCCCAGCACCAGCACCGACGATTCGCCCATCATCAGTTTAATGGCGCTGGCAGGCGTGCGCATAAAGGCCGGACGATGCATAACCCGGCCCAGGGTGGCGGCAAACTGCTCGTTACGCACCGCGTAGGGAGCGACCATATTGAACGGACCCCGCAGATCGTCATGCTCCAGCAGCCAGATAATGGCGTTTAGCATGTCATCAATGTGAATCCACGGCATGTACTGTTTACCACTGCCAATCGGCCCGCCGATGCCGAGTTTAAAGGGCAGCTTCATTTTGCTGAGTGCGCCGCCCTCAGACGCCAGCACCACGCCGGTTCGCAGCAGGCAGACGCGGGTGCGTTCGCTTTCAGCCGCGAGCGCCAGTTGCTCCCAGCGGGCGCAGAGCTGATGAGTAAACTCATCCTGACCCTGATCCTCTTCAGTCAGCACCAGATCGCCGGTGTTGCCATAAAAGCCGGTTGCCGAACCTGAGATCAACACGGACGGTGGCGTGGCGCTGGCGTTGATCAGTGAGACAATCTGCTCGGTTATCTGCCAGCGGCTTTCACACAGCTGCTGTTTATGCGGCTCCGTCCAGCGTTTGTCGGCAATAGGTTCTCCCGCCAGATTAATGACCGCATCGATCGTATCCAGGTTCGACTGTTGCGCCAGCCCTGACCAGAGCGCGACCTCTTCGCCCAGTTTTTCACGCGCGCTGACCACGTCCCGCGTCACCACACTAATCTGATGCCCCAGCTGTTGCAGGCGCGGAATCAGGTGACGGCCAATCAGTCCCGTGCCACCGGTAATAAGAATGTGCATGTTGCGGCTCCCTTGATGTTTTTGTTATTTGCATCTTTCAGCATAGAAGAGTCGAGCCACTCTATCGTGAGTCGCGTCGCGCTTTCTTATTCCGGAGGCAGAGATCGGATCAGCTCAGCGTTGCCTTCCCAAATAAAAATCGGTAAACATGATGCAACCCTGACAGCCAATTGAGGTAACCGATGAATTATCCGTCCATCACCCTGTGGTCAGATTCATCATTTTTCAGTCCTTACGCCATGTCGGCCTATGTTGCTCTTACCGAAAAAGGGATCCCTTTCCAGCTGAAGCGCGTCGATTTGTCGCAGAATCAGCAATACGCCGCGGCTTACCGCGAGCTGTCGCTGACCTGCCGGGTCCCGACCCTGCAGATTGATGCGTTCCTGTTAAGCGAATCCTCGGCGATTACCGAATATCTTGAAGAGCGCTTTCCGGCGCCCGAGTTTGAGCGCCTCTATCCCCGCGACCGCGAGAAGCGTGCCCGCGCCAGAGAGATCCAGGCCTGGCTGCGCAGTGACTTCCTGTGGATACGTCAGGAGCGTCCCACAGAAGTGCTGTTTGCCGGTGAGCGCTTTGCGCCGCTGACCGCATCAGCGCAGCAGGCTGTGGATAAACTGGTTATGGCCGTCGATCGCCTGCTGCCGGACGGGCAACAGAACCTGTTTGGCGAGTGGTCAATTGCGGATACCGATCTGGCGGTGATGCTTAACCGGCTGGTATTGCATGGCGATCCTTTGCCCGCGCGTCTGCGGGATTATGCTGAGTTTCAGTGGCAGCGAGCCTCAGTACAGCTGTGGTTAGCAGAAAGTGGTAAAAATCGGTAACAGCCAGGGCTTGCTCAGGCTGCCGGAAGTGATTACCTTACGCCACATAAAAATAAAGACGTGGCAAACTGCGTACCCAAGTGTACGCCAAACAGGAAAGGGTTACGGATGGTGGATCAAACTGCGGGTGACGGCATCGAGTGGGTCGATATCGTAAACGAAGAGAATGAAGTTGTTGCTCAGGCAACACGTGCGCAGATGCGCGCTGAGTGCCTGCGTCACCGCGCTACCTATATTGTGGTTCATGACGGTATGGGCAAGATTCTGGTGCAGCGTCGCACTGAGATAAAAGATTTTATGCCGGGCAAACTGGACGCAACCGCAGGCGGCGTGGTGCAGAGCGGTGAAGATATGCTGGAGTCTGCGCGACGTGAAGCGGAAGAGGAGTTAGGGATTGCCGCGGTGCCGTTTGCTGAGCATGGCAAATTCTACTTCGAAGATCAGCACTGTCGCGTCTGGGGCGGACTGTTCAGTTGTGTGTCACATGGGCCATTCGCCATGCAGGAATCGGAAGTCGATGAGATTATCTGGATGACGCCCGATGAGATCACCGCACGTTGTGATGAGTTCACTGACGATTCGCTTAAAGCGCTCTCTCTGTGGATGAGCCGCAACGGCGATAACCGGGCCTGAAAACGGGCGCTTTAACGCGTCTCAGCGATCCGCATTAAAGCCTCCGGCTCTGTTACCGGCGAAAAAAAGGCATGCCCTGGGGCATGCCTTTTGCGTTCTTACCTGACGCTTAGCCTTGTTCAGCCTGCTGAGACTGAATAGCGGTTAAGGCGATGGTATAGACGATGTCATCAACCAGCGCACCGCGCGACAGGTCGTTAACCGGCTTACGCATACCCTGCAGCATCGGCCCGATTGAGATCAGATCGGCTGAACGCTGTACCGCTTTATACGTGGTGTTACCGGTGTTCAGATCCGGGAAGATAAAGACGGTGGCGCGACCGGCAACCTGTGAATCTGGCGCTTTCGACTTCGCCACATCTTCCATAATCGCGGCGTCATACTGCAGCGGACCATCAATGACCAGATCAGGACGTTTTTCCTGCGCGATACGCGTTGCTTCACGCACTTTTTCAACGTCGCTGCCTGCACCTGACGTGCCGGTAGAGTAGGAGATCATCGCAACACGTGGATCGATACCAAAGGCTTTAGCAGAGTCGGCTGACTGAATTGCGATCTCAGCCAGCTGCTCAGCGGTGGGATCCGGGTTAATCGCGCAGTCTCCGTAAACCAGCACCTGCTCCGGCAGCAGCATAAAGAACACCGATGAAACCAGTGAGCTGTTAGGCGCAGTTTTGATCAGCTGCAGAGGCGGACGAATGGTGTTGGCGGTGGTGTGAACCGCACCTGAAACCAGGCCATCCACTTCGCCACTTTCCAGCATCATGGTGCCCAGCACCACGTTATCTTCCAGTTGTTCCTGGGCGACCACTTCGGTCATCCCTTTGCTCTTACGCAGCTCAACCAGACGCGGCACGTAGTTTTCACGCACCTGTTCCGGATCAACAATCTCAACCCCTTTGCCCAGTTCGACACCCTGAGCCGCAGCAACACGCTGAATCTCATCCGGGTTGCCTAACAGTACGCAGGTGGCGATACCGCGTTCAGCACAGATAGCAGCCGCTTTAACCGTACGCGGCTCGTCACCCTCTGGCAGCACGACGCGTTTGCCCGCTTTACGCGCCAGCTCAGTCAGCTGATAGCGGAAGGCCGGTGGCGACAGGCGACGGCTGCGCTCTGACGTGGCGGTCAGTGACTCAATCCAGTCAGCATTAATGTAGCTGGCAACATATTCCTGCACTTTCTCGATGCGCTGCGTATCGTCAGCGGGCACTTCAAGATTAAAGCTCTGCAGGCTCAGAGAGGTCTGCCAGGTATTGGTTTTCACCATAAACACCGGCAGGCCGGTCTGGAAGGCACGGTCACAGAGGCGCGCGATGCGATCGTCAATCTCGTAGTTACCGGTCAGCAGGATAGCGCCAATCTCAATGCCGTTCATGGCGGCCAGACAGGCGGCGACCAGTACATCCGGGCGGTCTGCGGAAGTCACCAGCAGTGAGCCTGGACGGAAATGCTCCAGCATGTGCGGGATACTACGGGCGCAGAAGGTGACCGATTTAACCCGGCGGGTCTGAATCTCACCTTCGTTGATGATGCGCGCATCCAGGTGGCGGCACATATCGATTGCGCGGGTGGCGATCAGATCAAAGCTCCACGGCACGCAGCCCAGCACCGGCAGCGGGCTGTCTGAGAACAGCTGCTTAGGATCGATATTGGCGATGCTGGCTTTTGACGAGTCATCAAAAATTTCTGACAGGTCAGGGCGGGTACGCCCCTGATCATCGACCGGCGCGTTGAGTTTATTGATGATCACGCCAGTGATATTTTTATTCTTCTGACCGCCGAAGCTGCTCTGCGTCAGTTCAATGCGCTCTTTCAGCTGTGCCGGAGAGTCATTGCCCAGCGCCATCACGAAGACGATTTCCGCATTCAGAGTTTTCGCGATTTCATAGTTCAGCGCGTTGGCGAACTGATGCTTACGGGTAGGGACCAGACCTTCAACCAGCACCACTTCCGCATTCTGCGTGTTGGCATGGTAACGGGAGATGATCTCTTCCATCAGCACATCCTGCTGGTTCGATCCCAGCAGTGATTCAACACGTGACATCTGCAGCGGTTCAGCGGCAGGAATCGAGGAGTTCTTACGGATAATAGTGGTGGTTTGATCCGGCGTATCGCCTCCGGTACGCGGCTGAGCAATCGGCTTAAAGACGCTGAGTCGAACGCCTTTGCGCTCCATGGCGCGGATAACGCCGAGGCTGACGCTGGTCAGGCCGACGCTGGTGCCGGTCGGAATGAGCATAATTGTACGTGACACGTTTGAACCTCTCAGTAATGGCAGGGTGTCAAAAACAACTCCGTCAGCCTGAGCTGACGGAGAGAAGTGTTTACGCAGTCAGACGCGCGGCGTCCTGGGCGATGACCAGCTCTTCGTTGGTCGGGATCACCAGCGCCGGGCGGGTGCCTTCTTTATTGATGTAACCAGACTTGCCGAAACGGGCCGCCAGGTTGCGATCGTGATCGACGTCAAAGCCCAGCAGTGCCAGTTTTTTCAGTGAGAGTTCACGAACCATCGCGGCGTTTTCACCGATGCCGCCAGTAAATACCACGGCATCAAGGCGGCCATCCATCAGCGCAGTGTAGCTGCCGATATATTTCGCCAGGCGATGACAGAAGACATCCATTGCGCGCTTCGCATCTTCTTTGGTGGTGTAGTTATCTTCCACGTAGCGGCAGTCGCTGGTGACTTCAGTCAGACCTAACAGGCCAGACTCTTTGGTCAGCAGTTTATTGATGGCATCGACGCTCATACCCAGCGTATCGTGCAGGAAGAAGATAATTGCCGGGTCGATGTCGCCACTGCGGGTACCCATCACCAGGCCTTCCAGTGGGGTCAGGCCCATTGAGGTGTCCACACACTCGCCGTTGCGAATGGCAGAGACAGAACCGCCGTTACCGAGGTGGCAGGTAATAATATTCAGTGACTCAAGCGGCTTGTTGAGCATTTTGGCCGCTTCATGGGTCACATAGAAGTGGCTGGTACCATGCGCGCCATAGCGACGAACGCCATGCTCTTTATACAATTTGTACGGCAGCGCATAGAGATAAGACTCTTCCGGCATTGTCTGATGGAAAGCGGTGTCAAATACCGCGACATTCTTATCTGACAGGTGCGGGAAGTTTTTCATCGCTTCATCAATACCGATCAGATGAGCCGGATTGTGCAGCGGTGCAAAAGAAGAGGCGTCTTTGATGCCCTGTACCACTTCTTCAGTGATGATGACTGACTGAGTCAGCTTCTCGCCGCCATGAACGATACGATGGCCGATTGCAGCAATTTGTGCCGAAAGCTCAGGTTTTTGTGCCAGAATGGTTTTAACGATAAAGTTCAGCGCTTCACTATGCGCTGCGCCAGCACCCAGAGGCGCTTCCTGTTTTTCGCCTTCCAGCTTCCATTTGATGCGGGCTTCAGGAAGGTGGAAACATTCCGCCAGGCCAGACAGGAATTCTTCACCGCTGGCAGGGTTGAGGATGGCAAACTTAAGGGAAGAGCTGCCACAGTTCAGAACCAGAACTAACTTACTCGACATGGAAGTACCTATTTTTTGAGAGTGGCTAAATAAAACGCAATCAGACTAACAGCGTAGCCCATGAAAGCTGGTAGATTAATGACAAACATCATGCGGTAGACAGAATTCTGCATTTCCGCAAAAAATTTCGGCAATCTTACGCGAAAATTTGAAGATTGCCTCGTCTGAACCTGGCTCAGGCCTCTTCCCAAAAGCGCAATCCGCTTCCGGAAAGGGGGTAAAACGGCGTCAGAATAGCTGGAGTCACCTTTAAAGACAAAAATAATTGAAGGATGTCACGTAAAGTTGTGTAGTTATAACTATTTTTTAATTTTTACAGCATTAGTTGAGGTGAGCCATGGCGAATGAATCTGGCAGTACCAATTGGTTTCGGATGTTTCAGCGCGGCCAACACTATATGAAGACCTGGCCGGCTGATAAGCGCCTGGCACCTATGTTCCCGGAAAACCGTGTTTCATCGGCAACGCGTTTTGCTATTCGCTTTATGCCCCCTTTGGCGATTTTTACGCTGACCTGGCAGATCGCGATGGGCGGTCAGTTAGGCCCGGCCGTGGCGACCGCGCTGTTTGCCTGTACCCTGCCGATGCAGGGATTATGGTGGCTGGGAAAGCGTTCTGTGACGCCGCTGCCGCCGACGCTGCTTAACTGGTTTCATGAAGTTCGTGCCCGGCTGGAAGAAGCGGGGCAGGCGACAGCGCCAGTAGAAGGCAAGCCGACCTATCAGGCGCTGGCCGATCTGCTAAAGCGGGCGTTCAAACAACTCGACCGCACTTTCCTCGACGATCTCTGACCCATCCCGGGCTGGCGGTAAAATATTTACCGCTAACCTGCGGCCAAATCAAAGAATGGTGATACGGCGATTTCCGTGTCGCTAACGCTGTGCAATGATTTCTCCATTGTCGATTAACTGAGCGGTCTCTGACCGGGAGTAAATGATGGAAATGACCCATGCGCAGCGTTTGATTCTCACTAATCAGTACAAAATGATGGCCATGCTTGAGCCGGAAAATGCGGAGCGTTTTCGCCGTTACCAGACCATCATCGAGCGCGGTTATGCGCTGCAGATGCGGGAGCTGGACAAAGAGTTTGGCGAACTCAGCGAAGCGATCTGCCGGACGGTAATCGACATTATGGAAATGCATCACGCTCTCCACGTCTCGTGGTCGAACCTTAAAGAGAAAGGTGAGCTTGAAGAGCGGCGTCTGGCCTTTCTGGGCTTCGATGCGGCAACGGAAGCGCGCCTGCTGGGTTATGTCCGTTTTATGGTCAATACAGAAGGGCGTTATACCCACTTCGATTCCGGCACCCATGGTTTTAATGCGCAGACCCCGATGTGGGAAAAGTATCAACGGATGTTAGCTTTGTGGCAGACTTGTCCGCGCCAGTACCATTTAAGTGCAAACGAAATTGCGCAAGTGATCAATGCCTGATGAGGAGTAGCGCGTGACCTACAGAGGTTTTCTATTTGATTTAGACGGCACGCTGGTGGATTCACTGCCAGCGGTTGAACGAGCCTGGAGCCAGTGGGGTGCCCGTCATGGCATCGCGGCTGATGAGATTCTGGATTTCATTCATGGCAAACAGGCGATCACCTCTCTGCGTCATTTCATGGCAGGCCAGTCGGAAGAGGCTATTCAGGCGGAGTTTGTTGCGCTGGAGCAGGCTGAAGCGGCGGACACCGACGGTGTGCAGGCGCTGCCAGGGGCCAACGCGTTGCTGAACCGGCTGAACGAACTGCAGATTCCCTGGGCGATTGTCACTTCCGGTTCAGTGCCGGTCGCACATGCACGTCATAAAGCCGCAGGCTTACCGAAGCCTGCCGTGTTTATTACCGCTGAACAGGTGGCTAAGGGCAAACCGGAGCCCGATCCCTACCTGCTTGGCGCGGAGAAGCTGGGATTAGCGGCGACATCGTGCGTGGTTGCAGAAGATGCACCTGCCGGAATCTTATCCGGCCTGAATGCTGGCTGTGCGGTGATTGCCATCAATGCGCCGGCGGAGACACCCCGGCTGGATGAGGTAGCGCTTCAGCTCGACTCACTGGCGTCACTGGTGATAACCCGCGAGTCTGACGGCAGCTTTACCTTCCGTCAGCAGGCTTAAGGGCTGGCCCGGCGGCCAGACCGCCGGGCTTAGAGTGGCGTATCCTGCGAGATTTCATCCAGTGACAGGCTGAAGCTCGGAATAAACACCTCAACGAAGTAATCCATCTCCGGTGAACGCCGAAGTGCCAGGGTCTTTTCCAGCCGCGCTTTGGCCAGTAAAAATTCGTTGTTCCCGGCAGACAACTCCTCAAGACATTTTACATATGCACAGAGCGCATCCGCCTGTTTCACAACCGCCTGCTCCTCTTCGCTGTGCAGATGCTCATCGATCAGCGGGCGATAGATCGCCTGAAACTCTTCAGGCAGCATCTCAATCAGCTTCTGCTGAGCAATCTTCTCGATTTTCTTATATTCGTGGGCGATCTGCGCGTTGTAATATTTTACCGGAGTCGGTATATCGCCTGTGAGCACTTCACTGGCATCGTGGTAAAGCGCCAGCATGGCAATGTGATCGGCATTAAGCGACCCGTTGAATTTAAGGTTTTTGATCACGGCCAGGGCATGCGCCACCATGGCGACCTGCAGACTGTGTTCGGAGACATTTTCGGTGCGCACATTGCGCATCAGCGGCCAGCGATTGATCAGCTTAAGACGGGAGAGATGAGCAAAGAAGTGGCTTTGTGTCATGAGCGTTCCTGTTGGCTGGCGGGGGAGAGACAGGTTCTGGCTCTCCCCAAATAGCGTCAGTATACGCGGGCCTGATTATTGACGATAGCCTTGCAGGAAGCGGCCAAATTTATTGATCGCCATCTCAAGATCATCCACACGAGGCAGCGTAACAATGCGCAGGTGATCGGGCCATGGCCAGTTAAAGGCACTGCCCTGAACCAGTAGCACCTTCTCCTGTAACAGAAAATCCAGCACCATCTTCTGGTCGTCGAAAATGTTGAATTTTTTGGCATCGATTTTCGGGAACATATAAAGCGCGCCCTGTGGCTTCACACAGCTGACGCCTGGAATATCGTTGATCAACTCCCAGGCGCGCTGCCGCTGCTCGTAGAGACGACCACCCGGCATGATAAATTCGCTAATGCTCTGGTAGCCGCCCAGCGCCGTCTGAATCGCATGCTGCGCCGGTACGTTGGCACACAGGCGCATCGAGGCGAGCATCTCCAGTCCTTCTATATAGCCTTTAGCATGTTTCTTTGGCCCGTTCAGTACCATCCAGCCCTGACGGAAACCGGCAACGCGATAGGTTTTAGAAAGGCCATTAAAGGTAACAGTCAGCAGATCGGGTGCCAGCGCTGCGATGCAGTGATGCTGTGCATCGTCATAGAGGATCTTGTCGTAGATCTCATCGGCGAAAATAATCAGGTTATGCTGACGCGCAATTTCAACCACCTCTAACAGCAGCTCTTTGCTGTAGACCGCGCCAGTGGGGTTATTCGGGTTGATAATCACGATGCCGCGGGTACGAGGCGTTATCTTGCTGCGGATATCATCGAGGTCAGGGAACCAGCCTGCTGATTCGTCACAGAGATAGTGCACTGCTTTACCGCTGGAGAGGGAAACCGCAGCCGTCCATAACGGATAGTCGGGGGCCGGCACCAGCATTTCGTCGCCGCTGTTCAGTAACGCCTGCATCGCCTGCACGATGAGTTCTGAAACACCGTTGCCAATGTAGATATCTTCTACGGTGACATCGCGCATGTCGCGCGCCTGGTAGTGCTGCATGATCGCTTTACGGGCGGAATAGAGACCCTTGGAGTCACAATAGCCCTGAGAGCTGGGAAGGTTACGAATAACATCGACCAGTATCTCATCCGGTGCTTCAAAACCAAACGGCGCCGGGTTGCCAATGTTCAGCTTCAGAACTTTGTTACCTTCTTCTTCGAGGCGCTTAGCCTCTTTCAGTACCGGGCCACGGATGTCATAGCAGACGTTATCGAGTTTTCCGGATTTATCAATTTGAAAAGTCATTGTTACCGCCTTAATGGGCAGAATCCTTTTGGCTGCCACAGAAATCCAACCAGCACAATGTACTCTCCTGACAGTCACAAAAGAAGGGTGCCGCCCCGTTTTGGCGGGTTCAACAACTTTTTGCCCGGTGCGCAGCGTAAAAAATATTTGTTGTCGCGTAAACTGGTTAATAAAACCATAAATTTGCATTAATGCAGGATTTTAACTTGTCCAAAGCGCTGTTGAACCGACATATGGCTTTAGCATCATGAACGCTATCTGGAAGTTATTGAAATGGAACTTTTCTTTGCACCTGAAATATACACTTAGAGAAATAGTTAAAGGATATTTTATAAATGTTCAAATTATGGACGATTTTATAACGTGCCTGAAGATTACGCCTTAACGCTGCTTAAGAGTGGCGCGTTTAAGGCCTTGTGTTCGCCGGAAAAGTGCCAAAAGCAGAGCTTCATATGGCACCTTTATTGCAGGATTGTGAGCCGTACTTAACACTTCCTCACTAAATTTCAGAACGCTGAAGGCTTAAAAAGTGATCAATAATGTGGCATAAGGGTCTGGAAATGCCTTTAGCACAAAATTTACAGCGCTTTTCACAAAATCATTTCCATTTTGAAGTCAAAAATGATTAAGTATAATTTATTATTTAGTGCACTTTGCCGCTTCGCTTTGATAGCCCGTAAAGTGCGCTTTCTATCCCACACGATTCTTTCTGGTGGGAATAAGACAACTACGCAGCTTCCTGCATTTGCGCACCCAGCGCCATCGGTTCAGAAGTTGTATCTGTCTTGAATAGCACTATGACCCTTCAGAGGAGTCAACAGTGCAGGATCCACATAAACTTTTTTTGTGTCAGTCTTCACACAGGACTGTCATTGAGCACCATTACTGCTTATCACTTTGATAAGCTTGTGATAACACCAGGGTAGTAGTTCGTAAAAATCTTATAAGTGAAGAAAAAACATGACTAATGCAAATCGTCCGATACTGAATCTCGACCTCGATCTGCTGAGAACCTTCGTTGCCGTTGCGGATTTGAATACCTTTGCAGCTGCTGCTGCAGCGGTCTGCAGAACCCAGTCAGCAGTCAGTCAGCAGATGCAGCGTCTGGAACAATTGGTAGGTAAAGAGCTGTTTGCCAGACATGGACGTAATAAGCTTCTGACAGAGCACGGTATCCAGCTTTTAGGCTATGCGAGAAAAATTCTTCGTTTTAACGACGAAGCCTGCACATCTCTGATGTACAGCAACATTCAGGGCGTGCTGACTATTGGCGCCTCTGATGACACCTCTGACACTATTCTGCCGTTCCTGCTAAACCGGGTGACCTCGGTTTATCCGAAACTGGCAATCGATGTGCGGGTTAAACGTAATCCGTTTATGATGGAAATGCTCAATCAGGGTGAAGTGGACCTGGTTGTGACCACTTCCAGCCCGGGCAATTTTACCTATCAGGTACTGCGTACTTCACCTACCTTGTGGTACTGCGCAGCGGATTATATCTTCCAGCGTGGCGAAGCCATTCCATTGGTATTGCTGGATGAGCCAAGTCCTTATCGTGATATGGCTATCGATCATCTCAACGAAGCGGGCATCCCGTGGCGTATCTCTTATGTCGCTTCCACACTGGCTGCAGTACGCGCAGCGGTGAAAGCGGGACTGGGCGTGACGGCACGTCCGGTCGAGATGATGAGCCCGGAACTGCGTGTTATGGGTGCAGCTGAAGGACTGCCGGTACTGCCGGATACGCAATATCTGCTGTGCCGTAATCCTGACAGCGATAATGAACTGGCGCTGGCTATCTTCAATGCCATGCAGTCCACCAATGATCCTTATAACCTGAGCAATAATCCCGACGGTTCACTGTTGCTGGATGACGAAGAGTAATTTCGCTAACGTGTTGTACTCAATACCCGCGTGATTGCCTTAATAAACGCTTATAAATAAGCCTCTCCTTCCCTGAAAAGAACGAGAGGCTTTTTTGTGTCTGACCCCCGCCCGATGCTCCTTACTGACTAATCTGCCTCTTCTGACCCGACTAAAAAAATTTCACCATCTACTGAATTGAAATTTCCAGACCAAAAAACCGAACGCTTTGTTCCGAATCACGGTTTCAGGTGGGGAAAATTAACGCATAAAGGGCAAAAGTGTGTTCTGGATCAAAAAAATAGCCCTGGAAAGGGGAGGGAAAATTCAGTGATACCTGTCAAAATATGTTTGTTAAATGCACGATCCATGCATGTGAATACCCGCTACACTAAAATTAACCCTACAGACTGAAGCGATTTAGCTGGAAAGCGGGGCATCATTTGTTAATAATATGATGCAGGTGTGAAATAATGTTTGGATACTTTTGTCAAAGTTGACAAAAGGTTATAGAAAGGAGTAAAAAACCCCATAAAATAGCTGCTTATTACGTAATAACAGCGACATTTGAAAGGTTTTTATCCTTCCCTTGAATCGATGTGGTCAGTTTGCTGCGGGAAACGCGTGCAGGATGCCAGCGCCACTTTTGATGAGTAAGCAATGAGTATGTCAACTACCACCGAAATCATCGCTCAGCACTGGGCGTTTATCGTATTTATCGTTATTGCCTTTGGCCTGTGTGCTTTCATGCTGACCGGAGGATGGCTGCTTGGCGGCAGAGCGCGCGCCCGCTACAAAGACACGCCATTCGAATCGGGCATTGAATCCGTTGGTGATACCCATATCCGCCTGTCGGCGAAATTTTATCTGGTTGCGATGTTTTTCGTCATCTTCGACGTCGAAGCCCTCTTTTTATACGCATGGGCGACTTCAATCCGTGAAAGCGGTTGGATCGGCTTTGTGGAAGCCGCAATTTTCATTTTGGTGCTCCTGGCGGGTCTGGTCTATCTGGTACGCATTGGCGCACTGGACTGGGCTCCAGCTCGCCGTCGCGTGGTGGTCAAAACCACTACGGTCAGCCACACCAATCCTCATAAGCAGTAAAAGAGAGGCAATAAGATGGACTATACGCTCACCCGCATAGACCCGAACGGTGGTGAGAACGACCGTTATCCTCTGCAAAAGCTGGAAATCGTCAGCGATCCGCTGGAGCAGCACGTTCATCGCAGCGTTTATATGGGCAAACTTGAAAATGCCCTGCATGACATGGTGAACTGGGGGCGTAAAAACTCCCTCTGGCCTTATAACTTTGGCCTGTCCTGTTGTTACGTTGAGATGACAACATCGTTCACCGCGGTCCACGACGTGGCACGTTTTGGCGCCGAAGTTATGCGCGCTTCGCCACGTCAGGCCGATTTCATGGTCATTGCCGGTACGCCGTTCACCAAAATGGCCCCGGTTATTCAGCGTTTGTACGATCAGATGCTGGAACCCAAATGGGTGATTTCCATGGGTGCCTGCGCCAACTCTGGCGGCATGTATGACATCTATTCCGTGGTGCAGGGTGTCGATAAATTCCTGCCGGTCGATGTTTATATTCCTGGCTGTCCGCCACGTCCTGAAGCGTATATGCAGGCACTGCTGCTGTTGCAGGAGTCGATCGGCAAAGAGCGCCGTCCGCTCTCGTGGGTGGTTGGCGATCAGGGCGTTTATCGCGCCAACATGCCATCTGAGCGTGAAAGAAAACGCGGCGAGCGCATTGCAGTCACAAACCTGCGCAGCCCGGACGAAGTTTAAAACCGTATGGATGGAAAACAGCGCCTGCAGCAGAACATCACAATTTAATGCATGGCCCCATCCTGACGCCTTCATTTGAGTGCCTGAGACCAGGCCGGAATGGTGAGTAACGTATGACAGATTTGACCACGCAAGATCTCGCTCAGCCTTCATGGCAAACCCGTGATCACCTTGATGACCCGGTGATCGGCGAGTTGCGTAACCGTTTTGGGCCGGATGCCTTCACTGTTCAGCCAACCCGTACCGGTATTCCGGTGGTGTGGGTGAAGCGTGAACAGATACTGGAAATTATCGAGTTCCTGCGTAAATTACCCAAGCCTTACGTCATGCTTTATGACCTGCATGGCGTGGATGAGCGTTTACGTACCCACCGTGCAGGCCTGCCTGCGGCGGATTTTTCCGTTTTCTACCACCTGCTGTCGATTGAACGCAACCGCGACATCATGCTCAAGGTGGCACTCTCTGAAAACGATATGCATCTGCCGACCATCACCCGCCTTTTCCCGAATGCCAACTGGTATGAGCGTGAAACCTGGGAGATGTTTGGTATCACCTTTGATGGTCACCCGCATCTGACGCGCATCATGATGCCGTCGACCTGGGAAGGCCATCCGCTGCGTAAAGATTACCCGGCGCGCGCCACCGAATTCGATCCGTTTACGCTGACCAAGCAGAAAGAAGATCTGGAGATGGAAGCGCTGACCTTTAAGCCTGAAGACTGGGGCATGAAGCGCAGCACCACCAACGAAGACTTCATGTTCCTGAACCTCGGGCCTAACCACCCGTCGGCGCACGGGGCATTCCGCATCATTCTGCAGCTGGATGGTGAAGAGATTGTCGACTGCGTGCCTGACATCGGCTATCACCACCGTGGTGCCGAAAAGATGGGCGAGCGTCAGTCGTGGCACAGCTACATTCCTTACACTGACCGCATCGAGTACCTCGGCGGCTGCGTAAACGAAATGCCGTACGTACTGGCGGTGGAGAAACTGGCCGGTATCGTGGTGCCCGATCGCGTTAATGTGATCCGCGTGATGCTCTCTGAGCTGTTCCGCATCAACAGCCACCTGCTTTATATCTCCACCTTTATTCAGGACGTCGGGGCCATGACGCCGGTGTTCTTTGCCTTTACCGACCGTCAGAAAATCTATGACGTGGTTGAGGCGATTACCGGTTTCCGTATGCACCCGGCGTGGTTCCGCATCGGTGGTGTCGCGCATGACCTGCCGCGAGGCTGGGAACGTCTGCTGCGTGACTTCCTCGACTGGATGCCAAAACGTCTTAAAGAGTATGACAAAGCGGCACTGCGCAACAGCGTACTGATTGGCCGTTCCAAAGGCGTTGCTGCTTACAACATGGAAGAGGCGCTGGCGTGGGGCACTACCGGTGCTGGTCTGCGTGCTACCGGTCTCGACTTTGACGTACGTAAATGGCGTCCCTACTCCGGCTACGAAAACTTCGATTTTGAAATCCCGGTCGGCGACGGCATCAGCGATGCTTACAGCCGCGTCATGCTGAAAATGGAAGAGATGTGGCAGTCGCTGCGCATTCTTGAGCAGTGTCTCAACAACATGCCAGAGGGTCCGTTTAAAGCGGATCATCCGCTGACCACGCCGCCACCGAAAGAGCGCACGCTGCAGCACATTGAAACGCTGATCACGCACTTCCTGCAGGTTTCGTGGGGGCCGGTGATGCCAGCCAATGAGTCGTTCCAGATGATTGAAGCGACGAAAGGGATCAACAGCTACTACCTGACCAGCGATGGCAGCACCATGAGCTACCGCACCCGCGTGCGCACGCCGAGCTTCCCGCATCTGCAGCAGATTCCTTCAGTAATCCGTGGCAGCCTGGTATCCGACCTGATCGTATATCTGGGTAGTATCGATTTTGTTATGTCAGACGTGGACCGCTAATTATGCACGATCAACACATTGCCATTAAAACGATCGACCCTAACGAGGTCTTCGTGCTGAGCGCGGAAGAGCATCACGCCATTGAGCACGAAAAACACCACTATGAAGATGCGCGTGCAGCCTCGATTGAAGCGCTGAAGATCGTGCAGAAACAGCGCGGATGGGTGCCGGACGGCGCCATCAATGCGATTGCCGAGGTTCTGGGTATCCCGGCGAGTGATGTTGAAGGTGTGGCGACATTTTACAGCCAGATCTTCCGTCAGCCGGTTGGCCGTCATGTGATCCGTTACTGTGACAGCGTGGTCTGTCATATCACCGGTTATCAGGGCATCCAGTCAGCACTGGAACAGCAACTGAATATCAAACCGGGTCAGACCACTGCCGATGGCCGCTTTACACTGCTGCCAACCTGCTGTCTGGGTAACTGCGATAAGGGGCCAACGATGATGGTGGATGAAGACACGCATGTGCATCTGACGCCGGAAGGCATCCCTGGTTTGCTGGAGCAGTATCAATGACAATTAAACAGATCATTCGCACTGCAGAAACCCATCCGCTGACCTGGCGGATGCGTGACGACAAGCAACCTGTCTGGCTTGACGAATATCGCAGTAAAAACGGCTATGCCGGTGCGGAAAAAGCGCTGAAAAGCATGTCGCAGGATGAAATCGTTGCGGCAGTCAAAGATTCAGGCCTGAAAGGGCGCGGCGGTGCGGGCTTCTCCACCGGGCTGAAGTGGAGCCTGATGCCGAAAGATGAGTCGATGAATATCCGTTACCTGCTGTGTAACGCCGATGAGATGGAGCCGGGCACCTATAAAGACCGCCTGCTGATGGAGCAGATGCCTCACCAGCTGGTGGAAGGCATGCTGATCAGCGCCTTTGCGCTGAAGGCTTACCGTGGCTATATCTTCTTACGTGGCGAATACATTGAAGCCGCGGTGCATCTGCGTCGTGCGATTGCTGAAGCGACGGAAGCGGGCTATATCGGTAAAAATATTCTCGGTACCGGCTTTGACTTTGAGTTGATTGTCCACACCGGCGCAGGTCGTTATATCTGCGGCGAAGAGACGGCACTGATTAACTCACTGGAAGGCCGTCGTGCCAATCCGCGTTCGAAACCGCCATTCCCGGCGAGTGCGGGCGCGTGGGGCAAACCGACCTGCGTGAACAACGTGGAAACCCTCTCCAACGTTCCGGCGATTCTGGCCAACGGTGTGGAGTGGTACAAAAACATCTCTAAAAGCGAAGATGCCGGTACCAAAATGATGGGCTTCTCCGGACGGGTTAAAAATCCCGGCGTCTGGGAGCTGCCATTCGGTATCACCGCACGTGAAATCCTTGAAGATTATGCGGGCGGTATGCGTGACGGACTGAAGTTCAAAGCCTGGCAGCCCGGCGGGGCAGGGACTGACTTCCTGACCGACCAGCACCTGGATCTGCCCATGGAGTTTGCCAGCATCGGCAAAGCGGGCAGTCGTCTGGGTACGGCGCTGGCGATGGCGGTCGATCACGAGATCAACATGGTCTCGCTGGTGCGTAACCTGGAAGAGTTCTTTGCCCGTGAGTCGTGCGGCTGGTGTACACCGTGTCGCGATGGCCTGCCGTGGAGCGTCAAAATTCTGCGTGCGCTGGAGCAGAAGCAGGGTCAGCCAGGCGATATCGAAACCTTACTGCAACTCTGCCGTCAGCTTGGCCCGGGTAAAACCTTCTGTGCGCATGCGCCGGGTGCGGTTGAGCCACTGCAGAGTGCGATTAAATATTTCCGTGAAGAGTTTGAAGCCGGCATGGCACCGCAGGTGTTTGGCAATACCCGCGCCATTGGCGGGATCCAGCCAAACCTGCTGAAAGCGCGCTGGTAATTCGCCGAAGAACACGGAACAGGCCTGGTGCCGCCGCCCCGACAATGTCGTGCGTCGGGGCAAGAATATGATTAACGCTCGTCTCTGACGAGCCTTACGGAAGCATGTCACTATGGCTACAATTCATGTAGACGGTAAAGAGTATGATGTGAACGGAGCGGACAACCTGCTACAGGCATGTCTCTCTCTGGGCCTTGATATTCCTTACTTTTGCTGGCATCCGGCGCTGGGAAGCGTTGGGGCCTGCCGCCAGTGTGCGGTAAAGCAATTCCAGAATGCCGAAGATACCCGCGGCCGTCTTGTCATGTCCTGCATGACGCCGGCCTCTGACGGCACATTCATCTCCATCGATGATGGCGAAGCGAAAGAGTTCCGCGAAAGCGTGGTGGAGTGGCTGATGACCAACCACCCGCACGACTGCCCGGTGTGTGAAGAGGGCGGTAACTGTCACCTGCAGGATATGACAGTAATGACCGGCCACAGCTTCCGCCGCTATCGCTTCACCAAACGTACCCACCGTAATCAGGATCTCGGCCCGTTCATCTCCCATGAGATGAACCGCTGTATCGCCTGTTACCGCTGCGTGCGTTACTACAAAGATTATGCCGATGGCAAGGATCTGGGTGTCTACGGCGCACACGACAACGTCTACTTCGGTCGTCCGGAAGATGGCACGCTGGAGAGCGAATTCTCCGGTAACCTGGTTGAAATCTGCCCGACCGGCGTCTTCACCGATAAAACGCACTCCGAACGCTATAACCGTAAATGGGATATGCAGTTTGCGCCGAGCATCTGCCAGCAGTGCAGTGTGGGCTGTAACACCAGCCCGGGTGAGCGTTATGGTGAGTTACGCCGTATCGAAAACCGTTATAACGGCACCGTAAACCACTATTTCCTGTGTGACCGTGGCCGCTTTGGCTATGGCTACGTGAACCGTAAAGATCGCCCACGCCAGCCGATGCTGCTGCGCGGCAACGACTGGGTGACGCTGAACGCAGAGCAGGCGGTCAATGCCGGTGCAGATTTGCTGCGTCAGGCGAAAAAAGTGATCGGTATCGGCTCGCCGCGCGCCAGCATTGAAAGTAACTTCGCGCTGCGTGAACTGGTCGGTGCAGAGAACTTCTCTACCGGCATGCCAGCGGGCGAGCAGGCCCGGCTTGAACTGATGCTGAAAATTCTGCGTGAGGGCGGTATCTATACGCCATCGCTGCGTGAAATTGAAAGCTACGATGCGGTGCTGGTGCTGGGCGAAGATCTGACCCAGGTGGGCGCACGCGTGGCGCTGTCAGTGCGTCAGGCCGTGAAAGGCAAAGCGCGCGACATGGCTGCCGCTCAGAAAGTGGCAGACTGGCAGATCGCCGCGATCCTGAACATCGGACAGAATGCGAAACATCCGCTGTTTATCACCAACGTCGATGAAACCCGTCTGGATGATATCGCGGCATGGAGCTATCGCGCACCGGTTGAAGATCAGGCGCGTCTCGGTTTCGCTATCGCCAGTGCGCTGGATGAAACCGCCCCGGCGGTGACCGATTTCGACAGCAAACTGAACGGCAAGATGGATGTCATCGTGCAGGCGCTGGCCGGCGCGAAAAAACCGTTAATTATTTCCGGGACCCATTCCGGCAGCAGCGCGATGATCGAAGCGGCTGCCAACGTGGCCAAAGCGCTCAAAGCGCGCGGTGCCGACGTCGGGATTACGCTGCTGGCGGGACACGCCAACAGTGTGGGTCTTGGCCTGATGGGCGGCAATCCTCTGGAAAGCGCGCTGGAGCAACTGAGCAACGGTGAAGCCGATGCGCTGGTGGTACTGGAAAATGACCTCTATCGCCATGCACCGAAAGCGCTGGTTGATGCGGCGCTGGCCCAGACCACTAACGTGATTGTGGTTGATCATCAGCGCACCGCGACGCTTGAGAAAGCGGGTCTGGTGTTATCAACCGCCAGCTTCGCCGAAAGTGATGGCACCTCGATCAACCATGAAGGCCGCGCACAGCGTTTCTTCCAGGTTTACGATCCTTCTTACTATGACAACAACGTAGTGATGCTGGAGAGCTGGCGCTGGCTGCATTCGCTGCACAGCACGCTGGAAAGCCGTCACGTCGACTGGACGCAGCTGGACCACGTGATCGATGCGGTGGTCAGTCATCTGCCACAGCTGGCCGGAATCAAGGATGCGGCACCGGATGCCAGCTTCCGTATTCGTGGACAGAAACTGTCGCGTTCACCGCACCGTGCCAGTGGCCGTACCGCGGCGCGCGCCAATATCAGCGTGCACGAACCGCGTCAGCCGCAGGATCAGGACACGATGTTCGCCTTCTCAATGGAAGGGAACAACCAGCCAGGCGCACCGCGTTCGCAGATTCCGTTTGCCTGGGCACCGGGCTGGAACTCACCGCAGGCGTGGAACAAGTTCCAGGTTGAAGTGGGCGGCAAACTGCGTAATGGCGATCCGGGTGTACGTCTGTTTGAAGCCAGCGCAGCCAGTCTGCCCTGGTTCAGCAACGTTCCGGCGGCATTCGTCAGTGAAGCGCAGTGGCGCGTGGCCCCTCTCTACCAGCTGTTTGGTAGTGAAGAGATGTCACAGCGTTCTCCGGTCTTCCAGCAGCGTATGGCACCGCCTGCACTGGTGATTAACCCGGAAGATGCAGCGAAGCTGGGCGTCAACAATGGCGCGGCGGTTGAGTTCATCTGTGCCGGTGAGACAGTGCGTCTGCCGGTCCGTTTCTCGGCGTCACTGCAGGCGGGACAGATTGGTCTGCCGCTGGGCATGCCGGGCGTTCCGCCATTCCTGGCGAACGGTAAAATCGACACTCTGCAGGAGGCGGCGCAATGAGCTGGTTAACACCGGACGTTATCGACATTCTGCTGGCCATTGTTAAAGCCATCGTGATTCTGCTGGTGGTTGTGGCCTGCGGCGCGTTCATGAGCTTCGCCGAGCGTCGGCTGCTCGGCCTGTTCCAGAACCGTTACGGACCAAACCGCGTAGGCTGGGGCGGCTCGCTCCAGCTGGTAGCGGACATGATCAAAATGTTCTTTAAAGAGGACTGGGTTCCGCCGTTTACCGACCGCTTTATCTTTACCCTTGCGCCGGTTATCGCCTTTGTTTCACTGCTGCTGGCCTTTGCTATCGTGCCGGTTTCGCCAACCTGGATGGTGACAGACCTGAATATCGGTCTGCTGTTCTTCCTGATGATGGCGGGCCTTGCGGTCTACGCGGTGCTGTTTGCCGGCTGGTCGAGTAATAACAAATACTCGCTGCTGGGTGCGATGCGCGCCTCGGCGCAGACCCTGAGCTACGAAGTGTTCCTGGGTCTGTCGCTGATGGGTGTGGTGGCGCAGGCGGGCTCGTTCAACATGAACGATATCGTCAACAGCCAGACGCACCTGTGGAACATCATTCCGCAGTTCTTCGGTTTCGTGACCTTCTGTATTGCTGGCGTGGCGGTGTGTCACCGTCATCCGTTTGACCAGCCAGAAGCGGAGCAGGAACTGGCGGACGGTTATCACATCGAATATGCCGGTATGAAGTTCGGCCTGTTCTTTGTCGGTGAATATGTGGCGATCACCACCGTTTCAGCGCTGATTGTGACGCTGTTCTTTGGTGGCTGGCACGGCCCATTCCTGCCGCCGTTCATCTGGTTCGCCCTGAAAACGGCGTTCTTTATGATGATGTTCATCCTGATTCGTGCTGCGCTTCCGCGTCCGCGCTACGACCAGGTGCTGTCATTCGGCTGGAAAGTGTGTCTGCCGTTGACGCTGTTGAACCTGCTGGCGACTGCCGCAGTGATTCTCTACACAGCGCCGTAAGGGGTTAACAAATGACTTTGAAAGATATTGTCGTAGGCTTTGGCACGACAGTTCGCAGTATCTGGCTGATCGGGCTGCACGCCTTCGCCAAACGTGAAACTCAGATGTATCCGGAAGAGCCGGTTTATCTGCCACCACGCTATCGTGGCCGTATCGTGTTAACCCGCGATCCGGATGGTCAGGAGCGTTGCGTCGCCTGTAACCTGTGTGCGGTTGCCTGTCCGGTTGGCTGTATCTCGCTGCAGAAAGCTGAAACCAAAGATGGCCGCTGGTACCCGGAGTTCTTCCGTATCAACTTCTCACGCTGCATCTTCTGCGGCATGTGTGAGGAAGCCTGTCCAACCACGGCGATTCAGCTGACCCCCGATTTCGAACTGGGTGAGTTTAAGCGTCAGGATCTGGTGTATGAGAAGGACGATCTGCTGATTTCGGGGCCGGGTAAATATCCGGAGTACAACTTCTACCGCATGGCAGGTATGGCGATTGACGGTAAAGATAAGGGCGAAGCAGAAAACGAAGCGAAGCCTATCGACGTCAAAGGCTTATTACCTTAAGGAGCAAGGCATGGAATTTGCGTTTTATCTTTGCGGGCTGGTGGCGGTGCTGACGACGTTGCGCGTCATTACCCACACTAATCCGGTACATGCGTTGCTGTACCTGATCGTTTCGCTGTTATCGATCGCGGGCGTCTTCTTCTCTATGGGAGCCTATTTTGCCGGTGCGCTGGAGATCATCGTCTACGCCGGTGCCATCATGGTGCTGTTCGTCTTCGTGGTCATGATGCTGAACCTGGGCAAACAGACCGAGAAGCAGGAGCGTGAGTGGCTCAGCCCGTCACTGTGGATTGGTCCGGGTATCGTCTCGTTGCTGCTGCTGGTCGTAATGGTCTACGCCATTCTGACCGCCAACGATCAGGGCATCGATGGCACCATCATCGACGCCAAAGCGGTCGGCATCAGCCTGTTTGGTCCTTACGTACTGGCGGTTGAACTGGCCTCAATGCTGCTGCTGGCGGGTCTGGTCGTGGCGTTCCATATCGGTCGTGAAGAGCGTCAGGGCGAAGTCCTGAGTAACCGTAATGCTGACGCCGCTCAGGTGAAAAAGGAGAACGCATGATCCCGTTACAACATGGATTGATTCTTGCTGCCGTGCTGTTTGTCCTTGGACTGACGTCGCTGGTAATACGCCGCAATCTGCTGTTTATGCTGATCGGCCTTGAAATCATGATCAACGCCGCCGCCTTAGCCCTGGTGGTTGCCGGGAGCTATTGGGGTCAGGCCGATGGACAGGTGATGTATATCCTGGCGATCAGCCTGGCGGCAGCGGAAGCCAGTATTGGTCTGGCACTGCTGCTTCAGCTCTATCGTCGTCGTCAGACGCTGAACATTGATACTGTGAGCGAGATGCGCGGATGAATCTTCTCTATTTAACTGTCTTGTTTCCGCTGATCGGCTTTCTGCTGTTAGCGTTTTCGCGCGGTCGCTGGTCAGAGAACCTGTCGGCCACGATTGGTATGGGATCGGTGGGTCTGGCGGCCCTGACTACAGCGATGGTCGGTTTTGACTTCTTCGCCAACGGCCAGCAAGCCTACACGCAGGCGCTCTGGACCTGGATGCATGTCGGCAACTTCGACATGAAGGTAAACCTGACGCTGGATGGCCTGTCGCTGACCATGCTGTCTGTCGTGACCGGTGTCGGTTTCTTCATTCACATGTTCGCCTCCTGGTACATGCGCGGAGAAGAGGGCTACTCCCGCTTCTTCGCCTATACCAACCTGTTTATCGCCAGCATGGTTGTTCTGGTGCTGGCCGATAACCTGATGCTGATGTATCTGGGCTGGGAAGGGGTAGGACTCTGCTCTTATCTGCTGATCGGTTTCTACTACAGCAATCCGGAAAACGGCAAAGCGGCGATGAAAGCGTTCATCATTACCCGCGTGGGCGACGTCTTCCTGGCATTTGGTCTGTTCATCCTCTACAACGAGCTGGGCACGCTGAACTTCCGCGAGATGATGGAGCTGGCACCTGCGCACTTTGCCGCAGATAACCATATGCTGCAGTGGGCAACGCTGATGCTGCTGGGTGGCGCGGTCGGTAAATCGGCTCAGCTGCCGTTACAGACCTGGCTGGCAGATGCGATGGCCGGTCCGACACCGGTTTCGGCACTGATCCACGCCGCGACCATGGTGACAGCCGGTGTCTACCTGATTGCCCGTAGCCACGGTCTCTTCCTGCTGACGCCGGAAGTGCTGCATCTGGTCGGGATTATCGGGGCGATTACCCTGGTGCTGGCAGGCTTTGCCGCGCTGGTACAGACCGACATCAAACGTGTTCTCGCTTACTCCACCATGAGCCAGATTGGCTACATGTTCCTGGCGCTGGGTGTTCAGGCGTGGGATGCGGCGATTTTCCATCTGATGACGCACGCCTTCTTTAAAGCGTTGCTGTTCCTCTCTTCGGGTTCAGTGATTCTGGCCTGCCATCACGAGCAGAACATTTTCAAAATGGGTGGCCTGCGTAAGAGCATTCCGCTGGTCTACACCTGCTTCCTGGTGGGCGGCGCGGCGCTGGCGGCACTGCCGCTGATTACGGCGGGCTTCTACAGTAAAGATGAGATCCTGTTTGGCGCACTGGCTAACGGTCACATCAACCTGATGGTTGCGGGTCTGGTGGGGGCGTTCCTGACCTCTATCTATACCTTCCGTATGATCTTCATCGTGTTCCACGGCGAAGAGAAAATTCATGCGCACGCCGGTAAGGGTATTACCCATCATCTGCCGCTGATTGTGCTGCTGCTGCTCTCCACCTTTATTGGTGCGCTGATCACGCCGCCGCTGGCAGGGGTACTGCCAGCCAATGAGTTCGGTGAAGCGGGCAAAGTGGGACTTGAAATCACCTCGGGCGTTGTAGCGATTGTCGGCATTCTGATCGCTGCCGCGCTGTGGCTGGGCAAACGTGAGCTGGTTACTCGTATCGCAAACAGTGCACCAGGCCGTTTCTTCGGCACCTGGTGGTTTGCGGCCTGGGGCTTCGACTGGCTCTACGATAAAGTGTTCGTCAAACCTTATCTGGGTATTGCGTGGCTGCTGAAGCGCGACCCACTGAATGGCCTGATGAACCTGCCTGCGCTGCTGTCACGTATTGCCAACAAAGGCCTGGTAGTCAGTGAGAATGGCTACCTGCGCTGGTACGTTGCGTCAATGAGCGTGGGCGCCGTGCTGGTGCTGGCTCTGCTGCTGGTGATTTAAAGATTGATGAGCGGGGCAGGTTAGCTAATCTGCCCATTGAGAATGTCAAAAATTGTCCTGAGCAAGGGCGTTATCGTCGCGGCCAGTTTGGTTACCGCCAGCGCACAGCAACCGGAGCATACCGAGGTATGTGAGGATTGCGAGCACTGCCGGGAGCCAAAATGGCAAGTAAGATAGCCCGAACTAAGACAAAGAAAAGGGAAGTGTGCCGTGTTATTACCTTGGCTAATTATCATACCCTTCGTCGGTGGTCTGATCTGCTGGCTCACTGAGCGCCTCGGCGCGAAGGTGCCACGCTGGATCGCACTGATCACTATGGGGCTGACGTTGGCGCTTTCACTGCAACTCTGGTTGCAGGGAGGCTATTCACTGACGCAGGCAGCGGGCATTCCGCAGTGGCAGTCAAGTTTCTCCGTTCCGTGGATCCCACGCTTCGGCATCAGCTTCCATTTAGCCATTGATGGCCTGTCGCTGCTGATGGTGGTGCTGACCGGCCTGCTCGGTCTGATGGCGGTGCTCTGTTCCTGGAATGAGATTTCAAAGTATCAGGGCTTCTTCCACCTGAACCTGATGTGGATCCTGGGCGGCGTAATCGGTGTGTTCCTCTCCATCGACCTGTTCCTGTTCTTCTTCTTCTGGGAAATGATGCTGGTGCCGATGTACTTCCTCATCGCGCTCTGGGGTCATAAAGCATCGGACGGCAAAACCCGTATTTCCGCCGCGACCAAATTCTTCATCTACACCCAGGCTTCAGGTCTGGTGATGCTGATTGCGATTCTGGGCCTGGTGTTTGTCCACTACAACGCGACTGGCGTCTGGACATTCAACTACGAACAGCTGCTGCAGACGCCAATGTCGAGCGGTGTTGAATATCTGCTGATGCTGGGCTTCTTTATCGCCTTTGCGGTGAAGATGCCGGTGGTACCGTTGCACGGCTGGCTGCCGGATGCGCACAGTCAGGCGCCAACGGCTGGTTCTGTCGACCTGGCGGGTATCCTGCTGAAAACCGCAGCTTACGGTTTACTGCGTTTCAGTCTGCCGCTGTTCCCGAATGCGTCAGCCGAGTTTGCGCCAATCGCCATGTGGTTAGGCATCATCGGTATCTTCTACGGTGCCTGGATGGCCTTCTCGCAGACTGATATCAAACGTCTGATTGCTTACACCTCGATTTCGCACATGGGCTTTGTGCTGATTGCCATCTACACCGGCAGCCAGCTGGCGCTGCAGGGCGCGGTGATTCAGATGATTGCGCACGGTCTCTCCGCTGCAGCACTCTTCATTCTGTGTGGTCAGCTGTACGAGCGTCTGCATACTCGTGATATGCGTCAGATGGGTGGCCTGTGGTCGCGCATCAAATGGATTCCGGGTCTGTCGCTGTTCTTTGCTGTTGCCAACCTCGGTATGCCAGGCACCGGTAACTTCGTCGGCGAATTTATGATTCTGACCGGCAGCTTCCAGGTGGTGCCGATGATTATCATCATCGCGACCTTTGGTCTGGTGTTTGCCTCGATTTACTCGCTGGTGATGATGCAGCGCGCTTATTACGGCGAAGCGAAATCGAAAGATCCGCTGCCAGGCATGTCACCGCGTGAGTTTATGACCATCGGTGTTCTGGTGGTGCTGCTGGTGCTGCTGGGCGTCTATCCACAGCCGATTCTGGATACTTCGCACGCTGCCATGAGCAATATTCAGCAGTGGTTTACCGCTTCAATTTCAACTACAAGGCCGTAATTCGCCATGACAATAACTCCTCACCAATTGATTGCGTTGCTACCGCTGTTAATCGTCGGATTGACGGTGGTGGTTGTGATGCTGTCCATTGCCTGGCGACGCAACCACTTCGTTAACGCCACGCTAACGGTAGTTGGCCTGAACCTGGCGCTGCTCTCGCTCTACTTTGTCGGTCAGGTCGGGGCGATGGATGTCACGCCGCTGCTGCGCGTCGATGGCTATTCGATGTTCTATACCGCGCTGGTCATGCTGGCGAGTCTGGCGACCTGCACCTTTGCCTATCCATGGCTGGCGGGCTTCCCGGACAACAAAGATGAGTTCTACCTGCTGGTGCTGATTGCGGCACTTGGTGGCATCGTGCTGGCCAGTGCTAACCATCTGGCTTCGCTGTTCATCGGTATTGAACTGCTGTCGCTGCCGCTGTTTGGTCTGATTGGCTACGCCTTCCGCCAGAAACGTTCACTGGAAGCCGCACTGAAGTACACCATTCTTTCGGCGGCGGCCTCGTCGTTCCTGCTGTTTGGTATTGCGCTGATCTACGCCGACTCCGGTAACCTGAGCTTTGTGGCGCTGGGCCAGAGCCTGACTGACAGCATGATCCACGAGCCGTTGCTGCTGGTGGGTCTGGGTATGATGATTATCGGTCTGGGCTTTAAGCTCTCACTGGTTCCGTTCCACCTCTGGACCCCCGATGTTTATCAGGGTGCGCCTGCGCCGGTTTCAACCTTCCTGGCCACCGCCAGCAAGATTGCTATCTTCGGTGTCATCATGCGTCTGTTTATGTATGCGCCGGTGACCGACAGCGAAGCGGTGCGCACAGTGCTGGCCATGATCGCCTTCGTGTCGATTCTGTTCGGTAACCTGATGGCGATTTCGCAGAGCAACATCAAGCGTCTGCTGGGTTACTCCTCTATCGCCCACCTCGGTTATCTGCTGGTGGCACTGATTGCGGTGAAAGATCATCAGCTGTCGCTGGAAACGTCGGGCGTTTACCTGGCCGGTTATCTGTTCAGCAGCCTGGGTGCCTTTGGTGTGGTAAGTCTGATGTCCAGCCCGTATCGTGGCCCGGATGCTGACTCGCTCTACTCCTATCGCGGCCTGTTCTGGCATCGACCTATTCTGTCAGCGGTGATGACGGTGATGATGCTGTCACTGGCGGGTATCCCGATGACGCTGGGCTTTATCGGTAAATTCTACGTTATCGCTTCAGGCGTCAGTGCGCACCTGTGGTGGCTGACCGGTGCTGTAGTCGCGGGTAGTGCGATTGGCCTCTACTACTATCTGCGCGTGACGGTGAGTCTCTACCTCAGCCCGCCAGAACTGCATACCCGTGATACCCCGGCTAACTGGGCATTTACGGCCGGTGGTGTGGTAGTACTGATTTCTGCCATTCTGGTGCTGCTGTTAGGGGTTTACCCGCAGCCGCTGATCAGACTGGTGCAGATGGCTCAGCCGCTGATGTAAGCGCGTTGCTGCGACTGACGAATCAGGCCTCCGGGCCTGATTTTTTTGCCTGTAAGATAGTGTCACCAGCAGGTGCTGGCGACACCGCGCTGATGTAGAGTGTGTGGTTTAAAGGAGAGACCATGGACATTAACTGGCAGGATAAACACCATAGCGAACTGACCCCCTCACAGCTATATGCACTGCTGGCGTTGCGCAGTGCCGTGTTTGTGGTGGAACAGCAGTGCGCTTACCTTGATGTGGATGGCAATGATTTGCAGGCGGAAAACCGGCATCTGTTGGGAATGGCGGATGATCAACTAGTGGCCTATGCGCGACTACTCTCCCCGGAGGATGAGACCAGCCCGGTGAAAATCGGACGGGTGATTGTTTCAGATCGGGTTCGTGGTGCGCGGCTGGGGAATCGTCTGATGGAGCAGGCAATCAACAGTTGTCAGCAGCACTGGCCGGGCCGCGATCTGTTTCTCTCCGCGCAGGCGCATCTGGAAGGTTTCTATGGGCAGCATGGCTTTGTCGCGGTGGGGGAGAACTACCTGGAAGATGGGATCCCTCACGTCGATATGCTGAAGAACGCGCCATAAAAAAGGCGAGGCCTGAGCCTCGCCTTTTTTACATCAACCCACCGTCATCTGGCGGTCATCGACATATTTACGCTGATCCGGCGCAGGCGGGAAATATTGATAGAGCCAGGTTTCACTCAGCGTCTCATCTTTGCTGCGCAGGAACAGACGCATCTCTACCGGCTCGGTGGAATCGCTATTCGGATACCAGTCAAACAGGATGCGATAGCCCTTAAGCGGATCGACATACAGAATCTCAACCTGCTTCACGCTACCGGATGAAACGGTAATCACCGGCTCAATCCCTTTCGGCGCAGCAGCCTGCAGATCGCCACCAATAAAATCAATGGCGAAGCGGCGGCACCAGGTTTCCGGGAAGTGTTCGCCAGGTGCCCACCCTTCCGGGAAACCACCGATACCGGTACGGGTTGCATCCACGCGCGCCAGACCGCTACGCACCGGCGGCAGACCACTCCAGTAAAGCTTGTAGGAGAAGTTCAGCTCGCTGCCCGCTTTGATTGGCTCAGCCGGTTGCCAGAAGCAGACCACGTTATCCAGCGTTTCACCCGTAGTCGGGATCTCCATCAGGTTGATCGCGCCTTTGCCCCACTTACCGACCGGCTCAACCCACAGGCTGGGACGTTTGTCATACCAGCCAATCACATCCTGATAATCTTTGAAGTCGTGATTAAGCTGCAGCAGGCCAAACCCACGCGGATTCTCATCTTCATAGGCGTTGAACTGCAGACGCTGAGGATTATTCAGCGGACGGGCAATCCATTCACCTTTACCGGTCCACATCGCCAGGCGATCGGAGTCATGGATCTGCGGATGGTAAGTGTTACACATGCGGCGTTCGTTGGTGCCGCAGCTGAACATGCTGGTCATTGGCGAGATGCCAATCTGACGGATCTCTTTACGGGCAAACAGGTGGTTTTCCACCTCCATCACCACGCGTTTCTCTTCGCAATGGATGATGAATTTATAAGCACCGGTGACGCTGGCACCATCCAGCAGGGCGTAGCAGGTAAAGGTGGTATCTTCCGCTTTTGGCGTTTCAAACCAGAAGGCGGTGAAATCGGGAAACTCTTCCTGGCCATTGCTGAAGGTGTTGATCGCTACGCCACGCGCCGAGAGGCCGTACTGGAAAGTATCGTCAACGGCACGGAAGTAGCTTGCGCCAAGGAAGGAGACGATGTCGCGACGGGCCAGTTCCGGTTTTTTAAAGGCGCGGAAACCGGCGAAGCCGAGGTCAGTTTTGCCCTCCAGCTGCTTCGTATCGACCCTGGCGTCGTTGTAGTTGAACAATTCGGGACGGAAGTGAATTTCGCGTGCTTCGCGACTCTCACCGTCAACAGAGAACATACGGATGCGCCGCTTGAAGCCCATACCGACATGGAAGAACTGAACGTCCAGTTGACGATCGGGCAGGTTGTTCCAGAGTGAGTGGTTGGCGTCATACTGAATTTCGTTGTACGCCTGCGGGGTCAATGTGGCCAGCGTCTCCGGCAGCGCGCCCGGTGCTCCGCCCCAGGGTTTTTTCGCCAGCGCAGCCGCGTTTTTCTTCAATACGTCGAAATCGAAGCGTACGGCGGTTCCGTCAGCAATGCCATCTTCTGCCCATGCGGATTGCGCAAACAGCGTTGACAGGCCGGTCATGCCGCTGACGGCGGAGAAGGCCATTGACGCTTTCATAAACATTCTTCGATTCATGCCAGAGATTATTCCTTAGCTGTTCGAGGGTGTCGTGACTGTCGTGCAAAATGCACTTTCATGGCCCGATAATCACAGGCAACAGAGGGGTACGACAGTAGGGTTACTGGAAAATTCAGTCACGACAAAATTTATCAGATTAATCAAAGAAGCGAAGCGAAATTCCGCGGTTGCCGCTGCGTCTTACACTTCTTTGCGTAGCGAAACGGCGCACAGCCTGCACTGAGCAAGATTAACAGATGAAAAATCAGGTGATTCCTGGAGCAGGAAATCTGCAGAGCGCCAGATTATGACTATAGTTAATGAACTGCTTTGCAATTCACACGGAGGAAACGATGGTAAATCAGACAAATCAATTCGAAACGGGCCTCGATGACGATATTGCGTTACTGACCGAAACGCTGGAAGAAGTTCTTAAGGCATCAGGTGATCCGGCCGATCAGAAGTACATTGAGCTTAAGAGCAAAGCCGAACAGGCGCTGAACGATGTGAAATCCCGTGTCAGCCAGGCGTCCGATAGCTACTACTATCGCGCTAAACAAGCGGCTTACCGTGCAGACGACTACGTGCACGAAAAACCGTGGCAGGGTGTCGGTATCGGTGCAACAGCCGGTCTGGTACTTGGTCTGCTGCTGGCGCGTCGTTAATCGCGATTCGCTGACCCAGTTGTAGCAGACAACTGTAGTAAAAAAGCGGCGGGGTAACCCCGCCGTTTTTATTGGTTTTTAACTCCCTGAACACCTTCACCTCCCTTGTTCCTGCTTCACTCTCGCTATCTTTATGCGCAACGTGCCTGAGACGCAATGGTCACAATCCCTGGTGATGCCGATTGTGTCTGGCGGGAGGAGTTCGTACAGTAAAGCAAACGTGAAAAGGAGAACTCAACGTGATTAGAGTAGAGATGCTGTCGACCGGGGATGAGGTGCTGCATGGCCAAATCGTCGATACCAACGCAGCCTGGCTGGCGGATATGTTGTTCCAGCAAGGGTTGCCTATGACCAGCCGTACCACGGTAGGAGATTCACTCGAATCGCTAATCGCCACGCTACAGGCGCGCAGCCATGAGGCAGATGTGCTGATTGTGAATGGCGGTCTGGGGCCGACCAGTGACGATCTCAGTGCGCTGGCAGCAGCCAGAGCCTGTGGCGTTGAGCTTGAGGTGCAGCAGGAGTGGCTGGAACAGATGGAAGCCTGGTTCGCCAGCCGGGGACGCGTGATGGCGGCCAGCAATCGCAAGCAGGCGGAAATCCCGGCCAATGCGGAACTGATTGATAATCCGGTCGGTACCGCCTGTGGCTTTGCCCTGCAACTCAATCGCTGCTGGATGTTCTTCACGCCTGGTGTGCCGTCTGAATTTAAAGTGATGGTGGAGCAGCAGATCATCCCCCGTCTGAAAGCGAAATTTTCACCCCCCGAGCCACCGATTTGTCTGCGGCTGACCACCTTTGGTCGCGGTGAAAGCGATATTGCCGCCGAACTGGAGCCGCTGGCGCTGCCGGAAGGCGTGGTCATGGGATATCGCTCGTCCATGCCGATCATTGAGATCAAGCTCACCGGCCCGGCCAGTCAGCGGGTGGCGATGGAGCAGGTGTGGCAGCAGGTGCGCCTGCAACTGGCGGAGTGCACCATTTTCGAAGGCACCGAAGGCTTACCGGCGCTGCTGGCACGTGAGCTGGAGCAGCGCGGTGAGCAGCTGGCAATCAGTGAGCAATACACCGCCGGACTGCTCTACTGGCAGTTGGCTGGCGCCAGCGTGCCGCTGCGTGGCGCTGACATCTTTCCACCCCGGCAGGAGACGCTGGAGCAGCAGGTGATCCGCACCCGCGAACTTACTGCACAGCAGCAGGCTGCGCTGGCGCTCTCTGTTGGCAGCCTGGAGCAGGAAGAGATTTCGGTGGCGCTGCATACACCGGATGGCAGTTTTGGTCAGCGCGTGAAGTTCAGTACCGGTCGCCATAATCTGGAGACGCGGCAGAAGGTGGTGGCAATGATGGCGATGAACATGCTGCGCCGCTGGTTACACGGCAGCGAAGTGAGCACCGGTCACGGCTGGATTGATGTGGTTGAAACTGTCAGACAGTAATATCAGTGAAAATAAAACGGGCGCCTGAGGCGCCCGTCTTGTATGTGACTGCGAATTAATCCCATACAGCGTCATTCTCGCAGCAATAAATTAGCTCAAAGCGCAGGGAACACGGGCAGAGGAGGAAAGCGTCCCGCGCCTGGGACAAAAACGCCGGGAGCGTTTTTGAACAACGCAACGCGTTGGCCCGGCTACGGGCGCACCTCAGGGATGAGGTGCGTAATCGCGCGGGCCGAGCTGTCAGGGATGACGCTTTTTGCGTCTTTCCGATCTGACCGTGTTCCCTAAGCTGACTCGATCTCACAGCAAATCAAGCCAGACTTATTCCACCTCAGTTATAACTCCAGCTCAATCTCGCCTTTGGCTTTGCAGCAGCAGGGCAGAATCTCATCCTGCTGCACAAAGGCCAGCGGCCGCTGTGGGTAATGCACTTCGCCTTTCAGCAGCCGCATCCGGCAGGAGCCGCAATAACCTTCGCGGCACTGAAACTCCACGCAGAGATTGTTGGCTTCCAGCAGCGTCAGCAGATTGGTATGCTCGTCTGTGCATTCCAGCCGGGTGCCGGAACTGCGCAGAATAACAACGTCGCGGCTCATAATTAAAGCTGGAAGTCGTCGAAGTCGTTAGCGCCTACTTCAGAATCGATCTGACCCACCAGATAGGAGCTCACTTCCACTTCCTGCGGCGCAACCTGAACGTTGTCAGAGACCAGCCAGGAGTTAATCCATGGAATTGGGTTTGAGCGCGTCTGGAACGGCAAATCAAGGCCGACAGCCTGCATACGGATATTGGTGATGTACTCAATGTACTGGCAGAGAATATCTTTGTTCAGGCCGATCATTGAGCCGCCGCTGAACAGATATTCTGCCCACTCTTTCTCCTGCAGCGCTGCTTTCTTAAACAGCTCGAAGCACTCTTCACGGCACTCTGCCGCAATCTCTTTCATCTCCGGATCGTCTTCACCGCTGCGCAGCAGATTCAGCATGTGCTGGGTGCCGGTCAGGTGCAGCGCTTCATCGCGGGCAATCAGCTTGATGATTTTGGCATTGCCTTCCATCAGCTCGCGCTCGGCGAACGCGAATGAACAGGCGAAGCTGACATAGAAACGGATCGCTTCCAGCGCATTGACGCTCATCAGGCAGATATAGAGCTGCTTCTTCAGGGCGCGCAGGCTGACGACAACCGGTTTGCCGTTGACCTGATGCGTGCCTTCACCCAGCTGATGCCAGTAGTTGGTCATCTCAATCAGATCGTCGTAATAGCGTGAGATATCCTGAGCACGCGCCAGAATCTGCTCATTGGTGACGATATCGTCAAACACCACTGCCGGATCGTTAACGATATTACGGATGATGTGGGTGTAAGAACGGGAGTGAATCGTCTCTGAGAACGCCCAGGTTTCAATCCAGGTTTCCAGTTCAGGAATCGAGATCAGCGGCAGCAGCGCGACGTTCGGGCTGCGGCCCTGAATCGAATCCAGCAGTGTCTGATACTTCAGATTGCTGATAAAGATATGTTTTTCATGGTCCGGCAGCGCCTGGTAATCGATGCGATCGCGTGAAACGTCGACCTCTTCCGGACGCCAAAAGAAAGAGAGCTGCTTTTCGATCAGCTTTTCAAAGATGTCATATTTTTGCTGGTCGAAGCGCGCCACGTTTACGGACTGACCGAAAAACATCGGCTCTTTCAGCTGATCATTTTTGTTCTGTGAGAAAGTGGAGTAAGCCATAAAAGTTGTCCAAAAGTAGACGAAGCCAGGCCTCGTGAAATGAATGAGGCGGGAGATTCTCCCGCCTGACCATTAGATCTTACAGGCGCCGCTCTCGCAGCCATCATCCTGGATAGAAGGTGCCAGGTCATCCTGCGCATCTTCAGCACCGTCACGGGTGTTTTGATAGTAGAGCGTTTTCACGCCGAACTTATACGCCGTCAGCAGATCTTTCAGCAGCTGTTTCATCGGCACTTTACCGTTGGTGAAGCGCGACGGATCGTAGTTGGTGTTGGACGAAATCGCCTGGTCGATGAATTTCTGCATCAGACCCACCAGTTGCAGGTAGCCGTCGTTGTTCGGCATTTCCCACAGCAGTTCGTACTGATCTTTCAGACGCTCATACTCCGGTACGACCTGACGCAGGATGCCATCTTTCGACGCTTTGATGCTGATGTGACCGCGCGGAGGCTCAATACCGTTGGTGGCATTGGAGATCTGCGACGAGGTTTCAGACGGCATCAGCGCAGACAGGGTCGAGTTGCGCAGGCCGTGCGTTTTAATCTCTTCACGCAGGCTTTCCCAGTCGAGATGCAGCGGTTCGTTGCTGATCGCGTCCAGATCTTTCTTGTAGGTGTCGATAGGCAGAATGCCCTGCGCATAGGTGGTTTCATTGAACCACGGGCAGGCACCTTGCTCTTTCGCCAGCTCATTTGAGGCTTTCAGCAGGTAATACTGAATCGCTTCAAAGGTTTTGTGCGTCAGGCCATTGGCGCTGCCATCGGAGTAGCGCACACCATGCTTCGCCAGATAGTATGCGTAGTTGATGACGCCGATACCCAGAGTACGACGACCCATCGCGCCACGCTGGGCAGCCGGAATCGGGTAATCCTGATAGTCGAGCAGCGCATCAAGCGCGCGTACTGCCAGGGTAGCCAGCTCTTCCAGATCGTCGAGGCTTTCGATGGCGCCGAGGTTGAACGCAGAGAGCGTACACAGGGCAATCTCACCGTTTTCGTCGTTAACATCTTCCAGCGGTTTCGTCGGCAGGGCGATTTCCAGGCAGAGGTTAGACTGGCGAACCGGCGCGATGCTCGGGTCAAACGGGCTGTGGGTGTTGCAGTGATCGACGTTCTGAATGTAGATACGGCCGGTAGAGGCGCGTTCCTGCATCATCAGTGAGAAGAGATCGACCGCTTTAACCCGCTGCTTGCGGATGCTCTGATCCTGCTCATATTTGGTATAGAGGCGCTCAAACTCATCCTGATTGGCGAAGAATGCGTCATACAGGCCAGGCACGTCAGACGGGCTGAACAGGGTGATATCTTCGCCTTTCAGCAGGCGCTGATACATCAGCTTGTTGAGCTGTACACCATAGTCCATGTGACGCACGCGGTTGCCTTCAACACCACGGTTGTTCTTCAGCACCAGCAGGCTTTCGATTTCCAGATGCCACATCGGGTAGAACAGGGTGGCTGCGCCGCCACGAACGCCGCCCTGAGAACAGGACTTCACCGCGGTCTGGAAATGCTTGTAGAACGGGATACAGCCGGTATGGAACGCTTCACCGCCGCGAATCGGGCTGCCCAGCGCACGGATACGACCGGCGTTGATACCGATGCCGGCACGCTGAGAGACATATTTCACAATCGCGCTGGAGGTGGCGTTGATGGAGTCCAGGCTGTCGCCGCATTCGATCAGCACACAGGAGCTGAACTGACGTGTTGGGGTGCGTACGCCAGACATGATTGGCGTCGGCAGGGAGATTTTAAACGTCGAGATCGCATCATAGAAACGCTTGATGTAATCCATACGCGTGTCGCGCGGATAGCCGGAGAAGAGGCAGGCGGCGACCAGTATGTAGAGGAACTGCGCGCTTTCGTAGATTTCACCCGAAACGCGGTTCTGCACCAGATATTTGCCTTCCAGCTGCTTCACAGCGGCATAGGAGAAGTTCATGTCACGCCAGTGGTCGAGGAACTCGTCCATCTGCGCAAACTCTTCCTGGCTGTAATCTTCCAGCAGGTGGCGATCATATTTGCCCATGTCGACCATCTTAACGACCTGGTCATAAAGCTTTGGCGGTTCAAACTGACCATACGCTTTTTTGCGCAGGTGGAAGATCGCCAGGCGGGCAGCCAGGTACTGATAGTCAGGGGCATCGCGGGAGATGAGGTCTGCTGCGGCCTTGATGATGGTCTCATGAATGTCAGAGGTTCTGATGCCATCATAGAACTGAATGTGAGAGCGCAGCTCAACCTGTGAAACTGAGACGTTGTTCAGCCCTTCAGCTGCCCAGTCCAGCACACGGTGAATTTTGTCGAGATCAATGCGCTCCTGGCGGCCATCGCGTTTAGTAACGAGCAGACTCTGGTTCATGTCGCGTTTTTACCTTTGCGTGAGTATCCAAAAATTAAAAGAAATCCCGGTTTATACACAGCCTATTCATTGTGAATAATGTGTGGATAAACACTACATCTAGGGGGTGATGGGAAAAGCCATAACTACATGGGGGCATATTTTAGTATTTTACGGCCGCTTAACAAGAGCAAAAAATGATGGCTGGAGGGGTTGTAATTCTTGCGAAATTTCTTAGCCCACGCCTTGTAAGGCCTGGCATCATGTCAACCAGATCACACTTTTTTTTCTTATTATGATCGGGCGCGTGTTTCTTATTCAATCCTCAGGATTCAGCAGGAAAAGGGATGAAAAATGGCTAAAAGCCGCTAGCGGGTTGCTGGTCAGCAGAGAATCGGATGCGGTAACGCTGAAGAGGATGGAACCGGGCTGATGTAACCTATTGGCAGACATCAGAATGCCTCTGGCGCGGTGAGTGCTGTGACCGGCACAGGGAGAACGGGCGCAGAAGAGGGGATGCCCGCCCTGATTCAGGCGGGCGGGTCACTCAGACGGCGCGGTGGGTGTGCACCATATAATTCACGTCAGTGCCGGGAGCCAGTTTGAAGCGGTTAGTCACCGGGTTGTAGTGCAGGCCAATGATGTGGCGTTCACGCAGGGCCGTTTCATCGACCCAGCCCAGCAGTTCGGAAGGACGGATAAATTTCTTCACGTCGTGGGTGCCGCGCGGCAGCATGCGCAACACATATTCCGCACCAAATATCGCCAGCAGCCAGGCTTTTGGATTGCGGTTCAGCGTAGAGAAAAAGACTTCGCCGCCGGGTTTGACCAGCTTCGCACAGGCGTGAACCACTGAGCGCGGATCCGGCACGTGCTCCAGCATCTCCATGCAGGTCACCACATCATATTTTCCGGCGTGCTGCTCCGCATGCTCTTCAACGGTCTGCTGCACGTAGTCCAGCGTCACTCCGCTCTCCAGGGCATGCAGGCGCGCCACGGCCAGCGGTTCCGCGCCCATGTCCAGACCCGTGACCACGGCGCCTTCGCGCGCCATGCTTTCGGCTAAGATGCCGCCGCCGCATCCGACGTCGAGCACGGTTTTACCGAACAAGCCGTTGCTATGCTGCGCGATATAGCCCAGGCGCAGCGGGTTAATGCGGTGCAACGGTTTAAATTCACCCTCCAGATCCCACCAGCGCGAGGCAACGGCCTCAAACTTGGCAATTTCCTGCGCATCGACGTTCTGCTGATGATTCTGCGGTTGTGCATTCATTGAATCGTAACTCCTGACAAAATGTGCCCACAGTATAAACGCTTAACCGCAGATGGCACACCTTTCAGGCGCAAGGAAAAGCGGGTGAAATCGGTGGTTAGCGTTCACCAGAGCATTGCAGTGTGATATACTTTCGCACCTTTAAAATCCGGGATTAAGTAGAGGGATAGCGGCTCCATGAGCGACCTTGCGAGAGAAATTACACCGGTCAATATCGAAGAAGAATTAAAAAATTCTTACCTCGGTTACGCCATGTCGGTCATCGTTGGCCGAGCTTTACCCGATGTGCGTGATGGCCTGAAGCCGGTTCATCGTCGCGTACTTTTTGCGATGAGTGTACTGGGTAACGACTGGAACAAACCCTATAAAAAATCTGCCCGCGTCGTCGGTGACGTTATCGGTAAATATCACCCGCATGGTGATTCCGCCGTTTACGACACCATTGTACGTATGGCCCAGCCTTTCTCCCTGCGTTACATGCTGGTGGACGGACAAGGCAACTTCGGTTCCATCGACGGCGACTCCGCCGCGGCGATGCGTTATACCGAAATTCGCATGTCGAAAATCGCCCACGACCTGTTAGCTGACCTGGAAAAAGAGACCGTCGATTTCGTACCGAACTACGACGGCACTGAGCAGATCCCTGAAGTTCTGCCGACCAAAATTCCTAACCTGCTGGTGAACGGCTCTTCCGGTATCGCCGTGGGTATGGCAACCAACATTCCGCCGCATAACCTGCGTGAAGTGATTAACGGCTGCCTGGCTTACATTGAAAATGAAGACATCAGCATTGAAGAGCTGATGGAGCACATTCCGGGGCCTGATTTCCCGACCGCCGCTATTATCAATGGTCGCCGTGGCATCGAAGAAGCGTACCGCACCGGACGCGGTAAAATTTATATTCGTGCGCGTGGCGAAGTGGAAGCTGATGCTAAAACGGGCCGCGAGACCATCATCATTCATGAGCTGCCGTATCAGGTTAACAAGGCACGCCTGATTGAGAAGATTGCGGAGCTGGTGAAAGAGAAGCGTGTCGAAGGCATCAGCGCACTGCGCGATGAGTCTGATAAAGACGGCATGCGTATCGTGATTGAGATCAAGCGCGATGCGGTCGGCGAAGTCGTGCTGAATAATCTCTATTCACTGACCCAGTTGCAGACCTCGTTTGGTATCAACATGGTCGCCCTGCATCAGGGTCAGCCGAAGATCATGGCGCTGAAGGAGATTCTGGACGCCTTTGTTCGCCATCGTCGTGAAGTTGTGACGCGTCGTACTATCTTTGAACTGCGTAAGGCGCGCGATCGTGCGCATATCCTGGAAGGTCTGGCGATTGCGCTGGCGAATATCGATCCGATCATCGAGCTGATTCGTCGTGCACCAAACCCGGCAGAAGCGAAAGCGGGTCTGATTGCGCAGGCGTGGGATCTCGGTAACGTGTCAGCGATGCTGGAACGTGCCGGTGATGACGCCGCGCGTCCGGAGTGGCTGGATCCACAATACGGCATCCGTGATGGTCAATACTATCTGACCGAGCAGCAGGCTCAGGCGATTCTGGATCTGCGTCTGCAGAAACTGACCGGCCTTGAGCACGAGAAGCTGCTGGATGAGTATAAAGCGCTGCTGGAGCAGATCGCTGAGTTGCTGCGCATTCTGTCGAACGCGGACCGTCTGATGGAAGTGATCCGCGAAGAGCTGGAGCTGATGCGTGATCAGTTCGGTGATGAGCGTCGCACAGAGATTACCGCCAACACGGCTGACATTAATATCGAAGACCTGATCAATCAGGAAGATGTTGTGGTGACATTGTCGCATCAGGGCTATGTGAAGTATCAGCCGCTGACCGACTATGAAGCGCAGCGTCGTGGTGGTAAGGGCAAGTCAGCCGCACGTATCAAAGAAGAGGACTTCATTGATCGTCTGCTGGTCGCCAATACGCATGACACGATTCTTTGCTTCTCCAGCCGTGGTCGTCTCTACTGGATGAAGGTTTACCAGCTGCCGGAAGCAAGCCGTGGCGCACGTGGACGTCCAATCGTCAACCTGCTGCCGCTGGAAGCCAACGAGCGTATTACGGCGATTCTGCCGGTACGTGAGTATACCGAAGGCTTTAATATCTTTATGGCGACCGCGCTCGGTACCGTGAAGAAGACCGCACTGAAAGAGTTCAGCCGTCCACGCAGCGCGGGCATTATTGCCGTGAATCTGCGTGACGACGATGAGCTGATCGGTGTGGCGCTGACCAACGGTAACGATGAGGCGATGCTGTTCTCAGCGGCCGGTAAAGTGGTGCGCTTTGCAGAAACCGCAGTCCGTGCGATGGGTCGTACCGCCTCTGGCGTACGCGGCATCAGGCTGGCTGAAGGCGATCGCGTTGTGTCATTGATTGTGCCGCGTGAAGAGGGTGCAATTATGACCGTGACGCAGAATGGTTACGGCAAGCGTACGGCCAACAGCGAATACCCGACCAAGTCGCGTGCGACTCAGGGTGTTATTTCAATCAAAGTGACCGAACGTAATGGTCCGGTGATTGGCGCCGTTCAGGTCGTTGATGGCGATCAGATTATGATGATCACCGATGCCGGTACGCTGGTGCGTACCCGCGTTTCAGAAGTGAGCGTCGTGGGTCGTAATACCCAGGGTGTGATTCTGATTCGTACCGCAGAGGATGAGAACGTCGTGGGTCTGCAGCGTGTTGCCGAGCCGGTTGAAGAAGAAGAGCTGGATTCAATCGACGGTAGCGTGGCGGAAGGCGAGGAAGATATCGCGCCGGAAGCAGAGAACGACGATGAAGAGATTGCGCCGGAAGCGGATGCAGAAGACGAAGACGACGCGGCTGAAGACGAAGAGTAATTTGTCTGGCGTGAGCTGAGGTTCGTTGCAGAAACGGCAGGTCAGGGGAAACCCGGCCTGCCGTTTTTTTTGTGTGATGGGGAGGGAGCAGGGAGCTTAGGGCTGGTTGCTGGTTGCTGGTTGCTGTGAGTTGGGAGCCGCCGAAAGGCCCACTATGCCCGATCGCAAAGGATTCCCGCATCCATGCGGATCGGCCACGCCATCGCGGGCCAGACGCTTTGCTCTTCGGGCATAGCAGGCCTTTCTTGTTGGGGTTGTGATGTCGCTTTGATGGGATGGGCGTGTTGTTTGAGGTCTTAGAGGCGGGGCGGGAAAATGGCTGGTGGCTGGTGGCTGGTGGCTGGTGGCTGTGAGTCGGGAGCCGTCGCAAGGCCTGCTGTGCCCGATCGCAAAGGATTCCCGCATCCATGCGGATCGGCCACGCCATCGCGGGCCAGACGCTTTGCTCTTCGGGCATAGCAGGCCTTTCTTGGTGGGATTTGGGTGTCGCTTTGAGGGGATGGGCGTGTTGTTTGAGGTCTTAGAGGCGGGGCGGGAAAATGGCTGGCTGATGGCAGTCAGATGGGAGCCGTCGAAAGGACTGCTGTGCCCGATCGCAAAGGGTTCCCGCATCCATGCGGATCGGCCACGCCATCGCGGGCCAGACGCTTTGCTCTTCGGGCATAGCAGGCCTTTCTTGTTGGGGTTGTGGTGTCGCTTTAAGGAGATGTGTGCGTGCATTTGTTTGAGGGGGAGAGGCGGCGACTTCTTCCTAAGATAAAGATGTTGCTTTGGCTGTCTTAAAAGATTCTCAAACCGCCCGCTAAGCCTGCGGCTGGCTGGCTTTTTACGCCCGATAAAGCTAGTGTATGGGCATTAAAAATCGATGATGCGACTAACCTTGCCAACTGCGAGTTACCTTTGAAATATCCTGTCTCTTTCCGCACTACGCTTCGCATCTCGCGCTATCTTTTCCGCGCGCTGGCGCTGCTAATCTGGACGCTGGGCGCCGTTCTTACTGCGTTTTACATTATCAGCGTGCTGCACAATAAAGAGACGCAGGTTCGGCAGGAGTTTGCCAGCAACTACGGCACCATACAGTGGTATGTGCGTCATTCGGCGGACATGATGCGTGAGCTGAAATATATCACCGAGAACCGCTTAACCAACGCCAGCAGCGGTCTGGATGTGCTGACCGGTATGATGCCAGGCAAAACATCTCAGCCGCAGTTTACGCCCCTGTTTTCGGATGGCGACTGTACCTCGATGAGCAATACCTGGCGCAACTCGCTCGATTCACTCAGTTACTACATCAATTACTGGAAAAGTAACTTCGCCTCATCGTATGAGCTGAATCGGGTGTTCTTTATCGGTGGCGAGAGTCAGTGTCTGGCCGACTTCACGATTGGCAGCAGCAATGCTGACCGGGAACGCAGCCTGAAATCGCTGCGTGAGAATGTGCTGCGCTATCGCAACAGCAGCGAAGAAGATCGCCGCAATCCGATGTACTGGATTAACAGCAGTGCTCAGCCAGGCGTCGGAACCTTCTTTATGGTGGTGCCCGTCTACGTTGCTAATAAGTTACAGGCGCTGCTTGGCGTCGAACAGAATATCCGTCTGGATGAGTTTATTCAGCCGGGCAGCCTGCCGATTATCGCGTCCATTACCGATGAAAATTATCGTCCACTGCTAAATTCGCGGCGCGGCGGGCTGGGCTTCTCGCTCGATAGTCTTCCTGATGATAAAACCTGGTTCGGATACCTGAATGGTTATCGTCAGCTGGTTCTGAAAAAGCCGCTGCCGCCTTCCGATCTTAACGTGGTGTGGTCGATATCTACCGACGTGATGGTGGATCAGCTCAAGCTGATGATCATTAATGCGCTGCTGCTCAATATTTTCAGCGCTGTCATTCTGTTTACCCTCGCCTGGCTATTTGAGCGCCGGATGTTCCTGCCGGCGGAGGAGAACGCGCACCGGCTGGAAGAGCATGAGCAGTTTAACCGTAAGATTGTCGCCTCTGCGCCGGTCGGGATCTGTATTTTACGCACCAGCGACGGCACCAATATTCTGAGTAACGAGCTGGCGCACAATTATCTGACGTTGCTGACGCAGGAAGATCGCCTGCGGCTGAATGAGATTATTGGCGGGCAGCAGGTCAACTTTGTCGATGTGCTCACCGGCAGTAATACCAATCTGCAAATCAGCTTCGTGCATTCGCGCTATCGTAATGAGAACGTGGCGATTTGCGTGCTGGTCGATGTTTCGGCGCGCGTGCGGATGGAGCAGTCGCTGCAGGAGATGGCCCACGCGGCAGAGCAGGCGAGCCAGTCAAAATCGATGTTCCTTGCCACGGTCAGTCACGAACTGCGCACGCCGCTTTATGGCATTATCGGGAATCTCGATCTGCTGCAGACCAAAGAGCTGCCCAGCGGTATCGACTCGCTGGTGACGGCGATGAACAACTCCTCCAGCCTGCTGCTGAAAATCATCAGCGATATTCTCGACTTCTCAAAAATCGAGTCAGAGCAGCTGAAAATTGAGCCGCGTCCGTTTGCACCTCGTGAAATCGTGACCCACATCGTCGGCAACTATCTGTCGCTGGTGGTGAAGAAGCGGCTTACGCTCTACTGCTTTATAGAACATGACGTTCCGCAGGTGCTGGACGGCGATCCGCTGCGTCTGCAGCAGGTGATCTCTAACCTGCTGAATAACGCGATTAAGTTCACGCATACGGGCTGTATTATCCTCCACGCTTACGTTGCGCAGGGCTATCTGGCATTCCGCGTCCGTGATACTGGCGTTGGCATTCCGGCGAAAGAGCTGCCACGCCTGTTTGATCCTTTCTTCCAGGTGGGAAATGGCGTGCAGCGTAATTTCCAGGGCACCGGGCTGGGACTGGCGATCTGTGAAAAGCTGATCAATATGATGGATGGCGACATCGAGGTCGACTCAGAGCCAGGTATGGGCAGCCAGTTTATTGTGCGTATTCCAATCTACAAAGGGCAGAAGCCGTCACTGATGCTGCTGGAGGATTTACAGGATAAGAAAATCTGGCTGGCGATGCGCAACGAGTACCTCGCGGAATTTATTACGCGTCAGATTCAGCAGCAGGGCATTCAGGTCGGGGAGTATAACGGTAAGCCTGGCCATGACGATGTGGTGATGACCGATTACGAACTGGATATTGATGTTCCGTTGCGGGCACTGGTCACTTTCGATGGATCGCATGTGGATATGCCGCGTGAACGTCAGCCTGGCCGCTGGATCCACTCTACCGCCACGCTGCACGAGGTTCCGGCGCTGCTGGCGCGCATCTATCGGATCGCACTCGGCAACGACGCCGCAGATGCGCTGTTGCTGGCTGCACCGGTAGAAGAGAAAGTGCATAACGATGACATCATGGTGTTGATTGTCGATGACCATCCGATTAACCGCATGCTGCTGTCGGAACAGCTCGGTACGCTGGGCTATCAGGTGAAAACTGCGCAGGATGGCGTTGATGCACTTAACGTACTGAGTCGTAATGAGATTGATATCGTACTGACCGACGTGAACATGCCGAATATGGATGGTTATCGCCTGACGCAGCGGTTGCGTCAGCTGGGCCATCTCTTCCCGGTAGTTGGCGTGACGGCGAATGCGCTGGCGGAAGAGAAACAGCGTTGCATGGATGCGGGCATGGATAACTGCCTGTCGAAACCGGTGACGTTAGATGTGCTGAAAGTGACGCTGGCAATCTATGCTGATCGGGTACGTAAAACGCGGATTGGGTAGGGCAGGAAAGGGCAGAGGCGAGGCGGTGCAGGCTGCACCGCCTCAGGAAGTAACTTAGTCTCTTTCGACCTGAGTCTGGCTGACAGACGACAGGTAGTTCAGCAGTGCGATATCGTTATCCACGCCCAGTTTCATCATCGCTGATTTCTTCTGGCTACTGATGGTTTTGATACTGCGGTTCAGCTTCTTGGCAATCTCGGTGACCAGGAAACCTTCTGCAAACAGACGCAGCACTTCGCTCTCTTTCGGTGACAGGCGTTTGTCGCCATAACCACCCGCGCTGATTTTCTCCAGCAGTTTCGCAACGCTTTCCGGCGTATATTTCTTGCCTTTCTGCAGTGCAGCCAGTGCCTTTGGCAAATCGGTTGGCGCGCCCTGTTTCAGTACAATCCCTTCGATATCGAGATCAAGCACTGAACTCAGAATCGCCGGGTTATTGTTCATGGTCAGAACAATAATCGAGAGATCCGGGTAGTGGCGTTTAATATATTTAATCAGCGTAATACCATCGCCATACTTCTCACCTGGCATAGAGAGGTCGGTGATCAGGACGTTGGCGTCAAGCTTGGACAGATTATTGATCAGTGCTGTTGAGTCTTCGAACTCACCTACAACGTTAACCCATTCAATTTGTTCCAGAGATTTTCGGATACCGAAAAGGACAATTGGATGGTCATCGGCAATAATTACGTTTAAGTTATTCATCTTATTGGTTACCTTGCTGCAGCAGTTGATTGACGTAAGCGTCAATATCACTGGTGGTATTTGTAATGTTTGAATCGTCACACGCTTTAATGTGGTGTTCTAACTCTTCACAAAGCTGTTTGCCGGGAGTCAGATTGAGCATGGCAAACACGCCCTTTAGGCGATGCGCTGTCTGAGCAAGCGAGGCGTAGTCCTTTTCCGCCGACTCAGTATACAGCCTCTTCACATCAACCGGTACTGTCTCCGTAAACAGCTGGAAATAGCCGCCGCTCATCAATGGCGTGGCCGCGTCGTCTTCCGTGTCGTTATCCATCACATCATGCGACAGTTGCTTCTCTATCAGTGCCAGCAATGCATCCAGCAGCGCATTACTGAGATTGAAATTGACCCGATACTGCTGGTCGTTCAGTGCATGATGCCCCAGTTCATCTTCCGCCAGCAGCAGTGCCCAGCCGCTAAGCTTTGATGGATCGTCGGTCACCAGCACATCGTGATCCTGACCGGAAATGCGCTCGTCGGGTGTCAGACAACGCGCTCCCCAGTTTTCCAGATGGCGGCAAACAATTTTATGCACGTCCTCCACGGTGATCTCCACCAGCGCGGTAACGCCATCCAGAATTTTTTCCTCTTCTTCTTCGCGCTTCTGCTCCAGCACCAGCGGCAACTGCATGTTGTAGCGCGTGCCGATATCCGCTTTTGCCACGATATCCAGGCTGCCGCCCATCTGCTTGCAGAGCTGCTTACAGAGGAAGAACGCCATGCCAGAAGCCTGTCCGTAGCGATCCTGACTGGTATCACCCAGGAACGGGAAGTCGACATTGGCCAGTTCATCCACCGTCAGGCCCGCACCGGTATCCACCAGTTCGATAATCAATCTATCGGCCTGCTTGTCCGCAGCCTTAACTTCCAGGGTGATTTTCCCCCAGCGGGTGGTGGTCAGGGCGTAGTGCATCAGCGTGGTCAGCACTTTACGCAGGGCGCGACGGTCGCCAAAGCGCGTCTCATCATTAGCCAGGTGATTATTCACCACCAGCGACAGCCCTTTGCGGCGCATCAGCGGCAGGCTTTCCAGCGCGATCTCATCCAGCAGTTCCTGCAGGTTAAAGACGGTCGCATCGGGTGACCAGTCGTGCGCCTCAAGCCGGTTCAGCAGCACAATATCATCCACCAGCCGCGCCAGCCCCTGACTCTCATCGAGCAGATCCAGCACGGTCTCATCGGCATCACGCTGGCTGAGCTGTACCAGCTGCGTCACCATCTTCTCCAGGGGCTGATTCAGCGCGTGGCCCAGATTGTGCAGCAGCTGCTGTCGCATCTGATGGTTACGATCCAGCACCTGCTGCGCTTTTTGCAGCTTCTTATTCACCAGCAGCTCGCGATCCTGGTCACGCATCATAAACAGCTGGGTATGCGGCGACAGCACGCTGCGGGCGTGGCGAATCTCATACACTTCGTTATTGATGGTGGCCTGCAGCACGCCCTGATGCTGGTCGGACATATTAATGATCTTCTGCAGATTGAGGTGAGGCAAAAGATGTTCAGCAATCTTATTGCTCAGCAGGGTGCGGTTGCTGGCAAAGTCATACACCAGCAGACCGACCGGCAGACTGGCCACAATCTCTTCATTTAATACCCGCAGCGAATCGAGTTCAGCGCTCTGGTTCTCGCTGGGACGCAGCGACTGCTGGCGCAGCAGTACGATACCCGCCAGTGAAAGCAGGAACAGCAGCAGGTTAATCAGCAGCGGCCAGAGCAGATTATGCAGGGTGTCGATAATCAGACGGCCAATCGGCACCTGATAAACCAGCTGCAGCGAGGTGCTGGGCAGAGTGGCCGTAATCTCGATATTGGGATTAACCAGTGAGATGCGGGTATTTTCCACCTCCTGCTGTTCACTGCTGCTGGCAGGCATTGAGCTGTCCTGACGCAGCTGGAAATTTTCCAGCGGCATGTTCTGCGGAACAATATCGTTAACCGGCAGATCAAAGGCGACCACCGTGGCCAGATGGCCTGGCTGATTAAAGGTGGTACGCAGCGTGAAATAGTGATCGTTCTGGAAGGCGAGGTGGCGCAGCGGTGAGAAACTCTCGCGCTCATCGAGCGCATTCGCCTGCTGCAACATCTCAGCACGACGGCCATCAACCATTGAACTGATGGCACTCTCTTTATAACGCGTCGCCATATCTTTCAGCGGCAGGGTCGAGATCATAATCAGGCTATTGTCCTGACCATTTAAAAAGTACATCGACCAGGTGGGATTTTCTGCGCCCCACAGCGTGTCGAGATAGTTCGACATCCGCATGGTCATATCCAGCGTGCTGCTGTCATGTGAGCCGAAAATCAGCGCTTCCGTTTTACGCCGGGTTTTTTCCAGGTAGTAGACGTCGGGACGCAGTCGCGTCTCCTGCAGGTTACTGCCGGGTGTTGCACCTGCCGCACTGGTAGAGAGGTTTTCATAGATCTGCCAGGTGGCAAAGCGATAGGCATCAATGCGCTTCTGAACGTCACGAGCCAGATCGTCCATGGCATAGCGCTTCCCGGTCAGCCAGGCATTCACCGAGTTATGCACCATAAAGCCCAGCGCCAGCAGGAGCACCAGATTGAAAACCACAAAAAAGCGGGTGACGTTGCCGGAGGTCAGTGGAAACTTATACAACATAGCGTGTCAGGTACCTGAATTATTGCGCAACTTTTCGCGCACTGGCGGCTACCGCTAACAGCAACAGGGCGATCGCTAAAAATGCGCCGCTGAGGCTGATCCATTGCGAAATGAATCCGATTAAAGCCGGACCTGAGAGAATACCCGCATATCCCAGCGTTGTCATGGCAGAAATCGCCAGGTTCGCAGGCATATCCTGTTGATTCCCGGCAGCATTGAACAACATCGGCACCGTGTTAGATAAACCAAAGCCGACCAGCAGGAAAGCCAGCAGGGCGATCTCCGGCCACGGCAGCCAGACGGCCAGACTCATGCCCGCGGCGGCGGTCAGCGCGCCGGTCAGCATCACCGGGTAGCGACCAAAACGCTGGATGATCTTATCGCCGCTAAAACGGCCCAGCGTCATCGCCACGGAAAAGACCGCATAGCCCAGTCCGGCCCAGGCGGGTGACATCTCCGGGTTCTGCAGCAACAGCAGCGCGCCCCAGTCCAGCACGGCCCCTTCCGCCAGGAACAGAATAAAGCAGAGCAGGCCAAGAAACGCGACCCAGCCACGTGGGATCACCAGCCAGGGTTGATCGGGCTGATGCAGGCGTTCATTCATTAAGACCGGCAGTCGCCACAGCAACAGCAACAACATCACTGCCATTACCACCAGCGTGGCGGCCAGGGGTGAAAAAGACTGGCTCAGCAACAGGCTGACCGTGCCCGCACCCAGAATCCCACCAAGACTAAAGAAGCCATGGAAGCCGGACATCATCGGTTTATCCGCCGCCTGCTCAACCTGAACCGCCTGATAATTCATCGCCACATCCAGCATGCCCAGCCCGGCGCCAAACAGCATCAGCGCAGCCGCCATGACCAGATGAGAGTCAGCCGTGGCTAGTAGCGGCATCATCATCAGCACTAACAGGGTAGAGAAGCACATCACCCGACGGCAGCCAAACCGCGCCACCAGTGTGCCGGTCACCGGCATCGCCGCCAGCGAACCAATACCCAGACAGAGCAGTAACGCGCCCAGTGATGCGCCGCTGAGCTGCAGACGATCGCGGGCAAACGGCACCAGCGGAGCCCAGGCTGACATTCCTAAGCCATTGATCAAAAAGATGGTGCGCGTGCCCCAGTTCAGGCGGCTCTGATGTTTGTTTTGTTGTGCAGCGTCCAGTGCGGTCATAGGTCAGATTCATCAATGGTAAAGCGGAAAAGTGTAGCACTGGCCGTGAGTCAGTGGTCGTTGCGCCTCTTATCAGGAAGGGGATTGCAACATGGCATAAATGACAAAACCGGGAGTTTACCGACTTTTGTCGCGCTGCGAATTTTTTCCAGAACTTTCCTGGCATGACCACCGCCCCGCAGAATGACTTAACTCAAATTTCACTGTCGTTTTTCAACGACTTGCTGCTGAAAAATCGGAACAGGGCCACTGATAAATGATGGCTGAATCGCTTAATGAACAAATTTTTTTTACAGCCCTGATGTTCCGGTAGTGGTGGTTTTTTAACCTCTCCGCATCATTTCCGGAAACAGTCAGCAATAAATTGACATGTAAAAACAAAGGCAAAGCGGATTTTATGAAAACCTTTTTTCAAGTGAGGCTTATGTAATGAAGATTAAACCATAATGAAATCTGTACATTGAAATTGTTTTTTAACACGGCTACGCTAAAACTTAATCTGTCAGAAACGTTACATTTTGCGTGAGTCTGTACAAGTAAAACTAACAATAATAGCGTCACTCGCCACTCTGATTAGGGGCGTGCGACCAGCTTTGGCTTTGCCGTTTCGACATACACCAGGTTAAGACATCTTCTGATCTTCAGAAGGTGAAACTATGTGTGAACACTGTAAGCATAAAATAATTTTATGTTTATGGATTCAGTATATTAGCTAATCTGGTGGAGTAGAGGTTACAAATGGCAGAACTCACGCAAGGCCGTGTAGACATTATCTCGCGCGAAAACGGCACACTCATCTCGCAGTCCGTCAGCGGTTCGTCACAATCCATTAACCTCACCGAGCCCAGCGTCGTGCGCATCAGCGGCACCCGCGACATGGTGACGCAGTATGAGCGCCAGGGTAACGATCTGGTGCTGCATATGCGCGACGGCAAGACTGTCCGCTATCAGAAATTCTTCCTCGACGACGCCGATGGCCAGCACAGCGAACTGGTGTTCGATGATGGCGTCAACCCACCGGAACATGCGCTCTTTCCACAGACCGCAGAAGGGGCTGAACTCGCTTCCACGTCGGTCACGCCAACCTATGAATCACTCGACAGCGTAGAGCCGCTGCTGCTGGCAGATAACGCCAACACCTCGATGGGTGTGATAACGGCGGGCGGTCTGGGTGTGCT
>NZ_CACSJS010000006.1:0-268895 GCF_902706165.1 Pantoea sp. 18059
CTGTAAAACGTCATAATGAATTTCATTATGTGTTCACTCGTGAGGCTTGATATTTTTTACGTCCGGAGACGCTGATATCAATCCTGCGAGTGCCCACACAGATTGTCTGATAAATTGTTAAAGAGCAGTGCGAACAGTGCGTTAGCGTCCTGTCGCGAGGTGGCGTATATTACGCTTTCCTCCTGCAGAGTCAACCTCTTTCTCAGAAGTTTTTCTCCGGCGGCGCAGTCTCCTGTGCCTCTCAACCCGCTTCCCGTTGCCGGTGTTCCGTGTCGATGGAGGCGCATTATAGGGATCCCGTTTCAGAGCACAACCCTTTTTTTGGATCTTTTATCTGAACGGTTATAAATGATCCAGATTGATGAGATCGCCAGCGATCCAGGCCAGAATTGGCTTGTCAGCTGCCTGAAATCGCATCAGGCTGCATTGAAAACAGAACAAAGGAGAACATGATGGCTTCCGCCCTACGTCCATATAAAGACCTTTTCCCGCAAACTGGCCAGCGCGTTATGGTCGATCCAAGCAGTGTTGTGGTCGGTGATGTCATAATGGGGGACGACGTGAGCATCTGGCCGCTGGTTGCGATCAGGGGTGATGTGAATCAGGTCCGCATTGGTGCCCGTACTAATGTACAGGACGGCAGCGTTCTGCACGTTACGCATAAATCAGCGTCTAACCCGCAAGGCTTCCCTCTTATTATTGGCGAGGATGTCACGGTCGGGCATAAAGCGATGTTGCACGGCTGTACCATTGGCGATCGCGTGCTGATCGGAATGGGATCGATTCTGCTTGATGGCGTAATAGTAGAAGAAGAGGTGATGATTGGTGCCGGAAGTCTGGTGCCGCCAGGTAAAAGACTGGAGAGCGGCTATCTCTATCTGGGTAGTCCGGTCAGGCAGATCAGGCCGCTGAATGACAATGAGAAGGAAGGTTTACGCTATTCTGCTAATAATTATGTCGCCTGGAAAGATGATTACCTGGCGGGAGATAACCAGATCCAGCCCTGAGCATCAATATTATCCTGACGGATAGCCGCTTCAGCCTCATCTTCCAGATCCCAGCGATGGTGCTGAAACAGCGCCATCGCCTCCCCTTCACCAAAACGTGAAGCCAGCGACTTCCTGCTGATTGCACAGGTCAGCCGCATGCCGTTGACCAGCACCGGGAAACAGACCGCGTTCAGTTCAGCATTATAGGTTTCATCATCAGGAAACTGTATCGCCTGATTCATGGCTGCATGGCCTGTTTAAGCTGGGTAATCACCGGCGCGATTTCCGGCATCACACCGTGCCACAGATAGAAGGCATGAGCAGCCTGCCCCACCAGCATGCCCAAACCATCTGCCAGATGAGCCGTGCCCTGCGCCTGACACCAGCGAAGGAAAGGCGTCAGCCCGATTTGATAAAACATGTCATAACAGCGCACATCAGCATGAATGACTGCTGCAGGTAAAGGAGGGGTTTCGCCATTCACACCGCTTGATGTCGCATTAATGATCAGATCAAAGTGCTGATCTGTCAGCTGCTCAAAACCACATGCGCGGATAGTGCCGCTCGCTGCAAACAGGCCAGCCAGCTCTTCCGCCCGCGCGGCGGTACGGTTAACAACAGTGAGTGTCACGCCTGCTGAGAGAAGCGGCAGAATGACCCCACGTGCAGCACCACCCGCCCCCACCAGCAAAACCTTGTCACCAGCATTGATCATCTTCAGCCGTTCAAGATCGCTTAACAGCCCGATACCATCCGTGTTGTCACCCAGGATCTGCCCATCGCTGAGTTTTTTCACCGTGTTTACCGCGCCGGACAGGGCTGCACGTTCGCTGAGCTGATCGGCAAATTCCCATGCCTGCTGTTTAAAAGGTAACGTCACGTTGGCACCACGGCCTCCCTGTTCGAAAAAGGCAGAGAGCGCCTGAGGAAAACCATCTATCGGGGCACAAATCCGACCATAGCGATGTTCAACGCCCGTCTGTTCAGCGAAAGCCTGATGGATCAGCGGAGATTTACTGTGGTTGATCGGATTACCGAAAACGGCGAATTGATCCATGAATTAGCCCTGACGTATAAGTTCGCCGCTGATGACATCGCGGATTTCAGAGGGATTGAGCCGCCCACCTGTTTTTCCCGACAGAACCGGGAACTGCTCACCAAACTGCTGCTTCACTTCTTCAGCCGTTCGGCAGGGAGGCAGGCCTGACAGATTTGCACTGGTTGAGACCAGCGGTTTACCAAATGCGCGGCAAAGGGCCTGCACATCAGGATGGTCACTGACGCGAATGGCCAGTGAATCAAACTGTCCGGTAAGCCAGCGAGGCGTTTGTGGCGGAACGGGTACGACAAAGGTCACCGGGCCGGGCCAGCATGCAAACATCCGCTCACGCTGTATCACAGACAGTTCCCGAGCGGAGATGTAAGGTTCCAGCTGGGTGTAATCAGCCGCAATCAGGATAAGCCCCTTTTCTACCGGACGCTGTTTCAGTGCCAGTAAAGCCATGACGGCAGATTCACTGTCAGGGTCACAGCCCAGACCAAATACGGCTTCAGTAGGATAGGCGATGACCGCCTGTCGATTCAGCTGCTCTAGGCAGGTTTCAAGTGAATCGGCGAGGTGTTGATTTTCCATGGTCTATGAATTCTCTTCAGCAATGGCTTTGCCACAACTTTTACTGGCGCAAAAGCGTTTGATCCCTTGGGCCGTCTTTTTTTCAACTAATAGCGGATACTGGCAATAAGGACAGATTCCGGCAACGGGTGTCAGATTCACAACAAACTGGCAGGCTGGATAGCGATCGCAGGAGTGAAACGTTTTGCCGTAACGGGAGCGCCGCTGAACTAACCGGCCTTCATGGCACTGTGGACAAGCCAGCGAGGTTTCATCTGGTTTGTCGATGGTTTCGGTGTATCCGCATTCCGGATAGAGGCTACAGCCAATGAACATGCCAAATCGCCCCTGCCGCAACACTTTATCCGCACCGCATTCGGGACAGGCGTGGCCTTCCAGCACTTTGACCACATGACCATCGGCCTGACCCTTTAAGGGTCGAATGTAGTCGCATGCCGGGTAGTTCGCGCAGCCCAGAAAAGGACCGTGTTTACCGGAGCGGATAACCAGTTCTGCCCCGCAAGCGGGGCAGGGATCCTGTTTACGCACGGTGAAGAGTGCAGCTTTACTCATAGCGATCAATGCATGAAAGGAAATTTAATGCAGCATACCTTCATTGGCGTCGAATAGCAGTTCTTCCATCTGCTGATAGGCATTTTCACATCCGGGAATGTTGAACAACACCATCAGTACCACCCATTTGAGATCCTCCAGGTCAAACTCAGAGGTATCCAGCGCCATAATGCGTTCGATGACCATTTCACGCGTTTCCAGGTTCAGCACCTGAATCTGCTCCAGGAACAGAAGGAAACCACGGCTGTCAGCATCTAAACGTTTGCTCTCTTCATCGGTATAAATACGCATGGAGAGCGGATCATTTGTCAGTAAAATTGGCGCAACCAGTCCTTCCTGATAGTCAGCCAATCTTTCTAACCAGTTCAGCGCACTGTAAATATCTTCACGATGGAACCCGGCATCCGTCAGGTCGTCTGTCAATCTGTCCTGATCAACACCCATTTCTGCTTCGTTGTGGATATATGTCTCAAACAAATACATCAGTACGTCGAACATGGCATGCCCTCCTCAATCGGACATAGCCGCCGGGTACAGCTGCGATCCATCCTGCTAACTCCAGTTCCAGCAACTGAGCTGAGATAACTGGCACAGATTGGCCGGCACGTTCAGCGACAACGTCAACAGGTGTAACATCATCACCTACGTTAGCCAACACATCAGCAAATGGCAATGGAGCATCGTCACTCACCTCAGAATAAATTTCACCGGCCGGTGTCATCGGCAGCCAGTTAAGTGCACTTGCCAGATCTTCCACGATGTTATGGGGATGGGCCACCAGCAGCGCCCCCTGCTGAATCAGCCAGTTTACGCCTTCGCTTAACGGGTTACCGAGCGCGCCAGGTAAGGCATAGACATTACGATTTTGCTCCAGCCCATACCGCGCCGTTACCAGGGAACCACTCTTCAGCGAGGCTTCTACCACCAGCACCCCATGGCTCAGGCCGCTGATAATACGATTACGGCGCGGAAAATTAAGCGGATGCGGCAGGGTCGTCAGCGGAAACTCAGAAACCACCGCCCCACCCTGTTCAACGATCTCTGCGGCAAGATGGGCATGATTGCTGGGATAGAGCCGCTGCAAACCACTACCTAACACGGCCACCGTTTTACCGCCTACGTTGAGTGCTGCCTGATGCGCAACACCATCAATACCTCTTGCCAGTCCGCTGGTAATGGTCAGACCGCTGAGGCTTAAGTGCTGGGTAAACCAGTCGCACCAGTAGCGGCCATAGTGTGAACAGTTTCGGCTGCCCACCACCGCTAACTGTGGTGTGCTGATAAGCGCAGGATCGCCATCAATATAGAGCAGCGGCGGAAAGCGGTTGGTTTCTTTAAGACGGGCAGGATAGGCCGCGTCCAGAGCAGTCACCAGATGATGAGCCGGACTCTGATCCAGCCAGGAATAGACTTCTGTAAGATTTTTTTCATTATAATCATAATATTGCTGGCACTGGCTCTCATCTAAGCCAAGCCGGATAAGCTGCTCCCTGTCTGCCTGTCCGGCACCTATTTGCTGCGCCACATCAACCCAGCGTTTCCCTGTCATTCCAGTGACGGCGGCCAGCCGTACAGACTGCGCTATTTTGTCCATCTTCAGCTCCCTGATCGCCCTTGCTTCCTGCCGCAGAATGCTGTCAATCAGGCCTCGAAAAGTCTACAATATAAGGTAGTAATCTTTTCTTAACCGAATACAGATCTGGATATTTATGTCAGTTTTGCAGGTATTACATTTCCCTGACGAGCGTCTTCGCAAAGTTGCTGCGCCCGTTAAAGAAGTTAACGCAGACATTCAGCGTATCGTTGATGATATGTTCGAGACGATGTATGCCGAAGAAGGTATCGGTCTTGCGGCTACGCAGGTCGATATTCATCAGCGCATTATCGTGATTGACGTCTCTGAAAGTCGTGAAGAGCGTTTAGTGCTGATTAACCCTGAGCTGCTGGAAAAAAGTGGTGAAACCGGCATTGAAGAGGGTTGCCTCTCTATTCCGGAACAGCGCGCATTTGTTCCGCGTGCCGAGCGGGTAAAGGTCCGTGCACTGGATCGCGAGGGTAAAAGTTTCGAACTGGAAGCCAGCGAGTTACTGGCCATCTGTATCCAGCATGAGATCGATCATCTGGAAGGCAAACTGTTTATCGATTATCTGTCGCCTTTAAAGCGGCAACGGATCAAAAATAAATTAGAGAAACTGGCGCGTCAGAACGCGCAGGCTTCCTGAGATCTTAATAAGGGATAAACGTGTCTGCCCCGCTAAAAATCATCTTTGCTGGCACACCTGACTTTGCAGCGCGTCATCTTGACGCGCTGCTTGCTTCTGAACATCAGGTTATCGCCGTATTCACCCAACCCGACCGTCCTGCTGGTCGCGGTAACAAATTAACGCCAGGCCCGGTCAAAACGCTGGCGATGGCACATGACATTCCGGTTTATCAGCCTAAGTCACTGCGACCTGAAGAAAATCAGCAACTGGTTGCTGACCTCAAGGCCGATGTGATGGTGGTTGTAGCCTACGGATTAATTCTGCCCAAGGCCGTGCTTGATATGCCACGTCTGGGATGCATCAATGTCCATGGCTCACTGCTGCCACGCTGGCGCGGAGCTGCGCCTATTCAACGTGCGCTCTGGGCTGGCGACAGCGAAACCGGCGTGACCATCATGCAGATGGACGTGGGACTGGATACCGGCGATATGCTGCATAAGCTGGCCTGTCCGATTACTGCCCAGGATACCAGTGCCACGCTGTATGACAAGCTGGCACAGCTTGGCCCACAGGGGCTGCTGGATACGCTGACATTACTGACCACTCAGCAGGCTTCACCTGAAAAACAGGATGAAACGCTGGCCAACTATGCTGAGAAACTCAGTAAAGAGGAGGCACGTCTTGACTGGACACTCTCTGCAGAACAGCTTGAGCGTTGTATTCGCGCTTTTAACCCGTGGCCGATGAGCTTTTTCACCATTGAAGATCAGCCGGTTAAAGTCTGGCAGGCAAGCGTTCTGCCCCACTGCGATCGTGCGCCTGGTGAAATTATCCATGCTGACAAGCATGGCATCCAGGTGGCAACGGCTCAGGGCGTACTGAACCTGCTCCAGTTGCAGCCCGCCGGTAAAAAACCGATGTCGGCTCAGGATCTTCTCAACTCGCGCCGGGAATGGTTTGAACCTGGAACCCTTCTGGACTGACTCTCAGGCCCGGTCCCTCACCGGGCCTTTTGTTTGATGACAAAACCCTATGACTAAATCTATCAACCTGCGTAGCCTCTCGGCTCAACTTATTGAGCGTGTGGTCGACAAGGGCGAATCCCTGAATACGGCACTGCCAGCCGCCCAGAAAAAGCTCTCTGACAAAGATAGCGCATTAGTGCAGGAGATCTGTTTTGGCGTATTGCGCACATTACCGCAGCTGGAAGCGCTGATTGGCAAACTGATGGAGCGTCCACTTACCGGCAAACAGCGGGTTCTGCACTATCTGATCATGGTCGGGCTTTATCAGCTGGAATATACCCGTGTGCCTGCCCATGCCGCACTGGCAGAAACCGTCGCGGGCGCCGAAGTACTGAAGCGCACCAGTATGAAAGGCTTATTAAATGGCGTATTACGCCAGTTTCAGCGTCAGCGGGAAGAGCTGCTCGCCACTGTTCAGGATGGCCCGCAACGCTATCTGCATCCGGGATGGCTGCTAAAGCGTTTGCAGCATGCCTGGCCGGAACAATGGCAACAGATTGTCGAAGCAAATAATCTGCGTCCGCCGATGTGGCTGCGGGTTAATCGCCAGCACCACGATCGTGACACGTGGCTGGCTATGCTGGCCGAAAGCGGCAGGAATGCTCAGCCTGATGTCGATGTGCCGGATGCGCTGCGGCTTGACGCCCCTGCCCCGGTCAGCCAGCTACCAGGCTTTGATCAGGGTTGGGTTACCGTGCAGGATTTATCTGCTCAGCGCTGTGCCTTGCTGCTTGAGCCCCAAAACGGCGAACAGATTCTGGATTTATGCGCTGCGCCCGGCGGTAAAACGACCCATATCCTTGAAATCGCGCCTCAGGCCGAAGTTATGGCCGTCGACGTGGATGCGCAACGTCTTAAACGCGTAAATGAGAATCTGCAACGACTGGGTATGAAAGCAGACGTGAAACAGGGTGATGGACGAACGCCGCAACAGTGGTGCGGCGTTCGTCAGTTTGACCGTATTCTGCTGGATGCGCCCTGCTCTGCTACCGGTGTGATCCGACGCCATCCTGATATTAAGTGGCTGCGTCGCGATCGGGATATCGCCGAGCTGGCAAAGCTTCAGGGTGAAATTCTTGATGCTATCTGGCCGCACCTGAAACCTGGCGGTACACTGATTTATGCCACCTGTTCCATCCTGCCTGAAGAGAATCATCAGCAGATAGATGCTTTCCTGCAGCGCCAGCATGATGCGCAGGCAGAGCCCCTCAGAGATGCGCCCGCGAACGGCTTACAGGTCTTCCCGGAAGCCGAGGGCGGAGATGGTTTCTTCTACGCTAAGCTGATAAAAAAATCGGGTACAAACTGAAATGAGTATTGATAAGCGATGAAAATAATCATTCTGGGCGCAGGACAGGTTGGCGGAACCCTGGCAGAAAATCTGGTGGGTGAAAACAACGATATCACGGTGGTTGATACCGACTCTTCACGCCTGCGTCACCTGCAGGATAAGTTCGATCTTCGCGTCGTGCAGGGTCATGGTTCTCATCCACGAATTTTACGTGAGGCGGGTGCGGAAGATGCCGACATGCTGGTTGCCGTAACCAACTCCGATGAAACCAACATGATTGCCTGTCAGATTGCTTATTCGCTTTTCAATACGCCGAATCGTATCGCCCGTATTCGCGCGGCCGATTATCTGCGTGATGCGGACAAATTATTTATTCCTGAAGCGGTGCCTATCGATCACCTGATCTCGCCTGAACAGCTGGTGATCGACAATATCTATCGTTTAATCCAGTACCCTGGCGCATTGCAGGTCGTCAACTTTGCTGAAGGCAAAGTCAGCCTCGCCGTGGTGAAAGCTTATTATGGCGGGCCACTGGTAGGAAATCCGCTGTCGATCATGCGTGAGCATATGCCACACATTGATACCCGCGTAGCCGCTATATTTCGTCAGGATCGCCCCATTCGCCCGCAGGGTTCAACCATCGTAGAAGCGGGTGATGAAGTCTTTTTCATTGCAGCCAGTCAGAACATTCGTGCGGTAATGAGTGAAATGCAGCGGCTGGAGAAACCTTATAAACGGATTATGCTGGTAGGTGGCGGTAATATCGGTTTCGGTCTGGCACAAAAACTTGAGAAAAATTACAGCGTGAAGCTGATTGAACGTAACCCCCAGCGCGCAGCAGAACTGGCAGAGCATCTTCACGACACAGTCGTCTTTTATGGCGATGCGTCAGATCAGGAACTTCTCGCTGAAGAACATGTTGATCAGGTTGATCTCTTTATCGCCGTCACCAATGATGATGAAGCCAATATTATGTCAGCCATGCTGGCAAAAAAGATGGGGGCGAAGAAGGTTATGGTGCTGATTCAGCGCCGCGCCTACGTCGATCTGGTACAAGGCAGCGTTATCGATATCGCTATTTCACCTCAGCAGGCCACGATTTCTGCCCTGCTTGGTCATGTGCGCAAAGCGGATATCGTGGGCGTTTCATCGCTACGACGCGGTATTGCAGAAGCGATCGAAGCGATAGCGCACGGAGACGAATCAACTTCACGCGTGGTCGGCCGCTCCATTGATGATATCAAACTACCGCCAGGCACCATTATTGGCGCAGTGGTTCGTGGAGACGATGTGATGATTGCCAATGATAACCTGCGAATTGAACAAGGTGATCATGTCATCATGTTCCTGACCGACAAGAAGTTTGTATCAGATGTGGAACGTCTCTTCCAGCCGAGTCCATTTTTCCTGTAAATGCCGCGTTTATAGGCGAACAGAACATAAGGAACGCAAAACTGCCGCTTAATTCGCTGTGTTGATGGCAAAACCAGTAGGGTTTGTTAGACTTTATGGCATTGGCTTGGGCAAGGAGATAAGTATGAGTTTAATCAAAGAGTTTCGCGATTTCGCAATGCGCGGCAATGTGATGGATTTAGCCGTCGGTGTCATCATCGGTGCTGCATTCGGTAAAATTGTTTCATCGTTAGTCGCCAACATCATTATGCCGCCTTTAGGCTTACTGATTGGTGGTGTCGATTTTAAATCATTCGCCTGGGTACTTAAGCCTGCAGTTGGTGATGCTCCAGCCGTTGTAATGCAGTACGGTATCTTCCTTCAGACCATCTTCGATTTCGTCATCATCGCTTTCGCAATCTTTATGGCGATCAAGTTAATGAATCGTCTGTACAAGAAAAAGGAAGTAGAGAAGCCAGTGGCTAAACCGTCAAACGAAGAAGTTCTGCTGACTGAAATCCGCGATCTGCTGAAACAGCAGAATAGCCGGGTCTAGTTAATAAGCCGCCGCACAGGCGGTTTTTTTAACCGTAAAAGCAGAAGGGCAGTGATAAGACGCTTTCTTATCACTGCCCTCCCATCCAGTCCCCTTGCCATGTTTCTCTTTCCGCTTGAAACTACCTTTACCCTTTTGCTTCTGCTCTATGCGTTGCCGAAATAGTGGGTCGTGTAACAGAGCCTGAATCGCGTTATCGCGGATTTGCCCTTTGGTGTGCTGATATTTACTCATGACGCCTCCTGTTGAGATGGTCTGATACTCTATTCCTTTGCAGCAAAATAACAATATGCTTATTTGCTCGAAGCCTCTCCCCGCTCCAGCGCCTCAAGAATTGAGCACGAAATGCTACTGTGACTGTCACCACAACAGGCATCGGAAAGGTGTCGCAGGGAACGCTGCATCGTTTCTAACTCTGCGATCATCTGAGCAACTTCACTCAGCCGTTTTTCAACGATCGCTTTTGATTCCTGACAGGTGTGATGCGCAGGATCAACCCGGATCGAAAGTAGCTCTCTGATCGCTTCCAGACTGAAACCCAGTTTACGACCATAACGAATAAATTTCAGACGCTGAAGATCGCCCTCGCTGTAAAGGCGAAAGCCACCTTCAGTACGACCATCATGATCCATCATCTGCTGCTTTTCATAAAAACGGATAGTGTCTGGCGTCACCTCCGCAAGCTTAGCTAACTGACCGATACGAAACATTTACTCCTCCTCGCGGAAACGATGCTGAATAGCAGTGGAATAACTGCCATGGAGAAAGTCGGTACTGATACCCGCCTGGCGTAATCTTAGCTCCAGCACCTGAAGCCGATGGCAATGATCCTGATAATTTTGATCCGCAGGATCGAGGTTACGAAGAAGATCGTTAACTTCCATGGCTTCACGTCTGAGCTCAAGCTCCGGCGGCAGAAAGCCCGCATTTTTCAGTAAACGGTAGCCCGCTCTTAACTCAGGCGGAACATGACTGTCATCATCCAGCTGCAGCGGCTTACCAGAGCCGGGAAGATTACTCAGCTCGCCTTTTTCCAGCGCCGCTTTGATGTGCTGTTCAGCAAGTTCATCAACCAGCCACATAGTTAGCTCCTTTGAACATGAAAAGAGTAAGTTCTAAGGTAGTAAATTTCAGGCAATAAAAAACCCGCCGAAGCGGGTTTTTTACGTTGCTACAGATTACTCTGCGGCTGCTTCTGCTTGAGCTTCTGGACGATCAACCAGCTCGATGTAAGCCATCGGAGCGTTGTCACCAGCACGGAAGCCACACTTCAGAATACGAGTGTAACCACCGGCACGGCTCGCGAAACGCGGGCCCAGCTCATTAAACAGTTTTGCCACGATCTCGTTATCACGAGTACGGGCGAATGCCAGACGACGATTAGCTACGCTGTCGGTCTTGGCAAGAGTAATCAGCGGCTCAACTACGCGACGCAGTTCTTTGGCTTTCGGCAGAGTCGTTTTGATGATCTCATGACGAACCAGAGAACCGGCCATGTTGCGGAACATAGCCTGACGATGGCTGCTGTTGCGGTTCAGTTGACGACCACTCTTACGATGGCGCATGACCTTATCCTTCTCAGTGAAACCTTAACCTGTGATCTGATTATTCATCAGCAATGCTTGCTGGCGGCCAGTTCTCGAGGCGCATGCCCAGAGAAAGACCACGCGAAGCCAGCACATCTTTAATCTCGGTAAGAGATTTTTTACCAAGGTTAGGCGTTTTAAGCAGCTCAACCTCGGTACGCTGTACCAGATCACCGATGTAGTGGATAGCTTCTGCCTTAAGGCAGTTAGCAGAGCGGACAGTCAATTCCAGATCGTCAACAGGGCGCAGCAGGATCGGATCGAATTCTGGTTTCTCTTCTTTAACTTCCGGCTGACGTACATCACGTAAGTCAACGAAAGCTTCAAGTTGTTCTGCCAGAATGGTTGCCGCACGACGAATCGCCTCTTCAGGATCGATTGTGCCGTTGGTTTCCATTTCGATGACCAGCTTGTCCAGGTCGGTGCGCTGCTCTACACGCGCTGCTTCAACATTGTAGGCGATACGGTCTACAGGGCTGTAGCAAGCGTCAACTAACAGGCGGCCGATTGGGCGCTCATCTTCTTCCGAATGAATTCGGGCAGAAGCCGGCACATAGCCACGACCACGCTGAACTTTGATACGCATGCTGATAGCAGCGTTCTCATCGGTCAGATGGCAAATGACATGCTGAGGCTTGACGATTTCGACATCACCATCATGGGTAATGTCGGCTGCAGTCACAGGGCCAATGCCAGATTTATTCAAGGTCAGAATAACTTCATCTTTCCCCTGAACTCTTACCGCCAGCCCTTTCAGGTTGAGCAGGATTTCCAGGATATCTTCCTGTACTCCCTCTTTGGTGCTGTACTCATGAAGTACACCATCAATTTCAACCTCGGTCACCGCGCAACCCGGCATGGATGAAAGCAGAATACGGCGCAGTGCGTTACCAAGAGTATGGCCAAAGCCACGCTCTAAAGGCTCAAGGGTCACCTTGGCGTGCGTCGAACTCACTTGCTCGATATCTACCAGGCGCGGTTTTAGAAACTCTGTCACAGAACCCTGCATTGTGTCCTCTCTTTGGTACTAAGCCTTACTTGGAGTAAAGCTCGACGATCAGGTGTTCGTTAATGTCCGCAGACAGATCAGTACGTTCAGGAATACGCTTGAACACACCTTCCATCTTAGTCGCATCAACTTCCAGCCAGGTTGGCTTTTCACGCTGCTCAGCCAGCTCCAGAGCGGCCTTCACGCGAGATTGCTTTTTGGCTTTCTCACGGATGCTAACGACATCATTCGGAGATACCTGATAAGAAGCGATGTTAACAACGCGGCCATTTACCAGAACAGACTTATGGCTAACCAGCTGACGTGCTTCTGCACGAGTGGCACCAAAGCCCATACGATAAACTACGTTGTCCAGACGACCTTCCAGCAGAGCCAACAGGTTTTCACCGGTGTTGCCTTTCAGACGAGCTGCTTCTTTATAATAGTTACGGAACTGACGCTCCAGCACGCCGTAGATACGACGAACTTTTTGCTTTTCACGTAACTGACCGCCGTAATCAGACAGACGCGGTTTACGCGCACCATGCTGACCAGGGGCTTGTTCAATCTTACACTTGGAATCAATCGCGCGAACGCCAGACTTAAGGAATAAGTCAGTGCCCTCACGACGGCTCAGCTTGAGCTTAGGACCCAAATATCTTGCCATTTTCTTTCTCCAACTATCCTAAAAAAACGGGCGTTATACGCGACGTTTTTTCGGCGGACGACAACCGTTATGAGGGATCGGAGTCACATCAGTAATATTAGTGATGCGGAAACCAGCGGCGTTCAAAGCACGAATCGTAGATTCGCGACCTGGACCCGGACCCTTTACCATAACTTCCAGGTTCTTAATTCCGTAATCTTTTACCGCTTCTGCACAGCGCTCTGCAGCGACCTGAGCAGCAAACGGAGTGGATTTACGTGAACCGCGGAAACCGGAACCACCGGCGGTTGCCCAACCCAGTGCGTTACCCTGACGATCAGTAATGGTAACGATGGTGTTGTTAAAAGAAGCATGGACATGAGCCACGCCATCTGAGACTTGTTTTCTTACACGCTTACGTGCACGAACTGGTGCCTTTGCCATTATTTACTCACCCCGATTATTTCTTGATCGGTTTACGCGGACCCTTACGGGTACGTGCGTTGGTCTTAGTACGCTGACCGCGAACCGGAAGACCACGACGATGGCGCAAACCACGGTAGCAACCAAGGTCCATAAGACGCTTGATGCTCAGGGTGATTTCACGGCGCAGATCACCTTCTACAACGAATTTCGCAACTGCATCACGCAGCTGATCAATTTGTTCTTCAGACAGCTCACTGATCTTAACATTTTCAGCAATACCCGTTGAAGCGCAGATGGCTTTAGAACGGGTTTTACCGATACCGAAGATCGAAGTTAATGCGATAACGGTATGTTTTTGATCAGGAATGTTAATGCCTGCTATACGGGCCACTATGCACTCCTATAATTAAACAAGCACGTCCCATGCTGAAAAGCCCGTTTTCAGGATACTCAAATGGAAACGCACTGACATACAAAAGATTGGCTGGCTAATCTAGCCAGCTCAACCCGACTTTGCAAGAAAAATATGTGACAAAATCAGCCTTGGCGCTGTTTATGCTTTGGCTCGGCGCTGCAGATCACACGGACGACACCGTCGCGACGAATGATTTTGCAGTTACGACATAATCTCTTGACGGAAGCACGAACTTTCATTTTTACTCTCCGTAACTTCTCAACCAACTGAATTAACGGCCGTAGCCTTTCAGGTTAGCTTTCTTCAGTGCCGACTCGTACTGACTTGACATCATCAGAGTTTGCACTTGAGCCATAAAGTCCATGATGACGACAACTACGATAAGCAGTGAAGTACCGCCAAAGTAGAAGGGAACCTTCATCGCATCACGCATGAACTCCGGGATAAGGCAGATAAACGTAATGTAGAGAGCGCCGATTAAGGTCAATCGCGTCATTACTTTATCAATATACTTCGCCGTTTGCTCTCCCGGACGAATTCCCGGTACGAATGCACCAGACTTCTTCAGGTTATCTGCTGTTTCACGTGGGTTGAAAACCAACGCCGTATAGAAGAAACAGAAGAAGATGATTGCAGTCGCATAGAGTAGCACATAAAGCGGCTGTCCTGGCTGCAAATACAGCGAAATTGTTGTCAGCCAGTTCCAACCGGTACCGCCCCCAAACCACGATGCAATCGTTGCCGGGAACAGAATAATGCTGGAAGCAAAAATGGCTGGAATGACGCCTGCCATGTTCACTTTCAACGGTAAATGTGTGCTCTGTGCAGCGTAAACGCGACGACCCTGCTGACGTTTTGCGTAGTTCACCACAATGCGGCGTTGACCACGTTCAACAAAGATAACAAAGAAGGTCACTGCGAATACGAGTACTGCAACCAACAGCAACAGAAGGAAGTGCAGGTCGCCTTGCCGCGCTTGCTCGATGGTATGGCCAATGGCCGGCGGGAGACCCGCAACGATACCTGCGAAGATAATGATCGAAATACCGTTACCGATACCACGTTCAGTAATCTGTTCGCCCAGCCACATCAGGAACATCGTTCCTGAGACCAGACTCACAACAGCGGTAAAGTAGAAAGCAAAGCCTGGATTCATTACCAGGCCTTGCATCCCTGGCATATTCGGCAGACCGGTAGCAATACCGATCGACTGAAATATGGCCAATACCAACGTACCGTATCGGGTGTACTGGCTAATCTTACGACGGCCAGCCTCCCCTTCTTTCTTAATTTCCGCTAACGCTGGATGAACCACCGTTAATAACTGGATGATAATCGACGCCGAAATATACGGCATGATGCCCAGTGCGAAAATAGAAGCACGGCTCAGAGCACCACCAGAGAACATGTTAAACATTTCAATGATGGTGCCACGCTGTTGCTCAAGCAGTTTGGCAAGTACAGTGGCATCAATACCAGGGATTGGAATAAAAGAGCCAATACGGAAGACAATGAGTGCGCCGATTACAAACAGCAGTCTGCGTTTCAGCTCACCAAAGCCACCCTTGGCACTTTGAAAATCTAATCCCGGTTGTTTAGCCATCTGCTACTTATTCCTCGATTTTACCGCCAGCAGCTTCGATTGCAGCACGTGCACCTTTGGTGACACGCAGACCGCGAACCGTTACCGGTGTAGAAACTTCACCAGACAGAATTACTTTAACGAATTCAATCTGAACACCGACAATGTTGGCTGCTTTCAGCGCGTTCAGGTCGACGATACCGCCTTCAACTTTCGCCAGATCAGACAGACGAATCTCTGTGGTGATCATTGCTTTGCGAGAGGTGAAACCGAACTTCGGCAGACGACGGTACAGAGGCATCTGACCACCTTCGAAACCGCGACGTACGCCACCGCCAGAACGTGAGTTCTGACCTTTGTGACCACGACCACCGGTTTTTCCGAGGCCAGAACCGATACCACGACCCAGACGCTTGGTAGCGTGCTTAGACCCTTCGGCCGGAGACAGAGTATTTAAACGCATCTCTTACTCCTCCACTTTAACCATATAGGAAACCGCGTTAACCATACCGCGTACTGCAGGCGTGTCTTCACGCTCAACGGTGTGGCCAATACGACGCAGACCCAGGCCAACCAGAGTGGCTTTATGCTTAGGCAAGCGGCCGATTGAACTACGGGTTTGAGTGATTTTAATAGTCTTAGCCATCGTGATTACCCCAGAATTTCTTCAACGGATTTACCACGCTTAGCAGCGACCATTTCCGGAGATTTCATATTGCCCAGGCCGTCGATAGTTGCACGAACCACGTTAATCGGGTTAGTAGAACCATAGGCTTTTGCCAGTACGTTATGAACTCCAGCGACTTCCAGAACGGCGCGCATTGCACCACCGGCAATAATACCGGTACCTTCTGAAGCCGGCTGCATGAACACGCGGGAACCCGTGTGTGCACCTTTAACTGGGTGCTGCAGGGTGCCGTTGGTCAGCGCGACGTTAACCATGTTGCGACGGGCTTTCTCCATCGCTTTCTGGATCGCTGCTGGAACTTCACGCGCTTTACCGTAACCAAAACCTACGCGACCATTACCATCGCCTACCACAGTCAGTGCTGTGAAGGAGAAGATACGACCACCTTTAACAGTTTTAGAAACACGGTTTACCGCGATCAGTTTTTCCTGCAGTTCGCCAGCTTGTTTCTCGATGTGTGCCATCTTAGACCTCTACCTTAGAACTGAAGGCCAGCTTCACGGGCAGCATCTGCCAGTGCCTGGACGCGACCATGATATTGGAAACCGGAACGGTCGAAAGAAACACCAGTGATGCCTTTTTCGATTGCGCGTTCTGCGATAGCTTTACCTACTGCAGCTGCGGCTTCTTTATTACCGGTATACTTCAGTTGTTCAGTGATAGCTTTTTCTACAGTAGAAGCAGCGACCAGAACTTCGGAACCGTTCGGGGCGATTACCTGTGCGTAAATATGACGCGGGGTACGATGTACCACCAGGCGAGTAGCACCCAGCTCTTTGAGCTTGCGACGTGCACGGGTCGCACGACGGATACGAGCAGATTTCTTATCCATAGTGTTACCTTACTTCTTCTTAGCCTCTTTGGTACGCACGACTTCGTCGGCGTAACGGACACCCTTGCCTTTATAAGGCTCAGGACGACGGTAGGCGCGCAAGTCCGCTGCAACCTGACCAATCAGCTGTTTATCAGCGCCTTTCAGCACGATCTCAGTCTGAGTTGGACATTCTGCAGTGATACCCGCGGGCAGCTGGTGATCGACTGGATGAGAAAAGCCCAGAGACAGGTTAACCACGTCGCCTTTAACGGCTGCACGATAACCTACACCAACCAGCTGCAGCTTCTTAGTGAAGCCTTCGGTAACACCGATTACCATTGCGTTCAGCAGCGCGCGAGAAGTACCCGCCTGCGCCCAGCCGTCAACGAAACCTTCGCGCGGAGCGAAAGTCAGAGCGTTGTCAGCATGCTTAACTTCAACAGCATCATTGATAGTACGAGTCAGCTCGCCGTTTTTACCTTTAATCGAAATTACCTGACCGTTGAGTTTTACCTCTACGCCGGCAGGAACAACGACAGGTGCTTTAGCAACACGAGACATATGTATCCTCCGATTACGCTACGTAGCAGATAATTTCGCCACCAAGACCTGCCTGGCGCGCTGCACGATCAGTCATGACACCTTTAGATGTAGAAACTACAGCGATGCCCATACCAGCCATTACCTTTGGCAGCTCATCTTTTTTCTTATAGATGCGCAGACCAGGACGGCTTACTCGCTGAATGCTTTCTACAACAGCTTTGCCCTGGAAATACTTGAGAGTAAGTTCCAGTTCCAGCTTGATGTCGCCTTCGATTTTGAAATCTTCAATATATCCTTCTTCCTTCAGAACGTTGGCAATTGCCAATTTCAGCTTGGAGGAAGGCATGGTGACCGCAACTTTGTTTGCGGCCTGACCGTTACGGATACGGGTCAGCATATCCGCGATCGGATCTTGCATGCTCATCTGTGTTACTCCCGTGATTCAATTGGTGACAATTACCAGCTAGCCTTTTTCAGGCCCGGGATTTCACCGCGCATGGCGGCTTCGCGGACCTTGATACGGCTCAACCCAAACTTCCGCAGGAAACCGTGCGGACGACCTGTTTGACGGCAGCGGTTACGCTGACGCGAAGGGCTGGAATCACGCGGCAGACTCTGCAGCTTCAGAACAGCATCCCAACGATCTTCGTCGGAAGCGTTCACATCAGAGATGATCGCTTTCAGTTCAGCGCGTTTAGCGAAGAATTTGTCTGCTAATTTTGCACGCTTAACTTCGCGTGCTTTCATAGATTGCTTAGCCATTAAGTAACCCTACCTTACTTACGGAACGGGAAGTCAAAGGCAGCCAGCAGAGCACGGCCTTCATCATCAGATTTCGCAGTAGTGGTAATGGTGATATCCAAACCACGAACGCGATCGACTTTGTCGTAGTCGATTTCTGGGAAGATGATCTGCTCACGTACACCCATGCTGTAGTTGCCACGACCATCGAATGACTTAGCGGACAAGCCACGGAAGTCACGGATACGTGGAACAGCAATGGTGACCAGACGCTCAAAGAACTCCCACATGCGCTCGCCACGCAGAGTTACTTTACAGCCGATCGGATAGCCCTGACGGATTTTGAAGCCTGCAACTGATTTGCGTGCTTTGGTGACCAGCGGTTTTTGACCGGAGATTGCTGCCAGGTCAGCTGCTGCGTTATCCAGCAGTTTCTTGTCAGCGATCGCTTCACCAACACCCATGTTCAGGGTGATCTTCTCGACCCGAGGGACTTGCATGACAGAATTGTAGCCAAACTCTGTCATGAGTTTCTGGACTACTTCGTCTTTGTAGTAATCATGCAGTTTCGCCATCGTACTACTCCAAATTACTTGATAGTTTCGCTGTTAGACTTGAAGAAACGGACTTTTTTGCCGTCTTCGAATCTAAAGCCTACACGGTCAGCCTTACCAGTTGCCGCGTTGAACAGTGCAACGTTAGAAACCTGAATAGCAGCTTCTTTTTCAACGATGCCACCTGGTTGGTTCAGAGCCGGAACCGGCTTCTGATGTTTCTTCACCAGGTTGATACCTTCAACGATGACCTTACCAGAAGACAGGACATTCTTAACTTTACCGCGCTTACCTTTATCTTTACCGGTTAACACGATAACTTCGTCGTTACGACGGATTTTAGCTGCCATTGTTCGCTCCTTAGAGTACTTCTGGTGCCAGAGAGATAATTTTCATGAACTTTTCAGTACGAAGTTCACGAGTTACCGGCCCAAAAATACGCGTACCGATAGGCTGCTCACTGTTATTGTTCAGAATAACGCATGCATTACCATCGAAGCGAATGACAGAACCGTCCGGGCGACGAACACCCTTCCTGGTGCGCACCACTACCGCCTTCAGGACATCACCTTTTTTGACTTTACCACGCGGAATTGCTTCCTTGATGGTAACTTTGATGATGTCACCGACGCCTGCGTAGCGACGGTGCGAGCCACCCAGAACCTTGATACACATTACGCGACGTGCACCGGAGTTGTCGGCGACGTTCAGCATAGTCTGTTCTTGGATCATTTTAGTGCTCCGCTAATGTCAACTACTACTTCGGGACCTAAACCTCAGGTCGTTAGAAAGCCCCATAATTGAGGGCGCGGCATTGTAACACCGGTTCTCACAGATGGGTAGAAAAAATAAACGGCTCTCAATCGAGCCGCTGATTTCCCCTGATGACAGGGAGGGCGTATTCTAGGGAATAGTGCGAACAGTAGCAAATGTAATCTGCCTTATTTTTCGTCGCCTCCCAAATAAAATGCCCTTCTGACTCAACCAGCCAGTTTCCTGGCCAGTTGGTTATGCTGACGCAACACGGCTGGCAGTTCAATTCCGGCCACTTGTCCGTCCCGTACCCGGACTTTTCCGTTAATGATGCTATAGGCAACCTGTCCCGGATTACAGAACACCAGGGCGGCGACAGGATCGTGCCCTGCCCCGGCAAGTCCAATTCGATTCAGGTCAAAAATGGCCAGATCGGCCATCATGCCCGGCGCAATGGTGCCCACATCATCGCGGTTTAGCACCTTTGCTCCACCCAGCGTCGCCAGTTCCAGTGCCTGACGTGCCGTCATCGCATCCGGGCCGAAGCCAACGCGTTGCAGCAGCATCGCCTGACGAACCTCGGCCATCATGTCTGAGCTGTCATTGGAGGCTGAGCCATCCACACCCATACCCACGTGTACGCCGGCATCACACATATGGCGTATCGGCGCAATACCGGAACCGAGACGCATGTTCGAGCAGGGACAGTGTGCGACGCCGGTACCGGTACGTGCAAAGAGTTCTATGCCATGCTGATCCAGTTTGACGCAGTGTGCATGCCAGACATCCGGTCCTACCCAGCCGAGGTCTTCAACATACTGTGCTGGCGTCATATTGAATTTTTCACGGCTATAACGGATATCGCTGTCGTTCTCCGCCAGATGGGTATGCATAGAGACATTGAAGCTGCGTGCCATCGCTGCGGATTGCTTCATCAGCTCACGGCTGACTGAAAACGGCGAACATGGCGCAACCACGATGCGTAACATCGAACCGTGGCTGTCATCATGGTAGCGCTCAATCACACGCTGCGTATCTTTAAGAATGGCGGCTTCATCCTCTACCAGTGCATCGGGTAATAAGCCACCCAGGGACTTACCGACGCTCATGCTGCCCCGGCTCGCATGGAAACGCATGCCCATTAAGGCTGCAGCCTCAATACTGTCGTCAAGCTTACAGCCATTCGGGTAGACGTAGAGATGGTCACTGGTGGTGGTGCAGCCGGAGAGCATTAACTCGGCCATGGAGATCTGTGTTGAGATATGAATCATCTCAGGCGTCAGATTCTGCCACAGTGGATAGAGGTGGGTCAGCCAGTTAAAGAGCTCGCCGTTTTGCACTGCAGGAATAGCGCGGGTCAGGCTCTGATACATGTGGTGATGCGTATTGATCAGGCCAGGGATGACAATGTGTCCTCGCAGATCGATGATCTCATCCGCGCTATCGGGTAACGAGCGTGCTTCCCCGACTGCAACGATCTTATTTCCTTTTATCAGAATAGAAGCGTTACCTATTTCCCGACGGTCAGCATCCATGCAGACCACACATTCAGCATTCTTCAGTAACAGAGTTCGTTCCATGCTATTGCCTGTGGGTAGTGGTTGTGTGTTACCCGATAATAGCGGCAAGCTTTTGGCAGAGCTAATCGCAGGTAACGCAGCTAACAGTGGCAATTTTAACAGTGACCGGCGTAAGCGGTCATGACTCTCCATTTTCACGGCACATTTCCTTGTACAGTTATGATAACCCCGGCGTTTATAGCCTGGCGCTTTCAGGCCACCTCGCCTGAAGAGAGGCAGCTTAATCCCTGCAAATCCCTGAATTTGTGAGCACCATCAAATCCGTATTGCCACGGGCACAAATGGATCAAGCCCGAATCGCAGGCAAAAAAAAACCCCCTGCCGAAGCAGAGGGTTTCCTCAGAAAAAACGATTCTTATTACAGAACAGCTTTCTCGATTACGCGAACCAGGGTCCAGGATTTAGTCTTGGACAGTGGACGGCATTCGCGGATTTCTACCACGTCACCAATTCCACATTCATTGTTCTCGTCATGGATGTGCAGCTTGGTCGTACGTTTAATGAATTTGCCGTAGATCGGGTGTTTCACGAAACGTTCGATAGCAACAACTGCAGATTTCTGCATTTTGTCACTTACTACACGACCCTGCAGAGTACGGATTTTATCGGTCATTACGAACCCGCCTTCTCAGTCAGTAAAGTCTTAACGCGTGCAACATCACGGCGAACCTGTTTCAGCAGATGAGTCTGCTGCAGTTGGCCAGATGCTGCCTGCATGCGCAGGTTAAATTGCTCACGCAGCAGATTAAGCAGCTCAGTGTTCAGCTCTTCAACGCTTTTTTCACGCAGCTCAGTTGCTTTCATTACATCACCGTCTTAGTTACAAAGGTGGTTTTGATAGGCAGTTTTGCTGCTGCCAGCTTGAATGCTTCACGGGCCAGCTCTTCTGGTACGCCGTCCATTTCATACAGGACTTTACCAGGCTGGATCAGGGCAACCCAATACTCTACGTTACCCTTACCTTTACCCATACGCACTTCCAGCGGCTTCTCGGTGATCGGTTTGTCCGGGAATACTCGGATCCAGATCTTACCTTGACGCTTAACTGCACGGGTCATAGCACGACGTGCTGCTTCGATCTGACGAGCAGTCAGACGACCACGGCCAACAGCTTTCAGACCGAAAGTACCGAAGCTGACATCCGTACCCGCAGCCAGACCGCGGTTACGGCCTTTGTGCACTTTACGGAATTTCGTACGCTTTGGTTGTAACATCAGCGACTCTCCTTACTTACGGCCTTTACGCTGCTGCTTTTTAGGTTGAGCAGCCGGTTCCGGTTGTTCAACAGCAGCCATACCACCCAGGATCTCACCTTTGAAGATCCATACCTTAACGCCGATTACACCATAAGTGGTGTGCGCTTCAGAGGTGTTGTAGTCAATGTCAGCACGCAGTGTGTGCAATGGCACGCGACCTTCACGATACCATTCGGTACGTGCGATCTCGGCGCCACCCAGACGGCCGCTAACTTCGACTTTAATACCCTTCGCGCCAAGACGCATGGCGTTCTGAACTGCACGCTTCATAGCACGACGGAACATCACACGACGCTCCAGCTGTGAAGTGATGCTGTCAGCTACCAGTTTCGCGTCCAGTTCCGGCTTGCGGACTTCGGCGATATTAATCTGTGCAGGAACGCCAGCGATATTCGCGACGACCGTGCGCAGTTTTTCTACATCTTCGCCTTTCTTACCGATAACGATGCCCGGACGAGCGGTGTGAATAGTCACACGGATGCTCTTCGCTGGACGCTCGATAACGATACGAGAGACAGATGCTTTAGCCAGTTCTTTAGTCAAAAACTGACGTACTTTAAAATCGCTGTCCAGGTTGTCAGCGAATTCTTTGGTGTTCGCAAACCAGGTAGAGTTCCATGGTTTTACAATACCCAGGCGAATACCATTAGGATGTACTTTCTGACCCATTGCTAGTCTCCAGAGTCTCAGCGATCGGACACAACCACAGTAATGTGGCTGGTGCGCTTCAGGATGCGATCTGCACGACCTTTGGCACGCGGCATAATGCGTTTCATGGTCGGACCTTCATCAACGAAAATTTTCGTGATTTTCAGATCGTCGATATCAGCGCCATCGTTGTGTTCGGCGTTAGCAATGGCAGATTCCAGAACTTTTTTGACCAGTACAGCCGCTTTCTTATTGGTGTAGGTCAAAATGTCCAGTGCCTGCGACACTTTCTTACCGCGAATCAGGTCAGCAACAAGGCGAACCTTCTGAGCAGAAGAACGAGCGTGGCGATGTTGAGCTAAAGTTTCCATCTCTTCCTCCTACTTATTTCTTCTTGGCTTTTTTATCAGCCGCGTGACCGCGATAAGTACGTGTCGGCGCGAATTCACCCAGTTTGTGACCAACCATTTCGTCGGAAACAAAGACAGGAACGTGCTGACGACCATTATGGACAGCGATGGTCAAACCGATCATGTTAGGAAAGATCGTTGAACGACGGGACCAAGTGCGCAAAGGCTTCTTGTCACCGCTTTCCACCGCTTTCTCTACCTTCTTCAGCAAGTGCAGGTCAATAAAAGGACCTTTCTTGAGAGAACGTGGCATGGCTTATCCTCTAATATTATTTGCTACGGCGACGTACGATAAACTTATCGGTACGCTTGTTGCTACGGGTCTTCTTACCTTTGGTCTGAACGCCCCACGGAGTTACCGGGTGCTTACCAAAGTTACGACCTTCACCACCACCGTGCGGGTGATCAACTGGGTTCATCGCGGTACCACGAACGGTAGGACGAACACCACGCCAACGGGCTGCACCAGCTTTACCCAGAACGCGCAGCATATGCTCAGCGTTGCCGACTTCGCCCAGTGTTGCGCGGCAGTCAGACTCGACTTTACGCATTTCACCTGAACGCAGACGCAGGGTAACGTAAGAACCTTCACGCGCAACGATCTGCACGTAAGCACCGGCTGAGCGAGCAATCTGACCGCCTTTGCCTGGTTTCATTTCTACGTTATGCACGGTTGAACCCACCGGGATGTTACGCATCGGCAGAGTGTTACCTGCTTTAATCGCAGCATCAACGCCAGATTGGATCTGGTCGCCGGCTTTCAGGCCTTTAGGGGCCAGGATGTAACGGCGCTCGCCGTCTTTGTACAGAACCAGTGCGATGTTCGCAGAGCGGTTCGGATCGTACTCAAGACGTTCAACAACTGCCGGGATACCGTCTTTGTTGCGTTTGAAGTCAACAATACGATAAGCCTGCTTGTGACCACCACCGATATGACGGGTAGTGATACGACCATTGTTGTTACGGCCACCGGATTTGCTGTTTTTTTCTACCAGCGGGGCAAATGGTTTGCCCTTGTGCAGCTCCGCGTTTACCACTTTAACTACATGGCGACGACCCGGAGATGTCGGTTTACATTTAACAACTGCCATTGTCTTTCTCCTCCGACTTACTCAGCGCCGCCAGCGAAGTCCAGATTCTGGCCTTCTTTCAGGGTGACGTAAGCTTTTTTCCAGTCGCTACGACGACCGATACGCTGTCCTTGACGCTTAACTTTGCCCTTAACTACCAGGGTGTTTACGTCTTTAACTTCTACTTCGAACAGTTTCTCAACAGCAGCAACGATCTCTGCTTTGGTCGCGTCATTAGCAACTTTGAGAACGATGGTATTGGTTTTTTCCATCGCGCTAGATGCTTTTTCAGATACGTGCGGCGCGCGCAGTACTTTCAGCAGACGTTCTTCACGGATCATGCCAGCATCTCCTCAACTTGCTTAACTGCATCAGCAGTCATAACGACTTTGTCGAAGGCGATCAGGCTAACTGGGTCGATACCGGATGCATCACGTACGTCAACCTTGTACAGGTTACGCGCAGCCAGGAACAGATTCTCATCCAGTTCACCGGTGATGATCAGCACGTCTTCCAGAGCCATGTCTTTCAGTTTCTGTACCAGCAGCTTGGTTTTCGGTGCTTCTACAGCAAATGATTCGACAACGATCAGACGATCTTGACGTACCAGTTCGGACAGGATGCTTTTCAGCGCGCCGCGGTACATCTTTTTGTTAACTTTTTGACTGTGGTCCTGCGGCTTCGCAGCAAAGGTCACACCACCTGAACGCCAGATTGGGCTCTTTACAGAACCTGCACGCGCACGGCCGGTGCCTTTTTGACGCCATGGCTTTTTGCCTGAACCGGTTACTTCGGCGCGAGTTTTCTGCGCGCGAGTACCCTGGCGGGCGCCAGATGCGTAAGCAACAACAACCTGGTGAACCAGCGCTTCGTTGAAATCACGACCGAAGGTAGTTTCGGAAACAGTCAGCGCGCTCTGCGCGTCTTTCAATACTAATTCCATTGCTATCCCCTTACGCCTTCACAGCTGGTTTAACGATCAGGTCGCTACCGGTAGCACCGGGAACTGCACCTTTAACCAGCAGCAGGTTGCGCTCAGCGTCAACACGTACTACGTCCAGACTCTGAACGGTTACGCGCTCATTACCCAGCTGACCTGCCATTTTCTTGCCTTTGAACACTTTGCCCGGAGTCTGGTTCTGACCGATAGAACCCGGAACGCGGTGAGACAAGGAGTTACCGTGAGTAGCGTCCTGGGTACGGAAGTTCCAGCGCTTAACGGTACCGGCGAAACCTTTACCTTTAGAGGTACCGGTTACGTCAACTTTCTTAACTTCAGCGAAAATCTCAACGCTGATGCTCTGACCTACAGAGTATTCTTCACCTTCAGCGGTGCGGAATTCCCACAGGCCACGGCCAGCTTCAACGCCAGCTTTAGCAAAATGACCAGCTTCAGGTTTGGTCACACGGTTTGCTTTTTTAGCACCGGTGGTAACCTGAATTGCCTGGTAACCATCGTTTTCCAGGCCTTTGACCTGAGTAACGCGGTTCGCTTCAACTTCGATTACGGTGACGGGGATAGAAACGCCATCTTCAGTGAAGATGCGGGTCATGCCCACTTTTTTACCGACTAAACCAATCATTGTTTCAACCTCTCAATCGCTCGATGACCTGATTAACCCAGGCTGATCTGCACGTCAACACCGGCAGCCAGATCCAGACGCATCAGAGCATCAACGGTTTTTTCAGTTGGCTCAACGATGTCTACCAGACGCTTGTGAGTGCGGATTTCGTACTGATCACGCGCATCTTTGTTAACGTGCGGAGAGATCAGAACAGTAAAACGCTCTTTGCGGGTTGGCAGCGGGATTGGACCACGAACCTGCGCACCAGTGCGCTTGGCGGTCTCAACGATTTCCGCGGTTGATTGATCGATCAGACGATGATCAAACGCTTTAAGACGGATACGGATTCTTTGGTTCTGCATGAGACCAGAGCTCCAAACTTTTTATAGACGAAAAAAATTACTACTCGAGCCCATTACGATTGATGGGAGAGTGTAATCGTTCAGCATATAACTCCACAATTGGGAGTATTGTCAGGCGGCCTAAATTTCAGCCGTCTGCGATTCTGCTCGAATCGCGCCTGCAATATCTGCAGGCCCGCGCATTATACGTAAATCTGTTCAGGAAGCAACCCGTGTTGAGGTTTTACCCATTAAATTGTGGCCGGTTCGTGAAGCGTGCGTCGCATTGCACTGCCGTATCGCTGATAAATCAGTTATTCAGTTGTGACTCTGTTTCCGCCCTTCTTCATTCATAGGTGACACAGAACCCGTTGCCCACGAGAGTGCATCTAACCTTTCGTCCGGAGCATAATCATGTCGCCCACTCTGATAACTCACATTGCTGCACTCGCAGGCGGAGGTGCATTGGGAAGCTTTCTTTCGCTGACCAGCCAGCGCTTCACCCCCGCCCTCTCACCCGCTCAATGGTTTGCCCTACTCTGCTTTCCGGGTTCGCACTGTAATCATTGCCAGCAGCGCCTGCTGTGGCGAGATGCGCTGCCGTTAATAAGCTGGCCTGGCTTAAAAGGGCGGTGTCGCTTCTGTCATCGCGCGTTCGGCGCAGAAAGCGTTGTCATTGAATGGCTGTTTGCCCTTCTGTGCCTGCTGGTGCTGCAGAGTTTTGACCACTCTGCGGAGGCTATTTTTATTATTACGGCCTCAGGCCTCTTGCTGCTCGTGGCTGCCATCGATCGTCGCCACTTCTGTATACCTGACCCGCTCAATTATCTGCTGCTCTGGTCTGGATTATTCCATGCCACGCTGTCCGGAACCGAAACAACGGCGATATGGGGTGCTGTGGCGGGCTACTGTGCGTTGTGGCTGCTCGCCTGGAGCTATCGGCAGATGCGGGGGTACGAGGGATTAGGTTATGGCGATATCAAGCTCTTCGCAGCGTTAGGTGCCTGCTGTGGCTGGCAGGCATTACCCTGGATTGCGTTGGGTGCCACCGTTATGGCGCTGACGTCGATCGTGATGCTGCAACTGCGGGGTTTTATTCAGGGGGACAGCCCGCTGCCGTTTGGCCCTTTCCTGGCCATTGCGGGCTGGGTAGCGATAGTACTGCAGACCCGATTCACTCTTGTTTGATTTGAGCCTGCAGATAGTTCTGGATGCCCATCTTCTGGATTAACTCAAGTTCCGTCTCAATCCAGTCGATGTGATGTTCCTCATCAGCCAGGATTTCAATCATCATGTCACGGCTGACATAGTCATGCACTTTGTCAGCATAGGAGATAGCTTCACGAAGGTCTTTCGCGCCCTCCAGCTCCAGATTCAGGTCTGAACTCAGCATCTCTTCAACATCTTCACCGATACGGAGCCGTCCCAGATCCTGAAGATTTGGGATCCCTTCAAGGAAAAGAATACGCTCAATATATTTATCGGCATGTTTCATCTCATCGATTGATTCATGGTATTCCACATCATTGAGGCGCGTCAGACCCCAGTTTTTGAACATGCGCGCATGAAGAAAGTACTGATTGATAGCAACCAGTTCATTTCCAAGCAGTTTGTTGAGATGACTGATAACTTTGATATCGCCCTTCATTGTTAACCCTCCGCGTCTGGTTTATTAGAGCGTAGATGCGGTTAAAAAGAAGTCAAAAAAACGCGACAGATATTGTGGGTATTCACGCGCCGATCGTCGGTCAGGCTATCTCTTTGTAGAGTGGTGCATGCTGCATCTCTTCATCCATAATTTCACGCGCAGCACGAATACATTTGCCGCATTGCTTGCCGACCGGCACAAGCTCGCGCAGTTGCTGAATAGATTTGGGCTGATAGCGACGCACGACTTCACGAAGGGTTTTATCACTGATGGCATTACACAGGCAGACGTACATTGATTCATCACTCGGGTACATTTTCTGTACACAGTGTAAATGCGAATAGTTTTTATTTCAAACCCACCCTTTGCAGGGTTATGGCGTTTTCAGAGCAAAAAAAAAGAGCACCGAAGTGCTCTTTTTACTGTGTTGCAGTGGCCATTTACACAGCCACAGCAGATATCACAATTAAGCGATAACTTTAGCAACAACACCCGCGCCAACGGTACGGCCGCCTTCGCGGATTGCGAAGCGCAGACCTTCGTCCATTGCGATTGGGTGGATCAGGGTAACAACCATTTTGATGTTGTCGCCTGGCATTACCATTTCAACGCCTTCTGGCAGCTCTACTGAGCCGGTTACGTCAGTTGTACGGAAGTAGAACTGTGGACGATAGCCTTTGAAGAACGGAGTATGGCGACCACCTTCGTCTTTAGACAGAACGTAAACTTCTGACTCGAACTGGGTGTGCGGCTTGATTGAGCCTGGCTTAGCCAGAACCTGGCCACGCTGGATGTCTTCACGCTTGATACCGCGCAGCAGAACACCACAGTTTTCGCCTGCCTGACCCTGGTCCAGCAGCTTACGGAACATCTCAACACCGGTACAGGTTGATTTCACAGTATCTTTGATACCAACGATTTCAACTTCGTCGCCGACTTTAACGATGCCGCGCTCAACACGACCGGTAACAACGGTACCACGGCCAGAGATTGAGAATACGTCTTCGATTGGCAGCAGGAACGGCATGTCGATCGCACGCTGTGGCTCTGGGATGTAGTTGTCCAGATGCTCAGCCAGTTCGATGATTTTCGCTTCCCACTCTGGGTTGCCTTCCAGCGCTTTCAGAGCAGAACCACGAACGATTGGAGTGTCGTCGCCTGGGAAGTCATATGCTGACAGCAGGTCACGAACTTCCATCTCTACCAGTTCCAGCAGCTCTTCATCATCAACCATGTCACACTTGTTCAGGAACACGATGATGTAAGGAACGCCAACCTGACGACCCAGCAGGATGTGCTCACGGGTCTGTGGCATTGGGCCATCAGTCGCAGCAACAACCAGGATCGCGCCGTCCATCTGCGCAGCACCGGTGATCATGTTTTTCACATAGTCGGCGTGGCCTGGGCAGTCAACGTGCGCATAGTGGCGAGTCGGGGTTTCATACTCAACGTGTGAAGTGTTGATGGTGATACCACGTGCTTTCTCTTCTGGTGCGTTATCGATCTGATCGAATGCACGAGCCTGGCCGCCGTAAGTTTTAGACAGTACGGTGGTGATAGCTGCAGTCAGGGTGGTTTTACCGTGGTCGACGTGACCGATGGTGCCCACGTTTACGTGCAGTTTGTTACGCTGAAATTGCTCTTTCGCCATGGCGATAATTCCTTACGTTGTGCCTTCACCATCTGGGTGAAGGCATCAGTTCAAATTTAAACCGTAGCTTATTTGCTACGAGCTTCAATAACGGCCTGCGCTACGTTGTTTGGCGCATCGTCATACTTCAGGAACTCCATGGAGTAAGAAGCACGACCTTTGGTCAGAGAACGCAGCTGAGTTGCGTATCCGAACATCTCAGACAACGGAACTTCAGCGTGAATCTGAACGCCAGTAGCGTTAGATTCCTGCCCTTTGAGCATACCACGACGACGGCTAAGGTCACCGATGACATCACCCGTGTTCTCTTCTGGCGTTTCAACTTCAACCTTCATGATAGGCTCAAGCAGAACAGGTGTCGCTTGTTTAAAGCCTTGTTTGAAGGCAAGAGACGCGGCCAGTTTAAACGCCAGTTCTGAGGAGTCGACATCGTGGTAAGAACCGAAATGCAGACGCACGCCCAGATCCACAACCGGGTAACCAGCCAGAGGGCCTGATTTCAGCTGCTCCTGGATACCTTTGTCAACCGCAGGGATGTATTCACCAGGAATCACACCACCTTTGATGTCGTTGACAAATTCGTAGCCTTTCGGGTTCGAACCTGGCTCCAGTGGGTACATGTCGATAACAACATGGCCATACTGACCACGACCACCAGACTGCTTGGCGTGTTTACCTTCAACATCGGTAACTTTGTTGCGAATCGCTTCACGGTAAGCAACCTGTGGTTTACCCACGTTTGCTTCAACGTTGAACTCACGCTTCATACGGTCAACGATGATGTCGAGGTGCAATTCACCCATACCGGCGATGATGGTCTGGTTAGATTCTTCATCAGTCCATACGCGGAATGATGGGTCTTCTTTTGCCAGACGGCCCAGAGCCAGACCCATTTTTTCCTGGTCAGCTTTGGTTTTTGGCTCAACGGCGATAGAGATTACCGGCTCCGGGAACTCCATGCGCTCAAGGATGATGACGTTATCTGGGTCACACAGGGTGTCACCAGTGGTCACATCTTTCAGGCCGATCGCAGCTGCGATATCACCCGCACGAACTTCTTTAATCTCTTCACGCTTGTTAGCGTGCATCTGAACGATACGGCCCAGACGCTCACGGTTTGACTTAACCGGGTTGAACACGGTGTCACCCGTGTTAACAACACCAGAGTAAACGCGGAAGAAGGTTAAGTTACCCACGAACGGGTCGGTAGCGATTTTGAACGCCAGTGCAGCAAACGGCTCGTTGTCATCAGAGTGACGAACAGCCGGCGTGTCTTTACCGTCGTCCAGCATACCGTTGATCGCGGTAACGTCAGTCGGTGCTGGCAGATATTCAACAACTGCATCCAGCATCGCCTGAACACCTTTGTTCTTAAATGCAGAACCACAGGTTACCAGGATAATTTCGTTGTTCAGAACACGCTTACGCAGAGATGTTTTGATCTCTTCTTCAGTCAGTTCTTCACCACCGAAGAATTTCTCCATCAGCTCATCAGAGCCTTCAGCAGCGGCTTCAACCAGCTTCGCATGCCACTCTTCAGCCAGTTCCTGCATATCAGCTGGAATATCTTCGTAGACGAAGGTTACACCCTGGTCTGCGTCGTTCCAGTTGATTGCTTTCATTTTCACCAGGTCAACAACACCGGTGAATTTCTCTTCTGCGCCGATAGCCAGCTGCAGAGGAACTGGAGTTGCGCCCAGACGAACTTCCATCTGTTTAACAACTTTCAGGAAGTTAGCACCCATGCGGTCCATTTTGTTAACGAACGCAATGCGTGGAACTTTATATTTGTTAGCCTGACGCCATACGGTCTCAGACTGTGGCTGAACGCCACCAACTGCACAGTAAACCATTACCGCGCCATCAAGCACACGCATAGAACGTTCAACTTCGATGGTGAAGTCAACGTGTCCTGGGGTGTCGATAATGTTTACGTGGTGTGGTTCAAACTGCTTGGCCATACCAGACCAGTAACAGGTGGTCGCAGCGGAGGTGATGGTAATACCACGTTCCTGTTCCTGCTCCATCCAGTCCATGGTTGCTGCGCCGTCATGTACTTCACCGATTTTGTGGTTTACACCGGTGTAGAACAGAACGCGTTCGGTAGTGGTAGTCTTACCGGCGTCGATGTGCGCACTGATACCGATATTACGGTAGCGGGCAATGGGTGTTTTACGAGCCATTTGATTCCTCTGATTCTCGGACGTTCAAGGTAAGTCGACCCCAGCGGGTTGGCTGATTGAGCGCCCGCTGGTTTAACAACTACGTGGTGATTACCAACGGTAGTGTGCGAACGCCTTGTTGGCTTCTGCCATGCGGTGAACGTCTTCACGTTTCTTAACTGCTGTACCTTTGTTCTCTGCAGCATCAGAAAGTTCGTTCGCCAGGCGAAGAGCCATTGATTTATCACCGCGTTTACGAGCAGCATCTACGATCCAGCGCATTGCCAGAGCATTACGACGAACCGGACGGACTTCTACTGGTACCTGATAAGTAGAACCACCAACGCGACGTGACTTAACTTCGACAGTCGGACGCACGTTTTCCAGAGCTACTTCAAAAGATTCCAGCGCGTTTTTACCTGAACGCTGAGCCAGGGTCTCAAGCGCGGTATAAACGATTGATTCTGCAGTAGATTTTTTACCATCTACCATCAGGATATTTACAAATTTGGCCAGCAGCTCTGATCCGAACTTAGGATCTGGCAGAATTTTACGCTGACCAATGACGCGACGACGTGGCATGGAAATACTCCGTTGTTAATTCAGGATTGTCCAAAACTCTATGAGTTTATTTTGACATTTAATTTAAAACGTTTGGCCTTACTTAACGGAGAACCATTAAGCCTTTGGCTTCTTCACGCCGTACTTGGAGCGAGCCTGCTTACGGTCTTTAACACCTGAGCAGTCAAGCGCGCCACGAACGGTGTGGTAACGCACACCTGGCAGGTCTTTTACACGACCGCCACGGATCAGGATCACGGAGTGTTCCTGCAGGTTATGACCTTCACCACCAATGTAGGAGGTAACTTCAAAACCGTTGGTCAAACGCACACGGCAGACTTTACGCAGTGCGGAGTTTGGTTTCTTAGGAGTGGTGGTGTACACACGAGTACAAACGCCACGTTTTTGCGGGCAAGCTTCCAGCGCCGGCACGTTGCTCTTTGCAACTTTGCGGACGCGTGGTTTGCGAACCAGCTGGTTAACTGTTGCCATTAAATAGCTCCTGGATTTGCTTTTGCTTCGTAAACACGTAATAAATCGCCTCGTAGAATTACGAGGAGGCAGAATTTTAGGGCTGAGTCAAAGGGGTGTCAAGAAATAACCAGGTTTTAGCCGATTACCAGACCATTTGTTGCTGATGCCTGATCGTTAGCGTGACAAACCCAGTATAGTCTACTGACTGCACACGGGTCGAAATTTGTCCAGCGAGACCGCGAGCCTGGACATCTTCGTCCAGCACCCAGAGCGTCGCTTCGCTCTCTGACAGTCGCATCAATGCGTGGCTGCCAGCTAAAGCGGCCAGCACGCCATCCTGCAACAGCAGCAGGTCATCACCCGCACCCGCCATTAAAAGCAGGCTCTCAAGGTCACAGTGTGCCGGTGAGTGCAGTAACGTATGCAGCATTAACGTCTCTTAAAAAGTAAGAATGCGATCGTAGCTGGCCAGCGTCTGTCGCAGTGCCGGCGCGTCCAGTAGCGTAACATCCAGCAACCGGTCAGCGTCAACCTCTAATCCACGCGCTATCAGCGATGTCCGGCAGAGATAGCAGTGTTCAATCTCATATAGTGCCAGCACGCCAAAGGTCGCGGCATAGTGACGGCTCTTAATCGTCTCAGGTTGCTGGTGCAGATTAAGCTGCAGCACGCCATCACCGATAAAAAACAGGCCGATATCCTCACTGAGCGCGCCCGTGGCCAGCGCGGCATCCAGCCCCTCACGTCCTGCGCTGCTGCCGTGCGGCGCCCGGGTAAAGACAAACGCGACCCGATTCATCAGAACTGCACCATGCGTTCACAGCTCAGCGCCGCTTCCGCCAGCGCGCCCAGCCCGCTCAGGGTAAAGCCCGGCTGCAGGTTACTGCCCGCCAGCTGGAGTCGTGCCGCTTCCTGCTGGTCGCTGACGCCACGACGCAGCGCGGCCGCCACACAAATATTCAGTGCCACACCCTGCTCCTGATGCAATGTCTGCCATGCGCGCACCAGATCAAACTCATCACTGGCGGGCGACGTCAGTTGGTTAGCGTTCAGCACCCCTTCGCGATAGAAGAAAACACTGTCAAGCTGATGGCCTGCCGTCAGCAGTGCGCAGGCAAACAGCCAGGCACTGGTCGCCTGTTGCGTACCGTAAGCCGGGCCGGTGACCAGCAGGGTGTAACGCATTACCGCTCCTGCCCCTGGAAGTCGCCATTTTTAAACTGACGGATATAGAGATAGACGGTGTGTTTGGAAATATTCAGCCGATCGGCCACCTGGTTGATGGCATCCTTGATGTCGAAGATCCCCTTCTCATACAGGTTCAGCACAATCTGACGATTCTTGGCGTTGTTCGATACATTACGGTCAGCACTCACCTCTTCAATGGTGAACTCCAGCGTCTGCATCACCAGATCGTCTACCGAACTGGCGAAGTTGACGTTGGAGTCAACCTGCTGCATCTCGGGCGGCATAAAGGTCGACATGATCTGTGAGAACGGCACATCAAGGTTCATGTTGATGCAGAGCAAGCCAATGACCCGCTGCTGACGGTTACGAATCGCAATCGTGACCGATTTCATCAGCACGCCGCTTTTGGCACGTGTGAAGTAGGCACGGGAGACATTACTGTCCGCGCCATGCATATCATGCAGCATACGCAGGGCTAAATCGGTAATAGGCGAACCGACTTTACGTCCAGTGTGTTCACCATTAGCGATACGCACGGCCGAACACTTAAGATCTTCAAGCGAATGCAGGACAATTTCACAATGCGAACCGATCAACATCGCCAGGCCATCCACGACAGCCTCGTACGATTTCAGAATATCGTAATCACTTTGTTCGAACGGGCGCTGCTCCAGAAGATCGAAGTCGCTCAGTTCACCCGGATTGAATGGATTAGACATTGAAGAGTATCACCCTGAATGGCTGGAGCCTGTCACAGCGGCTTATGGGCAGACTCAATATTGGGATAATTAGGCAGGCATTAGTCTGGCAAATGTCGTCGGCTTATGCCAGAGGTTTGTCGTGAAGCCGAAATGAAACCGCCGCCCGGAGGCGGCGGTCAGCAGATTACTGCGCTTTTTCTGCAGCAGCAGGCGCAGGAGCCTGTGCTTTTTCATCTGCCTTTGGCGCTGGTTTGATATCAAGCAGCTCGACATCAAACACCAGGGTGGAGTTAGCCGGGATGCCCGGAACGCCATTTTTGCCGTAAGCCAGATTTGGTGGGATCACCAGCTTGATCTTGCCGCCTTTCTTCACGTGCTTCAGACCTTCAGTCCAGCCCGGGATGACACCATCCAGACGGAATGAAAGTGGCTCGCCACGGGTATAAGAGTTGTCGAATTCAGTACCGTCAATCAGCGTCCCTTTGTAGTTTACCACTACAGTATCGCTGTCTTTAGGTGCGTCGCCGGTACCCTCTTTCTCAACTTTATACAGCAGGCCGCTTTCGGTTTTCTTCACGCCGCTCTCTTTAGCAAATTTGGTTGCGTAAGCTTCGCCCTTTTCAGAGTTCTCTTTCGCATCTTTTTCCATTTTCGCTGAGGCTGCGCCTTTCACGCGGCCTTCAAAGGATTGCAGCGTCTGCTCAATCTCTTCATCAGAGAGTTTGCTCTTGCCACCAAATGCATCCTGAACACCAGCGATCAGCTGCTGCTTATCCAGTTTGATGCCCAGTTTTTCCTGCTCCTTCAGGGAGTTGTCCATGTAGCGACCCAGCGAAGCACCCAGCGCGTAGGCAGACTGCTGGTCTTCATCTTTGAAGGCAGCATTTTTCGGTGCCTGAGGCGCAGACTGTGGCGCGGCGGCTGGTGCAGCCTGTGGCGCCGCAGCGGTATCTGCCGCCATTGCCAGCGGAGCATTCAGCGCAACAGCCATGGTGGTAGCTAACAATGTGACTTTAAACAGTGATTTCATCCATTCTCCAAAACCGAAGCGTCTAACCTCGGGAAACATTGCGGACTTCAGGGTCCACACTATAACTTTACGTGGCAGTGTCGAACACTCCCACAATGTAATTACCCGGTTAACCTCCGACCTTTATAACATCGGGAAGTTTCATCAGAGATGATGCCGCGCTGCCTTTTTTCAAGCGCAACGCCTCCGGGCGTGAAAAAAACAGGTGATTCCTGGCATTCAGATCGTAGAATCACGCCCCGAGTCGCACCTTAACAGAGGAACAGGTCATGCAACAATCTGAGTGGGAACAGCGTCTGGAGACGCTGGAGAGCAAACTGGCCTTTCAGGAGATGACTATCGATCAGCTGAACAGCGCGGTCGTTCAGCACGAGCTGGAGATGAATAAGATGCGTGAGCAGATGCGCATTTTAACCGACAAGCTCAAAGCGAATGCGCCATCGATCGTCGCCTCACAATCTGAAGAGACGCCACCACCGCACTACTGATCGCGGGCTATCGGGCCCCGGCTTACCCGGGCAGAACCAGAATACGCGCCAAAAGAAAGGCCACCCGAGGGTGGCCTTGAAAGGTCTGTTGAGACTTAGTGGCTGCAGCCGCAGCCGCCAGTGCCACAACCGCCTTTACCCTGATCATGGTCGTGGTCGTGATCATGGCCGTGATCGTGGTCATGATGATGGCCATCTGCACCGTGAACGTGGCCATGAGCCAGTTCTTCCGGCGTGGCTTCGCGGATAGCAACCACTTCAACGTTGAAGTTCAGGTTCTGACCCGCCAGCATGTGGTTACCATCAACCACGACGTGATCATCTTCCACTTCGGTGATTTCTACCGGTACCGGGCCCTGATCGGTTTCTGCCAGGAAGCGCATGCCAACCTGCAGTTCGTCAACGCCCATGAAGACGTCTTTAGGAACGCGCTGCACCAGGTTATCGTCATACTGACCGTAGGCATCGTTTGCCGGGATATGCACGTCAAACTTGTCGCCGGCAATGTGGTTTTCCAGCGCATTTTCCAGACCAGAAATCAGGGAACCATGACCGTGCAGGTAGTCTAACGGTGCACTCACCGGTGACTCGTCAACTAACACGCCGTCTTCTGTACGTACCTGATAGGCCAGGCTTACCACCAGGTCTTTTGCTACTTTCATGATATCTCCTAACCGTTGAGAGCTGAGATCCCGTCTCATTGGTCTATTCTTTCGTGCAATAACACCAACCAGAAAGGTTCGGGGCTGAGTACAAGAGGGTTTTCACTTTCTCTTGCGACTACAGCGTTAATGGCGACAATTGTAACGGAATTCAATCCCGCTGTAAGTCCAGGCGTAAAAAAAGCTGCGCCATTCCGCTACTCAGGATGAAAAATACCGATAACCTGCTCATTAGTGCGAACCTGATCGCGCGCCTGCTTATCGGCCTCACGCATCTGGTGACCACACTTCACGCACTCCACCACATCGACATTATTTTCACGCCACATTGCCAGCGTGTCCTTCTCCTGGCAGTGCGGGCATGTCGCACCAGCAATAAAACGTTTACGCATTAGCTTCTGCCTGTTTAAAGAGGTTATTCATCATCGTCCCAGCCGTCGATCTGCCGCTTTTCGCGCTGCATTTCACGCTGGAAGATATCTTCCAGTTCACGCCGCGCTTCACGGACGCGCGAAGCCTGCGCGCTTTCAGAGAGATTGGGCATCAGCTCGCGCAGCATCCGCATATCAAGATGGCGGAAATACTGCTGGGCGCGATGCGCCTGATGCGGATGCATCCCCAGCGTCATCAGCGTCTTACGTCCCAGCTCCAGCGCACTGGAGAAGGTCTCACGCGAGAACTGCGTGACGCCCGCCTGAAGCAGTTCATGCGCTTCTACACGGCCCCTGGCGCGCGCCTGAATCTGCAACTGCGGAAAATGCTGCTGGCACAGATGTACAATCGTCATCACATCTTCGGGCTCGTTACAGGTGATCACAATCGCCTGAGCGCTGGCCGCACCGGCTGCCCGCAGCAACTCCAGTTCGGTGGCGTCGCCGTAATAGACCTTATAGCCATATTTCCGCATCAGACTGACTGCACTGATGTCGCGCTCAAGCACGGTGATGCGTTTGTTATTCGCCATCAGCAAACGCCCCACCACCTGCCCGAACCGACCAAAGCCCACCACAATCACCTGCGGCTGATCGTCTTCGACAAAGTGTTTCTCTGCCTCGTCATCCGGCTCATTGAAGCGGCGTGCCAGCAGACGATCGATTCCCTTCATCAGCAGCGGTGTGGTCATCATCGACAGGGTTACCGTCACCAGCAGCATCGGCAGTTGATCGCCAGAGAACAGCTTTGCCGAGGAGGCCGCGGAAAAGAGCACAAAGGCGAACTCGCCCCCCTGACTCAGCACGCCAGCAAACTGCTGCCGCTCAGAGCTGCGCAAGCCGTAAATGCGCGCCAGCAGATAGAGCACCAGCGTTTTCACCGCCACCAGCGTCACGACGCCCAGCAGGATGGTCACAATATGGGTATAGAGCACACCGAGGTTGAGCGCCATGCCAACCGAAATAAAGAACAGGCCCAGCAGTAAACCTTTAAACGGGTCGATGGCGACTTCCAGCTCATGCCGGTACTCGCTCTCCGCCAGCAGGATCCCGGCAATAAAGGTCCCCAGCGCCATCGACAGACCCAGCGCATCCATAAACAGCGCCGAGCCCAGCACCAGCAGCAGCGAAGCGGCGGTAAAGACTTCGCGCACGCCCGACGCAGCGATGTAACGGAAGATAGGCCGCAGCAGATAGCGTCCGCCTACCAGCATGCCGGCAAACGCCAGTACTTTCATGCCGACCTTCATCCAGTCGATATGACCGCTGTCGGTTCCGGCCAGCAGCGGGATCAGCGCCAGGGCTGGGATCACCGCGATATCCTGAAACAGCAACACCGAAAAGCCCAGTTGCCCCGCTTCGCTGCGGTTCATGCCTTTATCCATCATCAGCTGCAGGGCCATGGCGGTCGAGGACATCGCCAGACCAATCCCGCCAATGATCGCAGCCTGCCAGCTAAAGTTGGTCAGCCACAATAAGCCGCCCAGAATCGCCGCTGAGAAGATCACCTGCGCCGCGCCGACGCCAAAAATGGAGCGGCGCAGCGCCCACAGCTTTGCCGGGTTCAGCTCCAGCCCGATAATAAACATCAGGAACACCACGCCGAGCTCAGAGAAGTGCAGAATCTCGTCGACGTCGCTGATAAAGCCTAATCCCCACGGGCCGATAGCGATACCCGCCACCAGATAGCCCAGAACTGCACCAATACCGAGGCGAGCCGCCACCGGTACAATCAATACCGCCGCGACCAGATAAATCACCCCGGCGGTCAGCAGCGTTTGCCCTTCCATCTATACCCCTCCATTCGGCAGCGGTGCCGCCAGCCAGTCGCCATAGGCGCGGGCGTAATTTTTCATTAATTCAGGACTCTGACGACGCGCCCAGTAGACGATCATCGGCGGCATCCAGTGCATACGGCACATCTGCGCGGTCAGCTCAAAAGGACGCATAATGTCATTGAGCGAATAGCGGTTCAGACCCTGATGTCTGAAGGCACTTTCCGGTTCTCCGGTGGTGACGACGCTGCGCCAGTACTTTCCTTCCAGCGCATTGCCATCCACGCCATTGGCGAAACCGCGCGACAGAACTCTGTCCAGCCACTCTTTCAGCAGCGCCGGACAGCTATAGGTATAGAGCGGATGCTGAAAAATGATGACATCATGTTCACGCAGCAGCTGTTGTTCATGGTGAATATCGATAAAAAAATCCGGATAGGTCGCGTACAGATCGTGCACGGTAACGTGTTCCAGTGCCTGAGCCGGCTGCAGCAGAATCCGATTGGCGATCGAATCCTGTGATTCCGGATGAGCATAAAGCAGCAAAACCCTGGGTGGCTGCGACATCCTTTCCCTCCAAAGCGTCGTCATTGGTGCGGTTTTCCGCTACCATGCACGACGCAGCAAAATCTCATTATGTTGCCAGTAAATTAACATATTCTGACGATACGGCGCTTACATGATTGTCTTCTCAGCCTTACAAATTCGCCGCGGCATCCGCGTCCTGCTCGATAATGCCACCGCCACCATTAATCCCGGCCAGAAGGTCGGGCTGGTGGGTAAAAACGGCTGTGGAAAATCCACGCTGCTGTCGCTGTTAAAAGGTGAAATCACCAGCGATGCCGGTACCGTCACTTTCCCCACTCACTGGGCGCTGGCCTGGGTGAATCAGGAAACCCCTGCGCTGGATAAAGCCGCGCTGGAGTACGTGATTGATGGCGATCGCCAGTTTCGCCAGCTTGAAGCAGAACTGGCGGACGCCAATCTGCGTGACGATGGCAATGCCATCGCGCTGCTGCATGGCAAGCTGGACGCGGTGCAGGCGTGGAGCATCCATGCGCGCGCCTCAAGCCTGCTGCATGGTCTGGGCTTCAGTCAGGAACAGTTGCAACGCCCGGTCAGCGACTTCTCGGGTGGCTGGCGCATGCGCCTCAACCTGGCACAGGCGCTGATTTGCCGTTCCGATCTGCTGCTGCTGGATGAACCGACCAACCACCTCGATCTCGATGCGGTGATCTGGCTGGAGCGCTGGCTGAAGAGTTATGAAGGCACGCTGATTCTGATTTCGCACGATCGTGATTTCCTCGATCCCGTCATCGACAAAATTATTCATATCGAACAGGAGTCGATGTTCGAATATACCGGCAACTACAGCTCCTTTGAGCGGCAGCGCGTCGCCAAACTGGCTCAGCAGCAGTCGCTGTATGAGAGCCAGCAGGAGAAAGTGGCGCACCTGCACAGCTACATTGATCGCTTCCGTGCCCAGGCCACCAAGGCGAAGCAGGCGCAGAGCCGCATCAAGATGCTGGAGCGCATGGAGATGATTGCGCCCGCCCATGTCGATAACCCATTCAGCTTCACTTTCCGCAAGCCGGAGAACCTGCCTAATCCACTGATGAAGATGGAGAAGGTCACTGCGGGTTATGGCGACCGTATTATTCTCGACGCCATCAAGCTCAACCTGGTCCCCGGCTCGCGCATCGGCCTGCTGGGACGTAACGGTGCCGGTAAATCGACCCTGATTAAGCTGCTGGCGGGTGAGCTGGAGGCGATGGACGGCAAGATGGGTCTGGCGAAAGGGATCAAGCTTGGTTACTTCGCTCAGCATCAGCTGGAGTATCTGCGAGCCGATGAGTCACCGCTGCAGCATCTGTCGCGTATTGCGCCTGAGGTGCTGGAACAGCAGCTGCGCGACTATCTGGGGGGCTTCGATTTCCGCGGCGATAAAGTCACTGAAATCACTGAGCGCTTCTCCGGCGGAGAGAAAGCGCGACTGGTGCTGGCGCTGATTGTCTGGCAGCGCCCTAACCTGCTGCTGCTGGATGAACCCACCAACCATCTCGATCTCGATATGCGCCAGGCGCTGACCGAAGCGTTGATCGACTTCGAAGGTGCGCTGGTCGTGGTATCGCACGACCGACATCTGCTGCGCGCGACCACCGACGATCTCTATCTGGTGCATGATGGCAAAGTGGATGTGTTTGAAGGCGATCTCGAAGATTATCAGAAGTGGCTGAGCGATCTGCAGAAGCAGCAGGCGCAACAGGATGCCGCGCCGAAGCAGGATAACGGCAACAGTGCCCAGGCGCGTAAAGACCAGAAGCGTCGTGATGCTGAACTGCGCACCCAGACGCAGCCGCTGCGCAAAGAGATAGAGAAGCTGGAAAAGCAGATGAGCAAATGGCAGAGCCAGCTGGCCGAAGCCGAAGCTCAGCTCTCAGACAGCGCTATCTATGAACAGAGCCGTAAAGCGGACCTGACCACCGCGCTGCAGCGTCAGGCGGAGAGCAAATCTGCGCTGGAAGAGGTAGAGATGGCGTGGCTGGAAGCGCAGGAACAGCTCGAACAGATTATGGCCTCATAAAAAAATCTCCCCGCGAGCGGGGAGATTCTCTTTTAACGGGGTTTATCGCCCAGCACCGTTGCCCGCTGCATGATGCGCCGGGCAGGATAGTAATCAGCATTGGCATAATGCTGCGTGACCCGATTATCCCAGATAGCCAGATCGTCTGGCTGCCAGCGCCAGCGCACCTGAAACTCCGGTTTGGTGGCGTGCGCAAACAGAAAGCCCAGCACCGCATCACTCTCTTTCTCGCTTAAATCGACGATCCGCGTGGTAAAGCCCTCATTCACAAACAGCGCTTTTTTGCCGCTGACCGGATGGGTGCGGATGACCGGATGCTGCACCGGCGGATGTTTTGCTACCGCCTGCTGCCAGCGCTGATGCTCCTCCTCGGTTTTCCGGTACTTATACTCCTGGAATGACTTTTTGAAATCATGCTCGGCATGGAGACCTGCCAGCAGCTGCTTAAAGGGTTCAGAGAGCGCTTCGTAAGCCGCAATGCCGCTGGTCCAGAGCGTGTCACCCCCCGACTCCGGTAACACCTTCGAGGCCAGCAAGGCGATCGCTGGCGGCGTATCAATAAAGGTGACATCGGTATGCCAGTTGTCATTATCCGACGGATTATCCTGATGGGTATCCAGCACGATAATCTCCTCGACGCCTTCCGCATGCGGATAGACCGGATGGATATGCAGATCGCCAAAGCGGATTGCCAGCGCGCGGTGCTGTTCCGGCGTTATTTTCTGGTCACGCAGAAACAGCACCTGATGACGAAGCAGGCCATGATAAAGCTGCTCAAACTGAGCATCACTCAATGGGCGAGACACATCCAGGTTTGAGACCTGCGCGCCAATGTACGGGCCAAGCGGGGTAAAACTGAGACGTTCGTTCATGATTGTTCTCCACTCCAGGGCGTCAGACGGCGCTGCAACGCGCGGAGCCCGAGTTCTAAGCTAAAAGCAATAAAGGCGATTACCGCGATACCCGCCAGCACCACATCGGTGGCGAGGAATTCTCCTGCTGACTGCACCATAAAACCCAGACCCCGCGTGGCAGCAATCAGCTCAGCGGCCACCAGCGTTGACCAGCCAACCCCCAGACCGATGCGCAGACCGGTGAGGATCTCCGGCAACGCGCCTGGCAGAATCACCCAGCGCAGCAGTTGCCAGCGATTAGCCCCCAGCGAGCGCGCCGCACGCAGTCGGACCTGCTGCGTGTTACGCACGCCGGCCAGGGTGGAGAGCGTCACCGGCGCGAAAATCGCCAGATAGATCAGCAGGATTTTCGAGGTTTCACCAATGCCGAACCAGATCACCATCAATGGCAGATAGGCGAGTGGCGGAATCGGACGATAGAGTTCAATCAGAGGATCGAGCAACCCGCGAGCGACCGGGCTGAGGCCCATCAGGATCCCTACAGGAATACCGATGGCGGCAGCGGCAGTCAGCGCAATCAGCATTCGTGTCAGGCTGGCGGCCAGATGCTGCCACAGCGTGGCATCCATAAAGCCCTGCGAGCTGGCAATCAGCAGCAGCTTGCTTAACACCTGCTGCGGCGACGGCAGGAACAGCGGGGCAATCAGGCCCAGCGCGGTCACGCCCCACCAGATCAGCAACAGCAAAGAGAGACTCAGCATGCTCAGCGTGAAGGCGGTTGAAAACGGCCAGCGCAAACGACGGCGCACCGGCAGAGACTTGTCATTGATGAGTGCACTCATGCAAACGCCTCCCGCTGATCAAAGACCCGGCTCAGCACATACTCGCGCTGGGCGATAAACTGCGGATCGGATTTGATGCTGCGGCACGACTCTCCCGCGGCAAAGCGCTGACCAAAGCCAGGACGCAGCCGCTCTACGATGCGGCCCGGTCCTGGCGACAGCAGAATCAGTTCGCTGGCCAGGAAAATCGCCTCTTCTATGTCGTGCGTAATCAACAGAATCTGTTTACCGCTGTCGCGCCACAGCGTCAGCAGCAGGGTTTGCATCTGCTCTCGGGTAAAGGCATCCAGTGCGCCGAAAGGCTCATCCAGCAATAGCAGTTGTGGATCGGTAGCCAGCGCACGCGCAATGCCCACCCGCTGACGCTGACCACCGGACAACTGCCAGATGGCGCGCTTTTCCGCACCTTCAAGCCCCACCTGCCTGATTAACCGGCGGGCAATCGCGTCGCGATCCGGGCGTGACATCCCCGCCAGCTGCAGGCCAAAGGCGACGTTATCCAGCACGTTGCGCCACGGCAGTAATCCTTCATGCTGAAACACCACGCCGCGCTCCGCACCAGGCCCGGTCACCGGCTGGTTATCCAGCGTGATGCTGCCCGACTCCACCGGCAGGAAACCGGCAACCAGATTGAGCAGTGTGGTTTTGCCGCAGCCGGAGGGGCCGAGCACCACCAGCAGTTCATGGCTATCCAGCTGCAGATTGATATCCTGCAACACCGGCTGTCCGGCATAACGGGCATTAAGGTGAGCGATGCGCAGCATAGTGCCTCCTTAAGGTTTAACTAATGGCTCGACGAAACGGGAGGTCACATAGCTGCTGTAGTCGTTATCCGCCTGCGGCACCCGGCCCTGTGCTTTCAGAAACTGCGCGGTATCGACGATCGCTTTATTGACCGGTTTGCCCAGTTGCTCAACCTGCTGCTGCGCCGTGAGGTAGGTATTGCCCTTCACCAGACCGGGCACCTGTGCTTCCGGCACACCGCTGAGGCGAGAGAGTTTGCTGAGGTTATCGGACTGTTTCAGCCAGCTGTCGGGGCTGTTCAGGTAGGCCTGCTGCGCGTCAAGCGCGCTGCGGGCAAAAGCAGTCACGATCTCCGGATGCTGCTGAGCAAAATCTTTGCGTACCACCCAGACATCCAGCGTCGGCGATCCCCAGCTTCCCACTTCCGCAGAGTCGGTTAACACCTTGCCCTCTTTTTCCAGCTCATTAACCGCCGGTGCCCAGACGTAAGCGCCATCAATGTCGCCACGCTGCCAGGCAGCAATAATCGCTGGCGGCTGCAGATTGACCAGTTGTACCTGTGACGGTTTGATGCCCCAGTGTTTCAGCGCAGCCAGCAGGCTGTAGTGGGTGGTGGAGATGAACGGCACCGCGATGCGTTTGCCAATTAAATCTTTGGGCGTAGTGATGTTCTTCTTCACCACCAGCGCTTCAGAGTTGCCCAGCTGAGAGGCGAGTAAAAAGGCTTCAATCGGCAGCTTCTGCGCCGCCGCAACCGCTAACGGGCTGGAACCGATATTGCCAATCTGGACGTCACCGGACGCCATCGCACGTAATACCCCGGCGCCGCTGTCAAACTTGCGCCAGTCAACGCTGGCCCCGCTCTCTTTCGCAAAGCTGTTGTCAGCCTGCGCCACTTTCGCCGGCTCAGCCGAGGTCTGGTAAGCCACGGTGACATTGACCGCATCAGCCCGAAACGCCAGCAGCGCCAGCGCTGCGGCTAAAAAAGTTAAACGTGTTGCTGCCATGATCACTACCCCACCGTTTTTATAGTGGAGGCAGTGTCTCTGCGCGCTATAGTTTCATAAAGGAATTAAAAATTATCCCTAATAGAAATAAGTTCTTAGATCACTATCTGCAAAACAAAGTTAAAAATCGCAAATGCTGAAAATAGCTAAAGTAAGCAAAAATGTCAGGCGCTCACATTGTCCCTGTGCTATTCATATGCGTTCCCAATTATTGCCTGTTAAGGTTTCTGAATCCGATGTCGATCGAGAAAGTCGCTCAGCTGGCTGGCGTCTCCAAAGCCACGGTATCGCGGGTTCTCAACGCGCATCCCGGCGTGAAGCCCGATACGCGTGAGAAAGTTCTGGCGGCAATCTCTGCCTGCGACTATCAGCCCAACTTACTGGCGCGTCAGCTGCGTACGTCGCAAAGCAACATGCTGCTGGTGCTGATCTCGGATATCACCAATCCCTTCTGTTCACGCGTGGTTCAGGGCATCGAGGCCGAAGCGGAACTGCACGGCTATCACATCCTGCTCTGTAACTCCGCCTCGCAGCTCCAGCGTGAAGCCGCCTATCTCTCCCTGCTGACCGGAAAAGTGGTGGATGGCGTAATTACTATGGATGCGGCCTCCGGTTTACAGGATTTGCAGGCGCTCATTGCCGGGGCGCCCTGGGTACAGTGCTGCGAATTTGATCCGGATATTCCCGCCTCCTCGGTCAGCATTGATCACCTTGAAGCCGCGCGCGACACCGTCCATTACCTTGCCGGTAAAGGGCGTAAACGCATCGGGCTGATCAATGGCGACATGCGTTACCTTTACTCGCATCATCGTGAAAAGGGCTACCGGCAGGCGATTGAGGAGCTGGGGTATGTCTGGTCCGGCGTCTCCTACACTTACGAAATCTCCTGTGAGGCGGGCAGTCAGGGGCTGAGGGAGTTGATGGCGCTGCCGGAACCGCCGGATGCGGTGTTCGCGGTTTCAGATGTGCTGGCGGTAGGCGTGGTGCATGCGGCGCTGGAAGCGGGTCTGCGCGTGCCGGAAGATCTGGCGGTGGTCGGGTTTGATGGCGTGTCGTTTACCCGCAGCCTGAATCCGCCGCTGACGACCATCGAGCAGCCGATGAACCAGCTGGGCGCGCGTAGCGTGCAATTGCTGCTGCAGAAGATCCGCAATGCTAATGCGCCAGTCATCCGCGAGGTGCTGCCGTGGACGCGCGTTGAACGCGCATCCAGCTGACTCAGTGCCAGATTAACAGCACGCAGGCGGCGGTCAGCAGCCCCATGGCGAGGTTAAAGATTTTCCAGGCGCGACGGCTGCGCAGAATGCGGCCGATCATCGCACCAAATCCCATCCAGATAACACCCGACACCAGATTAACCAGAAACATGCCGATGCTTATCGCCATCACTGAATGGCGATACGCGTCACCGGCCAGGCTGAAGCTGGCGACCGCGCCCAGCGCCATCAGCCAGGCCTTGGGATTAATCAACTGCAACAAGCCGCCCTGCCAGAAGGGCATCGGCGCATCCGGCGCCTGATCGGTTTCCAGCTTCTCATAACTGGCGGTAGCGATTTTCCATGCCAGCCAGAGCAGATAGAGGCTACCGGCGATTTTCAGCACCAGGTGAAGCGAAGGATAGAGCAGGATCAGCCCGCCGACGCCAAAGGCCACCATCAGCAGCATCACCTGCATTCCGATCATGATGCCAATCATCAGCGGAATGGTGCGCATAAAGCCAAAATTAGCACCCGAAGCGGTGAGTAACATATTATTAGGCCCGGGCGTAATGGCCGCGACCCAAAGAAATCCCAACATTGATAAGAAAAGACTCAGTTCCATGGCAATCGGGTACTCCTTACCCTGCAAGAAAAAACTTATCGAAGCTAACAGTGTGATATGGAACAGACAAGCTTTTACCACATGAAATTTACCGGACCGGAAAACGAGCACTTCACGCCTCCTGAGAGTCTGCGTAATGCGCACCTGCAGACCCTGCTGCCGCGCCTGCTACGTCGTCGTATCGCGGGCGATCCCCACTGGCAACGTCTCGACCTGCCGGATGGCGACTTCGTCGATCTCGCCTGGAGTGAAGATCCGCAGTTCGCGCAGCATAAACCGCGCGTGGTGCTGTTTCATGGGCTGGAGGGCAGTTTTCACAGCCCTTATATTCATGGACTGATGGCGATCTGCCGCGCGCGCGGCTGGCTGGCGGTGGTGATGCATTTTCGCGGCTGCAGCGGCGAACCGAATCGGCTCAACCGCATCTATCACTCCGGCGAAACCGAAGATGCCCGTTTTTTTCTGCACTGGCTGCGCACCCGCTGGGGCCGCGTACCCACCGCGGCGGTCGGTTTCTCGCTGGGCGGTAACATGCTGGGCTGCCTGCTGGGCCAGCAGGGCGCAGCCGCTGAGGTAGACGCGGGTGTCATTGTCTCCGCTCCGCTGCTGCTGGAGCCCTGTAGCGTAAAACTGGAACGCGGCTTCTCACGCGTCTATCAATACTATTTGCTGGCGCAGCTCAAGAAAAATGCCCGCCGTAAACTGCACGCCTGGCCGGATACGCTGCCGGTCAATCTGGCGCAGCTGAAAGCGCTACGTCGACTGCGCGACTTTGATGATGCCATTACCGCCCGCGCCCACGGTTTTCTGGATGCGGCCGATTACTATCATCGTGCCAGCGCCATGCCCTGGCTGAAGCACGCAGAGAAACCGCTGCTGATCATTCACGCCAAAGATGATCCTTTTATGAGTGATGAGGTGATCCCGCACAGCAGCCAATTATCTGCCACTATTACTTATCAACTGACACCACACGGCGGCCATGTAGGTTTTGTTGGTGGGACATTACGCCAGCCTGAAATGTGGCTGGAACAGCGTATCCCCCAGTGGATCGCCCCTTTTCTGGATAACTGAACTCGTGATTATTCCCTGGCAACAGGTCTCACCTGAGACCCTTGAAAATCTGATTGAAACCTTTGTGCTGCGCGAAGGCACGGACTATGGCGAGCAGGAACGCAGCCTGATCGACAAGGTGGCCGATGTGCGACGTCAGCTGGAAACGGGTGAAGTGGTACTGGTGTGGTCGGAACTGCACGAATCGGTCAATATCATGCCGCGCAAAGAATTTCGTGGCTGATGCACCCAACGGCATTTCGTGTTAACAATGCCTATTGCCCGACCTCACAGGGAGCTTTTCTATGTCTGCACGTCATCCCATTATCGCGGTGACTGGTTCCAGCGGTGCAGGAACCACCACCACCAGCGTGGCGTTTCGCAAAATCTTTCAGCAGCTCGATCTTCATGCGGCGGAGCTGGAAGGTGACAGTTTTCACCGCTTTACCCGCCCTGAAATGGATATGGCGATTCGTAAGGCGCGCGATTTAGGACGTCATGTCAGCTACTTCGGCCCGGAAGCCAATGACTTTGGCCTGCTGGAGCAGAGCTTTAAAGAGTATGGTCAGAGCGGACAGGGCCAGTCGCGTAAATATCTGCATACCTACGATGAAGCGGTGCCGTGGAATCAGGTGCCCGGCACCTTTACGCCGTGGCAACCGCTGCCGCAGAACACCGATATTCTCTTCTACGAAGGGCTGCACGGCGGCGTGGTGACGGCGCAGCACAACGTAGCAGAACAGGTTGATCTGCTGGTTGGCGTGGTGCCGATTGTGAATCTGGAGTGGATACAGAAGCTGGTGCGCGACACTGGCGAGCGCGGCCATTCACGTGAAGCGGTCATGGATTCGGTAGTGCGCTCGATGGAAGATTACATCAACTTCATCACACCACAGTTCTCACGCACTCACCTCAACTTTCAGCGCGTCCCGACGGTCGATACCTCAAACCCGTTCGCTGCCCGCGCTATTCCGTCACTGGATGAGAGCTTTGTGGTGATCCACTTCCAGGCGCTGGAAGATATCGACCTCCCCTACCTGCTGGCGATGCTGCAGGGCTCGTTTATCTCGCACATCAATACGCTGGTGGTGCCTGGCGGCAAAATGGGTCTGGCGATGGAGTTGATCATGGGTCCGCTGGTGAAGCGGCTGATGGAAGGCAAGCGAATAGAGTAAGAGGCCAGCAAAAACCGCTCTGAGAGCAGATGTCTTTCACAAACATGGTAAAACTGGCTTTCCTGCGGCTAAAGACTTACCGCTGAGCAGGCTTCAGGGAGCATAAACCTTTCGCAAAGACGCAAAACCGCCATCCCTGGCAGGCTCAGCGCGGGCCATCCCTGGCCCGCGATGCTTTGCTACAGGTATATGCTCCCTTCGCTTCACGTCCGGCAACCGCATCCGGTTTCAGGAAGGTCGCTACAGACAACGCCTGGGCAGCAAGAATCTGGCAGCAATAGATAAGTTCAACACGCTGGGAACCGGGTCAGAAGAGGAAAGCGTCCCGCGCCTGGGACAAAAACGCCGGGAGCGTTTTTGAACAACGCAACGCGTTGGCCCGGCTACGGGCGCACCTCAGGGATGAGGTGCGTAATCGCGCGGGCCGAGCGGCCAGGGATTGGCTTAAGCGACTTTCCGATCTGACCCGGTTCCCAGCGCAGGCACAGTCTGACAGCAGAGCACGACAGATTTTGCCCGCGACCTTAAAAGATCCCTGCGGGTACTAAAGTTCGATCACTTCATAGCTATGCGTAATGTTGACGCCTTTACCCAGCATGATGGCCACAGAGCAATATTTTTCAGCAGAAAGATCCACAGCGCGTGAGACCGCTTTATCCTGGAGGGCTTTACCACTCACGATAAAATGCAGGTTGATGTGCGTAAAGATTCGCGGCGCCTCTTCACGACGTTCTGAGGTCAGTTTTACTTCACAATCAGCCACATCGTTTCGGCCTTTTTGCAGAATTGATACCACGTCAATCGCGCTGCATCCGCCCGCCGCCATCAGCACCATCTCCATTGGGCTGGGCGCTTTATCACCCGAATTTCCATCCATCAGTATCTGATGGCCGGATGAGGATTCTCCGAGGAATGTCAGCCCTTCTACCCATTTCACTCTTGCCTGCATGATTTTTGCTCCGGAATACGCTGTTTTGTCGCCAGAGTACGCTTTCGCCTGGTAAACAGCAATCCAGAGAAATCCGCCCGTAGCTGAAGCGAGACAACAGAAGACAGTCGGCAAAAGCTGTGCTACAAACAGTGCTGAAAATATTTTTCGTCACCCGATGACGAAGCCGGGAAGGATGATGCGCACTGCGCCTGATGCGGCCCGAATAATTTCCTGAAATGGAAACGCTTGAAGCTTTCACCGCCTGACAGGGAAAACTGCCCCCTGTATTTTGGGCACGATTACAACAGAGGATAATAGCGAATGGTTCTCGGCAAACCGCAAACAGACCCTACACTCGAATGGTTCCTGTCCCATTGCCATATTCACAAGTATCCATCCAAAAGTACGCTGATTCACCAAGGTGAAAAAGCAGAAACGCTTTACTACATCGTGAAAGGTTCCGTTGCGGTTCTGATTAAAGATGAAGAAGGCAAAGAGATGATTCTTTCCTACCTGAATCAGGGCGATTTTATTGGTGAACTTGGCCTGTTCGAAGAAGGCCAGGAGCGCAGCGCCTGGGTACGTGCGAAAAGCGCGTGCGAAGTGGCGGAAATTTCTTACAAGAAATTCCGTCAGCTGATCCAGGTTAACCCTGACATCCTGATGCGACTCTCATCGCAGATGGCGCGTCGCCTGCAGGTGACGTCTGAAAAAGTGGGTAACCTCGCTTTCCTCGACGTAACCGGACGCATTGCACAGACCCTGCTCAACCTGGCGAAGCAGCCAGATGCCATGACGCATCCCGACGGCATGCAAATTAAAATCACTCGTCAGGAAATTGGCCAGATTGTTGGTTGTTCACGTGAAACCGTGGGCCGTATTTTGAAGATGCTGGAAGATCAGAACCTGATCTCCGCACACGGCAAAACCATCGTCGTTTACGGCACCCGCTAATTCCTGTTACCCACGGCGTGATGGCAACATCACGCCGTTATTGTTTGTGTTGGGCCGATGTGGCGTCGAATTATTTACCATCCTGAAGTTAACTACGCCTTGCGGCAAACGCTGGTGCTCTGTCTGCCGGTGGCGCTGGGCTGGCTGGCTGGCGACCTGCAAAAAGGTCTGCTGTTCTCATTAGTGCCCGCCTGCTGCAACATCGCCGGTCTGGATACCCCGCATAAACGCTTCTTCAAACGCCTGATTGTTGGCGGCAGCCTGTTTGCCCTCGGCAGCTTTCTGATGCAGTGGCTCACCCTGCATGCTATTCCGCTGCCGCTGATTCTGTTTGCCATGCCCTTATTGCTCGGCGTTACCGGGGAGATCAGCCCGCTGCATGGTCGTCTGCTGCCCGGCACCCTGATTGCCGCCATCTTTACCCTGAGCCTGATTGGCCGCATGCCAATCTATGTTCCCCCGCTGCTCTATATCGGCGGCACGCTATGGTACGGGCTCTTTAACTGGTTCTGGTTCTGGCTGTGGAAAGAGCAGCCAATGCGCGAAAGCCTGAGCCTGATCTATCGCGAGCTGGCTAACTACTGCGACGCAAAATATACCATGCTGACGCAGCTGACCGATCCAGAAAAGGCGCTGCCGCCGCTGCTGGCTCGTCAGCAGAAAGTGGTCGATCTGATTAACACCTGTTATCAGCAGATGCATATGCTGTCGGCAAGCCGCGATCACAGCCATAAACGGCTGACGCGCGCCTTTCAGGTGGCGCTGGATCTGCAGGAACATATCTCGGTCAGCCTGCATCGGCCGGAAGAGGTGCAGAAGCTGGTCGAACAGAGCCACGCCGAAGCGGTGATCCGCTGGAATGCCAAAACCATCTCGGCCCGGTTGCGGGTGCTGGCGGATAACATTCTCTATCACCAGCTACCCGATCGCTTTGCGATGGATAAACAGCTCGGCGCGCTGGAGAAAATCGCCCATCAGCATCCCGACAATCCGGTGGGTAACTTCTGCCTTTACCACTTCAACCGTATTGCGCGGGTTCTGCGCACCCAGAAACCCCTTTATCAGCGCGATCTGATGGCTGACCGCCAGCGCCGTCTGCCGCTGTTACCGGCACTGCGCAGTTATCTCTCGTTTCGCTCATCGGCCCTGCGCACTGCCGGCCGCTTTGCGGTGATGCTGATGCTGGGCAGCGCGCTGGCGCTGTTCTTCAACATCCCCAAACCCTACTGGATCCTGATGACCATCATGTTCGTCAGCCAGAACGGCTACAGCGCTACCCGTGTCCGCATTCAGCACCGGGCGCTGGGCACTTTTGCCGGTCTGGTGATCGCGGCCGCCACGCTGCGCATGGCGGTGCCGGAGTCGCTGGTGCTGCTGATCATGCTGGCGATTACCTTTATCAGCTATCGCTTTACCCGCCAGTTTTATGGCTGGTCGATGATTGGCTTTACGGTCACGGCGGTTTACTCGCTGCAGTTGCTGTCGCTGAATGGCGCGCAGTTTCTGCTGCCGCGACTCATGGATACGCTGATGGGTTGTCTGATCGCCTTTGGCGGGATGCTCTGGCTGTGGCCGCAGTGGCAGAGCGGCTTGCTGCGGCAGAACGCCCACGACGCACTGGAAACCTATCAGGATGCGCTGCGGCTGTTGCTGGGTGACGAACAGTCACCAGAGAAACTGGCTTATCAGCGCGTGAAGGTCAATCAGGCACACAATGCGCTGTTTAACTCACTGAATCAGGCGATGCAGGAACCCGCGTTCAACTCCCGCTATCTGAGTGATATGCGGCTTTGGGTCACGCACAGCCAGTTTATCGTCGAGCATATCAACGCCATGACGATTCTGGCGCGGGAGCACACCATGCTCACTGCCTCGCTGGCTGAGCGTTACCTGCAATCCTGTGAAATCGCGCTGCAGCGGTGTCAGCAGCGGCTGGAATATGATGGTGAAAGCTCACAGGTTAACCTGCTGGATGAGCTGGAGAACATCAGTGAGGGACCGATCACGGTGGTGGAGCAGCATGTGCGGCGCATTCTCGACCATCTGAGCGTGATGTACACCATTTCATCGCTGGCGTGGAACCAGCGGCCGCAACATGGCCGCTGGCTGATCAGACGCTTACGTAAAAACTAAGCTAGCCGTTGAGCACATTGCCGACGGCCGTGGCGAAGCGACTTATGCCCTCTTCGATGTCGGCAGGCTCAATGATCAGTGACGGGGCAAAACGCATCACGTCGGTGCCGGCAACCAGCACCATCACGCCTTCTGCGGCCGCGGCATTCAGGATGTCGCGTGCTTTACCGGCATGCTGCGGTTTCAGCGCCGCGCCAATCAGCAGACCCTTGCCGCGAATATCGCTGAAGAGATCATACTTCGCATCGATGGCCTGCAGCGCCGTGACAAAGTGCTGACGACGTGTCTCAACGCCTGCCAGCACATCCGGCGTATTGATAATATCGAGCGCAGTTTCGGCGATGGCGCAGGCGAGTGGATTGCCGCCATAGGTGGTGCCATGCACGCCCGGCGCCATGGTCGAGGCGATCTCGTTAGTGGTCAGCATGGCGCTGACCGGGAAACCGCCGCCCAGCGCTTTGGCTGAGGTCAGAATATCGGGCTGGATGCCATAATGCTCATAGGCGAACAGCTTGCCGCTGCGCCCCATGCCGCTCTGCACTTCATCCAGCACCAGCAGCGCCTGATGCTGATCGCAAAGCTCACGCAGTCCCTGCATAAACTCCTGCGTTGCGGGCACGACGCCGCCCTCACCCTGAATCGGTTCAACCACAATGGCGCAGGTATGATCGTCAATCACTGCTTTCACTGCGTTCAGATCATTGAACGGCACATGAACGATATCCGCCGGTTTAGGCCCGAACCCATCAGAATATTTTGGCTGTCCTCCGACCGTGACGGTAAACAGCGTCCGGCCATGAAAGGCGTTATGAAAGGCGATAATCTTACTTTTGAATGGGCTGTGACGTTTGCAGGCGTAGTAGCGCGCCAGCTTAAAGGCGGCCTCGTTGGCTTCGGCCCCGGAGTTAGCGAAGAAGACCCGCTCGGCAAAGGTCGCCTGAATTAACTTACTGGCAAGACGCAGCGCCGGTTCGTTGGTGAAGACGTTGCTGGTGTGCCACAGCGTCTCGCCCTGACTTTTCAGCGTCTCCACCAGCGCAGGATGGCAGTGTCCAAGTGCGGTGACGGCGATACCACCTGAGAAATCGATATACTCTTTGCCCTGCTGATCCCATACACGACTGCCCTTGCCTTTTACCGGCACGAACTGCGCAGGTGCATAAACAGGCAAAATAACGTTATCGAACGTCTCCCGCGTGACCGCAATTTTTTCCGCTGCCATTGATGACCCCATTTAGATGATTGATGTGCAACTTTGAAATAATAATCACAAAATATGCATAAAAAATCACTCAAAGGCAACTTATTGCTCAAGGAAATTGCGCAGCAGCTGATGTCCCTGCTCGCTGAGAATGCTTTCGGGATGGAACTGCACGCCTTCCAGCGCCAGGGTTTTATGGCGGAATCCCATAATTTCGTCAGGCTCGCCGTCACGCATCGTCCAGGCAGTCACCTCGAAGGCATCTGGCAGGGAGCCGCGCTGTACAATCAGCGAATGGTAGCGGGTCACGGTTAGTGGATTATTCAGAGTGCGGAACACGCCCTGGCCAGTGTGCTGAATCGCAGAGGTTTTGCCGTGCATCACCTGACGCGCACGCACGACCTGCGCGCCATACGCCTGCGCAATTGCCTGATGGCCCAGACAGACGCCCAGCACCGGCAGCTGACCGGCGAAATGCCGGATCGCCGCCAGCGAAATGCCTGACTCCGACGGCGTACAGGGACCAGGGGAGATCACCAGATGAGTCAGCGGTAACGCCGCCATCTGCTCCAGCGTGATGGCATCATTGCGCACCACCCGAACCTGCGCGCCCAGCTCGCAGAAATATTGATAAAGATTCCAGGTAAAGGAGTCGTAATTGTCGATAAGCAGCAGCATGGCCAGTCCAGAATAATTACCCGCGCCGCTATTCTACGCGGTTAAGCCGCCTCGCTCACCACTTTCGCGAATACCTGCTCCAGCAGAGTCAGGTCTCCGGCCACACCAGCCTGATTCGCCGCTTTCCAGCTTTCAGCGTCAGTCTCTTCCCAGGAGAGCAGATAACCGGCATGCAGCGCCAGCTGTTCAAAGAAAATCCGCTGCGCCCGACCGTTGCCGTGGCGGAAAGGATGCAACATATTGATTTCGCAGTAGTAGTGGGCAACACGCTCAATAAACGCGTCACGTGGCAGGTCAACGAGTCCCTTCTCCTCCTCCAGCGCGGCCATCAGGGCGTTACCTTCCTTTTCGATATATTCGAAATGACAGAACGGCGTCTCATCGCGCCAGATATCGATAGTGCGCAGTTCACCAGCCCAGCTGTAGACGTCCTGAAACAGCGTACGGTGGATCTGGCGCAGGTAAGGCAGTCCAGGATTACGTGGGCCCAGCTCCAGCGTGGCGGCACGCGCCGCACTAAAACTCAGCTCCGCCTTACGCAGCTGCGCGGCATCGTGAATATCGGGCAGGTTTTTCAGCACATTGTCATGCTGCCACAGGTAGGGATCCTGGCTGACGGCGGTATTAGAGTCCATATTGCCTCCTCAGTGACGCCAGACGTGCGGCCGCATCATCGCTGTTTACGCTGGTTTCATTTGGCGAGAAGCCTTCCAGCCGACAGCTGGCCTGATAGCTGGCGCTACGCCGCTGTCGCCACAGGGTGACCTTCTGTTTTTCGGTGAGTTTGTTCGCCATGCCGCCTCCTGCTCAGGTTTTTGCCCTAAGTATAAGAGCAAATTCTGGCTTTGCCGGATGCGGCAGGCGGTCGCCATCCGCAGATGGCGACGAACGGACTTAAGGCAGGACTTTGGCGGAGAGGATAACTACCGGTTTGGATGGAACATTCTGGTAAGGACCCACATCTTTGGTCGGTACCTGAGAAATTTTTTCAACCACATCCTGACCTTTCACAATCTTACCAAATACGGCATAGCCAAAATCGCGCTGTCCGTGATCGAGGAATGCATTATCCGCGACGTTGAGGAAGAACTGGCTGGTCGCACTGTCTTTATCGGCGGTTCGCGCCATGGAAATCGTGCCGCGCAGGTTACGCAGGCCATTATCCGCTTCATTCTTGATTGGCGCGTTGGTCTGCTTCTGCTGCATGTCCGTAGTGAAGCCCCCACCCTGCACCATAAAACCCGGGATCACGCGGTGAAAAATGGTGTTGTTGTAAAAACCGTTGTTGACGTAATCAACGAAGTTTTTCACAGAAACCGGCGCTTTCTGGTTATTCAGTTCGAGTTCGATATTGCCGGCGGAGGTGGTGAGCAGAACGTGGGTGTCACCTTTTGCAGCCAGCGCCTGGGCGGAAACGGAAGAGAGCGCTAACAGGGTGATGGCCGCTGTTAAAGTACGTTTAAACATGAAAGATTCCTTACCTGGGAGAGCGGGCACAAAAACGTGATTGATTGTAAAGAGACTCTATTCCAGGAGCCAGCGTTTTACCTATATTTACGCTGTGGCAGCAAATGGGGGGAGCAAACGTTAAACCCCGGCAATTACGTGATTAAAATCACACAACCCATGAAATATGGATCTCTGGTTTCACTGGTTGTTTATTAAGATCACGGTTCCGTTTACACTTTCTGACACTTTTTGGCACCCGGTTCTCAACAGGTTCAGAACATGACAAACCGTAATCGTATTGGCCTCACCTGGATAAGCTTCTTCTCCTACGCGCTTACCGGCGCGCTGGTGATTGTTACCGGCATGGTAATGGGCGATATCGCAAAAGATTTCCAGATCCCCATCTCCAGCATGAGTAATACCTTCACCTTCCTCAACAGCGGCATCCTGGCGGCGGTTTTCCTGAACGCCTGGCTGATGGTGATTGTGCCACTGAAGCGTCAGCTGATTTTCGGCTTCGTCCTGATGGTACTGGCGATAATCGGGTTGATGACCAGCCGCGATCTGACCGTCTTCTCGCTCTGTATGTTTGTGCTGGGCGTGGTCAGCGGCATTACTATGTCGATCGGCACCTTCCTGATCACCCATATGTATGAAGGCCGCCAGCGCGGTTCGCGCCTGCTGTTTACCGACTCCTTCTTCAGCATGGCGGGCACGCTGTTTCCGGTGCTGGCGGGGATTCTGCTTGCGCGTCAGCTGCCGTGGTACTGGGTCTACGTCTGCATCGGCTTTATCTACGTCGCGATCTTCATCATGACGCTGTTTGTCGAGTTCCCGGTGCTGCGTAAGCCCGAAAACAGCCCGACAGTTGAGAAAGAAAAATGGGGTGTGGGCGTGCTGCTGCTGGCAGTGGCGGCGCTCTGCTACATTCTGGGCCAGCTTGGCTTTATCTCCTGGGTGCCGGAATATGCCACCAAAGTCATGGGCATGAATATTAACGATGCCGGACAACTGGTGGGCAGCTTCTGGACCGCGTATATGGTGGGTATGTGGGCCTTCAGCTTCCTGCTGCGCTTCTTCGATCTGCAACGCATTCTGATGGTACTGGCGGGACTGGCTACCGTACTGATGTACTGGTTCGTCAGCAGCAGCGATGCCAGCATGCTGAAGTGGATCATTATGGTGTTGGGCTTCAGCTCCAGCGCAATTTACACCACCATCATCACGCTCGGCTCGCTGCAGACCAAAGTGGCGTCACCGAAACTGGTGAACTTTATTCTGACCTGCGGCACCGTCGGCACCATGCTGACCTTCGTGGTGACCGCGCCGATTGTTGAGAAGAGCGGCGTGCACACGGCGCTGGTCACCGCCAACGGCCTCTACGCGGTGGTGTTTGTAATGTGTGTCCTGCTGGGGCTGGTCACTAAACATCGCTCGCACGGTCACGTTACGCATTAATCATTCAGGGCGGCGATTGATCGCCGCCCTGCTGTTTAACGCCGGAAGTCTATCCGCTCCCGCTCCCGCCAGTAAATCTCGCTTTCTGCGGGCTTTGTCTCTGCCACCACGATGCCGCGACGCAGCGAGTAGCGCACCGGAACCTGTCTTCTTACTGCATCAAAACCACTCTCTGCCGGCAGAATAATCAGGCTGGCATCGTTGCCGGTCTGAATGCCATAGCCTGACAGCTGCAGCGTCTTCGCGCTGTTATGCGTAATCAGATCCAGCCCCGCATCAATCTGCTCATAGCCCATCAACTGACAGACGTGTAAGCCCATATGCAGCACCTGCAGCATGCTGGCGGTGCCCAGCGGATACCAGGGATCGAACACATCGTCGTGGCCGAAACAGACGTTAATCTCCGCCTCCAGCATCTCTTTCACCCGCGTAATGCCGCGCCGCTTAGGGTAGGTATCAAAGCGGCCCTGCAGGTGAATATTGACCAGCGGATTCGCGACAAAATTAATGCCCGACAGCTTAAGCAGTCGAAAAAGTCGTGAGGTATACGCGCCATTGTAAGAGTGCATCGCGGTGGTATGACTGGCCGTCACGCGCGCGCCGTTGCCATCGCGATGCGCCAGCGCCGCCACGGTTTCCACAAAGCGCGACTGTTCATCATCGATCTCATCGCAGTGAACATCGATCAGCCGATCGTAGCGGTTAGCCAGCGCAAAGGTTTTATGCAGCGACTCAACGCCATATTCACGGGTAAATTCGTAATGCGGGATCGCGCCGACCACATCCGCGCCCAGCCGCAATGCCTCCTCCAGCAACGCTTCACCGTTGGGATAAGAGAGAATACCCTCCTGGGGAAAAGCAACAATCTGGATAGTGATCCACGGCGCCATCTCCGCCTTTAGCTCCAGCATCGCTTTAAGCGCCGTCAGTGACGGGTCAGAAACGTCAACATGAGTACGGACAAACTGAATGCCGTTGGCAATCTGCCACTTCAGCGTCTGCATCGCCCGCCGCTTAACATCTTCATGACTGAGCATGGCTTTGCGTTCAGCCCAGCGCTCAATGCCTTCAAACAGCGTCCCGGACTGGTTCCACGCGGGTTCGCCAGCGGTCTGGGTGGTATCCAGATGAATATGCGGCTCAATAAAAGGCGCGCAGGCTAAGCCACCCTCGCCGTCCAGCGATTCATCCGCCGGTGAAGCGTGCTGCGGCTGGGCTGAGAGCCGGGCAATTTTGCCATCGGCGATGGCGATCTGCCATAACCCATCCCGCCAGGGTAAACGCACGTTATTGATCCACTTAGGTGACATCATTGCCGACTCCTTTTCCGGTTTTGTGTTTTAAAACTAACACGATTCAGGTGACCCGCCGCAAGCCCGAATAATCAGCGGGTTATCCGCACCAGAAAAAATTATTTCAAATCAACCATATACCTCTTAATGGGTATATGGCGTCGTGGTTGATGTATATCAATAAGTGCCAGAAACGGCGCGCTATTGTAGCCGCAGATATCGCAAATTTGAGGCAAAAATGAGCAAGCACAATGTCGTCGTTATCGGTAACGGCATGGTCGGCCACCGCTTCATAGAAGAATTACTAGAGAAAGCGGAACCTGACCAGTTTTCGCTGACCGTCTTTTGTGAAGAACCCCGTGTCGCCTATGATCGTGTCCACCTGTCCGCCTACTTTTCCCATCACACCGCTGAAGAATTGTCGCTGGTTCGTGAAGGCTATTACGACAAACATCAGGTCAATCTGCTGCTGGGTGAACGCGCCATCACCATTAACCGTGATGAGAAGCTCATCCACTCCAGTACCGGTCGCGCGGTGCATTACGATACGCTGATTTTTGCCACCGGCTCTTATCCGTGGATCCCGCCAATTAACGGTGCCGAAGGCAGCGACTGCTTTGTCTATCGCACCATCGAAGATCTCAACGCCATCGAAGCCTGTTCGCGCCGCAGCAAACGCGGCGCGGTGATTGGCGGCGGCCTGCTGGGGCTGGAAGCGGCGGGCGCACTGAAAAATCTGGGCATTGAAACCCACGTTATTGAATTTGCGCCGGTGCTGATGGCGGAGCAGTTAGATCAGCAAGGCGGTGAGCAGCTACGTCGCAAGATTGAGCAGATGGGTGTACGGGTCCACACCGGTAAAAACACCCAACAGATTGTGCATCACGAACACGGCGGCAAAACGCTGCAGTTTGCTGATGGCAGCGCGCTGGAGGTCGATTTCATCGTCTTCTCCACCGGCATTCGCCCGCAGGACAAACTGGCGAAACAGTGTGGATTAGCACTGGGGCCGCGCGGCGGCATCGCCATTGATGACCAGTGCCGGACCAGCGATCCCACCATCTACGCTATCGGTGAGTGCGCTGCCTGGCAGAATCGTGTCTATGGCCTGGTGGCGCCGGGTTACAAAATGGCCCAGGTCGCCAGCGACCATCTGCTGGGCCGCGACAATGCGTTTACCGGCGCGGACATGAGCGCCAAACTGAAGCTGCTGGGTGTTGATGTTGGCGGCATTGGCGATGCGCGCGGCACCACGCCAGGCGCTCGCAGCGTGGTCTGGCTGGATGAGAGCAAATCGATCTACAAGCGCCTGATTATCAGCGAAGATCAGAAAACCCTGCTGGGTGCCGTCCTGGTGGGCGACACCAGCGACTATGGCAACCTGCTGCAGCTGGTGCTGAATGGTATTCCGCTGCCTGCTAATCCGGAAGCACTGATTCTGCCAGCCGGCAGCGGGGATAAACCGGCCATCGGCGTCGATTCTCTGCCTGATACCGCACAAATCTGCTCCTGTTTTGACGTCAGTAAAGGCGACATCATTAAGGCGGTACAGGGTGGCTGTCATACCGTGGCAGCACTGAAAAGCAGCACCCGTGCCGGCACCGGTTGCGGCGGCTGTATCCCACTGATCACCCAGGTTCTCAACAGTGAACTCAGCCGTCAGGGCATTGAGGTCAATAACCATCTTTGCGCCCACTTCGCCTGGTCACGTCAGGAGCTTTATCACCTGATTCAGGTAGAGGAGATTAAAACCTTTGACGAACTGCTGGCCCGCTATGGTCAGGGTTATGGCTGTGAAGTGTGCAAGCCGGTGGTTGGCTCACTGCTCGCCTCCTGCTGGAATGAATATGTGCTCAAACCCCAGCACGCGCCGTTACAGGACAGCAACGACCTCTACCTTGGCAACATCCAGAAAGATGGCACCTACTCGGTGATCCCGCGCTCGCCCGGCGGTGAAATCACGCCCCAGGGACTGAAAGTAATTGGCGAGATCGCCGAGCGCTATCAGCTCTACACCAAAATTACCGGCTCTCAGCGCATCGGTCTGTTTGGCGCGCAGAAAGACGATCTGCCCGCCATCTGGTCACAGCTGATCGACGCCGGATTTGAAACCGGCCAGGCCTACGCCAAGGCGCTGCGCATGGCGAAAACCTGCGTTGGCAGCGCCTGGTGCCGTTATGGCGTGGGTGACAGCCTCGGCTTCGGCGTGATGCTGGAGAACCGCTACAAAGGCATCCGTACGCCGCACAAGATGAAGTTTGGCGTCTCTGGTTGCACCCGCGAATGTGCGGAAGCACAGGGCAAAGATGTCGGCATTATCGCGACGGAAAAAGGGTGGAACCTTTACGTCTGCGGCAACGGCGGCATGAAGCCGCGCCATGGCGATCTGCTGGCGGCCGATCTCGATCAGCAGACGCTGGTCACCTATCTCGACCGTTTAATGATGTTCTATATCCGCACTGCCGACAAACTGCAGCGCACCTCGCTGTGGCTGGAGAGTCTGGAAGGCGGCATCGACTATCTGCGTAAGGTGATCGTGGATGACAAACTTGGCCTCAACAGCCAGATGGAGCAGCAGCTGGCCGCCCTGCGTACCAGCGTCAGCTGCGAATGGAAAGCGACGCTGGAAGATAAGGATCACCTGACGCGCTTTGCCCACTTTATCAACTCGCCGCAACGCGATCCTGGCGTGCAGCGGGTCGCGGAGCGCGACCAGCACCGCCCGGCACGCGCCGATGAACGCATTGCCGTGACCCTGATTGAGGAGACCGAATCATGAGCCAGTGGAATCCGGTGTGCCCGCTGACGCAGATCCTGCCCGCTACGGGCGTCTGCGCGCTGGTCAAAGGCCAGCAGGTTGCAATCTTCCGTCCCCGCAACGATGAGCAGCTCTATGCCATCAGCAATATCGATCCGTTTGCCGATGCCAGCGTGCTGTCACGCGGCATTATTGCTGAACATCAGGATGCGCTCTGGGTTGCCAGCCCGCTGAAAAAGCAGCATTTCCGTCTTAGCGATGGCTACTGCATGGAGGATGAAACGCGCTCCGTGGCGGCCTGGCCGGTGCGGGTCAATGCCGGACAGGTTGAAGTCTGCCTGTAACTCCCGTCAACAGCCCGCCTCCGCGGGCTTTTTTAAGGACGTCTGATGGACTACTTCCCCTTATTCTGCCGCCTGCAGGGCCGACGCTGCCTGCTGGTCGGCGCAGGTGACGTGGCTGAGCGGAAAGCCCGCCTGCTACTGGAGGCCGGCGCCGAACTACTGGTCGGTGCCCTTGATTTCTCCCCCGCCTTCCGGCAATGGGCGCAGCAGGAAACCATCACGCTGCTGCCAGGGGCGTTTGATCCGCACTGGCTCACCGGCTGCTGGCTGGTGGTCGCCGCGACCAGCGATGATGCGGTTAATCAGCAGGTGGCTGAAGCCGCCGAAAAACAGCAGATCTTCTGCAATCTGGTGGATGCGCCGCAGCAGGCCAGCGCCATTATGCCGTCGATTATCGATCGTTCCCCGCTGATGGTCGCCGTCTCTTCCGGTGGACGCGCGCCGGTACTGGCGCGCCTGTTGCGGGAGAAGCTGGAGGCGATGCTGCCGCAACACCTTGGCCAGCTGGCTCAGCTGGCAGGCACTCTGCGCGCGCGGGTGAAACAGCAATTCAGCTCTGTCAGTGCCCGCCGCCACTTCTGGGAACGCTTCTTTAACAGCGAGCGGCTGGCCCAGACGCTGGCCAACGGCGACAGTGAACGCGCGGAGCAGATTACCGACCAGCTCTTTAACGCTGACCTTCACCAACAGGGTGAAGTGGCACTGGTTGGTGCCGGTCCGGGTGATGCCGGATTACTGACCCTGAAAGGCTTACAGCTGATCCAGCAGGCAGACGTCATCGTTTATGACCGGCTGGTCTCTGATGAGATCCTGAATCTGGTGCGCCGCGATGCCGAGCGCATTTTTGTCGGGAAACGCGCCGGACATCACTGCGTGCCGCAGGATGAGATCAACCAGCTGCTCTGCGAACAGGCGCAGCGTGGAAAACGGGTCGTGCGGCTGAAAGGCGGCGATCCCTTTATCTTTGGTCGCGGCGGTGAAGAGCTGGAAGCGCTGGCGCAGCGGCAGATTCCGTTCAGCGTGGTGCCGGGGATCACCGCCGCATCGGGCTGTGCGGCTTACAGCGGTATTCCCCTGACCCACCGCGATCATGCGCAGAGCGTCAGACTGGTTACCGGACACCTGCAGAAAGAGGGCTCGCTCGCCTGGCAGACGCTGGCGGCGGAACAGCAGACGCTGGTCTTTTATATGGGGCTCACGCAGGCCGGAGAGATTCAGCAGCAGCTGATAAAGCACGGTATGCGCAGCGATATGCCGGTGGCGCTGGTGGAAAACGGCACCACTACGCGTCAACGCGTGGTCACCGGGACACTGAGCGAGCTGGAAGCGTTAGCCGGTCAGGTGACCAGTCCCGGCCTGATGATCATCGGCAGCGTGGTAAGTCTGCGCGACAGTCTGCGCTGGTTCTGAGTCCGGCAAATAAAAACGGCGGGCACAATGCCCGCCGTCCTGGTTGTCTGCTCAGCCATTACGGCATCGCGACAAAGCCTACCGCCTGATACACCTTCTTCAGCGTTTCCTGCGCCTGTGCGCGTGCTTTGGCCGCGCCATCACGCATCACCTGCTCCAGCAGTGCTTCATCGTTGCGGAAGCTGTGATAACGCTCCTGCAGCTCAGAGAGCATACCCGACACAGCATCGGCTACTGCGCCCTTCAGGTGACCATACATCTTGCCTTCGAACTCCTGCTCCAGCTCGGCGATAGTTTTACCGGTCACGCCCGACAGAATATCCAGCAGGTTAGAGACGCCCGCTTTCTCTTTGATATCGTAGCGCACCACTGGCGGCTCTTCAGAATCGGTGACGGCGCGTTTAATCTTCTTCACGACCGCTTTCGGATCTTCCAGCAGGCCGATCACGTTATTGCGGTTATCGTCAGACTTGGACATCTTCTTCGTCGGTTCCAGCAGCGACATCACGCGCGCGCCAGACTTCGGAATCAACGGCTCTGGTACTTTGAAGATATCGCCGTAGATCGCATTGAAGCGATGCGCGATATCGCGGCTCAGCTCCAGATGCTGCTTCTGATCTTCACCCACCGGCACCTGATGGGTCTGATAGAGCAGAATGTCAGCCGCCATCAGCACCGGATAGTCGAACAGACCGGCGTTAATGTTCTCTTCGTAACGCGCTGATTTATCCTTGAACTGCGTCATGCGGCTCAGTTCACCGAAGTAGGCGTAGCAGTTCAGGATCCAGCTCAGCTGCGTGTGCTCTGGCACATGCGACTGAACGAAGATGGTGCTTTTTTGCGGGTCGATACCACAGGCCAGATAGAGCGCCAGCGTGTCCAGCGTCGCTTTACGCAGTGCAACAGGATCCTGACGCACGGTGATCGCATGCAGATCAACGATGCAATAAATGCAGTGGAAATCATCCTGCATCTGCACCCACTGACGCAGCGCTCCCATATAGTTGCCAATGGTCAGTTCGCCGGACGGCTGTGCGCCGCTGAAAACGATGGGTTTCATACTTATGTCCTGATATTTACAGCCCCAGAGCGGGCAAAAGTTCGTCGAAAGAGTCGAGGGTTAAATCGGGCTGGCTGGTGGCAATCGGCTCGCCATAGTTATAGCCAAAGGTCATGCCGATATTGGGTACGCCCGCCGCCTGCGCCGCCTGGATATCATTGCGTGAGTCGCCGACAAACAGCAACTCATTCGGCAACACACCAAAGGTGCCCAGCACCATAAAAATTGCCGCAGGATGCGGTTTTTTAACCGGCACATCGTCGCCACCGATAATCAGCGAAAACGCATCAGCAATGCCAAGCGACTCCAGCAGCGGTGCCACAAACGGCGTCGGCTTGTTGGTGACTATCGCCATCGGCAGCCCGGCAGCCTTTAATGCGGCCAGCGTCTTCTTTACCTGTGGAAACAGCGTACTGCCCGCATCCACGGTATCGGCATAATGCCGGTCAAACAGTGCCCGCGCATCACGCTGCTCTTCCGGCTGCGGCTCACGGCCCAGCGCGAAGGTCAGCGCGCGGGCCATCATGATATCCGCGCCGTTGCCAATCCAGGTTGAGACACGCTCAAGGCCCGCCTGCGGCAGACGGAGATCGTTCAGCGTGCGGTCAATCGCATCGGCCAGGCCGGGTGCGCTATCCACCAGTGTCCCATCAAGATCAAACGCCAGCGCACGAATATCAGTGAAATGAGCCATTGGCCTTCTCCAGTTCGTTGCGCATATCGTCGATCACTTTTTTATAGTCAGGGTGACCGAAGATCGCGGAACCGGCGACAAACATGTCGGCACCGGCGGCAGCGATCTGGCCAATGTTGTCGATCTTCACGCCGCCATCCACTTCAAGGCGAATGCTGTAACCGCTCTGATCGATACGCCTGCGCGCTTCACGCAGTTTATCCAGTGTGCCAGGAATAAATGACTGACCGCCAAAGCCGGGGTTCACTGACATCAGCAGAATGATATCCAGCTTATCCATGACGTAATCGAGGTAGCTCAGCGGGGTCGCCGGGTTAAACACCAGACCCGCTTTGCAGCCATGCTCTTTGATGATTTGCAGGGTGCGGTCAACGTGTTCGCTGGCTTCGGGATGAAAGGTGATGTAGGTGGCACCCGCTTTGGCGAAATCAGGGATCAGCGCATCTACCGGCTTCACCATCAGATGCACATCGATGGGGGCAGTGATGCCATAGTCGCGCAGTGCTTTCAGCACCATCGGACCCATGGTCAGATTAGGCACGTAGTGGTTGTCCATCACGTCGAAGTGAACCACGTCACCTCCGGCCGCCAGCGCTTTGGCTGTGTCTTCGCCCAGGCGAGCAAAGTCCGCCGAAAGGATTGAAGGGGCCAGCAAATATTGTTTCATCCGATTCTCCCACTGTTGTGCGCCAGCACGCAGGCTGGCGTAATGCGTTGGTCGCGGACGAAACAGACTAGCTATAAAGTGCCAGCAGTTCGTCGACCTTGGTGCGACCCGTTATGCTTCGGCTGATAGAACGCCGGGCTTTGACCACATGTAACTCTGCATCCTGATACCATAAACGCGTCAGTGCAGTGTCGTGGTTAGAAATCAGTACCGGAATCCGGTCCTCCGACGAAGCCAGCTTTGCCGCTAACGCCGCCAGGTTCTCCTGCTCACGCAGGCTGAAGCTGTTGGTGTGATAAGCCGTGAAATTGGCCGTTGCCGACAGCGGCGCATAAGGCGGATCGCAATAGACTACCGAGCCTTTACCGGCATTGGTCAGGGTAACATCGTACGATTCACAGACAAACGTCGCTTTTTGCGCACGCTCGGCAAACCATAACAGTTCTGCTTCCGGAAAGTAGGGTTTGCGATAGCGGCCAAACGGCACGTTGAACTCGCCACGCAGGTTATAGCGACAGAGGCCGTTGTAACAGTGACGGTTCAGATAGAGGAACAACAGCGCGCGCAGGTAGGCGTCGGTGCTGGTGTTAAATTCGGTGCGACGCTGGTAATAACAGATCTCGTTGTTACTTTCCGGCGTAAACAGCAGCTGCGCGTCACGGATGAAATCCGCCGTGCGCGTTTTAACAATGTTATAGAGATTAATCAGGTCACTGTTGATATCAGCCAGATGGTAGCGATCAAATTCAGTGTTCAGAAACACCGAACCCGCGCCAACAAAGGGTTCTACCAGACAGTCGCCTTGCGGCAGATGGCGATGGATCTCTTCTACTAAGGGAAATTTTCCCCCTGCCCATTTCAGGAAAGCGCGATTTTTTTTCATGCTGTCGTGGTTATTACATCTTATTGTGAGGCTGTGGCTGGACCGACAGCAGATCTGCGCTTAAAACGGGGCCAGAAACTGGCCCCACATCCGCTATTGGCTGGCTTCTTTCTTCACCTGGCTTACTGGTTTAACCCACGGGTTCTTCGCACGCACTTCGGCAGGCAGTGAGGCTACCGCGCGTTTGGCATCAGCCGGTGTGGCATAGGAACCACTCACCAGCACGTACCACGACTGACCGTTACGGGTGGTTTTGTAGACGTGATACCCACTCAGATTCTGCTGCTTAGCCCAGGCATTCAGGCTTTCCGCCTTCGATGCACCGCTCAGCTGCAGGGTATAGCTGCCGCCTGGCAATGATTTGCTGGCTGAACTGCTGCCTGCCGCCGCAGTGGCCGGAGCAGAAGGGGCTGGCGTGCGTGCTGGCGTGGTATGTGTTTTGCTGTCACGGGTTGCAGGCTTCGAGGCAGTTTTATGCGATGAATCGTGCGCCGGACGTGCAGAAGCATTTGATTTGTTTGGCGTCTGACGGCCTGCTGGGGCCGTAACCGGATTCGCAGCCGTTCCGGCATTGCCGCTGACCGTGGCAGGCGCCGTTGGCAGTGAACTGCCACCCTGCGTGCCCATCGCGGCACTGTCGACCTGCTGCTGCTGATTACTCAGCGCGCTGTTCAGATCGCCCGGCAGCGTGACACGCTGCTGATTTGCTGGCGTCTCAACAGGGGCGGCCTGCGTAGGCGTTGAAGCCACAGGCGGCATTGAGACGTCGCGCTGCGGGTCAGACGCAGCATTACCGCTGGTCGCCGCGTTATTTTCGCTGGTAGCTGGCGTGGTCTGCCCGCCGGTTGGCGTCGTCTGTCCACCTGACATGGAAGAGGAGCCGGCCAGGTCGATATTCTTCTCACTGCCGGAACCGCCGCCAGCGGCAGGCGTGTTGCCCGCAGTCGCAGGTTTTTTCTCATCCGGGCCATTCAGCGCCGAACCAATACCCAGTACCAGTAACAGCAGAACCAGGATCCCGACACCCATCATGATGCGCTGGCGCGAAACCGGTATTTTGGCTGCGGGAGACGACTTACGAGGGCGCGAGGGACGGCGATCGCTGGCGTCAGGTTTTAACTCATCTTCCGGTTTAAACTCATCCATTTTGCCTCCTCCGTAAAGCGGCATTCCGCACTGCGCACCCTGCGCGCCGCGTCACCACTCAACTGCTTAATCTCAGGATTGCTGACAATCATTAATTGCAGCCAGCACCATATCATGTGCCACGCCACCACGCACTTCAGAGCGGCCAATCGACAGCGGGAGTACCAGCCGCAATTCGCCCGCCAGAACTTTCTTATCGCGCATCATGTGCGGCAGATACATCTCCGCACTCATCGCCTCCGGCCCATGTACCGGCAAACCGGCACGCAGGAACAGAGCAATAATGCGGTCCGTCTCCTGTGCCTGGAACTGCCCCAGGCGTTCAGCCGTGCGTGCCGCCATCACCATGCCCGCTGCAATCGCTTCACCGTGCAGCCAGTTGCCATAGCCCATGTGTGCTTCAATCGCATGACCAAAAGTATGGCCCAGATTCAGCAACGCCCGCTGACCGTTTTCACGTTCATCGGCGGCCACGACTTCGGCTTTCAGTTCACAGCAGCGACGAATGCAGTACGCCAGCGCCTGTTCATCCAGCGCCAGCAGGGCATCAAGATTCTGCTCCAGCCACTGGAAAAACGCACCGTCGAGGATGATGCCGTACTTAATCACTTCCGCCAGACCCGACGCCAGTTCGCGCGCGGGCAACGTCTGCAGACAGGCAGTATCAATCACCACCGACGCGGGTTGATAAAACGCGCCGATCATGTTTTTGCCCAGCGGATGGTTAACGGCCGTTTTGCCGCCAACCGAAGAGTCGACCTGCGACAGTAAGGTGGTCGGTACCTGAATAAAGCGTACGCCACGCTGATAACTGGCCGCAGCAAAACCGGTAAGATCGCCAATGACGCCGCCGCCTAAGGCGATAAGCGTCGTATCACGACCGTGCGGCTTTTGCAGGAGCGCGGTAAAAACCTGATCCATCACGGCCAGCGTCTTATATTGCTCGCCGTCGGGTAAGATCACCTGATCCACTTTTACACCTGCCGCCGTCAGCAGCGCAGTCAGCTGGTCAAGATAAAGCGGAGCCAGCGTCTGGTTTGTCACCACCATGGCGTTTTCGCCCGCGGTTAGCGGCCAAAAAGAAGCCGGATCGTTAAACAGTCCGGCAGCGATAGTGATGGGGTAACTGCGTTCCCCCAGTGAGACGGTGATCTTCTCCATGATGCCCGATACCTGTTAAGGAGCCTTCGAACGTTGGATCAACTTTTTTCCAACATGTGGATAATCTGATTCGCCACCACTTTCGCACTCTGATCATCTGTGCGAATGGTTACATCGGCGATCTCTTCGTAGAGCGGGTTACGTTCGCCAGCCAGCGCTTCGAGCACTTCACGCGGCGGTGAATCCACCTGCAGCAACGGACGTTTTTTGTCACGTTGGGTGCGCGCCAGTTGCTTCTCGATGGTGGTTTCAAGATAAACCACAACACCGCGGGCGGAGAGACGATTACGCGTTTCCCGGGATTTGACGGAACCACCGCCTGTCGCCAGGACGATGCCTTGCTTCTCGGTCAGTTCGTTAATGATTTTTTCTTCGCGATCGCGAAAGCCAGCTTCGCCTTCGACATCAAAAACCCAGCCCACATCCGCTCCGGTGCGTCGCTCAATTTCCTGATCGGAATCGAAGAACTCCATGTTGAGTTGCTGAGCCAACTGACGGCCAATAGTGCTTTTGCCGGCACCCATCGGCCCAACCAGAAAGATATTGCGTTTCTCTGCCATTTTGTCGGTATTACTAAGAATTCGTTAATGATACCCCGCGTTCAGCATTTGCTGGCGGGACAGGAACTGAGACCTCATGAGCGTTAGCAAGAGTCAGATGAAAAATTATCTCAACACTCAAGGCTGTTTGGCAACCGATTATATTGCCTTCAGCACATCCATTTCTGAATTGGCCTGTGTTCGCGAAACTGTAACGCGCCAGCGCTGCGTCTTTACAACGCTGCGTACAGAGGAGTTTTCTGATCTGTTTGCCGGGATTTACCCAGCATAGACGGTTACACCGTATTGAAAATCGCTAAACCTTGTAAGCTAATTCCTCTCCTGCGTCAACGCAGATGGCCTTAAGGGACGCATTTTCCGTTTTATCCAGCCGTAAGCGCTGCTTCCCTGACCAATCGCGGCGTAATAAAGATCACCAGCTCTCTTTTTTTGCGCTGATCAGATTGCTGGCGAAACAACCCGCCAATCAGCGGCACATTTCCCAGTAGCGGCACCTGATTCTGTCCGCGGGTGCGCTGCTGCTGAAAGATACCGCCTAACGCCAGTGTTTGCCCGTCACTGACCGTGACCTGAGTCTCAATTTCCTGTTTATCGATGGATAATATGTCGCTATCGCCGGTTCTGATGCTGCGACCCGGCATATTCTGACTGATATGGATCTTCAGCTGGATGCGGCCATTGCCGGAAATCGTCGGTGTCACCTCCATACCCAGTACCGCTTCTTTAAACTCAATACTGGTGGCACCGCTGTTTCCTGCCGACACTTCATAAGGAATTTCTGTGCCCTGCTTAATCGAAGCGGTCTGCTGATGTGAGGTAAAGAGGCGCGGACTGGCGATGATTTCAATCTGGTTCTCCTGCTCCAGCGCACTTAACTCCAGATCCAGAAGCTGCCCTCCGATGCGCGCCAGCGCCATTCCCACGCTGATGCCGGGTGAACTCACCGCCAGCGGAACATCCAGCCGGGGATGATGCAGGATATCATTTACTGCGGCGTCCCCCGCCTGCAATCCCCACTTCACGCCCAGCTCCTGCAGATGCTCCTCGCTGATAGTAACGATGTGGGCTGACAGCTCAATCTGTTCCAGTGGCAGATCCAGCGCCCGTATCCAGCGCTCCGTCTCTTTTAAAGCCGCCGCACTATCGCGCAGTAACAATGCGTTGGTGCGTTTGTCGACCGTCACGCTACCGCGCGGTGTCATCAGCGACTGACGCTCACTCAGCAGGCTGGCATATACCTCGCTGGCGCTGGCATAACGCAATATCACAGCGCGCTGTTGCAAAGGAACCTGCTGCAACTGCGACTGCTGCTCAGCCTCACGTGCCTGCTGCTGAGCCTGCTGCCAGCTTTCCGGATAGACCAGCAGGACATTATCCTGTTCAACCAGCGTCAGCTTTGCCATGCGTGCCACCAGGTCCAGCGCCTGATGCCAGGGCAGGTTATCCAGCCGCAGCGATAACGAACCTTCAACCTCTGGCGCAATCATCAGATTGATCTGCTGATAGTCAGCCAGCGCCTGCAAAATACGCTCTACCGGGGCGTTATCAAAAGTCAGACTGAGAGGCTCCTCATCAGCGGCGTAAACCGGCAGCAGGCAGCTTAGTAGCAGCAGAGTGGTTATCCTTATCATGCGAACGTCCTTTTAAATAAAATGCGGCCTGTTGTGCGTTGCAGCTATTCGGCACCGCTAAGGTGAGGCTGCGGCGGGTCATATCCGCCAGTTGCCAGGGTGCGAATGGAAATGGCTTGCCGGTGCGGGCCGTAATACTCTCTCCCTGCGGGGTCAGCAGCCAGGCATGGAAATGCGCCTCCCGGCCAATAATCCCCTGCAGACGCCAGCCCGTGAGCGGTTCCACTGTCGCCTCACAGACGGAACCGGCTACAGGCCGGAACGGATCGCGCGCCAGCACGCCGCCACAGCACAACAGTAAAATCAGCAGACTATGGCGCATCGTCAGGTTCCAGCCAGAGTTGAGCCACCAGGTACTGCGGCTGCGCCAGCAGCTGGAAATGCACCGGAAACGGTGCGGAGGCCTGGGCCAGCTCGGCAAAAAGCGACTGGAACGCCGGCCACTGCAGATGCAGCGTCAGCATGCGTGAGGGGGCGTCCGGCTGCCACTCATCCAGCTGGCTACGGCGTGCCGCCAGGATCTCTTCCACTGCACGGCCCGATGCAGATGCTGATCTCGCGATCTGTATCGACTGCAGCTGCGCCTGCAACTGTGCATTATCGGGGTTCTGACGCCACTGGTGCTGGCGCTGCTGCAGAGTGCGGATCAACTGCAACAGCGTATGCTGTTCAGCAATGAGCGCCTGCTGCTGTGGCCGTAACCACAGGATCCAGGAGAGCAGCAGCAGACCGGATAAGAGCGCGGCGAACGAGCCATAGCGCGCAATAGCGGCCATCTGCCACCAGCGATCCCACCATTCACTCACTGTTCACCTCCTGCATCTCTGCCCGCAGTGAAAACCGATAATGGCCATCAGCCTGACGCTTAACCCCGCCCTGCTTCACCAGACCAAACAGGGCCACAGTGGTTAATTGCTGGCGGAACTGTCGGACTGCCGCCATATCCTGTGCCCGCCCCTCAAGTGTCAGACGGTTGTCGCGCTTTTCCAGCCGGGTCAGCCAGGCGGTGTCGGGCAGCAACGCGGGTAAATCGAGCCAGAACTGCTGCCAGGCGGCCAGTTGTGCAGCCTGCTGGCGATGCTTCGCCTGCTGTTTTTGCACGACCGCGAGCTGCTCCAGTAACTGCTTCTGTTGGGCTAACTGCTGCTCCACGCTTTCCAGTGCCTGCTGCTGCGTCCTGCTCGCCTGCGCCACCTGCTGACGCGTCTGCTGGATCCGCCAGGTTTGCTGCATCACCACCAGTAACAGGGCGCCAGTCGCCAGTGACAGCACGACCAGGCTCTGTCGCCGCTGCTGTTGCCGACGGCGCTGCCGCCAGGGCAGCAGATTAACCGCGACCATCACTCATCTCCGTCGCGCAGCGCCAGCCCGGCCGCCAGCGCAAAAGCGCCCGGATTCTCCGGCAAAGGTGGCTGCTTATAACGAAACAGATCAAAAGGGGAAAACGCGCTAACGTCTGCAGGCAACGGCGCCTGCTCTGCAGTACACCAGGCGACAGAACGCGCCCCGGGAAAGGCCTGCCGTTGCAGTGCCTCCAGCGTGGTGGCTTCGCCTGTGTCAGCAGCGGTGTGCGCATCGCTCCAGAGCCAGCGGTTATCCTGCTGCAGAACCAGTACCGCATCGTCCTGCAGCGCTGCCTGCCGGGCTAACCGCTTCAGCGCCTCGGTGGTCAGTTCGAACACCTGCGGTTTTAAACCTGCCTGCAACAGGGGTGCCGCCCACTGGTCGATAATCTCCAGCCGCGCTGCCGTGACGCAGAGCTGACCGCTCTGCGCATCCGGTCGGTAATCAAGCGCCAGCGCAGCGGGCTCCAGCGGAAAGAGACGGCGCGCGGCCGCCTGCACGTAGTGCCCCAGCGCGGGCTCCTTCAGCGACTGCGCAGGAAGGGGGAGCTGGCGCTGCAGCACCAGCTGGGCAGGCAATCCGACCCGCAGCGAATAACGGCGTGGCAACCGCTGGCGCCAGGTCGTTAAGGCCGCCAGTAATTCAGGCGAAGATTGCAGCACGCCGTTTCTTAACGTATCTTGCGGCAGCCGCTGCTGCCACCAGTGGCGTAGCTGCCAGCCATCACGACGAGGCTGGAGGGCCAGGGCGCAAATCTGCCTATTCTGAATATCCAGCCCAATTTGCCAGGTATGAAAAGCCATACGCGCGATCTCCTTATCGTCCGGGAAAATGGACATATCAAAGCGTCTGGCTTGCCTTTATACTACCGCGCGGTTGTTTATAAACTGCTCAAACGACAACAGATGGGAAATTCCAGGTGAAGTTCGTAAAGTATTTATTGATCCTTGCAGTGTGTTGCATCCTGTTGGGAGCTGGCTCGATTTATGGTTTATACAAATACATAGAGCCACAGCTGCCCGACGTAAACACGCTGAAAGATGTGCGTCTGCAAACCCCTATGCAGGTTTACAGCGCCGACGGCGATCTGATCGCCCAGTATGGCGAAATGCGCCGTATTCCTTTGACTCTGCAGCAAGTGCCACCTGTGATGGTGAAAGCGTTTATTGCGACCGAAGATAGCCGTTTTTATGAGCACCATGGTGTTGATCCGGTGGGTATTTTCCGTGCGGCCAGCGTTGCGCTGGTCTCCGGTCACGCCTCACAGGGTGCCAGTACTATCACTCAGCAGCTGGCCCGTAACTTCTTCCTGAGCCCGGAACGCACCCTGATGCGTAAAATAAAGGAAGCGTTCCTGGCGATCCGCATTGAGCAGTTGCTGAACAAAGATGAAATACTTGAGCTCTACCTGAATAAGATCTACCTCGGCTACCGTGCTTATGGCGTTGGCGCAGCCTCACAGGTCTATTTTGGTAAGCCGGTTGACCAGCTGTCGCTGAGTGAGATGGCGATGATTGCCGGTCTGCCGAAAGCCCCTTCCACCTTTAACCCGCTTTACTCGCCGAGTCGTGCCCTGTCGCGCCGCAACGTGGTGCTGGCGCGTATGCTGGATCAGCATTACATCACGCAGCAGCAGTATGATGAGGCGCGTAATACGCCGCTGGTCGCGAAGTATCACGGTCCGGAAATCGCTTTCTCTGCCCCCTATCTCAGCGAGATGGTGCGTCAGGAGATGGTGAAACGCTACGGTGAGAATGCCTACACCGACGGTTACAAGGTCTACACCACCGTGACCCGTCGCCTGCAGGAAGCCGCGCAGACCTCCGTTCGCAATAACGTCATGGCCTACGATATGCGTCATGGCTATCGCGGCCCGACCAGTGTGCTGTGGAAAGTGGGTGAACCGGCCTGGGATCAGACCAGGATTGAGAAAGCGCTGAAGACGCTGCCGGTCTATGGTCCGCTCAATCCGGCAGTCGTAACGGAAGCGCGCAGCGATGAAGCGACCGTGATGCTGAAAGATGGCAGCAATGTGTCGCTGGCATTAGCGGGTGTGCGCTGGGCGCGTCCTTATAAGTCTGACACCGTGCAGGGCCCGACGCCGAAAAGCGTGACGCAGGTATTGCAGGCCGGCCAGCAGATCTGGGTGCGCAAAGTGGGTGATGAGTGGTGGCTGGGCCAGGTGCCGGATGTGAACTCGGCGCTGGTCTCGCTGGATCCGAATGATGGTGCGGTGCGCGCGCTGGTAGGCGGCTTTGCCTTTAACCAGAGCATGTTTAACCGTGCGACCCAGGCGCTACGTCAGGTCGGCTCTAACATCAAGCCTTTCCTCTATACCGCCGCAATGGATCGCGGGCTGACGCTCGCCTCAATCCTTAACGATGTGCCGATTTCACGCTGGGATGCGGGTGCGGGTGCTGACTGGCGTCCCAAGAACTCCCCGCCAACTTACGATGGTCCGATTCGTCTGCGTCAGGGTTTAGGCCAGTCGAAAAACGTGGTGATGGTGCGTGCGATGCGTGCGATGGGCGTGGATTACGCCGCTGAGTATCTGCAGCGCTTTGGTTTCCCGGCTCAGAACATTGTTCATACCGAATCGCTGGCATTAGGTGCGGCCTCGTTTACCCCGTTACAGGTGGTGCGCGGCTACTCCGTGATGGCGAATGGCGGCTTCCTGGTCGATCCTTACTTCATCACCCGGATTGAGAACGAACAGGGCGGCCTCGTATTTGAAGAGAAACCGAAGATCGCCTGCCCGCAGTGCAATCTGCCGGTGATCTATGGCGAGACCAAAAAAGCGCTGGCCCTGAATGAAGAGAGCGTCGAGAACGTTGCTGCCTCAAATAACAACCAGAATCAGGCCGTTCCTCAGCCTGAACTGGAGCAGGTTCCCGCTCAGGCACAACAGGGTGAGCAGCAATATGCACCCCACGTGATCAACACCCCGCTCACCTTCCTGATCAAGAGCGCGCTGAACAGTAACATCTTTGGCGAACCGGGCTGGATGGGAACAGGCTGGCGTGCCGGGCGTGACCTTAAGCGTAATGATATCGGCGGTAAAACCGGTACCACTAACAGCTCGAAAGATGCCTGGTTCTCGGGTTACGGCCCTGGCGTGGTCACCTCAGTCTGGATCGGCTTTGATGATGCGCGCCGCAATCTGGGCCGCAGCACGCTCTCCGGCGCCATTCCCGATCAGATTTCGGGCTATGAAGGCGGTGCTAAGAGCGCACAACCTGCATGGGATGAGTACATGAAGAGTGCGCTGGATGGCGTACCGGTGCAGCCGTTAACACCACCGGATGGCGTGGTCACGGTGACGATCGATCGCAGCACCGGCAAGCTGGCAAATGGAGGGGGTAACACCCGTCAGGAGTACTTCATCAATGGCACCCAGCCAACCGAATATTCGGTTCATGATGTGGGTACCACCATTATGGATAACGGTGAGAGTCACGAGCTGTTCTGATGTGACCCACGAAACCGCACTGTAAAAAAGGCCGACGTCAGTCGGCCTTTTTTATTCAGTCACAGATGATATTCAGTAACTCAGCCGTCCCTGCTTCACCAGCCATTCGCGCGCCATAAACAGCGCACTGACATTACGTGCCTCGCGGAAATCGGGCTCATCCAGCAGCGACATCATATCGCTCAGCGGCCAGCGGTGGACAATCAGCGGCTCCGGCTCATCGCCTTCAAGCTTTTCAGCGTAAAGACCTTCCGCCACCACAATGTTCATTTTGCTGGAAAAGTAGGAGGGTGCCATGGTGAGTTTGCCCAGCGTTGTCAGCTGATCGGCACCAAAACCGACCTCTTCTTTCAGTTCGCGAACTGCCGCTTCATTCACGGTTTCACCTGAATCGATCAGCCCCTTGGGGAAACCAAGCTCATAGGTTTCCAGTCCGACGGCATACTCCTGAATCAGGATCAGATGGTCATCAATAATCGGCACAATCATCACCGCTTCACGCTCTGAGGGCTTCATCCGCTCATAAACGCGATGCGCACCATTGCTGAAAGTCAGATCGACCGATTCAATGGTGAATAACCGTGAACGTGCCACGGCGGTGATATTGAGGATGTCAGGTTTTTTTGGAATTTTCATATCAGCCTCAAATTATTTTGCGCCGGCTATCTGGAGCGAATTAGCATACCTAACCACAGGCAATTGTGCGACAGTCAGACAATCACGTTATCGTTACACAGATTACATCGATTGAATAACAGCCTTTGGTTATCAGTTAAGACTAAATTTGCATTAGTCAATATGCTGCGATAAGTTTCAGATAATACCGATATTTAATCCAGTCTGAGCCGGTTACCATTCGGACAAGGCAGGGTTTAACAAATGCTAATCAGATATACGCTGGCACTATTTCATCGGGTGTCTGACTCCTCAGGGTTATATAATCTTCCGGAATGCCTCTTTTATAGTGAGCATAACCGAAAGCGAAAGTTTAAAGTGAAGGCAGCATTTTGGCTGAATTGAGCAGAGCATGAGCACAATCTTGATGATCCTGGCCATAGTGCTGACCTGTTCAATCCTGGCAGGCATTGGGTTCTGGTACGCTATGCGGCATCGTCCGCCGTTGGCGAAACCTCTGCCATTTATCAGTCCGCCCTGCCGTAAACTCTCTGCTCAGGAGCGTGAGGCGGTTGATAAGTATGTCGCCGCGCTGGAAAAGCAGCCCCGTACTACGGTGACGACCGATAAGCGCAGCGCGTCCGAACGACTGACGCTGACGGCACAAAGCAACAATGTCTACCCCGTTACCCGTGCGATTACCCGCTACGGACTCTCCACGGACGATCCCCATAAATGGCGCTACTACCTAGATGAAGTTGAAGTTCATCTGCCGCCGCTGTGGGAGCAGTACATCGCCGACGAAAACTACGTTGAGTTAATCCGCACCCAATCTATTCCGCTGGTGATCTCGCTGAACGGCCACTCGCTGGTGGATTACGCCGTGGATCAGCAATCGCTGCCGACGCTGATGCGTCCGGTGTCGACCAACGCCTCTATCCGCAAAGCGGAAACGGAAAACGTCGAACTGCTGCAGGTGCGCAAAGAGACGCCGGAAGAGTATCGTCTGTCGCGGCCAGATGGCACGCGTGAAGCGGTGATCATCTCTCTTGCCTTCTTACTCTTCTTCTTCAGCCTGTTAGTCCCCGCAACGCTGATGATCTGGCTGGTGCTGACGGGTGCAGTCATGATTGCCGCCAGCCTGTGGCTGCTCTACCGCATTCCGGGTGAGCGCGGCCTGCGTGACATACACTGCCTGCGCGGCGCGCCAAAGCGCTGGGGCCTGTTCAGCGAATCGAACCAGGAGCAGAGCAATATCACACTGGGGATTATTGACCTCGCCTATCCACCACACTGGCAGCCTTATGTCGCGCACGATCTCGGACAGGTGACGGATGTGGAGATCTACCTTAACCGTCAGGTGGTGCGTCAGGGTCGCTTCCTGTCGCTGCAGGATGAAGTCAAAAACTTCCCTATTCAGCGCTGGCGGAAAAACGTGGTGCTGGCCTGTGGTTCACTGATGGTGCTGACCATGCTGGTCACCTGGATCCCGCTCGGCATGCCGATCAAGCTCAGTCTGGCCTGGGCCAGGGGCACCGACAGCCTGGAGGTCAGCAGCGTCGATAAACTCAGCAGCGTGCCCCTGAATATTGGCGACAACCTCAAAGTGAGCGGTACCGGCATGTGTTCGGTGCCGGACAACTATCAGAGCAACCGAAGTTACGCCTTCATGCCGTTCGACTGCTCGGCGGTCTACTGGAATAACGCCACGCCGTTGCCGCAGCCACAATCGGACATTATTGATAAAGCCGCTGCTCTGCTGGAGACCACCACAAAGCAGCTGCATCCGGAAACCAATACCGATCCTAAACTGAATCCGCAGCTGGCCTCCGCGATTCAGAAGTCCGGCATGATCCTGCTGGATGACTTCTCCGATCTGGTGATGAAAACGCAGGATCTCTGTAATCAACCACAGGATTGTATGCGCCTGAAAAATGCGCTGGTGAACCTGGGCAATGCCAAAGACTGGGAAGCGCTGATGCGTCGCGCAGATTCCGGCCAGCTAAACGGCATGAATGTGCTGCTGCGGCCGGTCAGTGCCGAAGCCCTGGAAAACCTGGTCAATACCGCCACCTCGACCTTCTTTTTCCGCGAAACCCGTCGTGCGGCAGAAAATCTTAACAGCCCGCCGCCAGGGGGGTTCCTGATCGTCAGCGACGAGGGTCGCCAGCTGGTGAATCAGCCTCAGCCAACCGTGTCGCTGTTTGACCTCGATCCGCCCTCTCAGTGGCGCGAACTGCAACGTATCTCCGCCATGCTGCTGCATACGCCTTTCAGCGCCAGCGGCATCATCACCAGCATTTCAACGGATGCCAACGGCACGCGTCACATTGTGCTGCACAATGAACCGGATGCCATGGCGCAGTGGCGCTATCTCGGCACCGTATTGCTGCTGCTGGTGCTGTTAACCTGCGGTGTGATCAATGGGTTACTGGCGCTGCGCCGTATGCACCTTAATCGCCAGCGCATGATCGATATCCAGCACTATTACGACAAGTGCTTCAATCATAACCTCGGCACTTTGCAGAGCGTGCGCCCGATATTCTGAGCCCTGCCCTTCTGTGCTACCCTGTCGCCCGGTTTTTTTACAGGGTGAAACATCCGCATGCTCAACTGGTCTGAGATTGATACCGTGCTGCTCGACATGGATGGCACGCTGCTGGATTTGGCGTTTGATCGCCACTTCTGGCTGGAGCATGTGCCTGAACAACTCAGTCAGCAACGCGGCATCACCCGGGCGGAAGCCGAAGCGATCATCGCGGAAAAGTATCAGGCCGTCGCCCATACGCTAAACTGGTATTGTCTGGATTACTGGGCAGAAGCGCTGGCGCTGGACATCCGTGCCATGACCTGGGCGATGCGCAGCCGGATTGCGCTGCGTGACGATACGCTGCCTTTTTTGCAGGCTCTGCGCCGTGCCGGCAAGTCCACTATCCTGCTGACCAACGCGCATCCTTACAATCTGGACGTCAAACTGGCGCAGACAGGTTTAGCGCCGCACCTTGATTTATTACTTTCCACCCATACCTTTGGGTATCCGAAAGAAGACCAACGTTTATGGCAGGCGGTACAACAGCACACCGGCTTTTCTGCGCCGCGCACGCTGTTTATCGATGATAGCGAAGTGATTCTGGATGCTGCGGCGTCATGGGGCATCGGCGAGTGCTTAGGCGTAAAGAACCCCGATTCGGGTCGTCCTGAGCAAATCTTTCAGCGTCATCGCGCCACCGGCGATTACCGGACGCTGATCTGAGTCAGGAGCAGCAATGAAGAAAGAGAAAAGCAGCGAAGAGGTACGCCTCGACAAGTGGCTGTGGGCCGCGCGCTTTTACAAAACCCGGGCGATTGCGCGGGAGATGATTGAAGGCGGCAAAGTGCATTACAACGGCCAGCGCAGCAAACCCGGCAAGGTGGTAGAGCTGAATGCGGAACTGACACTGCGTCAGGGCAACGATGAACGCACCGTAGTGGTGGCGGACATCAGCGCTCAGCGCCGTCCCGCCAGCGAGGCCCAGCAGCTCTATCGCGAAACCGATGCCAGCATTGAAAAACGCGAAAAAATGGCGCAGGCGCGCAAAATGAATGCGCTGACTATGCCCCATCCCGATCGGCGACCTGACAAAAAAGAGCGTCGCGATTTGATGAAGTTTAAATTATCGGGCGATGAATAACGCCGTCTTAGCTGACGCGCCATCGCCCCGTACCAGTGAGAGAAAAAATATGTCAGCCCAGGATCAACTGCACCGTTATCTGTTTGAAAATGCCGCCGTGCGCGGCGAGCTGGTGAACGTCTCTGACACCTGGCGTGAAACCGTAAAGAACCATGACTATCCGGCACCGGTTAAAACGCTGCTGGGTGAGATGCTGGTCGCCACCAGCCTGCTGACTGCCACGCTGAAGTTTGATGGCGAAATCACCGTGCAATTGCAGGGTGACGGTCCGCTGTCGCTGGCGGTGATCAACGGTAACAACAACCAGGAACTGCGCGGCGTAGCGCGTATCAAAGGCGACATCCCGGACGACAGTACCCTGAAAAGCATGGTGGGCAATGGCTATCTGGTGATCACCATTTCCCCTGAAAAGGGCGAACGTTATCAGGGAGTGGTGGGACTGGAAGGTGAAACTCTGGCGGAGTGCCTGGAAGATTACTTCATGCGCTCAGAGCAGTTGCCAACGCGGCTGTTTATCCGCACCAGCGACAAAGGCGCCGCGGGTATTCTGCTGCAGGTGATGCCGGCGCAGGATACGGAGAAAGAGGTTTTCGACCATCTGGCAACGCTGACCGAAACCATTAAAACGGAAGAGCTGATCGATCTGCCTGCGAATGAAGCGCTGTGGCGTCTCTACCATCAGGAAGAGGTCACCCTCTACGATCCGCAGCCGGTGATCTACAAATGCACCTGCTCGCGTGAGCGCTGTGGCGAAGTACTGACCACGCTGCCGCAGGAAGAGGTGGATGAGATCATCGCGGAAGATGGCAAAATCGACATGCACTGCGACTATTGCGGCTCAAACTACGTGTTTGACGCTGTCGATATCGCCGGTATTCGCAGCCACTCCCTTGAGAATAATAACCAGCTTCACTGATTTATCGGGCGGCTTCTGCCGCCCCTTCCGCGCCGCCCATGCCTATCCCCATAATTTTTCAGACAAATTATCTTTTTTTACTTTCATAACATCTTTTAAACGTTCGAAACATAGCCTTAACGCGCCCTGAGTCGCATTTTTAGATCACTGCCCTTTTTCCCTTAACGCAGAAGAGTAAACTGCGCGCGATCGTGCAAACGCCCGGAAGTCAGAGGCAGATGCCCTGAATTGCCCGGTGATCTTTGCAGGCTGTCGTGACGAAGCGCAGTCGACTGTCAGTGATTTGCCGCACCCGATACAACAGCCGGTGGCACGATCCCAACCTATCTCTGCTTTGCAGAACAGACACCGATTTAAGGAGCAGTAAAATGCGCGTTAACGGCCTGACCTCGCAAGACCTTGCCGCTTTGGGCATCGTGGATACCACGGAAGTGGTTTACAACCCTGATTACGACACGCTTTTTCAGGAAGAGACGCGCCCGGACCTCGAAGGTTTTGCTCGTGGCACCCTGACGCAGAGCGGCGCGATTGCAGTAGACACCGGGATTTTCACCGGGCGATCGCCAAAGGATAAGTACATTGTGCGTGACGACACCACGCGCGATACCCTGTGGTGGAACGACCAGGGCACCGGCAAAAACGACAATCAGCCCCTGTCGCAGGAGACCTGGAACGCGCTGAAAAGCTGCGTCACCCGCCAGCTTTCCGGCAAGCGCCTGTTTGTGGTGGATGCGTTCTGTGGTGCCAATGCCGATTCCCGTCTGAGCGTACGTTTTGTCACCGAAGTGGCCTGGCAGGCACACTTCGTGAAGAACATGTTCATCCAGCCTGACGACGCTGAACTGGCCGAATTCACTCCCGACTTTGTGGTGATGAACGGCGCCAAATGTACCAATCCAGACTGGCAGGCGCAGGGTCTTCACTCTGAAAACTTTGTCGCCTTCAATCTGACTGAACGCATGCAGCTGATTGGCGGAACCTGGTACGGCGGCGAGATGAAGAAAGGTCTGTTCGCCATCATGAACTACCTGCTGCCGCTGAAAGGCATCGCCTCGATGCACTGCTCAGCAAACGTGGGTAAAGCGGGCGATGTGGCGGTCTTCTTTGGCCTCTCGGGCACCGGTAAAACCACACTTTCTACCGATCCTGACCGCCAGCTGATCGGTGACGATGAGCACGGCTGGGACGATGATGGCGTGTTTAACTTCGAGGGCGGTTGTTACGCCAAAACCATCAACCTCTCTGAGCAGGCTGAGCCGGAGATCTACCGCGCCATTCGCCGCAATGCGCTGCTGGAAAATGTGGTGGTTCGCGAAGATGGCAGCGTCGATTATGACGACGGCAGCAAAACCGAAAACACCCGCGTCTCCTATCCGATCAATCACATCGACAATATCGTGCAGCCGGTCTCAAAAGCGGGCCACGCGAAGAAAGTGATTTTCCTGACCGCCGATGCGTTTGGCGTGCTGCCGCCGGTTTCACGTCTGACGCCGGAGCAGACGCAGTATCATTTCCTGTCAGGTTTCACCGCCAAACTGGCGGGGACCGAGCGTGGCGTCACTGAGCCGACCCCCACCTTCTCCGCCTGTTTCGGCGCGGCGTTCCTGATGCTGCATCCGACGCAGTATGCGGAAGTGCTGGTGAAACGGATGGAGGCGTCCGGTGCGCAGGCTTATCTGGTCAATACCGGCTGGAACGGCAGCGGCAAACGCATCTCACTGAAGAATACCCGCGCCATTATCAATGCCATTCTGGCGGGTGAGCTGGATGATGCGCCGATGGAAACGCTGCCGATCTTTAATCTGCAGATGCCGGTTACGCTGGGCGAACTGGATAGTGATACGCTCGATCCGCGTCGTAGCTGGGAGAGTGAGGAGAAGTGGACCGCCGCCGCCGAAGGTCTGGCGCAGCGTTTTATTGATAACTTCGACAAGTACACGGATAACGCCGCAGGTGCTGCGCTGGTGAAAGCTGGCCCGCAACGCTAAAAGAAGCGGCGCGGCAATGAAACTGCCGCGCCGTTTTTATCATCCCGACACGCTGTTGCTGCCGTTGTTGTGGCTCAGCGCCATGCTTTCCACTAACGGCAACCAGGCACGAATGCGTAAACCGCCGCGTTCGCTCTCGCCAATCTCCAGCGAGCCCTGATGGGCATCGATGATACGCTGCACGATCGCCAGGCCCAGACCGGTTCCGCTGGTGCTGCGGGCGCTGTCGCCGCGCACAAAGGGCTGGAACAGATGCGCCAGCTGATCCGGCTTAATGCCAGGTCCATCATCTTCCACCTGGAACCAGGCACGATGCAGTTCCCGTCCGCTGCTGACCCTGATCCAGCCATTACCGTATCGCGCGGCATTGACCACCAGGTTAGCCAGTGCCCGTTTAATCGACAGCGGGTTGATATCCAGCATTAACTCTTCCGGCATCACCGCATTTTCGATCTCACGTTCATAGCCGCTTTCAGCGGCCACCACTTCGCCCAGCACACTGTTAAGGTCGGCGCGCTCAGTCTGCATCTCCTGACCGGTACGCAGGTAGTCGATGAACTGTTCGATAATGGCGTTGCACTCTTCGATATCTTTATTAATCGATTCGGCCAGGTAGCCATCCTGCTCGCTCATCATCTCGGTGGCGAGACGAATACGGGTCAGCGGCGTTCGCAAATCGTGGCTGACGCCCGCCATTAAGAGCGTGCGGTCATCCGCCAGCTGCTTCACCCCGGCCGCCATCTGGTTAAAGGCGCGGGTCACCGATCGCACTTCTGACGCGCCATACTCGCGCAGCGGCGGCGGAATAATCCCGCGCCCGACCTGCAGAGCGGCGTGCTCCAGATCCACCAGCGGGCGGTTCTGGATGCGGATAAACAGCCAGGCACCGCCAATCGCCAGCAGCATAATCGCCAGGGTGTAGCGGAACAGCGGCGAGAAGTCGCCCTGATGAATCTCAGTCAGCGGCACCCGCACCCAGATATCGGGCGACAGCCAGGTTTTCAGCCAGACGACGGGCGAGTTTTTGTTAACCTCAACCCGCACATCGGTGGGACCGCCAAGCTGCTGGCCCATCTGCTCGCTCAGGAATTCATAGTGCTGCGCCCATCGTAATCCGCTCTCCTCTGCTGCTGCATTGGTGTAGAGCGAGATCCCCAGTTCGCGGTAGATTTCCCGGCGAAACGCCGGTGGCACTTCCAGCTGCGTGCCATCTTCCAGCTGCAACCGGTCGGTCATCAGCATACGAACTTCGTAAGCGAGCACCTTATTGAACTGTTGCAGGCTGGGAAGAATGGCGAAGTTCAGCACCACCAGATAGGTCGTTACCAGGCTGACAAACAGCAGGGTAACGATCAGCAGCAGGGTGCGGGCAAACGAACTGCGAGGCGAGAAGCGCAGTCGCTTCATGCTTTACTGCCGTCCGGCACAAAGACGTAGCCCAGACCCCAGACGGTCTGGATATAACGCGGATGCGCAGGATCCTCTTCCACCATGCGACGCAGGCGGGAGATCTGGACGTCAATCGAACGTTCCATGGCGCTGTATTCACGGCCACGCGCCAGGTTCATCAGCTTATCGCGAGACAGCGGCTCACGCGGGTGGCTGACCAGTGCTTTCAGCACCGCAAACTCACCGCTGGTCAGTGGCATCGGCTCATCTTCACGGAACATCTCGCGGGTGCCGAGGTTAAGTTTGAACTTACCAAAGGCGATGATCGCCTCTTCCTGCGAAGGCGCGCCTGGCAGTTCATTGGCCTGACGGCGCAGCACCGCACGGATACGCGCCAGCAGCTCACGCGGGTTAAAGGGTTTAGGAATATAGTCGTCGGCGCCGATCTCCAGCCCCACGATACGATCCACCTCTTCGCCCTTGGCGGTCACCATAATAATCGGCATCGGGTTGCTCTGACTGCGCAGACGACGGCAGATAGAGAGACCATCCTCGCCTGGCAACATCAGGTCGAGCACCATCAGATGAAAGGATTCACGGGTTAACAGACGATCCATCTGCTCGGCATTAGCGACACTGCGCACCTGAAAGCCCTGCTCGGTGAGATAGCGTTCAAGCAGTGCACGCAGACGCATATCATCATCGACGACCAGAATTTTGTAGTTCTCTTGCATTTTCAACTCCCAAAGGCGCTATTGCCTGAGCCAACATTGTTAAAAAAAGATGCCTTATAGTGACAGTCATTAATGGTTTATATTCTAGCCAAAATTGTTACAAAGCATATTAAACAGGAGCTTATATTTGATTTAAGGCGATTTCGGGTCAGTTTTAACGCGTCTGGCGCTGCCCGGCCCCTGTTACGGCAAATCTGAAAAAACGGCTCTGTTTCTCTGAATCGCTGGCGTCAGAAGCGGGCCAGTTTTTATTCGATGAACGAATTCAGCAAGTTAGCAGACAATTTGACTTAATGATCAGCCATCACTGTGGATAAGCTCCAGATAATCTACCTCAACAGTAGCCAAACAGCATAATATTCCAGCAAACCTGCGTAACGCCCCACTCTCCTCTCGGATTAGTTTCAGCGGTGCCACCAGCAAGACCAGTTGAAATTAAAGTCCGTTAAATCAATCAGTAAAGCCAACTTTTCGCCTTCTCCGTTTTCAACCAGACTGCTCAGGCAACATTCGATGTCTCAACGGGGATTACACACAATGAAAAAAACAATTTTACTGCTGAGCGCGCTGGCATTAAGCAGCGTCACTCCAGCTTATGCTGCCACAGCCACCGGTGAAGCAGCTGGCGCAGCGGCAACCACCACAGCACAAGGTAACTCTAACGCCATCGGTGTTGGCGCAGTCGCAGCCCTGCTGGGCGTTGCGCTGGCCACCATGGGCGGCGGCGGCGGTGACGGTCACAGCACCGGTACATCGACCACCACGGCGACTCACGCCGGTAAATAAGTATCACGACTTCTTTTACAGCTTCAGATTACTGGCTTCAGATTGTTGTTCAGCACCAACCCTTTCGCCGCCGGGGAAGTCAACGTGGGTTTTTAGCCTTTAAAAACCCTTTCCCCGCCCTTTTTTGCCGCGCCCCCTTTGTCTTACACTGTTCCTCTTTGGATCTCTCTGGCCGGTATAGCATGAAAACCCGACTCATTACCCGCGAAGGCTTCGATAAGCTGAAAGCAGAACTCGACTATCTCTGGCGTGAAGAGCGACCGGAAGTGACAAAAAAAGTCACCTGGGCTGCCAGTCTTGGCGATCGCAGTGAAAATGCCGATTATCAGTACAACAAAAAACGGCTGCGTGAAATCGACCGTCGCGTTCGCTATCTGACCAAAAGTCTTGAACAGCTGCGTATCGTTGACTATTCACCCCAGCAGGATGGCAAAGTCTTCTTTGGCGCCTGGGTGGAAATTGAAAACGATGAGGGCGACCTAAAACGCTTCCGCATTGTGGGCTACGATGAGATTTTTGGCCGCAAAGATTACATCTCCATCGACTCGCCCATGGCGCGGGCGCTGCTGAAAAAAGAGGTCGGCGATGCCGCCACCGTCGAGACGCCAGTGGGGCCGGCACTGTGGTATATCAACGCGATTGACTACCCGCAATAACCCTTCAGATTATCGCTGAAAGCCGCCCGCGTCTCTGGCAATTTTAACCATCAATCCGTATAACTGTCGGCTATTTCTCAACCCGGAAAGCAAGACAATCCTGATGATGAAAGTTCTGAGCCAGATAATTGCCAGTGAGCTCCAGGCGCGTCCAGAGCAAGTTGACGCCGCCGTTCGCCTGCTGGATGAAGGGAATACCGTGCCGTTTATCGCACGCTATCGTAAAGAGGTCACCGGCGGGCTGGATGATACCCAGTTGCGCCAGCTGGAAACCCGCCTCAGCTATCTGCGTGAACTTGAAGAGCGACGCCAGTCGATTCTGAAGTCGATTGACGATCAGGGGAAACTCACTGACGACCTCGCCCGCGCGATCAACACCACCCTCAGCAAAACCGAGCTTGAAGACCTCTACCTGCCCTACAAACAGAAACGCCGGACGCGTGGACAGATCGCTATCGAAGCGGGTCTGGAGCCGCTGGCGGAGACGCTGTGGCAGGAGCCGTCTCACATTCCTGAGCAGCTTGCCGAACAGTATGTCGATGCCGACAAAGGCGTCGCCGACGTCCGTGCCGCGCTGGATGGTGCCCGCTACATTCTGATGGAGCGTTTCGCTGAAGATGCCGCGCTGCTGGCGAAGGTGCGTAATTACCTGTGGAAAAATGCCCATCTGGTGTCACGCGTGGTGGAAGGCAAAGAGGAAGCGGGCGCGAAGTTCCGCGACTACTTTGATCACCATGAAGCGCTGAGCGGCGTGCCGTCGCACCGTGCGCTGGCGATGCTGCGTGGCCGCAACGAAGGCGTGCTGCAACTGTCGCTGAATGCCGATCCACAGTTTGATGAAGCACCGCGTGAAAGCCACGGCGAAACGCTGATTGCTGAGCACCTGAACCTGCGCCTGAATAACGCTCCTGCCGACAGCTGGCGTAAAGCGGTGGTGAGCTGGACGTGGCGCATCAAGGTGATGCTGCATCTGGAAACGGAGCTGATGGGCACGGTGCGCGAACGCGCAGAAGATGAAGCGATTAACGTCTTTGCCCGCAACCTGCACGATCTGCTGATGGCCGCTCCCGCCGGTATGCGCGCCACCATGGGGCTGGACCCAGGCCTGCGCACCGGTGTCAAAGTGGCGGTGGTCGATGCCACCGGCAAGGTCGTCGCGACCGATACCGTCTATCCGCATACCGGCCAGACCGCGAAAGCCGCGGCCGCCGTAGCGGCACTCTGCATTAAGCATCAGGTTGAGCTGGTGGCGATTGGCAACGGCACCGCTTCACGTGAAACTGAGCGCTTCTTCCTGGATCTGCAGCAGCAGTTCCCGCAGGTCACGGCGCAAAAAGTGATTGTCAGTGAAGCTGGCGCATCTGTCTATTCGGCCTCTGAACTGGCGGCGCTGGAGTTCCCGGATCTCGATGTTTCGCTGCGCGGCGCGGTGTCGATTGCCCGACGTTTGCAGGATCCGCTGGCTGAGCTGGTGAAAATCGACCCGAAATCGATCGGTGTGGGTCAGTATCAGCATGACGTCAGTCAGAGCCAGCTGGCGAAGAAACTCGACGCGGTAGTGGAAGATTGCGTGAATGCCGTCGGCGTTGACCTCAACACCGCCTCGGTGCCGCTGCTGACCCGCGTGGCGGGCCTGACGCGCATGATGGCGCAGAATATTGTCGGCTGGCGTGATGAGCATGGCCGCTTCCAGAACCGTCAGCAGTTGCTGAAAGTGAGCCGCCTTGGGCCAAAAGCCTTTGAGCAGTGTGCGGGCTTCCTGCGCATCAACCATGGCGATAACCCGCTGGATGCCTCGACTGTGCATCCGGAAGCCTACCCGGTGGTGGAGCGCATCCTGGCCGCCACCGAGCAGGCACTGAGCGATCTGATGGGCAACGCAGGCAGCCTGCGTAATCTCAGCGCCCGCGATTTCATTGATGAACGTTTTGGTCTGCCGACCGTCACCGACATCATGAAAGAGCTTGAGAAGCCGGGCCGCGATCCGCGTCCTGAGTTTAAAACCGCACAGTTCGCTGAAGGCGTAGAGACGCTGAACGATCTGACGCCGGGCATGATCCTCGAAGGTGCCGTCACTAACGTGACCAACTTCGGTGCATTTGTGGATATCGGCGTGCATCAGGATGGCCTGGTGCATATCTCTTCGCTCTCCGATCGCTTCGTGGAAGATCCGCATCAGGTGGTGAAAGCGGGCGATATCGTCAAAGTGAAAGTGATGGAGGTCGATCTCCAGCGCAAGCGTATTGCCCTGACCATGCGTCTTGATGAGCAGCCAGGCGAAGGCAATGCCCGTGGTGGCGCGAAAAACGCTGCTCCGCGCGAGGAGAAACGTCAGAACAACGCGAAAGGTCGTCCGCGTCCGGTCAGCTCGTCAGCAGGTAACAGTGCGATGGGTGATGCGCTGGCTGCGGCTTTCGGTAAAAAACGCTAAGCTTTTCAGGGGGCCACTGCCTGGCCCCCTCTTCACACCCTTCTCCCCGGTTGAAAATCCCCGCCATCGCGCTACGCTAAAAAGACGCCTGTCATAAAAACAACACCTGCTGTGGCACCCAATTCACGATGGAAACGATCACCGATCTGATTGATAAGATTTATGCTGGCACATTTCCGGAGGCGACCTTTGCGCGCCTGCTGGCTGACATCGCCACCGCCCGCGAGGCCATTAAGCTGCCGCGCAAGGCACACTGGGATGAGCAGGATGTGGTGCTGATCACCTATGCCGATCAGTTTCGCGAAGCCGATAAACCCACGCTCAGCACCTTTTCCCGGTTCTATCAGCAGCACCTGCAATCCACGTTTCCGCTGGTTCACCTGCTGCCCTTTTTCCCCTGGTCGTCCGATGACGGCTTTTCGGTGATTGATTACCATCAGGTCGATCCGCTGTGCGGCGACTGGCAGGACATTGCGCGGCTGCATCAGGAAACCCGGCTGATGTTCGATTTTGTCTGCAACCATATGTCGGCACACAGCGCCTGGTTCAGCCACTTCCTGGCGCAGGATCCCGGCTGGGACGATTTCTTTATCAGTATGCCGCCCGCCACCGATCTCAGCGCCGTGACGCGTCCGCGCACCTCGCCGCTGCTGACGCCGTTTAAAATGGCGGATGGCGAAACCCGCTTTATCTGGACCACCTTCAGCGCTGACCAGATCGACCTCAACTTTGCCAATCCTGAGGTGCTGCTGCGCATGGTCAATGTGCTGCTCGATTACCTGAAACGCGGCGCTGACTATGTGCGTCTCGATGCGGTCGGCTACATGTGGAAAACGCCCGGCACGCGCTGTATTCATCTGGAAAAGACTCATCAGCTGGTGAAGCTGTTTCGCGCTATTGCCGACCAGGTTGCGCCTGGCACGGTGATTATCACCGAGACTAACGTGCCGCATCAGGACAACATCAGCTATCTGGGCAACGGGCACGATGAGGCGCAGATGGTCTATCAGTTTTCACTGCCGCCGCTGGTACTGCATGCGATTCACACCGGCTCGGCGCGCGCACTGCGGCAGTGGGCGAGCGCTCTGGATCTCAGCAGCAACGACACCACCTTTTTCAACTTTCTGGCGTCACACGACGGCATCGGCCTTAATCCGGCGCGCGGCATTTTGTCTGAAGTAGAGATTGTGGCGCTGGTGCGCGATCTGGCGCTGGAAGGCGCGCTGGTCTCCTATAAAAACAACCCTGACGGCACCACCAGCCCCTATGAAATCAACGTCACCTATCTGGATGCGCTCAACCGTGAAGATGACGATGACGCCACGCGGCTGAAACGTTTTTTGCTGGCCCATGCGATTCTGCTGGTCTTTCCCGGCGTGCCTGCCATCTATATCCAGAGCATTCTGGGTGGTCGTAACCATTACGATGGCGTGCGCGCCGCCGGACACAACCGGGCGATTAATCGGCAGAAGTATGATTTACAGCAGATTGAGGGAGATCTGGCGGGCGGTAACTGGCTGCGCCAGCAGGTCTATACCCGGCTCGGGCAACTGATTCAGCTGCGTCGTCGTCAGCCTGCGTTTCACCCGGATAATCCGATGACGCTTTATGAGAGCGAAAATGCCGTGCTGGTGCTCAGACGTCATCAGCCAGAAAGCGGCGACGGGCTGCTGTGCGTGTTTAATCTCAGTGGACGGTCAGTGGAGACGCAATTACCGGTGGCGCATACGTTGCAGGATGTGGTGAGCGGAGAGAAAATTGATGGCACCCAGCCGGTTAAGCTGGATGCCTGGCAGTTCATGTGGCTACGTTAATTACTTGTAGACTTCAGCCGTTGCGCTGAATTTACCGTGTTCGCGGCCTGCGATCACGCGGTAATATTTACCGCCCTTTTCGTCAGCGAGCTTCGACAACACTTTCTTAGCATCCATTGGCGAGGTGGTTTCCGCCGTGGTGTTAACGTTGCCGATCTTTTGCAGGTTCATTGTTTTAACTTCTTCCTGGGTGACTTCTTTCGCTGCCATCGCAGAAAATGAAATCGCGCCCATCATCATTGAAGCCACAACCCATTTAAAAACCTTCATTATGTTTACCCTCATTCATGATCCATTGTGAGATGTAAGCAGCCGCTAAACGCGTAAGGCAGTATGGAACGGCATAGTCATTTCCATGACTAATCACATAAAATTGCAACGGCCTCGCTCACAGAGAGAAGTATTGCTGCTGTCTGCGATTTTGCCAGTTCAAAGCGTCATTATCACGGCAGATTACTGATAAAATTAACAATATGCAGGCAAAAGCGCTCAGGATGGGAAATAAAAGGCGCATGTGCGGCTTTTTCGATAACCACTGAGGGCGATGCTGGCAACATTTCATCTATCTCCGCCGCAATCCGGCGCGGCACCAGTCCATCTAACGCGCCATAGAGTCGCAGGAACGGCAGCGTAATCTGCGGTAACGCGTCGCGCAGATCGACCTGGCGCAGAATATCCAGTCCGCCATCCAGCACCGCCACTTCCGGCATCGGCTGCGACAGCACCACCTCTTTCAGCTGCCGCGCATCGGCGCGAGCCGTTTCGGTACCCAGCGTCTGCAGCGCCAGAAAGCGCTCCACCGTGCGCTGGAAATCGTTGCTGAGCATCTGCTGAAAGTTCTGCAGCGTCTCCGGTTTAATGCCGGGCCAGCTCTCTGTGGCGGTGAAACAGGGCGACGAGGCAACGGTGATCAGTGCAGCCAGTTTTTCTGGCGCACTCAGCGCCAGCTGCGTCGCCACCAGTCCGCCCAGCGACCAGCCCACCACAATCGACTGCGGTGGCAGCGCAGGCAGCAATTGCGCTGCCATCTGCTCCAGCGTCAGCGCACCGAAATGCTGGCTGCGGCCATAGCCGGGCAGATCGACCAGATGCAGGCGATAGTGCGCACTGAGTCGCGGAATGATGCTTTGCCAGACTTCGGCATTCAGTCCCCATCCGTGCAGCAGCACAAGATCGCGTTTTCCTTCTCCGCAGGTGTGCCAGTAGAGCGACGTCATCAGTTACTATCCCGAAAATGATAAGGAGGTCGCTATGCTAGCAATGCCTGCCCTGTGTTGGCTATGCCGGATGCCGTTGCGGATAGCCCGGCACGGCATCTGCAGCTTATGTCTGCGCGGATTACCGCCGTTACCGCTGCTCTGTCCACGCTGCGGATTGCCGGCAGGTTCAGCAAAGGTCGCCTGCGGCCGCTGCCAGCTTAAACCGCCCGCCTGGCAGGCGCTGGTCTGCGTCAATGACTATTGTCCGCCGTTCAGCCAGTGGGTTAACCAGCTTAAATTTTCTCACATAACCGCACTCAGGGTGATGCTGGCGCGGCTGCTTTTGCTAAGCTGGCTTAATGTTTACCGGCGTGGCAGTGTGCCGCGTCCCGATCTGCTGCTGCCGGTTCCGCTGCATCGGCGACGACGCTGGCAGCGTGGCTTTAATCAGACGGTACTGCTGGCCGCACCGCTGGCGCACTGGCTGGGATGTGAATGGCGCGAAGGTCTTTCCCGCAAGCGCGGGGGCGCATTACAGCATCAGCTCAGCGCCCGCCAGCGCCGCACCAACTTACGGGGTGCTTTCTGCCTTGAAATGGTGGTGCAGGGACGCCATATCGCTCTGCTGGATGACGTCATTACCACCGGCAGTACGGTAGATGAAATCAGCCGCCTGTTAATGGCCCAGGGTGCCGCCAGCGTGCAGGTCTGGTGCCTGTGCCGTACCTTGTAGAGCGTCTTTGATGGGCGTATTATAACCAACTAAATTAGTCAACTATTGAGCAATCGACATGATCCGAATTACTGACTCTGCCCAGGAACATTTTTCTAAACTGCTATCCAAACAAGAAGATGGCACCCAGATTCGCGTATTCGTGATTAACCCGGGTACGCCAACAGCCGAGTGTGGCGTCTCTTACTGTCCGCCCGATGCCGTTGAAGCTACTGACACCGAACTGAAGTTCGAAAAGCTCTCTGCTTACGTTGATGAACTGAGCAAGCCGTATCTGGAAGATGCTGAAATTGACTTCGTTACCGACAATCTTGGTTCACAGCTGACGCTGAAAGCGCCGAATGCCAAAATGCGTAAAGTCTCTGATGATGCGCCAATGGTTGAGCGCGTTGAGTATCTGCTTCAGGCGCAGATCAACCCACAGCTGGCCGGCCATGGCGGTCGCGTGTCGCTGATGGAGATCACCGATGAGGGCTACGCCATTCTGCAGTTTGGCGGCGGCTGTAACGGCTGTTCGATGATCGACGTGACCCTGAAAGATGGTATCGAGAAAGAGCTGCTGGCCGCCTTCCCGGAACTCAAAGGCGTGCGGGATATTACTGAGCATCAGCGCGGTGAACACTCGTTCTACTGATGATTAAGCGCGGCAGCCTGGCTGCCGCGCTTCTGTTATTGCCCTTTCTGTCCTGACTGACGCTGCTGGCTGACCACCTTCAGCAGTGCATTCACTTCCTTGTCCGCAAAGATCTCCTCCAGCGTTTTGCTCAGCTTGCGTCGCCAGTTAGGGTACTGATCCACCGTGCCCGGGACGTTGACCGGCGTGGTCATGCCAAGCCAGTCCTCAGGCTGCAGGCCAAGCAGCGCACTGTCGGTATCCGCCAGGAAGCGATGTATTGCCCGATTCAGCGCAGGCGTCATGGTGAGCTTCTCTGCCTTCTTCTGGCTGCGTGCCGGTAAGGCGCCCGCCTGATGAAGCGCATCCAGCAGCGCCTGCTTCTGCGCGGCGCGCTGCTGATGTAACGCTTTCACCGCATCGCCCGGATAGAGGCCAATCTTCTCACCCAGCGCCAGGTCGCCCTGCTCCCAGAAGCCGGTCAGCGTAGGCAGATCATGCGTGCTGGCGCTGGCGATAGACTGGCGCGGATAGTCCTGCGGCGCGCGATAGCGCTCATCCTTCTCCTGCTCAAACCAGAGCACCTTCCATGAAAAGACGCCACTTTTACGCAGCAGGCTGACAATCTCCTGGGGGACGGTGCCCAGGTCTTCGCCAATCACCATGCAGCGCAGCCGGTGGCTCTCCAGCGCCAGGATAGCCAGCAGATCGTTGACCGGATAGGCCACATAGGCGCCTTTATCCGCCGTCTCCCCGGCAGGCACCCACCACAGACGCAGCAGTGACATCACGTGATCGATGCGCAACGCGCCGCAGTCGCGCATATTGGCGCGCAGCATGTCGATAAATGGCTGGTAGCCGCGCGCCTTCATTACATGCGGATCCATCGGCGGTAAGCCCCAGTTTTGTCCCAGCGGACCGAGACGGTCAGGCGGCGCACCCACCGAGGCCTTGAGGCGGTAAAGCTCCGGGTCGTGCCAGGTTTCCGCGCTGCCTTCCGCCACGCCCACAGCCAGGTCACGATAGAGTCCGACGCTCATGCCCAGCGCCTGACTGTGCGTCCAGCAGCCAGAGAACTGCTGCTGCGCCAGCCATTGCAGCCACTGCCAGAAGGCGATCTCCTCTTCATGCTGTTCACACCACTGCTGCACCTCCGGCAACTGGCTGTTGCGCCACGCTTCCGGCCACGCAGGCCAGCCGCCCTGCTGCGCCTTGTCTGCCCGCCGCTCCAGCTGTATGCCGTCGTAGGCGGCCTGATAACGCAGGCTGTCGCCGCCTTCATGCACAAAGGCCGCCCAGGATTGATGCTCTTCGCTCTGGCTGTCTCGCGTCTGAAAGTGTGCCCAGGCGTGCCGCAGCGCAGCGAGCTTAAGCGCCATTACGGCCTCGTAGTCAACCAGCTCCGCCTCACGCGCTTTGGTCAGCGCCTTCCGGGTTCTGGCGCTGTTCCACCACTTCTGTGCCGCCGCGCTTTGCTGAAAATCGGCCACCTGACTGACGTCGATATAGATTACGTTCAGCCAGCGGCGCGACGACGGGCTGTACGGACTGGCGAAACCGGCGCTGGCGGGATAGAGCGCATGCAGCGGATTCAGCCCGACGAAATCGCCACCGCGTTCAGCCAGCTGCACCAACAGCTGGTCGAGATCGCCGAAGTCGCCGATGCCCCAGTTCTGTTCAGAGCGCACGGTATAGAGCTGCACCAGCGCACCCCAGCGTTTTTCCCCCGCTTCCAGCGCCGGAGGCAGATAGCAGCGGCGCGGCGCGACGATAATCCGCGTCTGCCAGCTTTTTTTGCCCTTACTGAGTGTGAGCTGGTGGTACCCCTGCGCCAGCGGGCCAGGCAGCGTAAAAGGCTCACCGGCGGTTAACTCGCCGCTGTGCTGTTTGCCGTTTTCAGTCTGCAACTGCCAGCGGTAAACGCCGCTGCCCTGTGGCGTCAGCTGTCGCTTGCCACTGCCGCTGAACACCGCGACCGGCGGCAGCGGCGATTTTTTTGCGTCCTGCGGATCGTCCATCACCGCCAGCAGCGCCTGCAGGGTCTCATCGCTGATCGCCTCTTTCTCGCCATTGACGTTGATGTAGTCCAGTGAAATTCCCGCGGCACGGGCGGCCTGATCGAGTGAATGTTGCTTCATTGCTGCTCCTTAGCGCGGTGCCTGCCAGATACGTTGCTGATAGTCACGAATTGACCGGTCCGAACTGAACATGCCGGTTCGTGCCGTATTGAGGATGGCGGCGCGGGTCCAGCCTTCCGGGTCGCGCCACAGGGCTTCCACCCGTTGCTGCGCCTCGATGTAGGCCTGGAAATCGGCCAGCACCAGCCAGGGATCGCCATGTTTCGTCAGGCTCTCCAGCATCAGGTCAAACGCATGTTTATCCCCGTTGCTGAATTTGCCCTTCTCCAGCGATTTCAGTAGATCGTCCAGCGGCTTGTTCTGCTTACGCACCTTTTTCGGGTTATAGCCTTTCGCCTTGAGCGCTTTGACCTCATCCACGGTGTGACCAAAGATAAAGATATTCTCCTCACCCACCTGTTCGGCAATCTCGACATTGGCGCCATCCAGCGTGCCAATCGTCAGCGCACCGTTCAATGCCAGCTTCATGTTGCCGGTGCCGGAAGCTTCATATCCGGCGGTGGAGATCTGCTCTGAGAGATCGGCCGCCGGGATCATCAGTTCGGCCACGGTGATGCGGTAGTCCGGGATAAACACCACTTTAAGTCGGTCACCGACGCGTGGATCGTTGTTCACCACCTCCGCCACCTTGTTAATGGCGTAAATGATATTTTTGGCGAGGTAATAACCCGGCGCGGCTTTGGCACCGAACAGGAACACCCGTGGCGTAAAGGTGACATCCTCCGGGTTATGACAGAGCTTCTGATAGCAGTAGAGGATATGCAGCAGGCTGAGGTGCTGGCGCTTGTACTCATGCAGCCGTTTGATCTGCACATCGAACAGCGCGGCCGGGTTCACGATAATCCCCGTGTGGCGGGCGATATACTCCGTAAGCTGCGCTTTATTTTGCTGTTTGATGCTGCGATAGCGCTGACGAAACGCCTGATCGTCGGCATAGGCCTCCAGACCGCTTAACGCCTCAAGGTTATTGGCCCACTCGGTTTTCAGCGTCTCATCAATCAGCCCGGCCAGCGCCGGATTACACTGCTTCAGCCAGCGGCGCGGTGTGATGCCGTTGGTGACGTTGTGGAATTTCTGCGGCCAGAGCTGGTGATATTCCGGGAAAAGATCGCTGACCACCAGGCTTGAGTGCAGCGCCGCCACACCGTTGACCGCAAACCCGCTGACGACGCAGAGATTCGCCATCCGCACCTGACCGTCAGCGACCACCGCCAGCTTGTGCCACATCGCTTTGTCATCCGGCCAGCGCTGCTTCACCTGCTTTTTCAGCCGCTGGTTGATCTCTTTGATGATCAGCATATGGCGCGGCAGCAGACTGCGCATCAGCTTCTCATCCCAGCGCTCCAGCGCCTCCGGCATCAGCGTGTGGTTGGTGTAGGCAAACAACCGGCTGGTGATCTGCCATGCCTCATCCCAGCTCAGCTGATGCTCATCCAGCAACACGCGCAGCATCTCCGGGATGGCGATGGTGGGATGTGTATCGTTGAGCTGAATCACTTCGAAGTCAGGCAGGCTGTGAATGCTGCGTCCCGCCAGATGGTGACGACGCAGGATATCCGCCACCGCACAGGCGCACTGGAAATATTGCTGCATCAGGCGCAGCCGCTTGCCGGCCTGATGGTTGTCATTGGGATAGAGCACTTTGGTCAGTTTTGCCGCCTCGATGCCCGGCTGCTCCGCCTGCAGAAAATTGCCGTCATTGAACGCCGTAAGATTAAACGGATGCGCACTCACTGCCTGCCACAGACGCAGCGGCAGCGTCACGCCGTTGCGGTAGCCGGTCACCGGCAAATCCCAGGCCTCGCCGCGCAGCGCAAAATCGGGCAGCCAGCGTACACCGCCGTTTTCCTGCTTTTCTACCCGGCCCCCCATCGCGACTTCCACATCCAGCGCCGCGTTGTGGCGGAACCAGGGATAGCGCTCACGCTGCCAGTCATCGGGCGCTTCAATCTGCTGACCATCATCGAAAGACTGGCGGAACAGGCCATACTGGTAGTTCAGTCCGTGGCCGGTGGCGGACTGCCCCACCGTTGCCATCGAATCCATGTAGCAGGCGGCCAGTCGTCCCAGCCCGCCGTTGCCCAGCGCCGGATCGACCTCCTGCTCCAGCAGTTCCGTTAAATCGAACTCGTGCTCAGCCAGCGCCGCTTTGACGTCGTTATACCAGCCGAAATTGAGCAGGTTGTTGCCGGTCAGACGGCCAATCAGAAACTCCATCGAGAGGTAATTAACGTGACGCTGCTGCACAGCCGGACGCGGTGCCGGTTGTGCGTCCAGTAGCTCCGCCAGCGCCGCGCTGACCGCCTGCCACGCCTGGTGCGGGGTCATCTGCTGGGCGGAACGGAGACTTAACTGTTGCCACTGGCGGGTAAAGGCGGCATTAAAACGGGCTTTATTAAATTTTTGCTGCGGCATATCACTCCCTTCTGTTACGCAATGAGGTGAAGCAAAAATAGAAAGCGCACGGGCTGGCAACCGGGTGCCAGCAACCGTTAAGTAAAGACGGGAGTGAGGAAAAAAGCGACAGCAATCAAAGAAAAACGCCAGCCGGGAGGCTGGCGTGGCAGGAATCAGCAGAGTTCGAGGTGAACCTCATGCTGCTCAATCACCTTCATTACGCTGGCAGGCGGCGTTTTGTCCGTGTAGAGGTAGTCAAGCAGACTCATGTTGCCGAGGTTGACCATGGCGTTACGGCCAAACTTCGAGTGATCCACCACCAGCATCACGCAGCGTGAATTTTCAATGATGGCGCGCTTGGTGCGGACTTCGTGATAGTCAAACTCCAGCAGCGAACCATCCATATCGATGCCGCTGATCCCCAGAATGCCGTAGTCGAGCCGGAACTGAGAAATGAAGTCGAGCGTCGCTTCACCCATTACCGCGCCATCACGGGTCCGCACTTCACCGCCCGCGATAATGACCCGGAAATCGGGTTTATCCATCAGCAGCATGGCGACGTTAAGGTTATTGGTGACCACGCGCAAATCGCTGTGGTTGAGCAGCGCATGCGCCACCGCTTCCGGCGTGGTGCCGATATCGATAAACAGCGTGGCACCATCCGGGATCTGGCTGGCCACGCGCTGGGCAATCCGCGCTTTTTCCGCTGACCACATCATTTTACGGTCGTGCCAGGCGGTATTCTCAGAGCTGGAGGGAAGCGCCGCGCCGCCGTGGTGACGCTGAATTTTGTTCTGATCGGCCAGATCGTTGAGATCGCGACGAATGGTTTGCGGGCTGACCTCAAAATGATCCACCAGCTCCTCAGTACTGACATATCCCTGACGACGGACTAAATCGATAATCGCGTCATGACGTTGCGTCTGCTTCACGTTCCTCTCCTGTTAACCCGCATAATCCTGTCTAACGACGCGTGACTTTACGCGTATCCACCAGCGCCATCGCCAGTCCGACCACCAGACCGGCGACGTGCGCCGCGTTGGCAATAGCCAGACCAAAGACGCCAAACCAGCCAATCACCAGCCAGACCAGCGCAAAACCGATCAATCCCCGTTCAAGATAGACGCCGCTGTCGGGATCGCGCTCCCCGCGCAGCCAGCAGTAACCCATCAGGGCATAGACCACGCCCGACAGGCCACCAAACCAGATGCCGCTGAACTTCGCCTGCAGCCAGCCGCTGAGCAGAGCCGAAATCAGCAGGATGACAAAGAGTTTGCCGCTGCCAAGTCGCTTCTCAACCGCGCCGCCCAGATACCACCACCACATCAGATTAAACAGAATGTGCAGCAGTGAAAAGTGCAGCAGCGCATGGCTGAACCAGCGCCAGACCTGAAGATGCTGATCGGCATCCGGCCAGGAGAGCCAGGCCATCACGGTGCGATCGCCCATGACCTGCATCAGAATAAATATCGCGATACAGAGCACCATCAGCGTCATGGTCAGCGGACCGGCACGCTCACGGATATTCGCCCAGATATTGCTGCGCTCATAGCGCAGGCCACTGTCGGTTTTTCCGCTGTGCCAGCTGGCGGCCTGATAACGCGGATGGTTAGGGTCGTGCAAAAACTGCTGAAGTTCGTTTTCGACCAGTGAAATCTTGCTCTCATCATCCAGCATGATGACGTAGTGATTTTCATGCTCAATACGCAGCGTGATGCCCCGCGTCGCCATGTAGTCAACAAAGGCCTGCGCCATGCGGGGCTGATTAAATTGAGTAATGCGCATCAGTAACTCTCCATGTGACGAGCGGCAATCTATTCGCTGCCGAGGGCAACCTGCTGAGGAAAGGCAGCACGCCAGGCATCAAAGCCGCCATCAATGCTGTACGCCGCGCTGAAGCCCTGTCCCAGCAGATATTGTGCCGCGCTTTTGCTGCTGTTGCCGTGATAGCACATCACCAGCACCGGCAGGCTGTGATCGGCGCCGCTGACAAAATCGCTGAGGTTGCTGTTGGTCAGATGCAACGCACCCGCCGCATGACCCAGGGCATAACTTTGCGGATCGCGGATATCTACCAGCAGCGCACCCTGCGCCAGACGCGCCTGCGCCTGCTGCACATCAATACATTCGAACGTTTCCATGGGATCTCTCATAACAGCGTCACAATAGCGCGTAGTGTAACCCGAGAATCCACGCCGATAACCTGACAATCGTTACGGCTATCGGTTTTTTTGGTGGGCAGAATGTTAGCTATATCACGCAAAAATGTTTTTACCTGGTTAAAAGCTGGCGTCAATGTTGGTTTGCGATTATGATTATGCTCGAAAACGAACATTAGTGAACTATTCCGAACATCGGAGGAGATGACGTGGAAACCAAAGACCTGATCGTGATCGGCGGCGGCATCAACGGTGCCGGCATTGCAGCAGATGCTGCAGGACGCGGACTGTCGGTGTTAATGCTGGAGGCGCGGGATCTGGCTTGCGCGACCTCCTCTGCCAGTTCAAAACTGATTCACGGCGGCTTGCGCTACCTTGAACATTACGAATTCCGTCTGGTCAGTGAAGCACTGGCCGAGCGTGAAGTGCTGCTGAAAATGGCTCCGCATCTGGCGTTCCCGATGCGCTTCCGTCTGCCGCATCGTCCGCATCTGCGTCCGGCGTGGATGATCCGTACCGGCCTGTTTATGTATGACCATCTTGGCAAGCGTACCAGTCTGCCAGGCAGTAAAAGTTTGCGATTTGGCGCGGATTCGGCCCTGAAGCCGGAAATTACGCGCGGATTCGAATATTCTGACTGCTGGGTCGATGATGCCCGCATGGTGGTACTGAACGCACAGGAAGTCGTGAAGCGTGGCGGCGAAGTCCGTACCCGCACCCGCGTGACCCGTGCCTGGCGTGAAGGCGGCCTGTGGAAGGTCGAAGCGGAAGATGTCGACAGCGGTAAAACCTTTACCTGGCAGGCGAAAGGCCTGGTCAATGCTGCCGGCCCGTGGGTCAAACAGCTGTTCGACGACAGTCTGAAGCTGAAATCACCTTACGGTATTCGCCTGATCAAGGGCAGCCACATTGTGGTGCCACGCGTCCATACCGAAAAGCAGGCTTACATTCTGCAGAACGAAGATAACCGCATCGTGTTTGTCATCCCGTGGATGGATGAGTTCTCTATCATCGGTACCACCGACGTCGAGTACAAAGGCGATCCGAAAAACGTCAATATTGATGACAGCGAGACCGACTATCTGCTGAAAGTGTTCAACGGACACTTTAAAAAGCAGCTGACCGCTGACGATATCGTCTGGTCCTATTCCGGTGTCCGTCCGCTGTGTGATGACGAATCCGATTCGCCACAGGCGATCACCCGTGATTACACCCTGGATGTGCGCGACGATAATGGTCAGGCTCCGCTGCTGTCGGTATTTGGCGGCAAGCTGACCACCTACCGTAAGCTGGCAGAACATGCGCTGGAGAAACTGGCGAAGTACTACCCGAACGCGGGCCCGGCATGGACGAAGAACTGCGTGTTGCCAGGCGGAAATATCTCCGGCACCCGTGAAGATTATGCGGCCAGCCTGCGTCGTCGCTATCCATTTATCAGTGAAAATATGGCGCGCCACTTCTCGCGCACCTACGGCAGCAGCACTGAAACCCTGCTGGCTGGCGCGAAAAGCCTGGACGATCTGGGCGAGAACTTCGGTCACGAGTTTTACGAAGCAGAATTACGCTACCTGGTGCAGCATGAGTGGGTTCGTGAGCTGGATGATGCTATCTGGCGTCGTACCAAACAGGGCATGTGGCTGACCAAAGAGCAGCAGGCGCGAGTCACCGAGTGGCTGGCAGCGAAAGCTAAACCCGCCCTGTCGCTGGCATCATAAACGGACAGTAACTAACTAAAGAATCAGAAAGCAGGCTTCGGCCTGCTTTTTTTATGTCTGCGATAGCGGGTCGGTGAATCCGGGTGCTGATCCAACAGGTTGCGCTTTTCAGCGTGTAGCAGAGTTTATTTTTGTACGACGAACATTTTATTAAAAATGCCAGGCTCAAACCATTTTTTATACAGAAATCCGTTTATGCGATCACATTTTTGGTCAGCGCCTAAACTCAACTCTTTCTGCTTCGCATATCAAAACGTTCACATCCTATTGTTACTGTAAATATAACGTTCAGGCTTTTTGCTTAATTGAACGACGTCATCAGAAAGCACAAACTTTCCTCAGTAAAAACGAAACAACCGTTATTTTAATCAGGAGGTTGAAATGAACACAGGCCAAACGCCTGCCCGGGAATGGAACACACGCCGCAGTGAAAAAGCGCGTCGTCTGGCATCCTTCCCTGTTGATGGCAAAGTCATTCCTACTGAAAGAGCTGTAGAAGCATTTGAAAAACTGATTGCACCGGGCGACCGGGTGGTACTGGAAGGGAATAACCAGAAGCAGGCCGATTTTTTATCACGTACCCTGGCTGAGGTTAATCCGGCGATAGTACACGACCTGCATATGATTATGCCGAGCGTGGGTCGCAGTGAGCATCTGGATATTTTCGAAAAAGGCATTGCGCGTAAACTCGACTTCTCTTTTTCCGGTCCGCAAAGTCTGCGTATTTCTCAGTTGTTAGAAGATGGTCAGCTGGAAATAGGCGCAATCCACACCTATATCGAACTCTATTCCCGCCTTTATGTCGATCTGAGTCCAAACGTCGCGCTGATTGCCGGTTATAAAGCTGACCGCAAAGGCAACCTTTACACCGGCCCGAGTACTGAAGATACGCCTGCCCTGGTGGAAGCCGCCGCGTTCCGTGACGGTATCGTGATTGCCCAGGTAAATGAGCTGGTCGATGACGAGACCGACCTGCCCCGCGTCGATATTCCCGGCTCCTGGATCGATTACATCGTCGTAGCCGATAAACCTTTCTTTATCGAACCGCTGTTTACCCGCGATCCGCGCCTGATTAAACAGGAACATATCCTGATGGCGATGATGGCGATTAAAGGCATTTACGCCGAACATCAGGTGCAGTCACTTAACCACGGTATCGGTTTTAACACCGCCGCGATCGAACTGCTGCTGCCTACCTACGGCGAACAACTCGGCCTGAAAGGCAAAATCTGTAAGCACTGGACCCTTAACCCGCATCCGACGCTGATCCCGGCGATTGAGAGCGGCTGGGTTGAGAGCGTGCACTGCTTCGGTGGCGAGCTGGGCATGGAAGAGTACATTCGCGCCCGTCCCGATATCTTCTTCACCGGCAGCGACGGCTCTATGCGCTCTAACCGCGCCTTCTGTCAGCTGGCAGGTCAGTATGCGGTGGATATGTTTATCGGTGCCACCCTGCAGGTCGATGGCCTGGCAAACTCCTCAACCGTGACCCGCGGTCGCCTTTCCGGTTTCGGCGGTGCGCCTAACATGGGTCACGATCCGCACGGCCGGCGTCATGCCACGCCTGCATGGCTCAATATGATCACCGAACCGGACCCGATGCAGCGCGGTAAAAAGCTGGTGGTTCAGATGGTGGAAACCTTCCAGGCCGGTGCCAAACCGACCTTTGTTGAAACGCTTGATGCGGTTGAAGTGGCGAAATCGACCGGTATGCCGCTGGCACCGGTGATGATCTATGGCGATGACGTCACCCACGTGCTGACCGAAGAGGGTATTGCCTATCTCTATCGCGCGGAAAGCCTTGAAGAGCGCCGTGCGATGGTCGCTGCGGTAGCCGGCATCACCGATATCGGCCTTGGCGTTGATGCGGCGCGCGTGGCGGCCCTGCGTAAAAGCGGCAAAGTGGTCTATCCGGAAGATATGGGCATTCGTCGTTCAGATGCGACCCGCTCACTGCTCGCCGCCAGCAGCGTCTCTGACCTGGTGGAATGGTCGGGTGGTCTTTATAACCCACCGGCAAAATTCCGGAGCTGGTAATGAAACTTCTGTCGCAGACTCAAACCGAGGCGCAGGCCAGCCAGCTGGCGACGATTGCGCGCGATTGTCTGACCGATGAAGCGCGGCTAAGCCCCAAGCCGGGTCTGGTAGACAGTCGGGGGAACGGCGCGCATCAGGACCTGACACTGGCGCTGATGGAGCGTTCCGCTCACAGCCTTGTGCCGACCTTTCTGGCGCTGGCCCGTCACAGCTGGCTGCGTCCTGCTGATATTGCCCTGCGTGAAACGGTGGGTCGGCTGGGCCGTGACGGTGAACAGCAGATGATGGCGGCAACCGGCGGCGTCAACACCCATCGGGGTGCGATCTGGGCGCTGGGACTGCTGGTCAGTGCTGCAGCCATGCACGGTGGCGCGGCCAGTGCCGACCAGATGACCCGCACCGCAGCCGCGCTGGCCAGCCTGCCCGACCGCGCCGCGCCAAAACTGTTCAGCAAAGGGTTAAAAGCGACGCATCGCTATCAGGTGCCCGGCGCACGCGAAGAGGCGCAACAGGCGTTTCCTCACGTAATGAAGCTGGCGCTGCCACAACTGCTGACCAGTCGTGCAACGGGTGCCAGTGAAAGTGAAGCCCGCCTTGATGCGCTGATGGCGATCATGACCTCGCTCAGCGATACCTGCGTGCTGTCACGGGCCGGTATGACCGGACTGAAAGCGATGCAGCAGGGAGCACGCGCCGTGCTGCTGTCTGGCGGCTGTCGCACAGCAGGCGGCCAGAAGGCGCTGGCGCAGCTCGACCAGCGCATGCTGTCACTCAACGCTTCGCCTGGCGGGGCCGCCGATTTGCTGGCCGCGACGCTGTTCATTGATCGGGTCTGTTCACCTGAACATTCTTATTTCTAGAGGCCATTATGGAACACATCACATTATCTTTACCTGCTAACCGCTCACTCAGCGGTAAAGCTCTGGCAGGGGTCGTTGGTTCCGGTGATATGGAAGTGCTGTACACCGCAACTGAAGGACAAACGCTTAGCATTGATATCACCACCTCACTGGATAACAGCGACGCCCGCTGGAAGGCGCTGTTTGACCGCCTGAATTTAACCAACGGTCTGCCCGCCGGAAAGCTGATTATTCACGATTTCGGCGCGACACCCGGCGTGGCTCGTATCCGTATTGAACAGGTTTTTGAGGAGGTGAGCCATGCGTAACGATGCCAGTTTTATTGAATTACGCGCCCGTGAGCGCGCCCGTGCACTGCTGGACGACGGCAGCTATCGCGAACTGCTGGATCCTTTCGAAGGCATCATGTCGCCGTGGCTGGCCCCGCAGGGTGTGGTGCCGCAGTCAGATGACGGCATGGTGGTGGCACGCGGCACGCTGAACGGTCAGCCTGCGGTCGTTATCGCCATTGAAGGCACCTTCCAGGGTGGCAGCATGGGCGAAGTCTCCGGTGCCAAAATGGCGGCGGCGCTGGAACTGGCAGCCGAAGACAACCGCAATGGAATACCCACTCAGGCGGTGCTCTGCCTGGAAACCGGCGGCGTGCGTTTACAGGAAGCCAATCTGGGGCTGGCGGCGATTGCCGATATTCATGCCGCGATTGTCGATCTGCGCCGCTATACCCCGGTTATCGGCATTATTGCCGGTACCGTCGGCTGCTTTGGCGGGATGTCCATCGCCGCTGCGCTGTGCAGCTACCTGATTGTGACGCGTGAAGCGCGCCTGGGGCTGAACGGTCCGCAGGTGATTGAGCAGGAAGCGGGCATTGAAGAGTATGACTCGCGCGATCGCCCGTTTATCTGGAGCATGACCGGCGGTGAAATCCGCTACGCCAGCGGCCTGGTCGATGCGCTGGTCGGTGATGGCGTCAATGCGGTTAAAAGTGCGATGAATGACTTCATCGCTAAAGGTGTTCCGGCGCAGCACCGCAGCGATAAATATGCCGATTTCCTGCCACGTCTGACGCAGTTCGACACCCGTCAGCAGGCGGACACGGCGCAGATTAAACAGCTTTTCGCCCGGGAGGATAAATAATGACCCAGACAAACAGCCGCGGTGCAATCTGGCTGGAAAAACTTGCACCTGATGCGCAGCGCCTCAGCGGCCTGTGCGCCTCTGTCCAGGTGGCGGACGGTGAACTTAATGGCGAAAGCGTGCGCTTTATCGCCGTGGTGCCCGATGCACAAAACCACTATCCGCGTGCCGCGAGGGGCGAAGTCGGTCTGCTGGAAGGCTGGACGCTGGCGAAAGTGGTGAATGAAACGCTGGAAGAGGACAAGAACAGCGACGTGAAACGCCCGATTGTGGCGGTGATCGACGTGCCGAGTCAGGCCTATGGTCGTCGCGAAGAGGCGTTCGGTATTCATCAGGCGCTGGCCGGGGCTGCGGGCGCTTATGCCAAAGCACGCCTTGCGGGTCATCCGGTGATTGGGCTGATTGTTGGCAAAGCGATGTCTGGCGCCTTCCTGGCGCACGGTTATCAGGCCAACTGCCTGATTGCGCTCAACGATCAGGGTGTGCTGGTGCACGCGATGGGTAAAGAGTCCGCCGCGCGTATCACGCTGCGTTCGGTGGAGGCGCTGGAGAAACTGGCGGCGACCATTCCGCCGATGGCCTATGACGTGAATAACTTCGCCACGCTGGGTCTGCTCTCCGATCTGCTGAACGTGGCCAATCCCGATGCGCCTTCTGACGCCGATGTGGCGATGGTCGAGATCGCGTTGCAGAAAGCCATTAGCGATGCGCGTCAGGATCCGAGCCTGAAAAACCGGCTGGGCGCATCCAATCGCCACAGCTCCTCCCTGGTTCGCGAGCGGATGCGCGCAACCTGGTAATTAAATAAAAAAATAAACCTGCCGAAACCGGTCTGACGGGGCGCATTGCTAAGTGCGCCCCGGGGCAGTGGCCGTGTTCAGAATTATAAACATCGCTGTTAACAGAAAATTCTTTCTTAAATACAGGTGATTTATGATTTATATAATTGTTCATGCCCTTGCTCCGATTTTTGTCATCATGCTGCTGGGTTTCTGGGCCGGTAAGGCCGGAATGGTCAACAACAAAGACGTCTCTCTGCTGAATATTTTCGTCATGGATTTTGCGCTGCCCGCCGCGCTGTTCAGTGCCACGGTACAAACGCCCTGGCCGGGCATCGTGGCGCAATGGCCGCTGATTGTGGTTATTACCGGCGCAATGTGGATTACCTATGGAGCTGTCTATTTCGCGGCTACAAAAGTTTTCAAAAAGTCACCGCAGGATGCGGCTGTGCTGACACTGACGGTGGCGCTGCCAAATTACGCCGCGCTGGGCCTGCCCATTCTGGCCAGCGTACTGGGTGAAAATGGCGCCACCTCGCTCTCGGTAGCGGTCTCCATCGCCTGTGGTTCAGTGCTGCTTACACCGCTTTGCCTGCTGATTCTGGAACGTGAAAAAGCGTTTGCCGACGGCACCGAACACGGTTCAACCCTGACCATGCTGCCGATTCTGATGTGGCGTTCAGTGAAAAAACCGATCGTACTGGGACCGTTGATTGGCGTGGTGTTATCAGCGCTGGGCGTTAAAATGCCTGATCTGGTGCTGGCCGCCATCAAACCGCTGGGTCTGGCTGCCACGGCCGCTGCACTCTTCCTGACCGGTGTCATCCTGTCGGCACGCAAACTGAAACTCAACGCGGTGGTGGGCGTCGGCACGGTGACTAAACTGCTGATTCAGCCCTTTATCGCCTGGGGTCTGGTGCTGGCATTGGGTCTCAGCGGTCCTGTGGCCATTACCGCCATTCTGATGATTGCGCTCTCCGCCGGTTTCTTCGGGGTGGTGTTTGGCAACCGCTTTGGCGTGCAGTCGCCGGATGCAGAGGCTGTGCTGCTGCTCAGCTCTATTCTCTGTATTTTGTCATTACCGCTGTTCATTACGCTGACATCAGGAATGTAATATGAGCTCTGTACCGCGCCCCCACGATCTTCTCTGGCTGCGAGACAGCAACGCCTTAGCCGCCATCAGTGAGAGCTGGGTCAGTCAGTTCTGGCATCCCGGCCTTCCGGTCGTGGTGCGGCGCGACAGGAGCGAAACCGGGCTGATACCGGTGGGTGTGCGCGGCGAGCGTCGCGAACAGCGCGCCGCCGGATGGGTCAATGCAGCGGATATCGTTCGCGTTGTCACGCCGGAGATGCTGGCAGCGCGTGCGCAGTTGCTTGCCTCGCCGTTCACCGCTTATGCGCCGGTCGGCGCGGCGATTGCCCTCAGTGAGCACGACTGGCCGTGGCGCTGGGGCATTACCGGCAGTACCGGTTACGCACTGGCAACACAGCAACCCACGCTGCATGCCGCCAGCGATCTTGATTTAGTTATTCGCGCGCCAGAGCCGCTGGCGCGCGATACGCTGCAACGCTGGCAGGCGCAAACCGACACGCTGGCCTGTCGGGTCGATACGCAGATAGAAACGCCGTCCGGCGCGTTTGCCCTCAGCGAGTGGCTGCGTGAAGGCCGCGTGCTGGTTAAAACCGTTACCGGGCCGATACTGACCGCTTCACCCTGGAGCAGGGAGCTACAATGAAAATACTCTTTACCTTTCCCGGCCAGGGCACTCAGCGTGCCGGGATGTTACAGCACCTTCCCGACGGCGACGCCCTGTTAAACAGCGTGCGTGCAGTGCTGGGCGACGAGACTGACCAGCTCGACAGTGCCGATGCACTGCGCCACACGCGCGCCGTGCAGCTCAGTCTGCTGATTTGCGGTGTCGCCTGGGCGCGCGAGCTGATCCGCCGTGGGGTGAAACCCGATATCGTCAGCGGTCTGTCGATTGGTGCGTTTCCTGCTGCGGTGATTTCCGGCGCGCTGGATTTCAGTGATGCTTTGCGGCTGGTGGCGCTGCGCGGCGATCTGATGGAGCAGGCTTATCCGGAGGGATATGGTCTGACCGCCATCACCGGCCTGACGCTGAGTCGTCTGGAGAAACTGCTGCCCGGCAGCAACACCTATATCGCCAACCTGAATGCGGAAACGCAGATTGTGATTGCTGGCCGCGACGAGGATATGGCGGTAGTCGCGCAGAAAGCGCTGGATGCCGGTGCCAGCAAAGCGATTAAACTCGCGGTGAGCGTGCCGTCGCACTGCGCGCTGCTGGATAAGCCCGCCGCAGAACTGGCGCGCGCGTTCGGGTCCGTCAGCCTTTCCCGTCCCCATTGCGCTTACCTCAGTGGCTCAACCGGACGCGTGATTTGGGAGCCGGAGAAGATTGCCGACGATCTTGCCTTTAATATGGCGCGTACGGTGCAGTGGAATGATGCGATGGTTTCAGCCAATCAGCGCGATGCCCGACTGGCGATTGAGATGCCGCCTGGCAATGTGCTGACCGGCCTGACGCTTCAGGCGGGCTGGCAGGGCGACGCGATTTGTCTGGAGCGCAACAGCGTTGAGGTTGCACTCCATCTGGTTAAACGGCTGAGTCAGTAAGGCTGCGGGCGTACATCCGCCCTTCTGCCGCCAGTGCCAGCAGGTCATTATCCCGTTCGCGGCGATGTGAGTAGACAATCGAGATCTGCTGACGCATCTGGTAAGGCTCAGCGAGCGTCAGCAGCTGAATGTTGTTTTCATACACCTTCTTCATCCGTCCCGGAATCAGCGCCAGGCCGACGCCCGCCTGCACCAGGCTTATCATCGAGAAGATGTCATTCACCTGGGTGACCATGCGCGGTTCAAATCCGGCTATCTGGAACGCCTCCTGCGAACCGGCATAGGTGGCAAACCCCTCAGCCAGCGAGACAAAATCACGGTCGGCATAATCACGCAGATCCACCGGACCAGCTCCGTCCCGCGTCTCACCGGCCGGTGTGGCCAGAAAGATCCTGTCCTCAAACAGCGGAATCACATCAAAATGCGCGTCGCTGAGTTCGCCGTCATCGGTGGCGATCAGAATCGCATCCAGCGCATCATCTTCCAGCATATTCAGCAGCATTTGATTGGAACCCATGGTCAGATCGAGCTCCAGCGTGGGCCGACGTAGCTTCATGCCCATGATCAGCCGGGGAATGGTCTCCAGCGTCAGGGAGTAGAGCGTGCCAAGTCGCAGACGCCCTCCGCCGATGCCTGCGACTTTGCGCGCCTCTTCAATGCCTTTGCCCATCAGGGTGGTCACATCGCGACAGTAGTCCAGCAGCGTCCAGGCGGCAGGCAGCGGCACCAGGTTGCGGCCCTTGTGGATAAACAGCGGGCAGTCGATGCCCTCTTCCAGCGTATGCAGTGCGCGATGCACGCTGACGCTGCTCAGCGCCAGCGCTTCCGCCGTACGGGCGATATTGCCCTTGCTCATAAACATCATGAAGACGCTGAGTTTACGGAAGGTAATTTCCTGGTTGATGTTGTCACTCATTGCTGCTGTTGCCTGTAGGGTCATTTTGCTTTCCCGCATAGTAGCGATTCTCAGCCAGGGTGTAATGATCTGGCTCGCACAAGAGGCACTTACGGAGGCAGAGGCGATAAGAGGCTGAACCTGCTGAAAGAGGTGCGGGATAGACGGTGAGCAAAGAGAGCACAGGAGAGTGCGGCCGATCCCTCGGCCGCAAAGAAAGTCAGAAACCTGACTGCACGCGCCTTACAACCTTACTGGCGAGATATTCCAGATCTCATCAGCATACTCCTGAATCGTACGGTCCGACGAGAAGTAGCCCATTCCGGCGATGTTTTTAGCCGCGCGGCGTTGCCACTCATCCGGTTTACGGTAGAGCGCATCCACTTTATCCTGGGTATCCACATAGCTGCGATAATCCGCCAGCAACTGGTAGTGATCGCCGAAGTTGACCAGTGAATCGAACAGATTGCGGTAGCGGCCCGGATCCTGCGGACTGAACAGACCGGAAGCAATCTGAGTCAGCACCTGATGCAGCTCTTCATCCTTTTCATAATAGTCACGCGGGTTATAGCCCCCTTTACGCAGGGCTTCGACCTGCGGCGTGGTATTACCGAAAATGAAGATGTTCTCTTCACCGACGTGATCCAGCATTTCAACGTTGGCCCCATCCAGCGTACCGATGGTCAGCGCGCCATTCAGCGCAAACTTCATATTACTGGTGCCGGACGCCTCTGTCCCTGCGGTAGAGATCTGCTCAGAGAGATCGGCCGCCGGAATAATGATCTGCGCCAGGCTCACGCTGTAGTTCGGGATGAAGACCACCTTCAGTTTGTTCTTCACCTGCGGATCGTTGTTGATCACATTGGCGACATCGTTGATCAGATGAATGATGTGCTTGGCAACGTAATAGGCCGACGCCGCTTTACCGGCAAAGATATTGACGCGTGGCACCCAATCCGCCTGCGGATCGGCCTTGATACGGTTGTATCGGGTGATCACATGCAGCACGTTGAGCAACTGGCGTTTGTACTCGTGAATGCGCTTGATCTGCACATCAAACAGCGCGTTCGGGTCGAGCACCACGTCCAGATTCTTCGCCACCCAGTCGGCCAGCCGACGCTTGTTCTGATACTTGGCGACCGCCACTTTTTCGATAAACGCCGGATAGTCGATCTGCGCCTTCAGCTCGCCCAGCTGGCTGAGATCGGTGCGCCAGTTGCGGCCAATCTCCTCATCCAGCACCTCTGACAGCGCCGGGTTCGCCAGCGCCAGCCAGCGACGCGGAGTGACACCATTGGTTTTGTTACAGAAGCGGCCAGGGAACAGACGGGAGAAATCGGCAAACAGCGACTGTACCATCAGGTTGGAGTGCAGCTCCGAAACGCCGTTTACTTTGTGGCTGACCACCACCGCCAGCCAGCCCATGCGTATCCGGCGGCCATCGTTTTCATCGATGATCGAAATGCGCGACAGCAGATCCAGGTCATCGGGATAGTGATCCTGAATGGTCTTAAGGAAGAAGTCGTTAATTTCAAAAATAATGCTGAGATGACGCGGCAGGATCTTGCCGATCATATCGACCGGCCAGGTTTCCAGCGCTTCGGTCATCAGCGTATGGTTGGTGTAGGAGAAGACCTGACAGCAGACGTCAAAAGCGTTGTCCCAGCTGAATTTATGATCGTCGATCAGCAGACGCATCAGTTCGGGGATCGCCAGCACCGGATGGGTATCATTCAGGTGAATAGCGATTTTATCCGCCAGGTTGTCCCAGGTCTGATGCATCCGCCAGTGACGATTCAGAATGTCCTGCACCGTCGCGGAGACCAGGAAATATTCCTGACGCAGGCGCAGCTCGCGGCCTGAGTAGGTCGAATCATCCGGATAGAGCACGCGCGACACGTTCTCGGAGTGGTTTTTATCTTCCACCGCCGCAAAGTAGTCGCCCTGGTTGAACTTGCCGAGGTTGATTTCGTTGCTGGCCTGCGCGCCCCATAGCCGTAAGGTGTTGGTAGCGTCGGTGTCAAAGCCCGGAATGATCTGGTCATAGGCCATCGCCAGGATCTCTTCGGTCTCCAGCCAGCGCACTTTCGCGCCTTCGTGCTGGACGCGGCCACCAAAGCGCACTTTGTAACGGGTATTGAAACGCTGGAATTCCCACGGATTACCATATTCAAGCCAGTAATCCGGCGACTCTTTCTGCTCACCTTCCACAATGTTCTGTTTGAACATGCCGTAATCATACCGGATGCCATAGCCACGGCCCGGCATGCCCAGCGTCGCCAGCGAGTCGAGGAAACAGGCCGCCAGGCGACCCAGACCACCGTTGCCCAGCCCCGGATCGTTCTCCTCTTCCATCAGCTCGGCCAGATCCAGTCCCATCTCATCCAGCGCCTGGTTGAGATCGTCATAAATCCCCATCGCCAGCAGCGCATTGCCCAGCGTGCGGCCCATCAGGAACTCCATCGACAGGTAATAGACCTGCCGGACATCCTGCGACAGCTGAGCACGGCTGGAACGCAGCCAGCGCTCCACCATCCGGTCGCGCACCGCCAGCAGCGAGGCGTTAAGCCACTCATGCTTATTGGCGATAGAGGGATCTTTGCCGATGGTAAACATCAATTTATAGGCAATCGAATGCTTTAAGGCATCAACCGTCAACGTTGGTGAGGCGTAAGTGAAAGGTGCATTCATATCCAGTTTTCCCAATCCGTTACATCAAACGTTGGTAGAGATCACGGTAGGCTTGTGCTGCCACCTGCCAGCTAAAGTCCATCGCCATTGCCTGGCGCTGAACATAGCGCCAGAGCGAAGGACGGGACCACAACACAAACGCGCGCCGGATAGCCCGAAGCAGTGACCAGGCGTTGGCATCTTCAAAACTGAATCCACTGGCGATGCCGTCGGCCAGATTCTCCAGTGAGCTGTCATTCACGGTATCGGCCAGCCCGCCGGTGCGACGCACTAACGGCAACGTACCATACTTGAGGCCATAAAGTTGTGTCAGACCACAGGGCTCAAAGCGACTCGGCACCACAATCACGTCCGCGCCGCCGACAATGCGGTGTGAGAACGCTTCGTGATAGCCGATCTGCACGCCGACGCTGCCCGGATGCTCTGCCGCCGCCGCCAGGAAGCCCTGCTGCAGTTCAGCATCGCCCTGGCCCAGCAGCACCAGTTGACCGCCCTGCGCCAGCAAGCCGGGCAGCGCCTCCAGCACCAGGTCCAGCCCTTTCTGTTTGGTCAGACGGCTGATTACGCAGAACACCGGCGCTTTATCATCCACCTTGAGACCCATCGCCACCTGCAGCTGACGTTTGTTCTCCGCTTTCGCTTCCAGCGTGTCGCGGTTATAACGCGCGCTGAGCAGCAGATCGTGCGCCGGATCCCAGATAGAGGGATCAACGCCGTTGAGAATGCCGCTAAGACGGCCTTCACGCATCCGCTGTGCCAGCAGGGTTTCCATGCCGTAAGCATATTCGGCAGAGGTAATTTCATGGGCGTAAGTCGGGCTGACCGCCGTGATATGGTCGGCGTAAAAAAGTCCCGCTTTCAGGAAGGAGATCTGACCGAAAAACTCCAGCCCGTGCATGTTAAAGAACGACCATGGCAGGCCAATCTCTTCCATGTGGTGCGCCATGAACAGCCCCTGATACGCCAGGTTGTGCACGGTGAAGACCGATTTAGCCGGACGACCACGCGCTTCCAGATAGGCGCAGGTCAGGCCTGCGTGCCAGTCATGGGCATGCACAATATCGGGACGCCACATCGCGTCCATGCCGCACGCCAGTTCACAGCCAACCCAGCCCAGCAGCGCAAAGCGCAGATAGTTGTCGACATACGCAAACTGCGATTCGTCATGGTAAGGACTACCCGGACGATCGTAGAGGCCGGGAGCATCAATCAAGTAGATGCCCACACCGTTAAATTCACCAAATAGCAGACGTACATGACCGGCAAATGTTTCTCGCTCTGTCACGACCTGGAGATCAGGTATGCCTTTGCGCAATGCGGGAAAAGCGGGCAGTAGTACCCGCGTATCCGTGCCGCCCGCAATTTGTGCCTGAGGTAATGCCCCGACTACATCAGCCAGTCCGCCCGTTTTTAGCAGCGGGAAAAGTTCCGAACAGACATGTAAAACCTGCATCCTCGACCTCATTAAGTTATCCGACACGCTCCGCGTGCCGATTGCGTAAGTTTCGCTTATCGCTTACAGCCCCGCTTTGGCCAGCCTGGCCAGCATGGCGCGGGTTACCAGTACGATGCCTTCATCCGAACGGTGAAACCGGCGACTGTCTTCATCCGGGTTTTCGCCAATGACCATGCCTTCCGGTAACTCGCAGGCACGATCAATGACGCAGCGACGCAGACGACACGATCGGCCCACTACCACATCAGGCAGCAGTACAGTTGAATCTATATTGCAAAAAGAGTTAACGCGTACCCGCGGGAACAGCACCGAATTGACCACCACTGAACCGGAGATGATGCAGCCCCCCGAGACCAGCGAGTTCATGGTCATCCCGTGACTGCCGGAACGATCCTGAACAAATTTGGCCGGCGGCAGCGGCTCCATGTGGGTACGAATCGGCCAGGTGACGTCATACATATCGAGTTCAGGCATCACCGATGCCAGGTCGAGATTGGCGCGCCAGTAGGCTTCCAGCGTCCCGACGTCGCGCCAGTAAGGCGGCGCATTGTCATCGTTCTGTACGCAGGAGAGCGCAAAGGAGTGCGCATAGCCTTCGCCGCTTGCCACGATTTTCGGCAGGATATCTTTGCCGAAGTCGTGGTTAGAGCCTGGCGTCTGCAGATCCTCTTCCAGCAGTTCATAAAGATAGTCTGCGTTGAAAACGTAGATCCCCATGCTGGCGAGCGCCTGGGTGTCATCACCCGGCATGGTGGGCGGTTTCGCGGGTTTCTCCACGAAATCGATCACCATGTTCTCTTCGTCCACCGCCATCACGCCAAACGCCGTGGCTTCATGCACCGGCACCGGTAAACAGGCGATGGTACATTTCGCCTCGTTGACCACGTGATCCAGCAGCATGCGTGAGTAATCCATCTTATAAATGTGGTCCCCGGCGAGGATCACGATGTACTGCGCCTGATAGCGGCGAATCACATCAAGGTTTTGCGTCACGGCATCGGCCGTCCCGCGATACCACTGTTCGGTCGAAAATCGCTGCTGCGCTGGCAGCAAATCGACAAACTCATTCATCTCTTCATTGAAGATCGACCAGCCACGCTGGATGTGCTGAGTCAGGGTATGAGACTGATACTGAGTAATCACGCCAATCCGTCGGATACCGGAGTTGACGCAGTTGGAGAGGGCAAAGTCGATAATGCGGAACTTGCCGCCGAAATGCACCGCCGGTTTGGCACGTTTGGCCGTTAAATCGACCAGGCGCGTGCCGCGTCCGCCGGCGAGGATCAGAGCAACCGTCTGTGTAGGGAGCTGGCGGGCCAGCATCAGGTGATCTGTTCTATCTAACTTAACCATGTCTGACTCCTTATGATTGCTTTTGGAACACGCACACACCGTGTGCGGGACCATGCCAGACAGTTAGCAGTATGGGGTTGTCGTCCCCGGCGAAAGGAGGAAGGGCGCGCCATTCTCCGTCTGGTAACACGATGTCATTCACCGTATCCGTGGCGTTTATTGTTATTAACCAGCGGCCGGACAGCAGGATCTGCAATCTGTGCATCCCCTGTGCCCATTCATCGTGTTGCAGTGGCTGGCCACCGGCATTGAGCCACTGCACATTGCCGTCACCGTCCTGCCACCAGCGATCTGCGGTCAGCGCCGGAATGCGCTGGCGCAGCTCGATCAGTGCAGCGGTGAATCCGACTAATCCCTTCTCATCCGCCTGCCAGTCAAGCCAGCTCAGGGCGTTGTCCTGACAGTAAGCGTTGTTATTGCCGCGCTGGGTGTGGCCGCGCTCATCGCCTGCCAGCAGCATCGGCGTGCCCTGTGACAGCAGCAGCGTCGTCAGCAGTGCCCGCACGCTGCGACGGCGACGTTCAATCACGTCGAAGCTGACGTTCAGCCCCTCTTTGCCGTGGTTGTGGCTGTAGTTATCGCCGTGACCATCACGGTTATCTTCCCCGTTCGCTTCGTTGTGTTTACGTTCGAAGCTCACCACATCCCACAGCGTAAAGCCGTCGTGGGCGGTGATCAGGTTAACCGTGGCGTGTGGCGACCGGTCATCATGCTGGTAGAGATCGCTGGAGGCGGCAAAGCGGCGGACGAACTCGCCGTTGCTTATGTCGCCGTGCAGCCAGTAACGACGCGCGGTGTCGCGAAACTGATCGTTCCATTCGGCAAACGGCGGCGGAAAACGGCCAACCTGATAGCCGTCAGGGCCGATATCCCAGGGTTCAGCAATCAGCTTGACCTGAGAGAGCAGCGGACAGGCGCGTATCGCCTCAAAAAATGGCGCATCACGCTGGTAATCCGGTGTGCGGCCCAGCACCGGCGCGAGGTCAAAGCGGAAGCCGTCGACGTGGCAGACCCGCACCCAGTAGCGCAGCGCCTCTAAAGCCCACGTCATCACCTTCGGATGATGGATATTCAGCGTGTTGCCGCAGCCGGTCCAGTTCTGATAATCGCCCTGCTCATCGAGCCAGTAGTAGCTGGCGTTGTCGATGCCGCGCATGGAGATTGTCGGGCCAATCTCATCCAGTTCAGCGGTGTGGTTGAACACCACATCCAGCAGCACTTCGATACCCGCGGCGTGCAGGTTTTTGACCGCCTGCTGAAACTCCTGCAACGGCGTCACGTCCGGCTGACCGGAGGCGTAACGGGGATCCACCGCCCAGAGCGCAAAGGGGTTATAGCCCCAGTAGTTGCTGAGGCCGAGCTGCAGCAGTCGCGGCTCGCTGGCGAAGTGCGCCACCGGCAGTAGCTCAAGGGTGGTAATCCCCAGACTGCGCAGGTAATTCACCATAACAGGATGACCGAGCGCCGCGTAAGTCCCGCGCAGCGTTTCCGGAATTTCCGGATGCTGCTGCGTCAGGCCGCGCACGTGGGCTTCGTAAATCACCGTGTTACCCCAGGGAATACCCGGTGCGACGTCGTCCTGCCAGTCAAAATCCTCCGCGACTACCCGTGACTTCGGCGCAATCGCCGCGTTGTCATGCGGATCGGGCTGCGCCTCGCCGCCATGAAACAGCGGGTCATCCGGTGCATCGCCCTCAACCGCGCGGGCGCAAGGGTCAACCAGCAGCTTCGCCGGATTAAAACGGTGTCCCTGCTGCGGTGCCCAGGGACCATGCACCCGGTAGCCGTAGCGCTGTCCTGGCTTCAACGCCGGAACATAACCATGCCAGATATCCCCGCTGCGGCCAGGCAGGTCAAGACGCTGTTCTGCACCCTGCTCATCAAACAGGCAGAGCTCTACGCGCCCGGCATGCTGTGAGAACAGGGTGAAGTTAACGCCTTTGCCATCGTAACTGGCACCCAGCGGTTCGGGATCTCCGGCAGTGATGGTCATTCAGCCTCCCGCACCAGCCATACCGTTGCCAGCGGCGGCAGATTGAGGCTCAGCGACTGCGGTCGCCCGTGGCTCTCCTGCTCATCGGTATGCACCCGATGGTTGCGCACGTCGCTGCCGTGATACTCATGCTGATCGGTATTCAGCACTTCACGCCAGTAGCCAGGCTGGTTAACGCCAAAGCGATAGCCCGGACGCGGCACCGGCGTAAAGTTACTGACCACGATCACTTCGTTGCCTTCACGGTCACGACGGACAAAGGCGAAGACGGAGTGTTCCGCATCGTTTACCACCAGCCACTCAAAGCCTGCCGGATCGAAGTCGAGCTGATGCAGCGGCGTGTAGTACTGATAGGTGTGGTTGAGATCGCGCACCAGACGGTGAACGCCGTGGTGCCAGTTGTCGTCCCCTTCCAGCAGATGCCAGTCAAGGCTGACATCGTGGTTCCACTCGCGACCCTGGGCAAATTCGTTGCCCATAAACAGCAGTTTCTTGCCGGGGAAGCCCCACATCCAGCCGTAGTAAGCACGCAGGTTGGCGAACTTCTGCCATGCATCGCCCGGCATACGATCGAGAATCGAGCGCTTACCGTGCACCACTTCGTCATGCGACAGCGGCAGCACAAAGTTTTCGGTGTAGTTGTACATCATGCCGAAGCTCATCAGATCGTGATGGTGCTTACGGTAGATGGGATCGACCTTCATGTAGTCGAGGGTGTCGTGCATCCAGCCCAGATTCCATTTGAACCAGAAGCCCAGCCCGCCGTCTTCGGTGGGACGCGTCACGCCAGGGTAGTCTGTCGACTCTTCGGCCATGGTCACCGAACCGGATGCCACGGTGCCGAGCGTACGGTTGGTGTGACGCAGAAACTCAATCGCTTCCAGGTTTTCACGGCCGCCGTACTGATTCGGCACCCATTCCCCTTCGCTGCGGCTGTAGTCGCGGTAGATCATCGATGCCACCGCATCCACACGCAGGCCATCAATGCCAAAGCGCTCCGTCCAGTAGAGCGCATTGCCCGACAGGTAGTTGCTCACTTCCCGGCGACCAAAGTTGTAGATCAGGGTATTCCAGTCCTGGTGAAAGCCTTCACGCGGGTCGCTGTGCTCATAGAGCTCGGTGCCGTCGTACCTTGCCAGACCGAAATCGTCGCTGGGGAAGTGGCCCGGCACCCAGTCGAGCAGCACGTTGAGGCCCGCCTCATGGGCGGCGTCAATGAAGGCGCGGAACTCGTCACGGGTACCAAAACGTCGGGTCGGCGCATACATGCCCAGCGGCTGATAGCCCCAGCTGCCATCAAAGGGATGTTCGTTGATCGGCAGCAGTTCGATATGGGTAAAGCCCATCTCTTTGACGTAGGGCACCAGCTGTTCAGCCAGCTCTTTGTAGCTCAGCCAGAAGTTGTTGTCGGTGTGACGACGCCAGGAGCCCAGATGCACTTCATAGATGGAGATCGGCGCGTCAAAGGCGTTGGCCGCCTTGCGCTCCGCTTTCATCTCAACAGGCTCTGGCAGACCACAGATCATCGACGCAGTCTGCGGACGCATCTGCGCCTCAAAGGCGTACGGGTCCGCTTTGATGCGCAGTTCGCCATTGGCGTCGATGATTTCATACTTGTAGAGCTGGCCGTTGACCGCGCCCGGTACAAACAGCTCCCAGATGCCCAGCTCCTGACGCAGACGCATCGGATGACGGCGGCCATCCCAGAAGTTGAAATCGCCAACCACTGACACGCGACGGGCGTTGGGTGCCCAGACGCAGAAGCGGGTGCCGAAGACGCCATCAATGACGTCGCCGTGCGCGCCCAGCGTCTCATAAGGGCGCAGGTGCGTCCCTTCTGCCAGCAGCCACAGATCCATCTCCTGCAGCAGCGGACCAAAGCGATAGGCATCGTCTACCAGGTTTTGCTGGCCGTGCCAGTTCACCGCCAGCTGATAGCGGAACGGGTTTTTGCGGCGTGGAATAACGCCACTGAAGAAGCCACGTGCATCTTCACACACCAGCTGAGCCAGTTTGCGCCCGGTGGAGGTTTCAATGACCCACACTTCAAGCGCTTCGGGGAGCAATGCCCTGACTTCAAGGCCTTGCTGAGTTCGGTGCATCCCTAGTAACGAAAAAGGGTCGGCATAATTACCCGCAAACAGGGCATTGATCGCATCGCGATCGGGAAGCTCTGACATGACTTTCTTCCTGTGATAATTGGCAGCCGAAATGAACGCGACACAGCCTGTCGCGGTTCACCTGCGCTGCTCTTCATTGAGCCATACGTACAACGACAAAGAAGTCAGGCCATTCCGTGGGAAAAGTGTTTTTGCCGTGTACCACAACCATTTAATCCGGAAAGCACAAGAGTTACCTGTGGCACATCATGGTTAAATCATAGCTTGGTCACGGCACTTGCCATGGACTAAAGCAAAATAATCTTTACCGACCGGCAAAAAAGGGAAGTTGATCACTGAGTAAGCGAAACGGTAGATTGTTTCGTGTACGACAAAAACAAAAAAGGCCGGATAAACTGATGATTATGGTCATTTATGTTGCCTGGAGCGCCCCGACTGATGAAGCTGCATTTTTCACCGGAATGAAACAGAGCCTCTGCCACCGCCAAATCTCAGAGTTCAGGATCGCTGGGTGCAGAGGACGATTGAGAAAAGCTACCTGATAATGTGTTGTAAAGCGATGGTTAGCAGTATGTTTCTGACATGAAATGGATTGAGTCATAAAAAAGTTGAGAATTGAATCTGCTTCACGATCCTAAATTTTGCCCAAAATAGCCGTACATCTGTTTTTTACTTTGAATTAGCATGTAAATTCAAAAATTTTAGAAGTAAAGGACTGCTATGTCTTTACAAGGAAAGTTTGTCATAAACAATGCTGATTACTCTCCTCTGATTTTTCCGGGCTTAGGCACTTTTTTAGCGTTTTCTGGTAATGATATTTACCGTAATAAGGGTGGCTGCGGGATGATAATAAACAAAGGGCCATTACCTGCCGGACACTACTACATAGTCGACAGACCTTCTGGTAGTTGGGTCAATAGCGTCAGAGCATGGGCAATTGACGAAATAAAAAGTGCATTCAAATATCATGTTGATCATTCAGAATGGTTTGCCCTTTTCCGCGTGGATGGGATGATCGACGATAGCACCTTTTTTCGAGGAGTAACGCGAGGAGGCTTCAGGCTTCATCCCGGTCAGGTTTCAGAGGGCTGTATTACGCTGGCCTGGCAATCAGACTTCAACATGCTGAGAAATGCTCTATTAAGAACATCTAAAATCTCGGTTCCTGGCACAGACTTAAAAGCCTATGGCACCATTGAGGTAATCACTTATGGCGACACTTGCCCGTAGATTAGGAAAATTAGCCTTCTTCCTTCTTCTTTTACTTATCGTTGGTCGGGCTATGGGTGAGCCTTATAACTGGATTAATTATGATTTCGCTTTAAAGCTAGGCCATATTTTATATGGCTCCGGTGAAATTGGCGCAGAGGCAATAGATGATACGTATTTCTATATGAGTTTCCTCACTAATATAGTTATCACTGCGGCAATTTTTTTCATAACAATGAAGTTGATCAGAAAAGTAAGGTGATAATAGGATGCCAATTCCTGCTTACATGTGGCTCAAAGATGATGGCGGTGCTCATATTAAAGGTTCTGTTGATGTATGGGATCGTGATGGCAGCATTGAGATTATTGGTTTCAGTCATGGACTGAACATTCCTGTAGATAGTGCTAACGGCAAGATAACCGGCAAGCGTTCACACTCACCGATGATGATTGAAAAGGAGTTTGATAGCTCCAGTCCATATCTTTATAAGGCGGTTGCTACGGGCCAGACGCTGCAAAGTGCGGAAATCCGCTGGTATAAAATCAATCATGCCGGGCAGGAAGAGTGTTACTTTGTCATGACTATTGAGGGGGTAAAGATCACTGGCGTGAATCCTGGCATGCCAAACGCTAAAATGTCCGGTAATGCGCAAATCAACCATATGGAATCAATATCCATGATGTATGACAAAATCACATGGCGTTATGTTGATGGAAATGTCCAGTATACCGATGACTGGAATATACGAGCATAGAACATCGGATAGAAATGCTTCACTGAAGGGCATGAATGTGTAAATAAACGAATAAAAATATAATAGCCTGAATTTATACTGACTACTACAACTCTAAAATGGCGTACCAGCATCATCGTACAGGTATTTTCTTCCAGAACGAGATTCGCATACATTACTTTCATTCTAAACATTTCCGAATGTAATGGCGCAACTATTTTTTTACGTCATTAACTCTGCAAGCACAGAGGGTTAACATACTAAAGAATGAATAAGTCATTCAATTTTGAACATTGTCACATTTCGAAAATGAAGCGGTAAAAGTTAGCAAAACATGATTGAAAACCAGACAAGTTAGTCGTATTAAAAAAAAGACATCAATTAAGATGTCTATGTGAATAAGGAAATTAACAATGGCAAAACATTGGTCAGGGCAACCATGCCCTAAGACTGGAACTTATGGCCAGTATCACGATACTGACAATTCATACGCAGGAACTGCATATGATCGCCATGTGAAAAAAGATGATCCATTTCCGCCAAGCAAAAACAATCATCACTTCAAAGAAAAGTGATACTGAATAGAAAAAGCCCCTCGGGGCTTTTTCTTTTTTACCACCGTATTACATCCTTATTGACCACCGTACCATCATTCCCATCCCGTCATTTAAAATGCATTAGCGTCTAAAAAAGCCTGCATTGCGCATGCCTGATAAATGATGATTTTTGGGCGGTTAGGACCTTAATGAAAAGTGTTTGCAGATTCAGTCTGACGAACACAATTTCTAAGACACTATGTACTCCATTGAGCAGCGACAGAATGTGCATATTGCTGTGATGCAAGTCTCTGCCCAAAGCCATCCATCAAGCTCAAAAAACACACCATAAAACGCAAAGAATTTTTTGGCTGAAGTCAAAATTATCCATAGACTGGACTAACAACAAAAAGCCCGTAACCATCAACAATGATTACGGGCTTTCATATAGCTATCAGACAGTTAATCGATCATCTTTGCCTAATCTGATCGGCATTGATCATAAATCCGGCCTTTGGCGATGTTTTCTGTTTAGCTGGTTAACAACCGCAGCATGCGACGTAGCGGTTCGGCTGCGCCCCATAACAGCTGGTCGCCCACCGTGAAGGCGGAGAGATATTCCGGCCCCATATTCAGTTTACGCAACCGGCCAACCGGCGTGGTCAGCGTACCGGTGACAGCGGCAGGCGTCAGTTCACGCATCGTCAGTTCGCGGTCATTCGGCACCACTTTGACCCACTCATTGTGAGAGGCCAGCAGCTGCTCAATTTCAGCCAGCGGCAGGTCGCGTTTCAGCTTCAGCGTAAAGGCCTGGCTGTGGCAGCGCAGTGCCCCGACGCGCACGCACAATCCATCAACGGGGATGACATTACGGGTGGCGAGGATCTTGTTGGTCTCAGCCTGGCCTTTCCACTCTTCGCGGCTCTGACCGTTTTCCAGCTGTTTGTCGATCCACGGAATCAGGCTGCCCGCCAGCGGCACGCCGAAGTTATCGGTCGGCAGGGTACCGGAACGGGTGAAGTCGGTCACGCTACGCTCGATGTCGAGGATGGCGGAGGCCGGGTTCTGCAGCGCAGGCGCAACGTGATCGTGCAGCATGCCCATCTGGGTCAGCAGTTCACGCATGTGGCGCGCGCCGCCGCCAGAGGCCGCCTGATAGGTGGCAACCGAAGCCCACTCCACCAGGTCCTGAGCAAACAGGCCGCCCAGCGACATCAGCATCAGGCTGACGGTACAGTTACCGCCGACAAAGGTTTTGATCCCACTGTCGATACCCTGGCGAATCACCGCATGGTTGACCGGATCGAGGATGATGATGGCATCATCTTTCATGCGCAGCGTGGAGGCCGCATCAATCCAGTATCCCTGCCAGCCGCTGGCGCGCAGCTTTGGATAGACGTCACTGGTGTAGTCGCCGCCCTGGCAGGTAATAATGATATCCAGCGCCCGCAGCGCCTCAATATCAAACGCATCCTGCAGTGTGCCCTGCTGTTTGCCCGCAAATGCGGGTGCCGCCTGACCATGCTGCGACGTCGAGAAGAAGACCGGATTGATTGCATCAAAATCACGCTCTTCACTCATGCGGGACATCAGCACGGAGCCGACCATACCGCGCCAACCAACAAAACCTACATTCTTCATGTCGTGTCCGTCTAAGGCAGTTACACCTGCTTTTCATTTCAGAGGAGAGAGCGGCGTGCTATTTTCACGCCGCTCTGCGTAATAATAAGATTTACCTGTGTCCCTTCACTCTACAAAATGCAGGCCGGGTAGCAAGTGAATTAATTCGATTACGCTAACTTTTTCAGCAGCGTAACTAATAATTCCGCTTTTTCGTGAACAACATGGCGTAAAACCGATGACTGAAATGATTTCAGCGACAATATTATTGTTGTTAATTATGGATCCGCTGGGCAATCTGCCGATTTTTATGTCGGTTTTAAAGCATCTGGAGCCGAAACGGCGGCGAGTGGTGCTGATCCGTGAAATGTTGATTGCTCTGATCATCATGCTGCTGTTCCTGTTTACCGGTGAACGCATCCTGGCATTTTTGAATCTACGTACTGAAACGGTGTCGATTTCCGGCGGGATCATCCTGTTTCTTATCGCCATTAAGATGATTTTCCCGTCGGCGGAAAGCAGCAGTTCTGGTTTACCGGCGGGTGAAGAGCCCTTCCTGGTGCCACTGGCGATCCCACTGGTAGCCGGGCCATCGCTGCTGGCGACGCTGATGCTGCTGTCGCATCAATATCCGCATCAGATGTCGCACCTGGTCGGCGCGCTGCTGATCGCCTGGGGCGTGACGGTGGGTATTCTGCTGATGTCAGGTCTGTTCCTGCGGCTGCTGGGCGATAAAGGCGTGAATGCGCTGGAGCGGCTGATGGGATTAATACTGATTATGCTGGCAACTCAGATGTTCCTGGACGGCATTCGGGCTTATCTGAAGCTGTAGGAGAGTGTCTGCGCTTCCCATGAAGCCAGGGAAGCGCAGAGCCGACATGATTAAGAGAGTAGTGTGAAGGCGATCATTCCGACCACCGCACCAACGGTACCGAGAATGGTTTCCATCAGTGTCCAGGTCTTCAGCGTTTCCGCTTCGCTGGCCCCGGTGAAGCGACCAAACAGCCAGAACCCAGCATCGTTCACATGGCTGATAATGATTGAGCCACCGCCGATGCAGATCGACAGCGCCGCCAGCTGAGCGCCGCTGTAGTGCAGCGGTTCAATCACCGGCATGATTAAGCCCACCGTGGTCAGACAGGCGACCGTCGCCGATCCCTGAATCACCCGCACCGCACCCGACAGGATAAAGCAGGCCAGCGCAATCGGCAGTCCTGCGCCGGTCAGCGCATTGCCCAGCACCGGACCCACGCCGGAGTCCACCAGCACCTGCTTAAACACGCCGCCCGCGCCAATCACCAGCAGGATAATCCCGGCCGGTTGCAGCGCGCTGCCACACACCTGCATTACCCGCTCTTTATCCATACCCTGACGGTAAGCCAGGCCATAAATCGCCACCAGCAGCGCCAGCAGGATTGCGGTGAAGGGATGGCCGATAAATTCCAGCCACTCATACAGGGTGGTGCCTTCGGTCGTGAAGCGTGCGCCGATGGTTTTCAGGCCAACCAGCACCAGCGGAAACAGAATCAGTGAGAGGCTGAAGCCAAACGACGGCAGCTTGCTCTCATCGACATCCGGTTGATGATCTTCCGGCGGCGCGCTGAACGAGACGTGGTTGCCAATGAAGTTGCCAAACAGGGGCCCGGCAATCAGCATGCCCGGGATCGCCGCACAGAGACCCAGCAGGATCATCCAGCCAAAATCTGCGTGCATCTGCGAAGCCAGCAGCATCGGCGCCGGTCCGGGCAGCAGGAACGCCGCCGCTGCGGCCACACCGGCAAACAGCGGGATCACCAGCTTCACCAGATTGCCGCCGGTACGCCGTGCCACCGCAAAAGCGATGCTAATCAACAGCACGACTGCCACCTCAAAAAAGAGCGGCAGCGCGCAGATCAGACCGGCAATGCCCATCGCGTAATGGGCGCGGCTCTGACCAAAGGTTTTCAGCATCCGGATGGCGATCTGATCAACTGCGCCGGTTTCATGCAGGATTTTGCCGAACATCGCGCCCAGCGCGACCACAATCGCGAGGAAGCCGAGCGTGCCGCCCATCCCCTTCTGCATGGTTTCAGCGATTTGATTCAGTGGCATGCCGGAGAACAGCCCGGCACCGATGGACACTAACATCAATGCGACGAAGGCGTGCATACGGGCCTTCATCACCAGGAAAAGCAGCAGCAGCACGGAGCCTGCTGCGGTTAAAACGAGTGTTGCGGTATTCATCTCTAACCCTGGCTGATAGCGTCCTGGATAGTCGCAACCGTAGCTGCCACCACATCGTCCAGTGAATGCGCGATATCCACCACCAGTACATCCGGCTCGTCCCGCCCTGGCTCTTCCAGCGTCGCAAACTGCGTCACCAGCATCTGCGGCTTGAAGAAGTGGCCTTTACGCGCTTTCAGGCGAGCTTCGATGGTGTCGAAGTCGCCCTTCAGGTAGACGAAACGCAGATTGTCATTTCCCTGACGCAGGATGTCGCGATAACTTTTCTTCAGGGCTGAACAGACAATGATGGAAATCGCCTGGGTGCGCTGCATAGCAAACGCGGCGTCGTTCAGTGCCTGTAACCACGGCTGGCGATCGTTGTCATCCAGCGGATGACCATCGGCCATCTTCAGGATGTTGGCGCGTGGGTGGAGAAAATCACCGTCAAGAAAGGCTGTATTCAGCTGGTGAGAGACCTGATTGGCGACGGCAGACTTTCCGCTGCCTGAAACGCCCATCAGGATAAAAACGTGATGCGACGGGGATTGCGTTGTCATTTTTCTGCTCCGGCAGGTGAGAATTTGCCAATGTTACCGATAACAATGTCGTTTCTCATTCTCCTGGCCGCTTAACAGCCTGGCAACCTTTTTACCAGGAAATGCATGAAAGTGTGAGCTGACTCATAAAAACGCCACAATCAGATGCTGCCACCTTCACTGATCTCAAAACCGACATCCAGCGGCTGGCAGGTGCTGGTTTCTCCGGCAATGCGCGCCAGCAGCAGCGCCGCGGCTTCGCGTCCCATGCGGTCGCGTGGCGTCAGCACTGTCGCCAGTTGTGGCGTGACAACCTGACTGATGTCATGGCCGTGGAAACCGGCTATCGCCATCTGAGAGGGCACCTGCAATCCCTGACGCTGGCACTCAAACATCGTGCCGACCGCCAGGTCGTCATTGGTACAGAACAGGCTATCTGTTTCAGGATAGAGACGTTGCGCCTCACGCAGCAGATCACAACCGGCGCTGAATGAAGAGGCATCTTCCATCATCACACTGCGTGGCGTCAGCCCCGCTTCGCGCATCGCGATTTCGTAACCGCGCTGCTTCTGCAGCGTACGTTCATCCAGGCGTGCGCCAAGGTAGACGGTATGACGATGACCTTTGCTGAGGATTGCCTGCGTCATCTGCCGGGCCGCTTCAACGTTATCAAAGCCTACCGCCATATCCAGGCAGGGCGTGACGCTGTCCATCACCTCAATCACCGGGATACCGGCCACTTCCAGCATGCGCAGCGTGCCTGGTGTATGGGTGCGTTCGGTGAGGATAACCCCATCAATGTTCCAGCCCAGCAGCGAGCGCAGTTGCAGCTCCTCTTTTTGCGGGTTGTAACCAAAGTGGGCGACCAGCGTCTGATAGTTGGCTTCGTCGGTGACGGCTTCGATGCCGCGCAATACGTCAGCAAAAACCTGGTTTGTGAGTGACGGCAGCAGTACGCCAATGGCGCGGCTGGTGGCGTTAGAAAGCATATCGGGGGCGCGATTGGGGATATAACCCAGCTCATCCAGTGCCACCGCAATCTTATCCCGCAGGGCAACGGAGACCTGCTCTGGATTACGCAGGTAACGGCTGACGGTCATTTTAGTAATGCCGACGCGATCGGCAACGTCCTGTAATACCGGTCTTTTCTTCTTCATCGTAGCGCCTGGGATCGCCCTTAAAGCTAAAGTACGATGAGTCTATCACTTTTCTGTCACAAAATTGCCAACCGGGCGCGACGATGCGCGCCCGTTATCTGCTTAGACCGGTGGCAGATCAAACAGCAGGACTTCTGCAGCCGAGCTGGCTTCAATGGTCAGCGCGCTTTCGTCCCAGATCGCCAGGGCGTCGCTGGTGGTGATCGCGTTGCCGTTAACGGTAACATCACCTTTCACCACCTGAATCCAGATACGACGTCCCGCATCAATCGCGACATTGTCCTGTTCGCCGGCAGCCATTACCCAGCGCGATAAGGTCATGTCCTGAAAGACTTTCAGCGATCCTTCACGGGCATCCGGGCTTAACACCAGCTGACGCCCCTGCACATCCGGGAAGCGGCGCTGATCGTAGCGCGGCTCGATACCGGTACGCTCAGGAATGATCCAGATCTGATAAAGGTGCAGCGGCTCGCTTTCGCTGGCGTTGTACTCAGAGTGACGTACGCCGGTGCCGGCGCTCATAATCTGGAACTCCCCTGCCGGGATCTGCTCTTTGTTGCCCATGCTGTCCTGATGCTCAACCGTACCGGAGAGCACGTAGGTCAGGATTTCCATATCTTTGTGAGGATGGGTACCAAATCCCTGACCGCCATCAATCACATCTTCGTTGATGACCCGCAGCGCGGAGAAACCCATAAAGTTCGCATCGTGATAGCTGGCGAAAGAGAAAGTGTGCCAGCTATCCAGCCAGCCATGGTTTGCGTGACCGCGTTCTTCAGCTTTGCGTACATAAATCATGTTCAAATCTCCTCAATGTTTTTTATAGTCTGTCCCTGAGGCGGTCTGATTGATAGCTGAAAAACTTCACGCCTCTGTTCAAAATAGTTGAATGAGCATTGAGCAGTGGCTGAAAAGCACTGAAGAAGGGCAGGCAAAAAAAAAGCCAGCGGATAAGCTGGCTAAATAATACTGGAAGCAATGTGAGCAATGTCGTGCTTTCTCAGGCTGTCGGGCGACCTCCCGAGAATGCATGACAATAATAATCATTATCATTCGCGTCTGTAAAGTCATTTTCACATTTTTTACCCTGATTAACGCGGTGAATACCTTGATGTTTAAAGGGTTTTAATGCTGTGGCGGGTTTTAAATCGCGTCACAGCGTATTTTAACTCTGATCCCCTGAATGCAAAAAAGGCCCCTTCCGGGGTAATGCTGATCAGTTAAGATTAGATTTGTAAAGGCTGTCACGGTCAAACGTGGCGGCTTTTTTTCCGGGCGGGCCTGCCGCAGGGCGGGCCTGAGCACCTCTGCTGCTGCCGGGCCGTCCTCGCGCCGCTCACGCGGTACCTTTGGCTTTGACGTCGTGCCGACGAACCGTTCGGGGATCGGCCCTCCCTGGCCGGCCCCGAACTGTCCACGCTTCCCGGCGTGGACTTCTGGCCCGCCGTCACGCCTCAGCGCTGCGGATAGCCCTTTCAGCAGCAGAGGCGCTCAGGCCTCCACTCTCGTGCCCTTTTTAACAATACACACTGAAGCTTCAGAGCAGGCCGGTGCCGGGCAGGGGCAGGCAATCCGCAGCGCTGAACAGAATGAGTCTGCCAGGAGAGCCCGCAGGACGCGGGCGAAAGGCGGGGCGGCACAGGATGTGCCATCCCCGGCGGTCCGTCAGGCAGAGGAATGACGTGAAGGAACCGCGCAGCGGCGCGAGGACCGCCAGCCCCTGCCCGGCACCAGACTGCGTTATCACCTGTCGCTTAACTGACTGGCATTACCCTTCCGGGGCCCTTTCTGATTGCTGACTCTGTCTGACACGGTTCACTGTTAAACCGTGCCTGCGCAAACAACACAGTAAAATCTCAATAACCCGCACTCAAATCATCAATGCTGCGCGGATCGGAAGCGCCATAGAGCATGCCATCCGGCCCAATCATGATGCTCTGCGTACTGCCCATCGACGGAAGTACCTTCACATGCTGACCTTTGGTTTCCAGCAGACGCAGCGTATCGGGGCTGAAGCCCTTCTCCACCCGCAGCTGATCCGGCAGCCACTGATGATGGAAACGCGGCGCATTAGTGGCTTCCGCCACGTTCATCCCGAAATCGATGCTGTTAACCACCATCTGCAACACCGTGGTGATAATGCGGCTGCCGCCAGGACTGCCGGTCACCAGCCATGTTTTGCCCTCTTTGGCGACGATGGTCGGCGACATCGATGACAACGGACGTTTCGCCGGTTGCACCGCATTCGCTTCCCCGCCGACCAGTCCATAGACATTGGGCGTGCCGGGCTTGGCTGAGAAGTCATCCATCTCGTTATTCATCAGGATGCCGCTGTTGCCCGCCACAATTCCGCTGCCGAAATAGGTGTTAAGCGTATAAGTCACCGCGACCGCATTCCCCTGCTTATCCACCACCGAGAAATGGGTAGTCTGATTGCTTTCATAAGGTTCGAGCTTGCCCGGTTTGATCTCGCTGGAAGGTCGCGCTTTCGCCACATCGATCTGCTGCGCCAGGGTCTTGGCATAGGCTTTACTGGTCAGCGCCTGCCACGGCACCTTCACGAAATCGGGATCGCCGAGATATTCCGAACGGTCCGCGTAGGCATATTTCTCCGCTTCTGCCATCACCTGCATGGCATCAGCACTGCCAAAGCCCATCTTCGCCAGATCGAAGTTCTCCAGGATATTCAGAATCTGCACGATGTGGATGCCACCGGATGACGGCGGCGGCATTGAGAAGACTTCATAGCCACGGTATGTCCCGCTAATTGGCTTACGCTCGACCGCACGATAGGCCGCCAGGTCAGCTTTGTTGATCAGGCCGCCATGTTGCGCCATCTCTCCGGCGATCTCATCCGCGATTTCACCTTTGTAAAAGGCATCCGGCCCCTGACGGGCAATCAGTTGCAGGCTGTGAGCGAGGTTCTTCTGCACCAGCCGATCGCCCTTCTGCCACGGCGTACCGTCCGGTTTGTAGAAGATCGCTTTGCTGTTGGGATGGGTGATCAGCACTTCTTTGCCGTAGGTCTTCAGGTCATCCGCCAGCGCATCGTTGACCGGAATACCGTCACGCGCCAGTTTGATCGCCGGTGCCAGCAGCGTGCTCAGCGGCAGAGTGCCATATTTCTGCGCAGCCAGCGCCAGTCCGGCCACGGTGCCCGGCGTGCCGGAGGCAAGATGTGATGTCAGCGACAACTTGCTGTCGGCGTTGCCCTGCTTATCCAGGAACATGTCACGCGACGCGTGTCCCGGGGCCATTTCACGGAAATCGATAGCCGTGGCGCGGCCAGAGGCAGTGCGCAGCAGCATAAAACCACCGCCGCCGAGATTGCCCGCCTGCGGATGGGTCACGGCCAGCGCAAAGCCTACCGCCACCGCGGCATCCACCGCATTGCCGCCCTGACGCAGGATCTCGACGCCAACCTGTGTTGCCATCGCATCCACTGACGCAACCATGCCGTGCTGCGCTTTTACCGGGTGAAAAGTGTCACTGTCCACACCGTAGGAGACCGGCGGTGCCTGCGTTGGCGCGGCGTTAGCGCCTGCCACTACGGTGAAACTCATCACCAGCGACCAGCTAAGCTGCCGCACTGTTTGCTGCATTTTCATCCTGCCACCATCCCATATTGTTATTTACATTTTTTTATCATTTCTGCAAGTGCCTACAAATACAGCAAAATAACCGGGGTTAAGTCAAATCAGGAATAGATCGGAAAGTAAGGTCTGTGATATCGGGTAAACTTATGGCTACGACCCTGATATCGGTGTACGCCGTTGTGCACCCAAAACCCTGTCGCTTTAAGGAAGGAGGAGTGATGAAAAAGTGGATGATTATTCTGGCCGCTCTGCTGCCTTTCGCCAGTCAGGCGAACACGCTGAACAGCACTAACGATCCGAATAAACCTGGCTATAACCCCAGCCAGCAGCGGATGCAGTCGCAGATGCAGACCCAGCAGCAGCAGCAACAGCTGAAGCTGCGCCAGGATCAGCAGCGTCAGACGCAGGACACGCAGCGTAAAATGCAGGAGCAGCGGAACAGCGCCCAGCAGCGGGTGATTACCACGCAGCCGGGCCAGCAGAATCAGAACCAGAATCTAAACCAGAACTAATGAAAATCGGGGCCGATGATGTCGATGGCATCAGTACAGATGGCATCGACGCCCCATTTCAGCAATTCCCGCGCCCGATCCGGGCTGTTCACGGTATAAACCAGAATCTTCAGGCCTGCGGCTTTCAGTTCGGCGACCCGCTCAGCGGTCAGCACCTTATGATTAAGATGAATTGAGACGCACGCCAGCGCAGCAGTTTTCTCCTGCCACTGCGGATCCCAGCTGTGCGACAGCAGGCCACGCGGCAACTGCGGCTCTGCCTTCATCGCGGCTTCCAGCGCCTCAAAAGAGAACGAAGAGAGCAACGGTGCGACCTGATCCTGCCACAGTATCGCGGCAGCCTGTGCCACGGCGCGTCCGGTTTCAGCATCGCTGCCGGTGGTCGGTTTGATTTCGATGTTCGCCATCATCTGATGCTGACGGCAGCGTGCCGCCACCTGATCCAGCCGCGCCAGCTTTTCACCGGTAAACGCGTTGCCAAACCAGCTGCCCGCATCAAGCTGCGACAGCTTCTCCCACGGCAGCTGACCCGCCACGCCCCAGCCGTTGCTGGTGCGATCGAGCGTGTCGTCATGCAGCAGGAAGATCTGCGCATCGGCCGATAATTTGGCATCAAATTCAATCATCTGATGACCATATTTCGCGCCAGTGTCGATCGCCGCCAGCGTATTTTCCGGTGCCAGTTTACCGCCGCCGCGATGGGCGACGATGTGGGGATAGGGCCAGTGTTGTGTGCTCATTCCAGACGCTTTCCATGGGTTGAATCGAAGAAGTGTAACGCATCTGACGGCAGATGCAGCCACAGCGTACTGCCTGGCTGCGGACGTTCACTGTGGGCTAAGCGTACCACCAGTGGCGTGTCACCGATGCGGCCATGTGCCAGATTATCAGCCCCCAGCATCTCCAGCGTATCGACCCGCAGCGGCACGCCGCCCTGCTCGCGGCTACTGAGCCGGATGTGCTCTGGCCGGATACCCAGCACCACCGGCCGGTTAGCCCATTTCGCTTTACTGTCGCTGAGCGGCAGAGCGTGCGAGGCGTCGAGATCGAAGCGTGATCCATCGCTGCTGAACTGCCCTTTCAGCAGATTCATGGCGGGCGCGCCAATAAACGAGGCAACAAACTGGCTGGCGGGACGCTCATACACCTCGACCGGCGTGCCGAGCTGCTCGACCACCCCTTTGTTCATCACCATCACCCGCTGCGCCAGCGTCATCGCCTCCACCTGATCGTGGGTGACATAGAGGCTGGTGGTCTGTAAGCGGCGATGCAGCTGCTGCAGTTCCAGCCGCATCTGCACCCGCAGACGGGCATCAAGGTTGGAGAGCGGCTCATCAAACAGAAAAACTGCCGGTTCACGCACGATCGCGCGGCCCATCGCCACGCGCTGCCGCTGTCCGCCGGAGAGTTCGCGAGGCCGACGCATCAGCAGGTGATCCAGTTCCAGACTGCGCGCCGCGTCGAGCACCCGCTGGCGGACCTGCTCTTTGCCCATGCCACGGATTTTCAGCCCATAGGCCATGTTCTCCTCCACCGACATATGGGGATAGAGCGCGTAGTTCTGGAACACCATTGCAATCCCGCGATCTTTTGGCTCTTCCTGAGTAACGCGCCGGCCGTCGATATAGATATCGCCGGAGCTGACGCGCTCCAGTCCGGCCACCATGCGCAGCAGGGTCGATTTACCGCAGCCGGATGGACCGACCATCACCATAAATTCGCCGTCATTGATGGTGACATTCAGCGGCTGGATGATCTGATTTTTGCCATCGTAGGATTTGGTTACTGCCTGAAGGGTTACGCCTGCCATCTTATTTCTCACTCTCAACCAGACCGCGCACAAAGGCACGCTGCATGACTAACACCACCACCAGCGGTGGGATCAGGGTTAATAACATTGCCGCCATCACTTCATTCCACTGGGTCGGCGATCCGCTGGAGGAGATCATGCTTTTAATCCCCGCCACCGCCGTGCCGAGGCTGGCGTCATTGATGATCAGCAGCGGCCAGAGGTACTGGTTCCAGCCGTAGATAAAGGTGATCACAAACAGCGCCGCCAGATTGGTTTTCGACAGCGGCAGAACAATGTCGATAAAGAAGCGCATCGCGCTGGCACCGTCGATACGCGCCGCCTCCACCAGCTCATCCGGCAGCGACATAAAGAACTGGCGGAACAGGAAGGTGGCGGTTGCCGAGGCCATCAGCGGCAGGGTTAATCCGCTGTAGCTGTCGAGCAGGTTGAGATCGGCAATCACCTGTACTGTCGGGAAGATACGCACCTCAACCGGCAGCATCAGGGTGATGAAGATCAGCCAGAAAAAGAGCGTGCGCAGCGGAAAACGAAACCAGACCAGCGCAAACGCCGACAGCATCGACACCGTGATTTTGCCGAAGGTGATGCCCAGCGCCATGATCATGCTGTTGAGCAGCATCAGGCCAAACGCCGGCCCGTTGCCGTTGACGCCATGCGTCCAGATGCGCGAGATGTTCTCCCACAGGTGCGTGCCGGGCACCAGCGTCATCGGCACCTGATAGACCGCTTCGTTATCCAGCGTCGCCGCCACAAAGGCGACATAGAGCGGAAACAGGATGGTGAGCACGCCCAGCACCAGCACGATGTGGCTGAAGAGATCCAGCCCGCGTCGATTCTCAATCATTGGTATTGCACCTTACGTTCAACAAAGCGGAACTGAAGCACCGTCAGCCCGATGACCAGCAGCATCAGCACCACCGACTGCGCAGCGGACGAGGAGAGATCCAGACCGGTAAAGCCTTCGCGATAGATTTTGTAGATCAGCGTGGTGGTCGCCTGCACCGGCCCGCCGCCGGTGGCGGCATCGATCACCGGGAAGGTATCGAAGAAGGCGTAGATCAGATTCACCACCAGCAGGAAGAAGCTGACCGGCGTAATCAGCGGCAGCGAGAGGTTGAAGAAGCGACGCACCGGTCCGGCACCGTCAATGGCGGCGGCTTCCACCAGCGATTTGGGGATCGATTGCAGCGCAGCGAAGAAGAACAGGAAGTTGTAGCTCATCTGCTGCCAGATTGATGCCAGCACAATCAGGAACATCGCCTGACCGCTGTTTTGCGCGTAGTTCCAGTTGTAGCCGATGTGGTTCAGCAGATAGCTGAACAGGCCCAGGCCCGGATTAAACAGGAACATCCACAGTACCGCGGCCACGACAGGCGCAACGGCGTAGGGCAGCAGCAACAGCGTCTGATAGAGACGGCGCAGCCGCACCACATAATCCACCAGCGCCGCCAGCAGCAGCGAGAAGACCATGCCGAACACCGTGACCATGCCGCTGAATTTTATGGTGGTCCAGAACGAATCCAGATAGTAAGGATCGGCAAACAGGCGTCTGAAATTTTCCAGCCCGACAAAGCTGCTGGAGATGCCAAAGGGATCGAGGCTTTGCAGCGAGTACCACAGCGCTTCACCGGCAGGCCAGAGAAAGAAGATGGCGGTAATCAGCAGTTGCGGCAGCACCAGAAGATAGGGCAAAAGACTGGTGCGAAAGACCGGACGAGATGAAGACATGGCATACCTGGCGTCAGAGAGAGGGGCCAGCCTGAGCTGGCCCGCAAGGAGAGATTACTTCACCTGCTGCTGGAAGCGGCGCAGCAACTCATTACCGCGTTTCACTGCGTTATCCATCGCGTTCTGCGGCGACTGCTTGCCGGTCCAGACGCTTTCCAGCTCTTCGTCGATCACGGTACGAATCTGCGGCATATTGCCCAGACGCATGCCTTTGGTGAACGGCAGTGGCGGCTTGTTCATCATCTGACGGGTGGCGATATCCGCACCCGGATTCTTATCGTAGAAGCCCTGCTGCTTAGTCAGCTCGTAGGCGGCGGTGGTAATCGGCAGATAACCCGTTTTCTGGTGCCATTCCGCTGCGATTTCTGGTTTAGCGAGGAACTGCATAAACTCAGCCACGCCTTTGTAGGTTGTCGCATCTTTGCCTTTCATCACCCACAGGCTGGCACCGCCGATCAGGGCGTTCTGCGGCGCATTCGGCACGGTCTCGTCATACGGCATCATGCCAACGCCGAAGTTGAATTTGGCGTAATGACGGATATCAGCCAGCGAACCGGATGAGGCGGTGGTGATGCCGCAGTCGCCGTTGTAGAACTTGGCGGTGGACTCATCTTTGCGGCCAAAGTAGGTGAAGTCCCCTTTCTTGTTCATCGCTTCCAGCAGCTCGATATGACGAACCAGTACCGGCTTGTTGAACTCCAGCACGGCGTCGAGTCCGTCAAACCCGTTGTTTTTGGTCGCTACCGGCAGAGCGTGCCAGGCGCTAAAGTTTTCAATCTGGATCCAGCCCTGCCAGCCGCTGGCGTAGCCACAGCTCATGCCCGATTTGCGCAGGGCAGCGGCATCCATCGCCAGCTCCTGCCAGGTTTTCGGTGGTTGATCCGGGTTCAGACCCGCTTTTTTAAAGGCATCTTTGTTGTAGTAGAGCACTGGCGTCGAACTATTGAACGGCTGAGAGATCAGCTGACCTTTGCTGTCGCTGTAGTAGCCCGCCACCGTTGGCACGAACTGCTTTTCATCAAAGGGGATACCGGCGTCTTTGAAGACCTGATGCACCGGCACAATCGCCTGCGAGGCCATCATGGTCGCCGTACCGACTTCATAAACCTGCAGCACCGCAGGGGCTTTGCCACTGCGCACTGCCGCAATCCCTGCTGCCAGGCTCTGCTCGTAGTTACCTTTGTAGGTCGGAACAATTTTGTAATCGGGATGCGTCTGGTTAAAACGCTGTGCCAGCGAATCCACTTCTTTGCCTAGCTCGCCTTCCATAGAGTGCCAGAAAGGGATCTCAGTGGCGGCCATGGCATGGCTGCTGAGCGTCAGACCGAGCAGCACGCTCATCAGGCTACGACGAAAGGTAACGACGGACATAGAATTTTCCTGTGCAGGTAAATACGCGTGAAATCACGGATTTCTGTTTCGCGAAGTAACATGACACGGGGAAATGAAGGATTAATAACAGAAAGATGACAGCCGGGTGACAGACTGAATAGCGGAAAAGGCAGAGCGACTAACTGCAGCTGAGCTTGTTGACAAAGTCTGGCCTGGTTGCTGTAAGACTGAGCCCTGCACAGAGAACACGGTCAGATCGGAAAGACGCAAAATCCGTCATCCATGACATGCTCGGCCCGCGCCGTCCATGGCGCGGGACGCTTTCCTCCTCTGCCCGTGTTCCCTGTGCGTTGAGTTTGTTCGTTGCAGCCAAATTCACCCTGATTTGGGTTTTCAGCAATCTGAGCGGCTATACACCATTACAAAGTCGAGTTAATTTACATAAATTGTAACGGATACTGGCAATGACAGCACTTGTCCCTGCTTTTTAAGGGCAAACTCAAAGCCCGTTGGCGGCAACACCCACACCGATGCTCAAGGCCGTCGGCGGCGCAGGCAGTTCGGCACCGGCCAGCGCGCAGTAACCGGAGCGTATATATATACGTGAGGATTACGAGCACTGCCCGGTGTCGAAATGGCAAGTAAGCCAGGCCGTGCCCCATCAGGCACCTAAGTAAGCACTGCGGACGGCTTCGTTGGAAAGGAGAGCTGCACCTGTGTCTTCGAGCACCACATGCCCGTTCTCCAGCACATAACCCCGATCCGCCAGCTTCAGCGCCTGATTAGCATTCTGCTCCACCAGGAAAATCGTCATCCCCTCGCTGCGCAGCTGCTCAATGGTGTCGAAGATCTGCTGAATAATGATCGGTGCCAGTCCCAGCGACGGTTCGTCCAGCAACAGCAGGCGCGGCTGGCTCATCAGCGCACGGCCAATCGCCAGCATCTGCTGTTCGCCGCCCGACATCGTCCCGGCGCGCTGGATTTTACGCTCCTCCAGCCGCGGGAAGAGTTCATAAACGCGCTTGATCCGCGTCAGATAGTCCGGACGGCTGGCAAAAAAGCCCCCCATCGCCAGGTTCTCTTCTACCGTCATGCGCGAAAAGACCCGCCGGCCTTCCGGCACGATGGCGATCGCTTCACGCATAATGCGTGAGGTTTGCCAGTCGGTAATGGTTTTGCCATCAAAGGTAATGGTGCCCTGCGTCGCGCGCGGTTCGCCGCATAGCGTACCCAGCAGCGTGGTTTTTCCGGCACCGTTAGCGCCAATCAGGGTGACGATTTCGCCCTGATTGATATAGAGGCTGACGTTGTGCAGCGCCTGAATTTTGCCGTAATGGGCGCTGACGTTCTCAATGGTTAACATCGCATTTGCCATCTCAGGCCTCTCCTAAATAGGCACGAATGACATCCGGGTTATTACGAATCTCTTCCGGCGTTCCGTTAGCCAGCGGCGTTCCCTGATTGACCACATAAATACGGTCAGAAATCCCCATCACCAGCTTCATATCATGTTCAATCAGCAGCACCGACACCTTATGTTCTCCACGCAGCTCCGCAATCAGCGCGTCCAGCTCGTGCGTCTCTTTGGGATTAAGGCCCGCCGCCGGTTCATCCAGCATCAGGATCTCCGGGCGCGTCACCATACAGCGCGCAATCTCCAGCCGACGCTGCTGACCATAGGCCAGATTGCCCGCCTGACGGTTAGCCAGATCCAGCAGCCCCACCCGCTCCAGCCAGGTCGCCGCACGATCCAGCGCCTCGCTCTCACTGCGGCGAAACGCCGGGGTTTTCAGCAGACCGGAAAATACGCCGCTTTTCAGATGCTGATGCTGCGCCACCAGCAGGTTCTCAATGACCGTCATCTCACGGAACAGACGCACATGCTGGAACGTCCGCACGATGCCCATCCGCGCAATCTTCTGGCCCGGCAACCCTTCCAGATGCTGCTCACGCAATGTGATCGTCCCGCCGGTTGGCTTGTAAAAGCCGGTCAGGCAGTTGAACACGGTGGTTTTACCGGCACCGTTGGGGCCAATCAGCGAAACGATCTCCTGCGGACGCAGCTCCAGCGCCACATTGTTCACGGCTAACAGCCCGCCGAAGCGCATCATCAGGCCTTCAACGGCTAATAAAGGCTGAATCATGCCTGCTCTCCTTGTTTACCGGTTCTGAGCTTCAGATGCGGACGCTTCATCGGCAACAGGCCCTGCGGACGCCAGATCATCATCAGCACCATCAGGCCACCCAGCACCAGCATGCTGTACTCATTGAGATCGCGCATCAGCTCGCGTGACACCACCAGAAGGATGGCGGCCAGAATCACCGCAAACTGCGACCCCATCCCGCCCAGCACGACAATCGCCAGCACAAAGGCGGATTCGACAAAGGTAAAGGATTCCGGGCTGACAAAGCCCTGACGTGCCGCGAACAGGCTGCCGGCAAAACCGGCAAACGCGGCACTGATGGTAAAGGCGGTCAGCTTGATGCGGGTCGGACTGAGGCCCAGTGAACGACAGGCAATCTCATCCTCGCGCAGGGCTTCCCAGGCTCGGCCCAGCGGCATCCGCAGCAGCCGGTTGATCACAAACAGCGTCAGCACCACCAGCAGCAGCGCCACCAGGTAGAGGAAGATAATGCGGTCGCTGGGATCGTACTTCAGCCCAAAGAAGTTATGGAAGGTATCCCAGCCGCCTTCACGCGGCGTACGACCAAACTCCAGACCAAACAGCGTCGGTTTCGGGATCTGGCTGATGCCATTCGGCCCGCCGGTCAGGGCGGTATTGTTCAGCAGCAGAATACGCACGATCTCACCGAAGCCCAGCGTCACTATCGCCAGATAGTCGCCGCGCAGTCGCAGCACCGGGAAGCCCAGCAGCAGACCAAACAGCGCGGCAACTATGCCGGAGAGCGGCAGGCACTGCCAGAAGCCGAGACCGTAATAGTGGTTCAGCAGCGCAAAGGTGTAGGCACCGATGGCGTAAAAGCCACCATAACCCAGCACCAGCAGGCCAGAGAGGCCGACCACCACGTTTAAGCCCAGACCGAGCATCACGTAGATCAGCGTCATGGTGGCGATATCGACGGTGCCGCGTGACACCAGGAATGGCCAGGCAACGGCGGCGATAATCAGTACTGCCATCACCAGCTTCTGCTTCGGCGTCGAGCCATCCAGACCCGGTAACACCAGCGCTGGACCGGAAATTTTCTTCAGGCCGCTTTGCCATACCGGACGCAGCAGCTGAAACAGAAACACCACCGCACAGCCTGTGGCGATCCAGTTCCAGCGCACGCTACCGGCGTTCTGCACCACCAGATTAGTGCCGTCCAGATTCAGGCGCAGCCCCATAAAGAAGGTGGCGAGCACCAGCAGCATCACCGAGGAGATCAGGGCATTGATCAAGGAAGTCTTCATACTTTTTCGACCTCCGGGCGACCCAGAATCCCGGTCGGCATCACCAGCAGCACCACAATCAGCAGGGCAAACGAGACCACATCTTTATATTCCGTACTGAGATAGGCCGAGGTCAGCGCCTCGGCGATGCCCAGCACCAGACCACCAATCATCGCGCCCGGAATACTGCCAATCCCGCCCAGCACAGCGGCAGTGAACGCTTTCATGCCTGCCATAAAGCCGATGAAGGGGTTGATTGAACCGTAGAACTGTCCCAGCAATACGCCCGCCACCGCGGCCATCGCGGCACCGATGACAAAGGTCAGCGAGATCACGCGATCCGTATTAATTCCCAGCAGGCTGGCCATTTTCAGGTCTTCTGCGCAGGCGCGGCAGGCGCGGCCCATGCGTGAGTAGCGGATAAAGGTGGTCAGCGCCAGCATCGCCAGGAACGTCACCACCCAGATCACTATCTGCATGGTAGAAATCGTGGCGGCAAAGCCGTTGCTCTCGCCTACCGTCCACTGTCCGGTAATCAGACTCGGCAGCGCCAGGTCGCGTGAACCCTGCGTCAGGCTGACGTAGTTTTGCAGGAATATCGACATCCCGATGGCGGAGATCAGCGCAATCAGGCGCTTGGACGAGCGCACAGGCCGGTAGGCGACGCGCTCAATGCTCCAGCCGTAGGCGCTGGAGATAATTACCGCCATCACAAAGCCGGCCGCAATCATCAGCCAGGTGGTGTCGATGCCCATCATCATCAGGGCGGCAATCACGATAAAGGAGACATAGCTACCGATCATGTAGACCTCGCCGTGGGCGAAGTTGATCATGCCGATAATGCCGTAAACCATGGTGTAACCGATGGCGATCAGCGCGTAGGTGCTGCCCAGGGTCACACCGTTAAACATCTGCTGAATAAAATAGAGAAACTGCTCGGACATACCTTGACCCTTACTTAACCGATCATGGGCGATCGGGGTACAAAAAACGCCTGGCAGACCAGCACCAGGCGTTCGTGTCGCTGGTCAGGGGAAACCGGTTAACCGGTCTCCCGCTCACCACAAAACAGCCTGGTTTACTTCACAGCAGTCGAGGTGCCATCGGCATGCCATTTAAAGACGCCGAATTCAAAGCCCTTAAGGTCACCCTTCTCATCCCAGTTAAGGTTGCCCATCACGGTTGGCACCGCGGCACCTTCCTTGAGGTTTTTCACGATAGCGTCCGGCTCAGCGCTCTTGCTGCGCTCCATACCGGTTGCCAGCGACTGCAGTGCGGCATAGGTGGTCCAGACGAACGGTCCGGTCGGATCCAGTTTCTTCGCTTTCAGCGCTTCCACGATCGGTTTGTTGGTTTCAACCTGGTCATAGCGTTTTGGCAGGGTCACCAGCATGCCTTCAGAAGCGGCACCGGCGATGTTGGACAGCGAGGCGTTACCCACGCCTTCCGGTCCCATAAACTGGGTTTTCAGGCCCGCAGCACGTGCCTGACGCACGATCTGGCCCATTTCCGGGTAGTAACCGCCGAAATAGACGAAATCGACGTTCTCTTTCTTGAAGCGCGCGACCAGCGTAGAGAAATCTTTATCGCCAGCGGTGATACCTTCAAACATCACGATATTAGCGCCCTGCTTTTTCAGGCTCTCCTGTACGGAGCGCGCCAGGCCTTCGCCATACTGCTGTTTGTCATGCACTACGGCGATGCGCTGCGGTTTAAGCTCGCTCATCACATATTTCGCGGCGGTCGGACCCTGATCGGAGTCGAGACCGGTGGTGCGCATAATCAGTTTATAGCCGCGGGAAGTCAGGTCAGGGGCGGTCGCCGCCGGGGTAATCATCAGCACACCTTCATCTTCATAGATGTCAGAAGCGGGCTGGGTGGATGAAGAGCAGAGATGGCCGATCACGTAGCGGATGCCGTCGTTAATCACCTTGTTCGCTACCGCAACCGCCTGTTTCGGGTCACAGGCGTCGTCATATTTCACCGCAACCAGTTTGTTGCCGTTAACACCGCCTTTGGCGTTGATATCTTCAATTGCCTGAGTCGCACCGGCGAATTGCATGTCGCCGTACTGCGCCACCGGGCCAGACATTGCGCCAACAATCGCCACTTTGATATCTTCAGCCAGCGCCGCATGGCTCATCGCCAGTGCTACACATCCCGCCAGTAATGCGCGACCTTTCATTTTCATCCTGACTACCCCATTTGTTTTGTCGTGTATGTTGTGAGTGTTTGTGCTGTCAGATAAAGTCGAAAACTGATTAAGCATGAATGAGTTAGCGTACTTTTCTGACATTTTTTATTAATAAGGCTTTATTTTTCAGGTTATTAAACAGGAAGTTTCTTCTGTAAATCAACTGACATATTCAGAATTGACTGAGTGAAACAGCATAATACACTGGAGGCAACGGCCGGTTTTTCACCGCTTTGCCAGCGCGTTATGCTGGATTGATCGCACGCTCTCCCTGTTTACAACTATCATCCTGGCATCCCGACCATCTTTTGACCTGTTTTATTGATGAAAATGTGGTAGCACTCTGGTTGTACATTTTCGCTGCACTTTCCCCTGTTACAGAGGTTTTTGTTATGAAGCTCACTATTCAGCGTTTAACCACGCTGACCGCGCAGGACCGCATTGATCTTGGCAAAGTCTGGCCGGATCTGGAGATTGAACAACTGGAGCAGCAGCTGGATGAGCGCCATCGTCTCTATGCTGCCCGTTTTAACGACCGGCTACTGGCGGGTTTGCAGCTGGAAATCGCCGGGATCCACGGCAAAGTTCACCGGCTGTCGGTGCGGGATGTCACGCGCCGACGCGGGGTGGGACAATATTTACTGGAAGAGACGATCAGGCAGAATGGGTCGATAGCGGACTGGTGGATTGCCGATGATGGCAGTGACGATCAGCAGGTGCGGGCAGCCTTTATGCAGGCGTGTGGCTTCAGGGCGCAGAGTGATGGCTGGATAATGGCGGTAGAATAGTCAGGCGCAGAAAAACAAAAAGGGCGACATAAAGTCGCCCCTTAAGATGTCGAAGTGCGTTACGCTTCGATCGCCATACGCAGTTTCTTCATGGCGTTCTTTTCCAGCTGCCGGACACGTTCGGCTGACACGCCGTACTGATCGGCCAGCTCCTGCAGCGTGGTTTTATTGTCTTCGTCCAGCCAGCGGGCGCGAATGATGTGCTGACTACGCTCATCCAGACCTTCCATCGCATAGCTCAGCTTGTCAGCCGCATGCGCATCCCAGTTATCCTCTTCAATGCCGTCAGCAAAGTCAGAGGTTTTATCCTGAAGATAAAGCACGGGTGCCATAGATCGGCCTTCGCTGCTCTCGTCGTCGGCAGACATATCAAAGGTCATATCCTGCGCGGCCATACGCGATTCCATTTCACGCACATCTTTGCTGCTTACGCCCAGCTCACGCGCAACCATCTCGACTTCGTCCTGATTGAACCAGCCCAGACGCTGCTTGGTTTTACGCAGGTTAAAGAACAGCTTACGCTGTGCTTTGGTGGTCGCGACTTTCACGATACGCCAGTTACGCAGCACGTATTCGTGAATCTCCGCTTTAATCCAGTGCACGGCAAACGAAACCAGACGCACGCCCACTTCTGGGTTGAAGCGACGTACCGCTTTCATCAGGCCGATATTGCCTTCCTGGACCAGGTCAGCCTGTGGCAGACCGTAGCCGGAGTAATTACGAGCGATATGAACTACAAAGCGTAGGTGAGACAGGATCAGCGTCTTTGCCGCATCCAGATCGCCCTGGTAATGCAGCCGTTCAGCCAACGCTTTTTCCTCTTCTGCCGAGAGCATCGGCCAGGTATTCGCAGCCCGGACGTAAGACTCCAGGTTGCCAAGAGGAGCAATAGCTAAAGTTTGCATTTCTTTGGTCATTCAAACCCTCACAAATTCAGTGGAATTGCCGCACATTTCCCTGCGCAGACGATACATTACGTCAACGTCGCGCGAAATCCGAAAGCAATCTGTGCTACTTAGAGTGGTAAAGTTATCCACAAGTTCAATTATAGCGGTGAATATTTTACACACAGATGACAGGAAAGGAAGAGGGGAAATATCCTCTGCACCCACCATCGGTAGCAGAGGACCATTATAACAAAAAAATGTTGCAGGCGTTTACTGCGGCGTAAATCGACGTAAATGTTGTACCGTTGCCAGCCACGCAGCCACCCAGCCGATGATCGCCGCAATCAGTAACAGCAGCAGCGCCTCATCCCACGAGAAGCCTTCCAGCGAGAAGGTGGTACCAAATACCGTCGCCACACTGGCAACAACGGACTGCAGACGCAGCACCAGCACTTCCGACAGCAGCAGCGACAGCACTGCCCCGCTGAAGCCCAGCAGCGCCCCGCCATAGAGGAACGGACGCAGGATAAAGCCGTCAGTGGCACCAATCAGCTTCTGCACGTTAATGGTGTCGCGTCGGGCAAAGATGCTGAGCCGGACGCTGTTACCGATCACCAGGAACACCGCCACGATCATCAGCACGCCAATCATTGAGGCGATCTGCCCCACCAGCCCGGTCAGCGCCGCCAGCCGCGCAAACCAGCTATCATCCATCCGCACTTCATCCACGCCCTGCACTTTAGTTACCCGATCGCGCAGGCTTTGCATGGTGTCTGAGTTCTGGAAATTGAGCTTAGGCGTGATGATGGCCACCGCAGGCAGCGGATTCTGCTCCAGCATATCCATTGCGCCGCCAAAGCCTGACCAGTTGCGGAACTCGTTCAGCGCCTCTTCCCGCGTCAGGTAGTTGACGTTATCCACGCCTTCGACCTGCTTGAGCTGCGCCACCACGTTTTCTGCCGCCGTGTCATCCAGCGTTTTGGAGAGATAAACGGTTAACTGCGGCGCCGGATACCACTGCGTTGCCGCCTGGCTGACGTTTTTCCATACCATGTAGCAGACGCTGGGCAGCGTCAGTGAAATGGCGATGACCATCACCGTCAGCAGGGTTGCCAGCGGCTGACGCCACATATCAGAAAGCGTACCGCGCAGCGCATAGCGCCACTGCTCCTGCCAGCCGCCTTTCAGCGCTTTGCTCTTCGACTGCTGCTTCGCTTTCGGCGCAGCCGGACGTTTAATACGTTTATTGACCATCGTGGCCTCCGTGCAGACGTCCCTGATTCAGCGTCATCATCCGGTAGTTGCGTCGGGCGATAAGACCGCTGTCATGCGTCGCCATCAGGACGGTGACGCCGACGCGGTTAAACTCTTCGAACAGGCGCAGAATATCTTCTGACAGCGCGTCGTCAAGGTTACCGGTCGGTTCATCGGCCAGCAGCACGGCTGGCTTGTTCACCACCGCACGGGCGATGCCCACACGCTGCTGTTCACCGCCAGAAAGCTGAATCGGATAACTTTTCGCTTTGTCGAGCAGACCCACTTTATCCAGTGCCGCCGAAACGCGACGACGAATGTCTTCGCCGCTGGCACCGGAGATAATCAGCGGGATCGCCACATTTTCATAAACCGAACGATCCATCAGCAGGTGGTGATCCTGGAAAATCATGCCGATCTGACGACGCAGGAAAGGCACCTCGCTGTTACGCAGGCGGGAAATGTCATGGCCGCTGAACCAGATTTTTCCGGCACTCGGGCGCTCAATGCCACAAATCAGCTTCAGCAAGGTACTTTTACCGGCACCGGAGTGGCCGGTCAGAAACGCCATTTCGCCGGGACGCAGACGGAAATCTACCCCCTGCAGCGCCTGACGTCCGCCGAGATATGCCTTACTGACCTCTTCAAAGCGAATCATCCTAATTAGTCCTCTCGGGCAAACAGTGCCTCAATAAAATCTTCTGCCTTAAACGGCCGTAAATCTTCAATGCCTTCACCGACGCCGATGTAGCGAATCGGAATACCGAACTGATCGGCCACCGAGAAGATCACGCCGCCTTTGGCGGTGCCATCCAGCTTGGTGAGCGCAATCCCGGTCACGCCAACGGCTTCGTTAAACAGTCGGGCCTGGCTGACCGCATTCTGTCCGGTGCTGGCATCCAGCGTCAGCATCACTTCGTGTGGCGCTGAATCATCCAGTTTCTTCATCACGCGGGTGATTTTTTTCAGCTCTTCCATCAGGTGCGATTTGTTCTGCAGACGACCCGCGGTATCGGCAATCAGCACGTCAACGCCACGCGATTTAGCCGCCTGAATAGCATCGAAGATCACCGAAGCGGAATCTGCACCGGTGTGCTGAGCAATCACCGGAATGTTATTGCGCTGGCCCCACACCTGCAGCTGCTCAACAGCCGCGGCGCGGAAGGTATCACCAGCCGCTAACATCACGGATTTGCCTTCAGCCTGATACTGGCGCGCCAGTTTACCGATGGTGGTGGTTTTACCTACACCATTGACGCCAACCATCAGGATCACAAACGGCGTTTTGCCTGAGACGTCCAGTGGCGCGTCCACTTTCGCCAGAATCGAGGCCATCTCCGCTTTCAGCAGGCCGAAGAGCGCTTCCGCGTCACGCAGCTGCTTGCGGTTTGCCTGCTGGGTCAGATGCGTGATGATGCGGCGAGTGGTATCCACACCCACATCCGCAATCAGCAGTTGCTCTTCCAGCTCGTCAAACAGCTCATCATCAATCTTTTTGCCACGGAACAGGCTGATAAAACCGGAACCGAGGTTCTGACGGGTTTTCACCAGGCTGCGCTTCAGGCGGGCAAAGAAGCCCTCTTTGCTGGGACGCTCCTGCTCCTGCACGATGAGTGGCGCGGCGGCCAGCGGGAGATCGCTGACGGTATCGGATAATGTCTCTGCCGGTTCCGCGTCGGTGACTTCGGCTTCGCCCAGTGCCAGTGCGGTCAGCTCTTCTTCGGTGAGCGGTGCTTCCGCTTCACTGTCCGGGGTTTCAACGATCGCAGCTTCGTCCGGCGTCAGCGCTTCATCGCTTAACGGCGCTTCGGTTTCGCTGTGCGGGGTTTCAACGATCCCGGCGTCATCCAGCGCCAGCGCGGTCAGCTCTTCTTCGCTTAATGGCGCGTCCGCTTCGCTGTCCGGGGTTTCAACGATCGGGACGTCGCCCAGCGCCAGTGCGGTCAGCTCTTCTTCGCTTAACGGCGCATCGGCGGGTTCCGCATCAACGGCTGGCTTTACCACGTCGTCGGCGTCAATAACCGGCGTCGCGTCATGTTCAGGTGCGGCGATTTCCAGTAGCGCTTCAGGATCGGCCTCAATCGGCGCAGCTTCATCCAGCACCATGGGTGCTGACTCATGCGGCGCTGCCGCGGTGGCTTCCGCCTCACGCTGCTGCCCGGCCACCGTTTCGGTGATAACGACAGTCTCTTCCGCTTGCGCTTCAGCCTGGCTTAATGCCGGGGCGTCCTGTTCTGCCTGCTGCTCTGCGGGTTCTGCGACCTCTTGTGTCTGCTCCTCCGCTACAGGTTGTTTCTCTTCCTCTTTGCCAAATCCCAGCCAGGAAAAAAAGCCACGTTTTTTCTCTTTTGCCATTGTGTGACGACACTCCTCGATGGCTTTGTCCCGGTCGCGCGTGGTTTCCAGGGGTAAATCAATGAAAGTTGGTCAGCGCCAGACCGGCGTAAACCGCAGAATAATGCATGACTTCAGCAACTCAGTAGTCTAACACTTTCCAGCCAGCTCACCACAGCACCCTTTTTTAACGTTTCTTCTCACCGATTCGCCCGTTAAACTACGCAACAAATTATGACGAGTTGTGAGCAAGATGAATAAAAACCCCCGCAGTACAGGCGGTGCCGGGCAGATTCGCATCATTGGCGGCCAGTGGCGCGGACGCAAACTGCCGGTGCCGGACAGCGCCGGACTGCGCCCGACCACCGATCGGGTACGTGAGACGCTGTTTAACTGGCTGGCCCCGGTGCTGCCAGAGGCGCGCTGCCTCGACTGCTTTGCCGGTAGCGGCGCATTAGGACTGGAAGCCCTGTCGCGTTACGCGGGATCGGCGACGCTGCTCGAGCTGGAACGGCCGGTGGCGCAGCAGCTGACAAAAAATCTGCAGACGTTGCGCGCCAGTAATGGCACCGTGATTCAGACCAATGCGTTAAACTGGCTGGCACAGCCAGGTGAACCCTTTGATGTGGTGTTTATCGATCCGCCGTTTCGTCAGGGATTGCTGGAACAGACGTTACAGCTGCTGGAGCAGAATCACTGGCTGGCCGATCAGGCGCTGATTTACGTCGAAAGTGAAGTGGAAAATGGCGCACCGCCGGTGCCGCCAGAGTGGGATCTTTATCGCGAGAAAATAGCCGGACAAGTGGCTTATCGTTTGTATCAACGTCAACAGGAGACGCAGGATGTTACTTAATTTGGGGCGTCTGTTGATGCTATGCGTGTGGGGATTTCTGCTGGCTAACCTGGTTCATCCCTACCCGAAACCGCTGACTTATTTTATCAACGTTGCGCTGATTTTCATGATCCTGATGCATGGCCTGCAGCTGGTGTTACTGCGCACCACGCAGACCAAAGATGCGCCGCCGATTGACCGCGTCACCCAGGCCAAAGTGTTTCTGTTCGGGGTGTTCGAACTGGTCGCCTGGCAGAAGAAAAACTTCCCACGCAAGAAATAATCCCGGGCGGGCGCGATGCCCGCCGGTTACTGCCGGGGTGTGAAGCTGATAAAGCGCGTGCCCTGCATCTTCAGCTCGCCTCTGGCACCCTTGTCCAGCTGATGATATTCCGCCTCTTTAAGCTGCACTTTGATGTCGCTGGCACCGTTCAGCGGGTGAAACAGCACCTCGTAGCGCATCTCTTCCCCGGCGATCACTTCCCGCTGCCGTGAACGGCGATTGGGTGCAGGAAATTCACGTTTGGTTTTGACCTCAGCCTGCAGAGAACGCTCGGGTGAAGCGTCATTCACCGCCACTTCCCGGCGTTGCTTAATGAACTGACGGGTCGCCAGCACGGCGATAATCGCCAGAACGATGATAAAGATTAGCGGCGGTTTGCTCATAGCGTTCTTGTGCCTGCAGGATGATTAATCAGGCGGCAAAGCATACAACCAGAGTTGCCTGATTGTCACATCTCAGAGGCTTAACCTAAACTGGAAGGGATATTTTGGGATCTTTCACCATTTTGAACAAAAAAGGGAGAAACAATGCTCTGGTCTTTCCTCGCTGTACTTTTCTCCGGCTGGCTCTATGTCGACGCCACCTATCGCGGCCCGCAATGGCAACGCTGGTTATTTAAGCCGGTCACGCTGCTGCTGCTTGTCGGGCTGGCCTGGCAGGCACCGGTGCTGCAGACTACGGACTACCTGATTCTGGCCGGTCTGGTCGCGACGCTGGTCGGTGATGCGTTAACGCTGCTGCCGCGTCAGCAGATGCTCTATGCCATCGGGGCTTTCTTCCTGTCGCACCTGCTTTATACCCTCTGCTTCGCCGCCAGCATGACCATGACCTTCTTCTGGCCGATTCCGCTGACGCTGCTCATCATCGGTGCCGCCCTGATTGGCATCATCTGGAGCCGACTGGAAGATCTGCGCTGGCCTGTCTGCACCTTTATCGGCATGACGCTGGTGATGACCTGGATAGCGACCGAGCAGTACTTCTTCCGCCCGACCGATTACAGCTTCTCGATCATGGTTGGTGCCGGTCTGCTGCTGCTGGCAAACGCCGTCTGGTTTATCTCACACTATCGCCGCCGCTTTACCGCCGACAGCGCGATTGTCGCCGCCTGCTACTTCGCCGGTCACTTTATGATCGTGCGCTCGTTATGGGTCGTCTGAAAAAATAGCCTTGACTCTGGAGTTCACTCCAGAGTGTAGGATAAGGGATGGGCTGCGTTGCTCATCCCACTATTCTTACACTCTGGAGGTCATATGCATCAACATCACGCCTGTGGCTGCGGCAAACCCCGTGCCAGTCACGCCGCAGCAAAACCGCTGTGCCAGGTTCGCCAGGCCCGCCCCCTCTCCCTTTCTATTCATGCTGCGACGCCTGTACCTGCCGAGACGGCAGACTGTTGCTGTGACAGTCACTGCAGCCCTGGCAACGACGCCGACACCGCTGAGGAAAGCGACCGGCGAGGTGCCGACAGTTATCCCTTTAGCTGGCAGGTCAGCGGGATGGATTGCCCGTCGTGTGCCCGCACCATTGAAACCGCTGTCCGTCAGGTGAGTGGCGTGACCGATGCCCGTGTCTTGTTCAGCAGCGAGAAACTGGTGGTCAACGCTGACCAGGACGTACAAAACGCCGTTGAACAGGCGGTGAAAAAAGCCGGCTTCCAGCTCGCAACCCCATCAGCCACGTCGGCCACATCCCCCGCTACGCCGGGCTGGCAGCATAACCGGATGCTGATTTTGCTGGCGCTGCTGGTGCTTGCCAGTAGCATTCTCAGCCAGTTCGCGCCCGCCTGGGGCGATCGGCTGTTTGTGCTGACCACGCTGGTCGGCCTGGTCCCGGTGGCGCGCGGCGCCTGGCAGCGTCTGCGCAGCGGATCGCCTTTTACTATTGAGACATTAATGACGCTGGCGTCAGCTGGCGCACTGATTATTGGCGCACACGCTGAAGCCGCGATGGTGCTGGTGCTGTTTCAGCTGGGCGAACAGCTGGAAAGCTATGCCGCTTCCAGGGCGCGCAGCGGCGTTACCAGCCTGATGGCGTTGCGGCCTGAATCGGCGATCCGCCTTGAACAGGGCAAACGTACTGAGGTACCGCTCGCAGCGCTGCAACCCGGCGATGTGATTGAAGTCGCGGCGGGCAGCCGCTTGCCGGTCGATGGCAGCTTAATCAGTCCGCTTGCCAGTTTCGATGAGAGCGCGCTAACCGGTGAATCGCTGCCGGTAACGCGGGCCAGCGGCGAAAAAATCCTCGCCGGTGCTACCAGCGTTGATCGCCTGGTGATGCTGGAAGTGGTGTCGAAGCCGGGTGAAAGCGCGATCGACCGTATCCTGCAGCTGATTGAAGAAGCGGAAACGCATCGTGCGCCGGTCGAACGCTTTATCGACCAGTTCAGCCGTATTTACACGCCGCTGGTCATGCTGCTCTCGCTGCTGGTGATGGTGGTGCCGCCACTGCTCGGCGCAGGCGACTGGCAGCCGTGGATCTACAAAGGGCTGACACTGTTGTTGATTGGCTGCCCCTGTGCACTGGTGATCTCCACGCCTGCCGCCATTACCTCCGGGCTGGCTGCGGCGGCGCGACAGGGCGCACTGATCAAAGGCGGTGCGGCGCTAGAGCGGCTGAGTTCGGTGCGCAGAATGGCGTTTGATAAAACCGGTACTCTGACGCTGGGCAAGCCACAGCTGACGCAGATCCTGCGCTTTGGTACGGCCAGCGAGTCAGAGATGCTGGCGCTGAGCGCCGCTGCGGAACAGGGTGCCACCCATCCGCTGGCCAGCGCTATCGTGGCGGCCGCGCAGGCGCGTGATCTGGTGATTCCTGACGCGCAGGATCAGCAGGTGCAGGCGGGACGCGGCATCAGCGCGAAAGTCGCTGGCCAGCAGATTCAGCTGCTGACGCCCGGCCATGCACCCGGTCTGACGCCGCAGCAAAATGCGCAGATAGCGCAACAGGAAGCTGAAGGTGAAACCCTGGTGGTGCTGATGCGCGATGGCGAAGCGCTGGGTGCGCTGGCTCTGCGCGATCAGTTGCGCGACGACGCCGTTGAGGCGTTAAAGGCGCTGAAAAAGCTGGGTATTGAGAGCCTGATGCTGACCGGCGACAATCCGCGCGCTGCGGCGACCATTGCCCGCCAGCTGGATATTGATTATCGCGCCAGTCTGCTGCCCGCCGATAAAGTCGCGGCGATCCGTGAACTGAGTCAGCAACAGCCGCTGGCGATGGTCGGGGATGGCATTAACGACGCGCCGGCAATGAAAGCGGCAACGCTGAGCATTGCGATGGGCAGCGGCACCGATGTGGCACTGGAAGCGGCCGATGCTGCCCTGACGCGTAATCAGCTCAGCAATCTGGCTCCGATGATTGCGCTGGCACGCCGGACACGGCGTATCATCCGCCAGAATATCGGTATTGCGCTGGGGCTGAAGGCGATTTTCCTGGTTACAACCCTGCTGGGTCTGACCGGACTCTGGCTGGCGGTGCTGGCGGATTCGGGTGCGACCGCGCTGGTCACCGCCAACGCGCTGCGGTTACTGCGTCGCCGCGCCTGAGCAGGCGACTTCTGATCTGAAGAGTGAGGTTAACGGCGGCCTGTACGGCTGTCGTTAACCCGCCATGCCTTTGCGGATCAGAAACTGATAGGGCAGCGTGTCGGTTTGCTGCGCCAGCAAGCCATGTTCCATAAAGCGGCAGAAGCCGGGAATATCGCGCGTGGTGGCCGGATCATCGGCGATGATCAGCAACGTCTCGCCATCCTGCAGGCTGCGTACGGTTTTGCGCACCATCATCACCGGCTCCGGGCAACGCAGGCCACGGGCATCCAGCTGATGGTCGGCAGAGGAAAAAGCATCGCTCATAATCAACTCGGTTCAGGTAAGGGGCGCTCATTCTAGCGCGTGCTGGCGGTGAAGCAAGGCGATAACGATTGCGCTAAAATTAACCATTGCATAAAAAGCACAACGCGGTAAGATGCCGCCGCTTTTTGCTCATAAAACTGCCAGGCGCTGCCCGAACGGCGTCCCGCAATGGGTTCCCTCACCCCAACATTAAAAAGGTTGAATATGCTCGCATTTTCTTCGCGTCAGCGCATGCATGCGCTTTTCTGGTTATCGCTGTTTCACCTGCTGGTGATCACTTCGAGTAACTATCTGGTTCAGTTGCCTATTTCAGTGTTTGGCTTTCACACCACCTGGGGTGCATTCAGCTTCCCGTTTATCTTCCTGGCGACCGACCTCACCGTGCGTATTTTTGGCGCACCGCTGGCCCGACGCATTATTCTGGCCGTGATGATCCCGGCGCTGTTTATCTCTTACAGTGTCTCGGCGCTGTTCTATCAGGGTGAATGGCAGGGCTGGCAGGCACTGGAAGTGATGAATCTGTTTGTTGCCCGTATCGCCTGCGCCAGCTTTATGGCTTACGCGCTGGGTCAGATCCTCGACGTTCACGTGTTCAACCGTCTGCGTCGCCTGCCACAGTGGTGGATTGCGCCGGGCTGCGCCATGTTTCTCGGGAATATCAGCGATACGCTGGCCTTCTTCTTTATCGCCTTCTATAAAAGCCCCGATGCGTTTATGGCGCAGCACTGGGTTGAGATTGCCCTGGTGGATTACAGCTTCAAAGTGCTGATCTGCATGGTCTTCTTCCTGCCCGCCTACGGCGTGCTGCTCAACGCGGCGCTGAAACGTCTGGCTGAACGCCAGACCGCCCGCCAGGTCAATTTCGGCTAAGCGCCCATACGGTTTCCACTACTATCCGCTAAGATCTTCTGACAATCATCAGGTTGCGTTTGCAACCTGATTCCTGTTGTATTAATGCCTGACTGGAAACTTAAAAAGGGATTCTGATGCGCAACCTGGTGAAATATGTAGGAATGGGTTTACTGGTACTCGGCTTAGCGGCCTGTGACCAGAAGAAAGATGAAGCGGCGAATGACAACGGCGTCAGCGCCAGTCAGTCGGCGCAAACCGTCACGCTGATGGATGGCAAACTGAGCTTCTCGCTGCCACCAGGCATGTCCGATAAAAGCGGTAAACTGGGTTCGCAGACCACTAACATGCACGTTTATGCGGATGAAACCGGTGCCCGCGCCATTATTGTGATTGCCGGCGACCCGACCAATGATGGTCTGGATGTGCTGTCGCAGCGTATGGAACAGCAGCAGCGTAACCGCGATCCGCAGTTGCAGGTGGTGTCGAACAAATCTGTGACGCTAAAAGATCAGCCCGCACAGCAGCTGGATACGGTGATTTCTGCCAATAACCAGACCTCATGGTCTTCAGTGGTTCTGGCGAAAGTGGATGGCAAACTGGTGACGCTGCAGATTACGCTGCCAGGTGATAATCAGCAGCAGGCGCAGAGCGATGCTGATAACATCGTGAAAAGCATTACGCTGAAGTAAAACAAAAGGCTGGCTTCCCTGCACGGGGAAGCCAGCCTTCGTTCAGAAGGGCTTTTTATATACCTGCATTCTCGCGAATATATTTCCGCGCTTTCACCGCATATTCAAACGGATTGGCCAGTGCCGGATCCTGCTCCGCTTCAACCACCATCCAGCCTTTATAGCCGTAATCATCCAGGATTTTGAACACCGGTCTGAAGTCGATCACGCCATCGCCCGGTACGGTAAAGGTGCCCTTTTTCACTCCTTCCAGGAACGAGAGATGGTTCTCACGTACCTCGGCGACCACCTCATCACGCACATCCTTAAGATGAACGTGGAAGATGCGCGGCAGATATTTCTCCAGTACCGCCAGCATCTTCTGCTGGGAGCCTTCGGAGTAGTAGACGTGGCCGGTGTCATAGAGCAAACCGACCTGCTCGTCGGTCATCTCCATAAACCGGTCAATCTCTTCAGTGGTCTGAATGCCGGTGCCCATATGGTGATGCAGCGTTACGCGCATCCCCTTCTCCGCCGCGATGCGGGCCAGTTCGTTGTAGCCTTCCGCGGTTAACTGCCACTCTTCATCGCTGAAAATGGCTTTCTCTTCAAACACCGCAAGCCCGGTGCCCTGAATACTTTTGCTCTGCTCGGAACAGCCAATCACCCGCGCGCCCATCGCATGCAGGAAGTTCATATGCTCAATGAACTGTTCGATAGTTTTCTGTTTGTCGCCGTTGGCGAAAAAGGTGCTGAACCAGGCGTTGCAGATCTCGATGCCGCGAATGTCGAGCATCGGTTTCAGGATCGCCGGATCGCGGGGATATTTGCTGCCCACTTCGCTGCCGGTAAAGCCAGCCAGCGCCATCTCACTGACGGTTTGCTGGAAGGTATTCTCACTGCCGAGATCCGGCATGTCATCGTTGGTCCAGCCGATCGGGGCGATCGCCAGTTTTACATTCTCTTTGTTCATTATCTTATTCCCAGGCGGAGAGCGGCCATGCCGCATAGACAGCTAAATCAGTTATAGAAAGCAGGACGCGGCGGCATCTCTACCGGCTCAATCGCACCACTGTTCTGCGCTTTAATGCAGGCATCGGCGGCGACTGAGGCGGCAAAGCCATCCCAGGCAGAAGGACCGGTCAACTGGCCCGCTTTGATGTCGTTGATAAACGCCTGAAGCTCAACGTCATACGCCTCGATAAAGCGATCTTTCCAGTCCACCAGAATGGTGTTCGACAGGCGGGCCTCTTTGCGCAGCTGCACCGAAGAGGGCTCTGGCAGGCGGGCAATCCCCTCTTCACCCACCACTTCACACTGGATGTCATAGCCGTAAGCGCAGTTAACGAAGATCTCGACGTCAATGCGAACCCCTTTCTGGGTTTCAAACAGCACGATCTGCGGATCTTTCAGCTGACTGTGTGACTTCGAGGTAACGCGCGGGAAGACTACCTGCACCGTTTTATAGTCATCGTTTGTCAGCCAGCGCAGCACATCCAGCTCGTGGATCAGGGTGTTGGTGATCGCCATCGGCGTGGTGTAGTTCTCCGGCACGGTCGGGTTGCGGTGCGCGCAGTGCAGCATCAGCGGCTCACCGATATCGCCATCAGTGATCACTTTTTTCAGTGCACGGTAGCCCGCATCGTAAGGACGCATAAAGCCGACCTGCACCAGGCGTTTACCCGCCTGAATCTCTGCATCCACGACCCGGCGGCAGCCCTCAGCGCTCATCGCCAGCGGCTTCTCACAGAACACCGGTTTACCGGCGGCAATCGCCGCTAAGGTGAACTCTTCATGGGTCGGATCCCATGAGGTGACCAGCACCGCATCAACATTCGGAGACTGAATCACGTCGTGTCCATTTTCGAATACCTCCGCCTCAATATTCAGGCGTTGCAGTGCGGCACGCGCGCCTTCGACATTAATGTCAGAGACGGCAACCACCTGTGCACCCTGCAGCACATGGCTGCAGCGACGAATATGTTCCTGACCAATTGCACCTGTACCGATGACGCCAAGTTTCAAAGTCATAATTACACCTGTGTAGGGTTCGTACGGAGAAGAGCAAAACGGGCCGCGGCACGGCCCTGAAATTAATATTTTCGCGCCTGATCCAGATGGCTGTTGAGCTTGTCCGCCACCGCCTGAGAACGTTCGGTCTTCGAGGCCTGCGCCACGCCGACGTGCCACCAGCTGAAATATTTGTGGATCATGGTTTTTGGCAGCACTTTGATGTCGATAAGGGTGGAAACCGTCTGGGTGCGGGCATCTTCCAGCGCCGCCTTGAGCTGCTCCAGCGTGGTCACACGATAGGTTTTGCAGCCATAACCGGCGGCGATAGCGGCAAAATCGACCGGGATAAAGCCGCCGTCCAGCTTGCCGCCTTCCGCATTACGGAACCGGAACTCGGTGGTAAAGCTGTCCATGCCGTGTTCCATCTGCAGGTTATTGATGCAGCCGTTGGTCATGTTATCCAGCAGCACTACGTTGATCTTCGCCCCTTCCTGAATCGAGGTGACCAGCTCTGAATGCAGCATCATAAAGGAGCCATCACCGACCAGCGCATAGACCTCGCGCTGCGGCTGCGCCAGCTTCACACCCAGCGCGGCATTCACTTCATAACCCATGCAGGAGTAGCCATATTCAACGTGGTAGGCGTTGTAATCTTTGGTGCGCCAGACGCGCTGCAGGTCGCCCGGCAGACTGCCCGCCGCTGCCACTACCACTGCGTCTTTCGGCAGTTGCTCATTTAACGTGCCGAGCACGCTGCTTTGCGTCAGTAGCGACTGGGTCAGGCGGTTAAACTCAGCGAACACCGCTTCGCGGTCGAGATGATCCGCAATCTCCGGCACAAAGTCGCCATCGTGATATTCCACCTGGTAGACGCGCTGCGTCTCTTTCAGCAGCTGACTCTGCGCCTGCTCAATCTGATTGCCCCAGTCGTTGCTGTAGTGCTGCGAGGCCAGCCCGGCGGTGAGCGCGGTCAGCCCTTCGCGGGCATCGGCCAGCAGCTGCACGCCATCGAGCTTGTAGCTGTCAAAGTTGCTGACGTTGATGTTCAGGAAGCTGACATCGGGATGCTGGAAAATCCATTTCGACGCGGTGGTGAAGTCGGTGTAGCGGGTGCCGATGCCGATCACTAAATCGGCCTCTTTCGCCAGCAGGTTAGCCGCCAGACAGCCGGTTTCGCCCACGCCGCCGACATTCAGCGGATGGTCAGAGACCAGCGTGCCTTTGCCCGCCTGCGTCTCCGCAAAGGGAATCTGATAGCGCTCGGCAAACTGGCGCAGCGCCTCGCCCGCTTCGGAGTATTTCACTCCGCCGCCGCAGATAATCATCGGCTTGCGCTTACGGTTAATCAGCGTCAGGGCATCTGCCAGCTGCGCCGCCACCGGCAGGCGGCGATCCAGACGGTGCACCCGTTTCTGGAAGAAGTAGTCAGGGTAATCCCAGGCTTCGCCCTGCACATCCTGCGGCAGCGACAGCGTGACCGCGCCGGTTTCTGCCGGATCGGTCAGTACGCGCATGGCGTTGATACAGGCGGACATCAGCTGTTCCGGGCGGCTGACGCGATCCCAGTATTTGCTGACGGCGCGGAAGGCATCGTTGGTGCTGATGCTGAGATCGTAGCTCTGCTCAATCTGTTGCAGTACCGGATCGGGCTGGCGGGTGGCGAAGACGTCGCCTGGCAGCAGCAGCAGAGGAATGCGGTTGGCGGTAGCGGTCGCCGCGGCGGTGATCATATTGGCCGCACCAGGCCCCACAGACGAACTGCAGGCGATAATCTGGCGGCGCAGCGACTGGCGCGCAAAGCCGGTGGCTGCATGAGCCATGCCCTGCTCATTACGGCCCTGGTAGACCACCAGATCGCCGCTATCCTGTTCCAGCGCCTGGCCCAGCCCCAGCACGTTGCCATGTCCGAAAATGGCGAAGATGCCTTTTACGAACTTCGTCTCAACGCCATCGACATCAATGAATTGATTATCAAGAAATTTAACCAGCGCCTGTGCCGTGGTCAGTCTGATAGTGCCCATATTCTTCCTTACATGCTGGTGGACCCCGACTTCCGCGACAGAACGCCAGGCGTTGTCATCGGCGGAAAAGGCGACCTGAATAACTGAAACGTGAGGCGATTATAAACAAATATATTTTTCATAAAATACGATTACAGAAGAAACATTTCATTTTGCGAGTGAGATCAAATTTAATGACGGCAACAGGTCTGGCGGGCGATTGCAGTGGGGAAATCTGGAACGTTTAACAGAGAGTGGTGCCTGATGAAAAAATTCATTTCAATGCAGCAGCTTGCCTGACTGGCGTGCGGATTCCTGCGATCCCCTTCACAACCCTGACATACCGCACATCACGCTGGCAGATTTTGCGCAGGCGGGCGGCAATCAGGAGTTTTACCTGGTTCACAAAATTGCGATGGATATTTCATTTCGTATTGAATATGGAATTTTTATTCCTCATACTCCCCTCATAGCCAGTCAGACACCTACAGACCCGGAAGCAGAGCGTAACTGGTGTCGGTCTTTACGCCCGCCAGCGCTGCTAATCACAGAAGGAAACCACAGGTATGAGTACACAACAGAAACCGCTTGATGTGATTTGTATCGGGCGCATCGCCGTTGATTTTTATGGCCAGCAAATCGGGGCGCGACTGGAAGATGTCACCTCCTTTGCTAAATATCTGGGCGGCTCGTCGGGCAATGTCGCCTATGGCACCGCGATTCAGGGGCTGAAATCGGCGATGCTGGCGCGGGTGGGAGATGAGCATAATGGTCGCTTTCTGCGTGAAGAGTTGCAGCGCGTAGGCTGTAACACCGATGCGCTAATCACCGATCCGCAGCGTCTGACCGGACTGGTGATCCTCGGCATTAAAGATGAAGAGACTTTTCCGCTGATTTTCTACCGCGATAACTGCGCCGATATGGGCCTGGTTCCGGACGATATCGACGAAGCCTTTATTACCTCTGCGCGCGCCGTGGCGGTTACTGGCACCCACTTATCCCATCCTCAGACCCGCGAAGCGGTGCTGAAAGCGCTGGATATCGCACGCCGCAACGGCCTGCGCACGGCGCTGGATATCGATTATCGTCCGGTGTTGTGGGGACTGACCTCTCTGGGCGACGGTGAAACGCGTTTCATTGAGTCGTCACAGGTCACGCAGCAGTTACAGGAAGTGGTGCACTATTTCGATTTGATCGTCGGCACCGAAGAGGAGTTTCATATTGCCGGTGGCAGTACCGACACCCTGACGGCGCTGAAAAACGTGCGTCAGGCGAGTCAGGCGACGCTGGTCTGCAAACGTGGACCGCTGGGTTGCGTGGTGTTTGAAGGCGAGATCCCGGATAGCTGGGAACAGACTGAGCTGCACACGGGCGTACGCGTCGAGGTTCTCAACGTGCTGGGCGCGGGCGATGCCTTTATGTCTGGCCTGCTGCGCGGCTGGCTGAATGATGAGGGCTGGACTCAGGCGTGCCGTTACGCCAACGCCTGTGGAGCGCTGGTGGTGTCACGCCACGGTTGCGCACCCGCCATGCCAACCAAAGCGGAGCTGGATGATTTCCTGAGTCGCGACAAAGAGGTGAAGCGTCCCGATCTCGACAGCCGTCTGAACCATCTGCACCGCGTGACTACCCGCAAGCAGCAGTGGCCGGAGCTGAATGTCTTCGCCTTTGACCACCGCAAACAACTGGCGGATATGGCGCAGGAAGCGGGCGTGGACGAAAGCCGCATTCCGGAACTGAAACTGCTGCTGCTGGAAGCCGCTCAGCAGGCTGCCAGAGAAGCAGGATTAGAGAATAAAAGCGGGATTCTGGCGGATACGACCTACGGTCAGAAGGCGCTGAACGCCATCACCGGTAAGAACTGGTGGATTGGCCGCCCGATTGAGCTGCCGAGCTCGCGGCCGCTGCGCCTGGAACATGGCAACATCGGCTCGCAGCTGATCGACTGGCCTGCCGAACACGTGGTGAAATGTCTGGTCTTCTATCATCCACATGATAGTGCTGAACTGCGTAAAGAGCAGGATGAGCTGGTGCTCGACGTCTGGAACGGCTGTAACAAAAGCGGTCATGAGCTGCTGCTGGAAGTGATTCTGCCTGACAACAATCCGGATAAGAATGAAACGTATTACTTTGATATGTTGAGCCATTTCTACAGTCTGGGCATCCAGCCTGACTGGTGGAAACTGCCACCGCTGTCGGCGGAAAGCTGGCAGGCGATCAGCGGTCTGATTGAGCAGCAGGATCCCCACTGTCGCGGCATTCTGTTACTCGGTCTGGATGCGCCCGAAGAGAAGCTTAAAGCGGGCTTCGCCGCGGCGGCCAAAGCGCCCTGGGTGAAAGGTTTTGCGGTAGGCCGCACTATCTTTGGTCAGCCTTCCCGCCAGTGGTTACAGGGGGAGCTGGACGATCAGGCGCTGATTGAGACGGTTAAAGGCAACTATCTGCGACTGATTGAGTACTGGCGCGCTGCCCGCGCCTGATTTGCAGCTCTGTCAAAAAGCCGCTTTTAGACCGTGCAGTCACAGGGAACACGGTCAGATCGGAAAGACGCGAAAGCTGCCATCCATGGCATGCTCGTCCCGCACCATCCTTGGTGCGGGACGCTTTTCTCTTCTGACCGTGTTCACTGCTCGTTTAGCTAATGTGTTGCTGCCAGACCCGATTTTTCAGCAATCTGCAGCCATTCCAATCTGAATGGTGAAAGACTGCATACTTCCATCCCTGCTGGCATTTCATCCCGGCTTTCATCCTGACATTGCCCGCGAAAAGTCATGCATCGGGCGCTAAAGCTAATCTGTGAACCATTTCATAAAGCCATGAAATAAACCGCGTCGTTGACGCAAAGAAATGAAATTTTCCATCCATCTGATACTATAGCGCTCATTATGCAGCCATTATTCTAATTATACGGGCAGAAGTGATGAACAATAATCCCACCCAACTTTCTCTCTTGCAGGACGATATTCGTCGCCGCTACGAAACGCTGAGCAAGCGTCTTAAACAGGTTGCGCGCTACATCCTTGATAACAGTAACAGTATTGCTTTCGATACCGTCGCCTCGATTGCTCAGCAGGCTGATGTGCCACCGTCGACGCTGATCCGCTTTGCGAATGCTTTTGGCTTCAGCGGCTTCAACGAAATGAAACAGGTTTTTCGTCAGCACCTGATGGAGGAGACGGTCAACTATACCGAGCGCGCTCGCCTGTTTCGCCAGACCTCCACGGACGACAGCGCCAGTGCGCCTGAAAGTCCGGCGGAAATCCTCAACGTCTTTACCATGGTTAACAGCCAGGCGCTGCAGCAGCTGGCGATGCAGGTTAATCCTGAGCAGCTGAACAAAGCGGTGAAACTGCTGAATGAGGCTGAGAATATCTATGTTATCGGCCTGCGCCGCTCTTTCAGCGTCGCTTCCTACCTGGTCTACGCGCTGCGTCATCTGGAGCGCCGCGCTTTCCTGATTGATGGACTGGGCGGGATGTTTACCGAGCAGCTCAGCCTGGTAAACCCGAAAGATGTGGTGATTGCGATCAGCTACTCGCCTTATGCACGTGAAGCGGTCGAGGTGGTTGAAATGGGTGCCAAACGCGGTGCGCATCAGATTGCCATTACCGACAGTCAGGTCAGTCCGCTGGCCGCCTTCAGCGATGTCTGCTTTGTGGTACGTGAAGCGCAGGTCGATGGCTTCCGTTCGCAGGTCGCTTCACTCTGCCTGGCACAGACGCTGGCGGTTTCGCTGGCACTGAACAACGCAAAGACCAGCTGAGTTCCACACACAAAAAAGGGCAGCGCGACAGGCTGCCCTTTTTACTGATATGAACGCGGATTATAAACCGTGATTGCTGTTTATTTTTCAGCGAAGACTTACGCTTTCCGTGGATAGCTGTCGCTGTTCACCCAGGCGTGATCTTTCTCCCAGGTAAATTTCCACAGCCGTACCGGCCCCGCCATCACGTTCAGATAGTAGTTATTGTATCCCGCCAGCGTCGCTACCGGATGATAGCCGCGCGGTACCATCACCACGTCGCGATTATAGGGTGCCATACAGACATCCAGGGAACGGTCGTCGGTGTAAACGCGCTGCATGGCAAAGCCAGGTTCCGGATCGAAACGGTGATAGTAGGTCTCTTCCAGGTAGGTTTCGTTTTCACTCTCCTCCTGGTCGTGCTTGTGGCTGGGATAAGAGCTGGTATCGCCCTCGTTGGTATAGACTTCCACCACCAGCAGGCTATCAGCCGGTTCATTGTCAGGCAGGATATTGTGAACCAGGCGCTGGTTGCGCCCTTTTCCGCGATGCTCAACACCAACATCGGCTGGTGCAATCAGGCGCGCAGTCAGATTCCCCTGACCGGGCGCATTACAGACCGCCAGCTCAAGATCGCTGTCAGCGTAAACCTCTACTTCATCATCATGCGGCACATAAACGGAATAAGGCGGAACGCGCTCAAAAGGCGACATGCGCTGACCGATACCGGGAAAATCAGCATGGCGGGTTTTTACCGAGGCCAGCCCGGCCACCAGCACCAGACACAGCTCTTTGTCACCACTACTGAGGCGCAGGGTTTCCCCTTTCTTCAGCAAATAGGCATCAAATCCCACATAACGCCAGCCGGCGCGCTCAGGCGTCACATGCTGAATACGACCCTGCGCGTCAGGGGCTTGTGCTTTCGACAGTAAAGACATCCTGATACTCCTCTCTGTCACGATTGACGCTGCGGTGGGCTCGCGGGCGCGGTGCCAGCGAACAAAGCGACCGGCAGATTATCCTGCCGGTCGCGCACCGGGATCAGCGTTGAAATGAATCAGCCTAAGGTTGGCATACTGAATTCAGACACGGTCTGCTGACCGGATGGCCAGCGTACGGTGGCCGTTTTCATGCGGGTATAGAAACGCACGCCATCCGGTCCATGAACATTGAGCGCGCCAAACACTGAACGCTTCCAGCCGCCGAAGCTGTGGAATGCCATCGGCACCGGAACCGGCACGTTGACACCGACCATACCCGCTTCAACGTTCTGCACAAACTCACGTGCGGTGTGACCGTTGCTGGTGAAAATCGCGCTGCCGTTGCCGAATTCATGGCTGTTAACCAGTTGCAGCGCACTGTCGTAGTCCGGCGCGCGCATGATGCTCAGCACCGGCCCGAAAATCTCTTCACGCCAGATCACCATCTCAGAGGTGACATGATCAAACAGCGTGCCGCCGACGTAGTAACCTTCGGCGTGACCTGCAACCTGCACGTTACGGCCATCGACCACCAGCTTCGCGCCTTCCTGCTCGCCTTTGTCGATGTAGCCCAGCACTTTCTTCTGGTGCGCCGCCGAAACGACCGGTCCCATCTCATTTTCATCAGCGCCCTGATTAATGCCAGGGCCGATACGCAGCGCGTTCACCAGCGGAGTCAGACGGGCGATCAGCTTGTCGGCGGTATCATCGCCCACGGCGACCACAACCGGCAGCGCCATGCAGCGTTCACCAGCAGAGCCAAACGCACCACCCATAATGGCGTTGACGGTGGCATCCAGGTCGGCATCCGGCATAACGATAGCGTGGTTTTTCGCCGCGCCAAACGCCTGTACCCGCTTGCCGTGGGCGCTGGCGGTTTTATAGATATGCTCAGCCACGCCAGAAGAACCGACGAAGCTCACCGCGGCAATACGCGGATCTTTATAGAGCTGCTCAGCATCTTCATTGGAACTGTGTACGACATTAAATACGCCATCGGGCAGGCCCGCTTCGGTCAGCAGTTCAGCCATACGCACTGCAGCAGAAGGATCCAGCGCCGGTGGCTTCAGCACAAAGGTGTTACCGCAGGCCAGGGCTATCGGGAACATCCACAGCGGTACCATCGCCGGGAAGTTAAACGGCGTAATGCCCGCCACGACGCCGACTGGCTGCATCAGCGAGTAGCTGTCAACACCGCTGCCGACGTTCGGGGAATATTCGCCTTTGAGCAGATGGGGGATCCCGCAGGCAAACTCAATCACTTCGATGCCACGCGTCAGTTCACCCAGCGCATCAGACCAGACTTTGCCGTGCTCAGAGACAATCAGCGCCGCCAGCTCATCACGGTGCTGCTCCATCAGGGCTTTAAAGTTGAACAGAACGCGGGCGCGACGCAGCGGCGAGGTTTTCGACCAGGCGGCAAAAGCGTCATGCGCGACACCAATCGCCTGGGCCACTTCATCAGCGGTACTTTGCGTCAGTTCACGTACCACTTTGCCGGTTGCCGGATCGTAAACAGGAATGGTTTCGTTGCTGGCGCTGAAAGTGGTTTTACCGCCAATAAAGTTACCTATGATTGTCATGATGTTGCCTCTTTAGATGGTTAAGTTCCCTGCAGACGGACTATGCGACCTGCCACACTGCCTGACCAGGCAAACCTGAAAGCGTGCTATGAAGCTATTACAGTGGAACAAATTTTTCAAATGGTTCTTTTTGGGAAATTTGATTTTAGCGGCACAGATCGCATTTTTCCCGCCACTTAGTCTCTCGCGGCATCACGATGACGGGAGGCCACTAATAGCGGCCAGCCTTAGCGTAGCAGGGTAATAGCCGGGGAGTGGTTTGGGCGTTTTACTGCGAAGTCGATCCAGCCTTTATGCATCGGGCTGAAACGGAATATGAAATTAATGCGAGGCTGATCTAATAATTTGTGTTTCATTATTCACTATTAATGAAATAAATGTTCTCTTTGGTCGCATCATCCTCCTGTCCCGGAGTCAGTGCATGGCCATCGATCCAACCCGTTTCTGTATCAACCGCAAAATTGCGCCCCGGCTCTCGCTGGAGGCATTTTTTCAGCTGGTTCAGCGTCTGGGGCTGAGCAAGGTTGAACTGCGTAATGACATGCCGGGCGGCAGCGTCACTGACGATCTCAGCACCGATCAGCTGCGCGCTCTGACCGACAGGTATCATATTGATATCATCACCATTAATGCGCTCTATCCGTTTAACCGCATTGATGACGCGCTACTGGCCCGGGCCGAAGCACTGTTACAGACAGCACAACAGATTGGTGCAAAGGCGCTGGTCATGTGTCCGCTGAATGAGGGGATTGCCGTGTCGCCTCAGCAAACCCAGGCGGCGATGCAGCAGCTGGCCCCGCGCTTTACCCACTATGGCATTCAGGGTCTGGTGGAGCCGCTGGGTTTTCCGGTCAGCTCGCTGCGTTCGGCGGTACAAGCGCAGCAATTGATCGCCGCGGCGGACGTGCCCTTTAAGTTATTGCTGGATACCTTTCACCATCATCTCTATGAGCAGGCTGAGCAGGAGTTTCCAGCGGGCATTGATGTTAACCAGATCGGTCTGGTGCACCTTTCGGGCGTGGAAGATCGCCGTCCGACCGCCGAACTGACCGATGAAGAACGCATCATGCTGAGTGATAACGATGTACTGAAGAGCGTGGTGCAGGTGAAGCGGCTGGAGATGCTTGGCTATAAGGGCGTTTATGCCTTTGAGCCTTTCTCCAGTCAGCTCAGCAACTGGACCCCTGCGGAGGTTGAACGCCAGATCCGCAACAGTATTGAACTGCTGCAAGCCTGAATCCTGTTCTGCGCTTTGCGCGCACCATTAATCGGTTTATCTGTGTCTGAAAAGACGTTCTGGCCCGCTGCTGGGCCATTTTTTTTATCCTGAAGAATCGTCTGCTGCCGGCAACACCGCCTGACGCCGCTGCATGCGCAGCGTGCAGAAAAAAGCGACGCAGACCAGCAGCGCCGTGAGCAGGTAGACGCGTGAGACACCCGCATAAGTCATGATGAATCCGGCAAGTGGCCCGGTTATCCCCAGCGACAGATCCATAAAGGCGGTGTAGGTCGCCAGCGCGCTGCCCTGATTCTGCTGCGGCACCACTTTTACCGCCACCACGCCCAGCGCCGGGAATACCAGCGAGAACCCGGCACCGGTCAGAAATGCGCCTGCTTTTGCCATCCAGGGATCACCCGCTGCGGCCACCAGAAACAGTCCGGCGGCTTCAACCGCCAGGCAGATGCTGGCGACCCGCAGACCGCCGTGGCGGTTAATCGCATTCGGGAACAGCAGGCGCGCGCCGACGAAAGCGCCGCTGAACAGGGAGAGCGCAAAGGCGGCCCCTTCCCAGCCTTTATCCTGATAGAACAGGGTAATAAAGGTGGCGATGACACCGAAACCCGCCGAACCCATCGCCAGAATCGCACCAAAACCGGCGATTTTCCCCAGCACCGCACGAAACGGCAGGGGTCTGGCCCGGCTGGCTTTTACGGCCGGACGCGGCACCGCGCAGACGATGCCTACCACGCAGATAGCAACAATGACCAGCGACAGCCACAGCAGGCCACCCGCCCGGAATATCACCACGCCGAGCGGCGCGCCAATCGCCATCGCGCCATAAGTGACAATGCCGTTCCAGGAGATAACCCGGCCAATGTGCAGCGAACCCACCCGCGCCACCCCCCACAACGAGGTGCCGGTGCCGGTAAAACTCTGGCCCACGCCCAGAATCAAGCGGCCCACGCAGAGTAGCGTCAGGCTTAACAGCGGTGATTCGATGAGCGCCGCCAGCAAAATACATAACCCGCTGATCAGACAGCCCACCAGGCCGGTCACCACCACTTTCTTTGGCCCCCAGAGATCGGCGTAGCGTCCGGCGTGTGGGCGGCTCAGCAGCGTCGCCACATATTGCAGGCTGATCACCAGGCCCGCCCAGAATGCGCTGAAGCCCAGCTGGTCATGCACCCATCCTGGCAATACCGCCAGCGGCAGACCGATAGTGAGATAGCTGGCAAAGTTGTAGGCCACGATAGAGAGGATCAGCAGAGAGATGTGCAGGTTTCCGGATGGGGTGTTCGGTTCCGCGGCAGGCTGTTCAGGCATGAGTCCTCGCGCTCGTATTTGGCTGAATGATAAGGTTTATCCTTTAACTATACCCGCTTTCGCCACTGGCGCATCTTAATGACACGGCTATCGGGCGGCTGCCCCTGCCCGGACGTGCAGCAGAAAGCCGGGTAAAAACCGGAACAATGGGGAGTTGCTGCTCTGCCGCGATAGCTGAGTGCTGTGGCGCTGATTACATCACCCACCTGCCACCGCGCTTTACCGTTTCTCTGATAAATCAGATTGTTAATTTTGTTTCAGCTACACTTTCAACAGCCAAATTACGTTATGAGAGAGAGAATGAGCGAGCTGCAACGGGAAAAGATCGGGCAAAATATTCTGATTAAACTGGCAATGCTGGTCATTATCCTCGCCGGGGTTCGGGCAGCGTCAGACATTCTGGTCCCGCTGCTGCTGGCGGCGTTCTTTGCCATTGTGCTGAATCCACTGGTGACGATGCTGATGCGTCGTGGCTTCCGCCGTGGACTGGCGATTGGGCTGGTGATCACGGTGATCTTCTGCGCTCTCGTGCTGCTGGGTGCCATTATTGCCAGCTCAATGAGCGAGTTTTCCGATCTCTATCCGCAACTGCGCGCCACCATGGAGCAGAAAATGACGGTACTGCAACATCTGGCGGCGGGCTTTCATCTTAATATTTCAACCGATGCGCTGGTACAGCGTTTCGATCCTAATACCATGATGAACCTGGCTACCGTGGCGCTGAGCGGCTTTTCCGGCGCGATGACCAATACCGTGCTGCTGGTGCTGACCGTAGTCTTTATGCTGTTTGAGGTCCATCACCTGCCCTATAAAATGCGCAACGCGCTGGTGAATCCGAAAATTCGCATCGCCGGACTGCATAAAGCGCTGAAAGGCGTCACGCACTATCTGGCGCTGAAAACCCTGGTGAGTCTGATAACCGGCATCGCGGTCTGGCTGAGTCTCTATCTGCTGGATGTGAAGTTTGCGCTGTTATGGGGTGTCGTAGCGTTTATCCTCAACTTTATTCCCAATATCGGCCCGATTATCGCCGGTATCCCGCCCTTCCTGCAGGCGTTGTTACTGAACAGCCTGTTTGATGCCGCGATGGTGGCGGCGCTGTTTACCGCGATTCATATGGTGTTTGGCAATATGCTGGAACCGCGCCTGATGGGGCGCGGTCTTGGCTTATCGACACTGGTGGTGTTTCTGTCGCTGGTGTTCTGGGGCTGGCTGCTCGGTCCGGTCGGCATGCTGCTCTCGGTGCCGCTCACCAGCATTACTAAAATTCTGATGGAGACCACGCCAGGCGGTAGCCGTCTGGCGATTATGCTGGGCACCGGACGACCCAAGCGGGCGCGGGCATTAACCAAGTAGCCGCTGCTGCACGTGCTGGAGATGGCTCTCCATCGCCTGACGGGCCGCTGCTTCATCGCCCGCCACAATCGCATTGGCGATCTGCTGATGGTCAGCGTTCATCTCCTGCGCGAAGCTGTTATCGGCATAATGGCGCTCCAGTCGCTGCACATGCGGGCTGTGGCGCCGGTTCCATAACTGCTCCAGCAGGTCGCGTAATACATCATTGCCGCTCATCTCACTGATCAGCAGATGGAAGCGCTTGTCCTGCTCCAGAAAGGCCGCGTCGTTTTCATTGTACTGCTGCAGTTCAGCGGTCAGCGCCAGCAGTGCTGCACGCTGAGCGGTGGTGCCGTTACGTGCGGCAAATCCTGCCAGCATCCCTTCAAAGGCTTCACGCGCCTGCAACAGATCCTGCAGACTGCAGGTTTCGCTCTCCTGCGGAACCGCAGCCTGCGGCAATGGCTGGGCGACGTAAACGCCGTTGCCAGTGCGGATATCGACCCAGCCGGTCATCTCCAGCGCAATCAATGCTTCACGCACTGATGAACGACTGACACCCAGCTGTTTTGCCAGCTCACGCTCCGGTGGCAGCAACCCTCCTGCCACAAAGTCACCGCGCGTGATACCGGCCATGATGACGTTGGCGATCTGACGGTACAGGCGCTCGGTTTTTATTACTGGCAGCGTCATCACCCTCTCCTCTGATTGCACTTAAAAGCGATCTCTTCACCGATGCAGTTTGTCATGCTGCGATCCGGATCACGGCCCTGTTTTTTCCACTATCATACTCTTGGCCCAGCGGCCTGACCACTGGGCCACATCACAGTTGAGGAGTAAAAATGGAACATACATGGCGATGGTACGGCCCCAACGACCCGGTCTCACTGGATGATGCGCGTCAGGCGGGCGCGACCGGCATTGTCACGGCGCTGCACCATATCCCTAACGGCGAGGTATGGCCGGTTGAGGAGATTAAAGCGCGTCAGGCACTGCTGGCGGAAAAAGGTCTGGTCTGGTCGGTGGTAGAGAGCATCCCGGTCCATGAGGCGATTAAAACCCAGTGTGGTGACTACCTTCGCTATATCGCTAATTATCAGCAGTCGATACGCAATCTGGCCGCCTGCGGCATTGATACCGTCTGCTACAACTTCATGCCGGTGCTGGACTGGACGCGAACCGACCTCGCCTGGACGCTGCCGGATGGCGCAAAAGCGCTGCGCTTCGACGCCGACGCTTTTGCGGCCTTCGAGCTTTATCTGTTGCAGCGTCCGGGGGCGGAGCAGGATTACAGCGCTGCCGAGCAGCAGGCCGCCGCTCAGCGCTTTGCCGCCATGAGCGCAGAAGAGAAAAGCACCCTGGTGCGCAATATTATCGCCGGTCTGCCAGGCGCCGAAGAGGGTTACACCCTGGAGCAGTTTCAGGCGCAGCTGACGCAGTATGACGGCATCGACAAAGCGAAACTGCGCGAGCATATGGCCACCTTCCTGCGCGCCATTGTGCCGGTTGCGGAGGAAACGGGCGTTAAACTGGCGGTGCATCCGGATGACCCACCACGTCCTATTCTGGGTCTGCCGCGCATTATTTCTACGCAGGAAGATATGCAGTGGCTGAAAGAAACCGTGGACAGCCTGCACAACGGTTTCTGTTTCTGTACCGGCTCCTATGGCGTGCGTGCCGACAACGCGCTGGTTGAGATGGCGGAAACCTATGCCGACCGCATTAACTTTATCCATCTGCGCGCCACGAAACGCGAGGCAAACCCGGCCAGCTTCCATGAAGCGGCGCATCTGGCGGGCGACGTCGATATGGTCGGCGTGATCAAGGTTATTCTGGCGGAAGAGCAGCGCCGCCGTCGGGCGGGCAACCTGCGGGCGATTCCCATGCGTCCCGATCACGGCCATCAGATGCTGGACGACCTGCATAAGCGCACCAATCCCGGTTATTCCGCCATTGGCCGCCTGAAAGGCCTTGCCGAACTGCGCGGCGTTGAAGTAGCGCTGAAACAGATCTATTTTGCCGATTAAATAAAACGTCCTGCCCTGCGCCCGCCCTGTGACGGGCCAGGGTCTCTCCTGGCCACTGCGGCGGATCGGCCTTTTACCCTGCCTGCCTCCCGTTTTCACCTGATTGTTTTGCTGCATCGCAACGAAAACCAAACAACCTGTCAAAAAATGCAATGTCTGGTCGATAATTGACCTTAGTCAGTTCTCCTGATCGCAAAAACGCTAATCTGCACCGCCCGGAGAGATGCTATGCTGCGCCATTGATCAGCACCTCCGCATAACACCAATAATACTCAGAGGATTCAGCGGTGCCGCTACTGAAACGAAAACGCGACTACGCCAGGCTGGTGATTATTATTTCCGGCGTGCTGCCTCTGATTATTGGCATTTTTTTCACCGCCCTGGATGCGCGCCACACCGTGTATCAGCAGCAGGTCACCGCGGCGAATACGCTGTTATCTCAGGCTGAAAGAATGAGCGACAGCGCCTGGGATATGATTACCGTGCTGCGCCAGTTTCATCATCAGCCCTGCAGCCAGATTGAAAACCAGTTGCAGCGCATTGGCTCGCTAAACCCCTATTTTCGTGCGATCGGTAAAATGGAGCAGGATCACATCGCCTGCTCGTCGGTGTATGGTTCACGCCCAGGCCTGCTGAAAGAGATGATCATGCGCGACGCGCCGGTTACCGGAAAAGCCTGGTGGAGTCTGTCCATTGCCGGGACATCGGGCGTACCGAATCGTCCGGCCGTGATTTTTATGCGCGATCTGCCCGATGGCGAGGGATTCTGGGCAGTGATTGATGGCCAGTATCTGATCGATTTTATGCGCGCGATCAGCAGCAGCCATCTCTATCATTTCAGCATGACGTTCAGCGGCGGCGCGCCGATCTCGTTTGGCGATCCACACATCGCCGCGTCCAGCTGGTTTGAACCCATGATTTATCAGGCTATCTCCCATCGCTATCCGCTCTCTGTCACCCTCATTGCCTCACCCTCTGAACTGATCTCGGCCTGGCGTCAGGTGATGTTTATCATCATGCCGATGGCCGCTATCTTCTCTATTCTGCTGATGATGCTGATGGCGAACTGGCTGAAACGGCGTATTTCATGGCGCGATGAGATTCGCCGGGCCATCACCAGCGGCCAGTTCAGGGCGCACTATCAGCCGGTCTATGACAACCGGCTGCAACGCTGCAGCGGCGCTGAAGCCCTGCTGCGCTGGACAACGCCCGACGGGAAAGGCGTGCGGCCAGATATTTTTATCGGCGCAGCAGAAGCGGAAGGCATGATTGTGCCGCTGACCCGCCATCTGCTCGATTTAATTGCAGAGGATGTGCAGGCGTGGCAGGTTGAGCCCCATTTCCACCTGGCCATTAACGTGGCGGCGGATCATCTGCAGCATCCTGACTTTGTCGACGATATGCTGCAGTTTGCCGAACGGATCAAAGATAAGCAGTTCCTGATTACCCTGGAGCTGACCGAACGCAGCCTGATCAAAGATGGCGCTGAGGTGGCACGCAAGCTGGAGCAGTTACGTGGTTGCGGAATGAAGGTCGCGATTGATGATTTTGGGACCGGTCACTGTTCGCTGAGCTATTTACAGACCTTCACGATAGATTATCTGAAAATCGATCGCGGCTTTATCAACGCGATTGAATCCCTGGAGGGCAGAACGCCGGTGCTGGACGCCATTATCCAGCTCAGCCATGAGCTTGAGCTGGAGGTGCTGGGAGAAGGCGTTGAGACCGCGTTACAGTTCAGCTATCTGCAACGGCGCGGCGTGGTCTTTATCCAGGGCTATTATTATGCCCGCCCGATGGACAACACGGCGCTGGTTGCCTGGCTGACCGATCGGGGCGAACAGCCGATTGAACGGGAGCTGGCTCTTCAGACCCGGCAGGAACCCGACGTCTGAACCAGAGCAGATGGCAGCTGAACCGCCAGTCGAGCCACATTCACTCATCTTTCTGCTCTCCGCCCTGTGATGCAAAGCGGATAGCCGCTTCCGGTGCCAGCATGCCTCGTAACTTCCCCCTCTTTGACCCTGTTTTGCTGAAAAAAACGGCGGTCGTCACGCTCAGTGATAATTTTTTTGCGGTTGCAAACAGCTCTATTTGTTGTAAAAACAGGCCGGATGTAGCCCAAACATGACAGATATCACACAAAAACGGTATACTCTGTCGCTGTTCGCAATAATCACAACAGTAATTATTGTGTCTGCCGGCGCATAAACAGTGCTTATTTACGGCTATGCTTAAATTTCTCAACGCAGCGGTCTGAACGACTCACACCCGGCTCGCGCCGTTGAGGACTTTCGTGTTCCAATACAGGGTAATTCTATGAAATTGCGTAGGAAGCGTGTAAAACCAATTGGGATCGATGATGTGACTATCATCGATGATACCCGTTTACGTAAAGCCATCACCGCGGCCTCTCTGGGCAACGCGATGGAGTGGTTCGACTTCGGTGTTTACGGCTTTGTGGCCTATGCGCTGGGTAAGGTCTTTTTCCCGGACGTTTCACCGGGCGTTCAGATGATAGCGGCGCTCGCCACTTTCTCTGTTCCTTTCCTGATTCGCCCGTTGGGTGGACTGTTCTTCGGTATGCTGGGCGACAAATATGGTCGTCAGAAAATCCTCTCCATCACCATCATCATCATGTCGGTCAGTACTTTCTGTATCGGCCTGATACCGTCCTACGCCTCCATCGGCATCTGGGCACCTATTCTGCTGCTGTTAGCGAAGATGGCTCAGGGCTTCTCGGTGGGCGGTGAATATACCGGCGCCTCAATCTTTGTGGCCGAATATTCGCCTGACCGTAAACGCGGCTTTATGGGAAGCTGGCTCGACTTTGGTTCGATTGCGGGCTTCGTGCTCGGTGCGGGCCTGGTGGTGCTGATTTCCTCCATTATCGGAGAAGAGAGTTTCCTTGAGTGGGGCTGGCGTCTGCCGTTCTTCGTCGCGCTGCCGCTGGGAATTATCGGTCTTTACCTGCGTCATGCGCTGGAAGAGACCCCGGCATTCCAGCAGCACGTGGACAAACTGGAACAGGGCGACCGCGAAGGCCTGCAGGATGGTCCACAGGTATCGTTTAAAGAGATTGCGACCAAACACTGGCGCAGCCTGCTCTCCTGTGTCGGTCTGGTTATCGCCACTAACGTCACCTACTACATGTTGCTGACGTACATGCCGAGCTACCTGTCACATAACCTGCACTACAGCGAAGACCACGGTGTGATGATTATCATCGCCATCATGATCGGTATGCTGTTTGTCCAGCCAATGATCGGCATGATGAGTGACCGTTTCGGCCGTCGTCCGTTTGTCATCATCGGCAGTATCGCCCTGATGATCTTCGCGATTCCTGCCTTTATGATGATCAACAGTGGCGTACTGGGGCTGATTTTTGGTGGTCTGCTGCTGCTGGCAGTGATCCTCAACGCCTTTACTGGCGTGATGGCCTCTTCACTGCCTGCGATGTTCCCGACGCACATCCGCTACAGTGCGCTGGCGAGTGCGTTTAACATCTCGGTACTGGTTGCCGGTCTGACGCCAACGCTGGCTGCCTGGCTGGTAGAAACGACCAATAACCTCTACATGCCAGCCTACTATCTGATGGTGGTGGCAGTGATTGGTCTGATTACCGGTCTGTACATGAAAGAAACTGCCAATAAGCCCCTGAAAGGCGCGACACCGGCGGCTTCTGATATGGAAGAAGCGCGCGAAATCCTGCAGGAACATCACGATAACATCGAGCACAAAATCGAAGATATCGACGAAGAGATCTCCCGTCTGGAAGCGAAACGTAAAAACCTGGTGCAACAGCATCCGGATATCAACGAGTAATCGTTCTGCTCTCCCGCCGCCCGGCGGGAGAGTTCTTTTCCCCTCTCCTGACCGCACACAAACCTTCATCCCTCGCGGGCAAAGGGAGTAAACTGTTGTCACTTTTTTCACCTGCGTAAGAATGAAAATGTCTGATTATTCCCTTATCCAGCGCCCAAGAAGATTGCGCGCCAGCGCCTCAATGCGTGAAATGTTCCAGGAGTCCTCACTGAGCCTGAACGATCTGGCTCTGCCCATCTTTGTTGAAGAAGAAGTCGACGATTACAAAGCGATTCAGGCGATGCCTGGCGTGATGCGTATTCCGGAAAAACGTCTCGCCTATGAAATTGAGCGCATCGCCAAAGCGGGTATCCGCTCGGTGATGACCTTCGGTATTTCGCACCACACCGATGCCACCGGCAGCGATGCCTGGAACGAGAACGGTCTGGTGGCACGTATGTCCCGCATCTGCAAAGATACCGTGCCAGAAATGATCGTGATGTCTGACACCTGCTTCTGTGAATACACCAGCCACGGCCACTGTGGCGTGTTGTGTGATCACGGCGTCGATAACGATGCAACCCTGGAAAACCTGGGTAAGCAGGCCGTCGTTGCCGCCGCAGCCGGTGCGGATTTCATCGCCCCGTCAGCGGCGATGGATGGTCAGGTTGAGGCGATTCGCCGGGCACTGGACGCGGCGGGCTTCACTCAGACCGCCATCATGTCCTACTCCACCAAATTCGCCTCCTCGTTTTACGGCCCGTTCCGTGAAGCGGCCGGAACGGCGCTGAAAGGCGACCGTAAAACCTACCAGATGAACCCGATGAACCGCCGTGAAGCGATCCGTGAATCGCTGCTCGACGCGGCGCAGGGCGCGGATTCACTGATGGTGAAACCGGCAGGTGCTTATCTGGATATCCTGCGCGATATCCGTGAACGTACCGAATTGCCGCTGGCGGCTTATCAGGTGAGTGGTGAATACGCGATGATCAAATTTGCCGCTCAGGCTGGTGCCATTGATGAACGCAATGTGGTGCTGGAAAGCCTGGGTGCGATTAAACGCGCCGGTGCAGACCTGATTTTCAGCTATTTCGCCCTTGATCTCGCCGAACAAAAAGTGCTCTGATCCCCTCCTTATAAAGAGCGTGATGGCTATGTCACGCTCTTCTTCTTCGCCGTAAGGCAAACACCAGAACCTGGCTTGAGCTAAAAAAACAAAGGGCTCTGTGATGAAAGCACCTGAAATCGCTGCCGACGAGGCACAACGTTTATCGCAGTTGCGTGCGCTGAACATAATGAACACCCCAGCGGAAGAACGATTTGATCGTTTAACCCGTCTGGCGCGCCGCCTGTATGACGTTCCTATCGCGTTAGTCAGCCTGCTGGAAGCTGACCATCAGTGGTTTAAATCCGCTCAGGGCTATGAACCCGCAGGATCGCCCCGCGACATCTCGTTTTGCGGTCATGCCATCCTGCAGGATGAGATCATGATCGTTGAAGATGCCGCAGAAGATGAACGTTTTTATGATAATCCGCTGGTTACCGGCGAACCGCATATCCGCTTTTATGCCGGCTGTCCGCTGCGGGCACCGGGCGGCGCTAAAATGGGTACCCTCTGTATCATTGGTCGTGAACCGCGTCAGTTTAATGAAGAGGATCAGGCCACGATGCGCGACCTGGCCGCCATGGCCGAAGCGGAACTGGTCGCCTTTCAGACTGCCACCTGTGATGAACTGACGCAGATCACCAATCGTCGCGGCTTTATGACGCTGGGACAGATGGTGCTGAACGAGTGCCGGCTGAAAAACCGGCCCGCCTGCCTGACCTTTCTCGATCTCGACAAATTTAAGCAGATTAATGACTCGCTGGGCCACCGTGAAGGCGACCGCGCGCTGATGGACTTTGCCGATGCGATGAAAGTGGTGTTCAAGCATTCGGATCTGTTTGCCCGTCTGGGTGGCGATGAGTTTGTGGTGCTGTTTAATGGTCTGCAGCAGCAGCAGAGCGAAGCGCTGCTGCTGCAGTTTGACCGTTATCTGCAACAGCAATCAGTCAGTCTGAACCGCCGTTACCGCCTGCAATTCTCGTCCGGCGTCGTGGAGTTTGACGCGGCGCATCCGCAATCGCTGGAGCAGTTGCTGCACGACAGCGATGAGCAGATGTACCTCAGTAAAAAGCAGAAACGCGTGGCGATCTAAGGTCAGGCGCCGCAGCGCCTGACGGTTCAGGGACGCGCCAGATCGTCGAGCAGCGTCTGGTTAAATTTTGCCGGCTCTTCCATTTGCGGCGCGTGTCCCATACCGGGGAATTCGATTAAGCACGCCCCCGGAATGCGTTTTGCGACCTCTTTCCCCAGTACCGCGTAATCACCCAGCCGGGCTTTCACCTCTGCCGGAGCGATATCACTGCCGATGGCAGTCGTGTCTGAGGTGCCGATCATCAGCGTGGTGGGCACTTTCAGATCGCCGAATTCATAAAATACGGGCTGCGTGAAGATCATGTCGTAGATTAAGGCGGAGTTCCACGCCACCTTCTGGTGGCCCGGCCCACTGTTGAGTCCGGCCAGCATATCAACCCACTTGTCATATTCGGGTTTCCAGCGACCGACATAGTAGGTCTGCTGCTCATACTTCTTAATGCCCTCTGCGCTGAGTTTGAGTTCGCGCTGATACCACTGATCTATGGATCGCCACGGTGCGCCTTTGGCTTTCCAGTCCTCCAGCCCGATCGGGTTAACCAGCACCAGCTTCTGTGTCTGTTCCGGGTACATCAGCGCATAACGTGTTGCCAGCATCCCGCCAGTGGAGTGACCCATAATCAACGCCTTCTTCACACCCAGCCGGGTGAGCAACTGATGGGTGTTATCTGCCAGCTGCTGAAAACTGTACTGGTAACTGGCTGGCTTAGTGGAGCTGCAGAAGCCAATCTGGTCGGGCGCGATAACGCGATATCCCTGCTGACTGAGTGCCCGAATGGTCTCTTCCCAGGTCGCGCCACAGAAGTTTTTACCGTGCATCAGCACCACGGTTTCGCCGTTGGCCCGTTGCGCCGGTTTCACATCCATATAGCCCATACTCAGCGATTGCTGCTGGGATTTAAAATCAAAATGCTGCAGCGGATAGGGGTATTGAAATCCTTCCAGCTGTTCGCCATACACACCAGCGGCACTGGCAGGTGCATGAGCAAATAACGCCAGCGAGGTGAGCAAGGCGGCAAGCGGTTTTTTCAGCGCGTATGTCGGGCTCATCCGGGGGGGTCTCCAGGTTAAAGGTGAGCCGTAAGCCTGGCATGTCGCAGCCAAAAATCTATTGATGTGCCGTGCTATAGCCGTGATTACAGAGATTCCGGCAAGGTAAACCGTGAGTCTGGCTGCGGACTCACGGCTCATTTTGATTATTGTCCCGCGGAACCACTTATTCATTCACCTACAATTACCAACAGATTAATCACAATTCATCTTTTTTATTAATAACACCCCCTCAAATGAATATCTTCAGAGATAACGATTAAAATCCTGAAAAATCTTTACGCAAAGAATAAGCACATTAAGATAAATATTTTAGAATCTTCTTAAATCAAACAGGGGGTTCTATGAACGAAAATAAATATAACGAAAGCGTGATCGTCTCTATCACTGAGTGGATTAATAATAATCTGGATCAGCGTTTAAGCGTTGATGATATTGCAGAAAAGGCGGGTTACTCTAAGTGGTATTTACAGAAACTTTTTGCCCGTTATCATAATGAAACCCTGGCGCGATATATTCGTAAGAAAAAGCTTAACGCCAGTGTTCATGATTTAAAAAACAGCCGCACGCCCATCATCAGCCTGGCGCTGAAATACCATTTTGAAAGCCAGCAATCCTTTACCCGATCTTTTAAGCAGATTATGGGTTGCACGCCGAGCGTCTGCCGTAAACGTCTGATGAAGGACGAGGCAAAGCAGCAGCTGGCCGACGTTGATGATCCCTGTGCGCTGTGCAGTTACGGTCGGGCGGAAAGGATAAAGCAGAGCTGTGGCGTAACAGTCCGGCCTGTTACGCGCTCAGCGCGTGGATATGCGCCATCAGACGCTTTCCGCGAAATAGGTTAATCAGGATTCATCCGGCTGATAATATTGCACACCAATCTGAATACGCTCACGTCCCTGGGTGACGCGATGACGATTGGTGTCGCGCAGTGAATAGACACAGCCACAATATTCCTGCTGATAGAAACTCTCGCGCTTGCTGATTTCAATCATGCGCGATGACCCACCACCTTTACGCCAGTTAAAATCCCAGTACATCAGATCCGGATACGCCGCCGCTGCGCGGACTCCGCAGCTGTTAATCTGCTTCATATCTTTCCAGCGCGAAATACCCAGGCAACTGGTCATCACCGGAAAGCCGTTCTCATGGGCATAGAGTGCCGTACGTTCAAAGCGCATATCAAAGCACATGGTGCAGCGTTCACCCCGTTCCGGTGACCACTCCAGGCCGCGCGCCCGCTCAAACCAGTTATCCCGGTCATAGTCCGCATCAATAAACGGCACACCAAATTTTTCGGCAAAGCGAATATTCTCCTCTTTACGCAGCTCATACTCTTTGAGTGGATGAATATTCGGGTTGTAGAAATAGATCGTGTATTCAATGCCGGATGCCAGCATCGCTTCCATCACCTCACCCGAGCAGGGTGCGCAACAGGAGTGCAGCAGGACTTTTTTATGACCGCCCGGCAGAGGCAGCGGCTGACGCTGGAAAGGTTCAGACATAAGCACCTTCAATCAATAGCAGTAAAGCGGCAGTGTAATGCCGCAGGCGGGCAGTTGCAAAACCTGACCCGACGCGCCCTGTTTTGCGTAATCGTGCCCCGGCCGCGGTTTCCCTCTCCTGAACCAACCCGCTGATCTCTGATGCTTTCTTATCGCGGCAATGCTGTGTGGCACCGGTGATAGCCGGAAGTGTGATCGCCCCCACACTGGCATCGACTATGTTTACATAACATTAACAATATTGACACAGAAACCCCGCAAGGAGACTCGCATGGTCGCGGCAAAAAAATCGGGAAATCAACAGAACCGCTTTACCTGGTTCGTCTGTTTTATGGCTGCGCTGTCCGGCCTGCTGTTTGGTCTGGATATCGGCGTCATTGCAGGTGCCTTGCCGTTTCTGGCGAAGGATTTGCAGATCACTAACCATCAGCAGGAGTGGGTAGTGAGTTCGATGATGTTTGGCGCGGCGCTGGGCGCACTAGCGGCGGGCTGGATGTCATCAAAGCTGGGACGCAAGAAAAGTATGCTGGCGGGGGCGACGCTGTTTGTCATTGGCTCGCTGTGGTCAGCCTTCTCACCGGATGTGGAGTCGCTGGTCTGTGCCCGCGTGATGCTGGGTCTGGCGGTGGGAATCGCCTCTTACACCGCGCCACTCTATCTGGCGGAGATTGCGCCTGAACGTATTCGTGGCTCAATGATTTCGATGTACCAGCTGATGCTGACCACCGGCATTGTCGTGGCCTATCTCTCCGACACCGCGTTCAGCTACAGCGGTAACTGGCGCGGGATGCTCGGCGTGATCGCCATTCCGGCGGTGATCCTGTTTATCGGCGTGCTGTTTCTGCCCAACAGTCCGCGCTGGCTGGCGGCGCACGGACGCTTTAACGAGGCGCAGCGGGTGCTGGATCGGCTGCGTAACAGCAGCGAACAGGCCCGGGAGGAGCTGGAAGAGATCCGGGAAAGCCTGCAGGTGAAGCAGCGCGGCTGGTCGCTGTTCCGTTCTAATGGCAATTTCCGCCGCGCGGTGTGGCTGGGTATGCTGCTACAGGTTATGCAGCAGTTTACCGGCATGAATGTGGTGATGTATTACGCGCCTAAAATCTTCAACATCGCCGGCTTCTCCAGCACCAGTGAGCAGATGTGGGGCACGGTGATTGTCGGGCTGGTTAATATGCTGGCCACGCTGATTGCGATCTTCTTTGTCGATCGCTGGGGTCGCAAGCCGATGCTCACCACCAGTTTTCTGGTGATGGCGGTTGGCATGGGCGTGCTGGGAACGCTATTGCACATCGGCGTTGAAACAGATTTCCGCAAATACTTTGCTGTCGCGATGCTGCTGATGTTTATCGTCGGCTTTGCGATGGCGGCCGGACCGGTGATCTGGCTGCTCTGTTCAGAGATTCAGCCACTGAAAGGGCGCGATTTCGGCATTACCGCCTCCACCACCACTAACTGGGTCGGCAATATGATTGTTGGCGCCACCTTCCTGACCATGCTGGATCAGCTGGGTAATGCCAACACCTTCTGGTTCTACGGCGCACTCAACCTGGTGTTTATCGTGCTGACGCTGATGCTGGTGCCGGAGACCAAACATGTGACGCTGGAGCACATTGAACGCAATCTGATGAAGGGTAAAGCGCTGCGTGACATCGGGGCGTAACCGCCCCGCTTCAGCCTACCACTGCAGTTGCTGGCCGGCGTAATCGACATAGTGATGACCACCGCGACCGCGCCACTGGATCAGCTGCTGGACGATACCGGCGGCACTCTCTTCTGCCGTCAGGGGCGCACTCTCGCCGCCCATATCCGTTTTCACCCAGCCGGGATGCAGCGTCAGCAGCGTCCCGCTCTGCGCTTCCACTGCCGGAGTCAGCGTGCGGCTCAGCATATTCAGTGCGGCTTTGCTGGCCGAGTAAATCGGCATCTGCGCCTCCGGATTTTCATTCAGGCTGCCGAGCTGAGATGAGGTCAGCGCCAGCACGCCTTCCTGTTTCAGCAGCGGCAACAGGATCTCTGCGCTGCGAACCGGGGCTATCGCATTGGTCAGGAACAGTTGCGCCAGCACCTGATCGTCACTCTGCGACACTTTCTGGTGCGCAGGCCCGGAAATCCCGGCGTTAATCAGAATCGCATCGAACGACTTGCCACTAAGCTGACTGGCAAACTGTTGAACCGCTGATGAGTGAGTCATATCCAGCGAATGCCAGTGAATGTCTGGCCGGTTACCCTGCTCCGGGATGCCACTGCGATGCGTGGCCGTAACCTGCCAGCCCTCATCGGCAAAGGCCTGTGCCACCGCGAGACCGATACCGCGTGAAGCACCAATAATCAGAACCTCTTTTTGCTGAGCCATATTCATTCCTCGTTGATTGTCTCGTCACAAGCTTAACGGTAAATCTGCCCAGGCAGCGGCCAGTTGTGCTTTTTAGCCAGACGACCGCACTGCAGGTAAAACCCCACGGCGTAGCGCTGTTGATGGTTTTCCATCATTAAATCGCTTTATCTTTTACTTTTAACCGGTTAGAAGAGATAAACAGTCTGGCAGGCAGCAGTCAATTTGCCATTTTCGCATGGAGTCTGAATGAAAAAGCTCACCTTAGAGGTGGTGGCAAAAATGGCAGGCGTCGGGATTGCGACGGTCGATCGGGTGCTGAATGAGCGCGGCGGTGTCTCCCTGGAGACCAGCCGCAAAGTCCTGAAAGCCGCGCGCGAAGTGGGGCTGAAGCGTCTGCTGCCAGAGGAGTACCAGCATCCGTGGCAGATTGAGGTGTTCCTCAGCAATAACGGCTCATCCTTTTTTCAACAGCTCACCACCCATTTCAGCGAGGTCGCCAGCCAGCTTGGCTATCGCCGCCTGAAACTACACAAAACCCTGGTGGCCGAAGCGCAGCCTGAGCAGCTGGCGCAAAGCATTATCGCCCGCAGCAGCACCCGCGACGGCATCATTGTTTTTGCGCATGACTCGCCGCCCATCTATCGGGCACTGGCGCTGTGCCGCAGCCGCAATGTGCCGGTGATCACCATCGTCACCGATCTGCCCGATGCCGACCGCTTGTGTCATGTTGGTATCGACCAGTATCAGGCGGGACGCACAGCCGGACTGCTGATGAGTAAGACAGTGAATCAGCCCGGCGACATTATGATGGTCAGTGGCCGTTTTGATTACCGCGCCCATCGTCAGCGCATCGCGGGATTTCGTGAGGCCATGGAGCAGCGCGCGCCGCAGCGTCATCTGCGTGAAGTGCTGTCGGGTCAGGATCAGCGGGAAACCATTCGCAGTGAACTGGCTCGCCATCTGCGTCCGTCGCAGGCGATTGCAGGGGTCTATAACACCGGGATGGGGAATAGTGATGTCAGCGACACCCTGCGCGCCCACCAGTTGCTGGGTAAATGCACCTACATCACCCATGAGCTTTATGATGTCACCCGCCAGCTACTGCTGAACGATGAAGTGGCCTTTACCCTGGATCAGCATGCTCAGCAGCATGCCCGTTTAGCGATTGATCTGATGCTGAGTCATCTCGAAACCGGCTATCAGCCGGATGTCTATCAGGCGGGCAAAGTGGCCTTTCGGCTGTTTACGGCGGAAAATATGGTGTGAGGTGGGCCATATTCAGGGGAGTGATCGCCTGATAACCGAGTCAGCGTTGTCTGGCGAATACGTGATGTGGCTGGTTAAAATTCAAAATCAGCCTTTTAAAGTGAATTTTTTTGAAAAAAAACCTTTCTAAACGATCACGAAATAGCCAATTACCTTTTTTTCTGATAATTTTTTCTTACTTTATCCTGAATTGAAGGAACAATTCAAAATGGTGCCAATCAATTAACCAATTGATTGGCATCGTAAAAATATAAAAAACGACCTCTTGCATTCCGGAAGCTTCATTACCTCAGCTAATGAAGTTAAACACTATGGCTAAGAAGAACTAAAAACAGGGTGAGCTATGGATATTTTCAATAACCTCAATGGTCTTTCCGCTAAGATTCAGCAGCAAGCAGCAATTATTCAGACAGAAGAAGCCACTAAAAGCGCGTTTGTTATGCCCTTCATCAGTCAGATACTGGGATATGATGTATTTGACCCGACTGAAGTCATACCTGAATTCATTTGTGATGTCGGCACAAAAAAAGGTGAGAAGATTGATTACGCCATTTCTAAAGGCGGAGAGATTCAGATCCTGATTGAATGCAAAAAGATTGGCGAACCGTTAAATGTTAAACACGCTTCGCAACTCTTCCGTTACTTCCATGTGACTAACGCGCGAATTTCCATTTTAACAAATGGCCAGCTCTATAAATTTTTTACCGATCTGGATGCGCCGAACAAAATGGATGAAAAGCCATTTTTAGAACTGGATTTGCTGGATATTGATGAACACGTGGTTCCAGAGCTGGTTAAGCTCACCAAAAGTGCTTTTGATGTTGATTCGATTGTCAGTGCAGCTGGTGAACTTAAATTTATCAGCCAGATAAAGAAGATGATTTCCAGTCAGTTCAGTGAACCCGATGAGGACTTCGTTAAACTTTTTGCCTCACGTGTATATGACGGCATACTCACGCAGAAAGTCAGAGAGCAATTCTCTGTACTGACTAAAAAAGCTGCTACTCAGTGGCTAAATGATCAGGTGAATGAAAGACTCAAATCCGCGATCAGCGGTGGAGCGATGGTTTCGCCACAACCTAATAACGAGGATTCGGCAAAAAGCAGCAGTGACAAGAACGAGGCTGAAAGCGGCATGATTGTCACTACAGAAATGGAGATAGAAGGGTTTCACATCATAAAATCAATAATCCGAAAAGTTATTGAACCTCAGCGTATCACTTTCCGGGATACTCAAAGTTATCTTGGTATTTTAATCGATGACAACAATCGTAAGCCAATTTGTCGACTTCACTTCAATCGCAGTCAGCTATATATCGGGATGTTTGATGGCGAGAAAAAAGAGACTCGCCATCCGATTACATCACTCAACGATATCTACAACTTCACAGATCTGTTAAGGGATGCAGCGAAGCAATATTGTTGATAGCCAGGAGCCAGGATGCTGTCCTGGCTCAATTAACCCGCGGTATCCCGGCTTTCATCGTCCGGGCTGTCCGCATCGTCATTACCCTGGCTCTTCTCCACTTCCTGCGGATGTCCCATTGAAAGCGCCGTGGCGCTGGCCGGATCGAACAGCGACAGACTCTCAATCTGGTCAACCATGATCACTTTACGGAACGACATCGCATCTTTGGGTTTCGAGTCGAGCGTGATGTCGTGCTCGGCGTACCACTTGCTGTAGTTATGTTCCACCGCCAGCTTCAGCGTCTTGCTGTCGCGATATCCGCTCAGCATCGGGATCAGAACGATGTTTTTGGTGCTTTCATATTCAAAGGTCGAGGCATGAACCATGCCGATGTAAATGCGGCGCGACTTCAGCGTAATCCACGCCAGTTCGCCCTCTTCCATGCATTGAAACAATAATTGCTCCACGCCATTGGAGCGTGACAGTCGCTGATAGAGGTCTTTACGACCGGAAACGTTCAGTCGTGCGCTGCCTGCCCAGTTTGAGCGATAGAGACAGAGCAGAATGGCAAAGGCGAGCATGATCACCACCGGAGCCTGGATACCCAGGAAGCTCCAGTTCATAAACTCCACCTGCCACTTCAGATGAACGCCGGGGATCATCTGGACGGCGTTGGCGATGCCGGAGATACAGAGCAGCAGTAACCAGACGATGCCGGTCGCGAACACACCCTGCAGGACGAAAATACAACCGTAAAGCGCGACCAGGAAATAGACATCCCAGCCCGACGAACGACGGATTTTAAAGCGGCTGTTCAAATCACGGCTGGTGTACCAGTAACCACTGACCATCAACACCATAAATATTGCGGTACCCACCTCACACTCCCTTTAACGTATTCACGTGGCGGGCAAAATCTTCATGGACTTCCTCGCTCAGCGTGTTGACCGAGATATTGCCGTTTTCATCAATAATGATGCGCTCACCTTCAGCGATCGAGTCGTTGATATCCTGACGGGTCATGATCTGCAGAAACTTATCCGGACTGGCAAAGACCGACTTAACAAATTTAAACATAGCGATCCACTTGTTGGCCTTAAAATTGAAGTATGTGACCGAATCCACACTCTCGCCTGTTTAATTTCGGGTGAAATTTCTTAAAATCAATTAATTAGCGAAGCGGTAGTCACCTTGCCCATGCCGTTTTCCGCTGAAATCTTCAACGTAACCAGCAGCATGGCGTAGCAGCATCGTATTTTTACTGTGCAGGTCTGCAACGACGTCACATCGCCTCTCTGCCAGGAAGCGCTAAGCTCATTGGTTAGCCGCTTTCTGTCACCCTGTCTGAAACGCATCGAGGAATGTTTGCATGAAACTACGAACACTGGGCCGTACCGGTCAGCGCGTCTCCGAAATTGGCTTTGGCGCATGGGCCATTGGCGGAACCTGGGGGGAAGTGAGCATGGAGGATGCCAAAGCCGCGCTGAATGTTGCGCTGGATGCGGGCATTACCTTTATTGATACCGCCGATGTCTATGGCGATGGCCGTTCCGAAAAAATCATCGCAGAGGTGCTGAATCAGCGCGGCGGTGAACGTCCGTTTGTCGCCACCAAGCTGGGGCGTCGCCTCTCGCCACATGTGGCTGAAGGTTACAATGCTGAAAACCTCAACGCCTTTATTGACCGTTCACGCGAGAACCTGCAAACCGACACGCTGGATTTAGTGCAGCTGCATTGCCCGCCGACCGAGGTCTACTACAACCCGGACGTCTTTGCGGTGATGGATGAGATGGTCGCTGCCGGAAAAATCCGTCACTACGGTGTCTCCGTTGAGAAAGTTGAAGAAGGTCTGAAGGCGCTGGAGTTTCCAAACGTCTCGTCAATTCAGCTGATCTACAACATTTTCCGCCAGCGTCCGGCTGAACTGCTGCTGCGTGAAGCGAAACGCCGTGATGTGGCGATCATCGCCCGTGTGCCGCTGGCGTCGGGCCTGCTGACCGGCAAAATGCGTGCCGACAGCGTGTTTGCCGCTGACGACCACCGCACCTTTAACCGTAATGGCGAAGCGTTCGATAAGGGCGAGACCTTTTCCGGCGTGCCTTATGAGGTGGCGCTGGAGGCGGTTGAAGAGATTCGCCGCTTTGTCACTGACGACACCACCATGGCGATGTTTGCCCTGCGCTGGATCCTGATGAACGAAGATGTCAGCGTGGTGATCCCTGGCGCGAAAAACCGCGAACAGGCTGAAGCCAATGCCCGCGCCAGCGATGTCAATGCGCTCTCTGCAGATACGATGGCGGCACTGAAACAGATCTATCAGGAGAAGATCGCGCCTCACGTGCATCAGCGCTGGTAAGCGCCTTACAACGCCTGGGCGCAGGCCCAGGCGGAACTCCACGCCCACTGGAAGTTATAGCCGCCCAGCCAGCCGGTGACATCGGCCACTTCACCAATAAAATAAAGTCCCGGCACCGCACGCGCCTCCATCGTTTTCGAGGAGAGCTGTGTGGTATCCACCCCGCCCAGCGTCACTTCAGCAGTACGATATCCCTCGGTGCCGTTTGGCTGAATGCGCCAGGCGTGCAGCGTCTGCGCCAGCTCGGTTTGCTGTTTGCTGTTGAGCTGCTTCAGGGTGATATCCGGCACCACCTTCAGCGCCTGCAATACTTCCACCAGGCGCTTCGGCAGGATTTTCGCCAGGCTGTTCTTCAGGCTGAGATTCGGATGTGCTTCACGCTGCGCCGTCAGAAACGCCTCAAGCGGCGTGGCAGGCGACAGATCGATGGTGACGAATTCTCCGGGTAGCCAGTAGCTGGAGATTTGTAACACCGCCGGGCCGGAGAGGCCGCGGTGGGTAAACAGCATCGCCTCTTTGAAGCGGGTGCCATCCTGCGCATCGATAGTGGTCTCCAGCGCGACGCCTGACAGCGTCTGCAACTGCTCCAGCAGCGGCTTGTGCAGGGTAAAAGGCACCAGCGCCGCCCGCGTCGGAAAGACGCTCAGCCCGAACTGCTCCGCTATTTTATAGCCAAACGGCGTGGCGCCCAGGCCTGGCATCGACAGACCGCCGCTGGCGATGACCAGCTTCTCCGCCTGAACCGTGCTGCCGTTAAGTTGCAGGGTATAGCCGCTTTCATCGCGCGCCACGCTGAGCACTTCACTCCGCAGCCGCAGGGTGACATTACCCTTGTCACATTCGGCCAGCAGCAGATCGACAATCTGCTGGGCGGAGTCGTCGCAGAAGAGCTGGCCCAGGGTTTTCTCGTGCCAGGCGATACCGTGGCGGTTAACCAGATCGATAAAATCCCACTGGGTATAACGCGCCAGCGCCGATTTACAGAAATGAGGATTGTGCGACAGATACGCCGCCGGTTCGGTGTAGAGATTGGTGAAGTTGCAGCGGCCACCGCCAGACATCAGAATTTTACGTCCCGGCTTTTTGCCGTTATCCAGCAGTAACACGCGGCGTCCCCGCTGCCCGGCCTGGGCGGCGCAGAACAGCCCTGCGGCACCGGCACCAATGATGATAACGTCAAACTGTTCCACTACGACTCGCTCACTTAACTGGAAAGGCGCAGATTGTAGTGATCTGCTCACTGAGACGCCAGCGTCAAAAAAATGCCGCAAATGTGTCATATTGTATCTGTCTAATATCTAACCCTTTTTCTCTGAGTTACCCTTACGCCTTACATCGAAAGGTTAAATTAGCGCTATATTTTCCTTTCCCATACAGCACGTTGTCGCGGATAATGCGCCGCGTTCATGTCCTCCAAAAATGGCGTAACGTTTATGCTACATCTGTTTGCTGGTCTAGACCTCAGTACTAGCCTGTTATTGGTTCTTGCCCTGCTGTTTGTATTGTTTTACGAAGCGATCAACGGTTTCCACGACACGGCCAACGCAGTTGCGACGGTCATCTATACGCGTGCCATGCGTGCCCAGCTTGCTGTGGTCATGGCGGGTGTATTTAACTTCCTTGGCGTGCTGCTCGGTGGATTGAGTGTCGCTTACGCTATTGTTCATATGCTTCCCACCGATCTGTTGTTAAACGTTGGATCGGCTCACGGTCTCGCCATGGTGTTTTCTATGCTGCTGGCGGCGATTATCTGGAACCTCGGCACCTGGTATCTCGGTCTGCCAGCCTCCAGCTCCCATACGCTGATCGGCGCCATTATCGGTATCGGTCTGACCAACGCCCTGATGAGCGGAACCTCGGTGGTTGATGCGCTCAACATCCCGAAAGTGCTGAACATCTTCCTTTCTCTGATCCTGTCGCCGATTGTCGGCCTGGTGATGGCGGGCGGCTTAATCTTTATACTGCGTCGCTACTGGAGCAATACCAAAAAGCGTGCGCGTATTCATATGACGCCTGCTGACCGTGAGAAGATCGACGGCAAGAAAAAGCCGCCGTTCTGGACCCGTATCGCCCTGATTGTTTCGGCAATTGGCGTGAGTTACTCCCACGGTGCGAATGACGGTCAGAAAGGGATCGGCCTGATCATGCTGGTTCTGATTGGCGTGGCACCTGCCGGTTTCGTGGTGAATATGAATGCCTCCGGTTACGACATCACGCGAACCCGCGATGCGGTCAATCACCTGGAGCAGTATTATCAGCAGCATAACGCCTCGCTGACCCATATTATCCAGATGGCACCGCCTAAGCTGCCCACGCCGGAAGAAGTGCCAGCAACCAGCCCGCAGGAGTTCCACTGTGACAGCGCGCGCGCATTACAGGCGGTACAGGGTGCGCAGGTGTTGCTGAATAACCTGCAGAGCTACGATCAGCTGACGGTTGATCAGCGCGGTCAGATGCGTCGTCTGCTGCTGTGTATCTCCGATACCGCTGATAAAGCGGCTCGTCTGCAGGAAACCTCGCCAGATGACAAACGCTTCCTCAATAAGCTGAAAAGCGACCTGCTTGGCACCATCGAGTATGCGCCTATCTGGATTATTGTGGCCGTCGCGCTGGCGCTGGGCATCGGCACCATGATTGGCTGGCGTCGTGTTGCCACCACCATTGGTGAGAAGATTGGTAAAAAAGGCATGACCTATGCGCAGGGAATGTCAGCACAGGTGACAGCAGCGCTGTCGATTGGCGTCGCCAGCTATACCGGCATGCCCGTCTCCACCACGCATATCCTCTCTTCATCGGTTGCCGGTACCATGCTGGTCGACGGTGGCGGGCTGCAGAGCCGGACCATCAAGAACATCGCCATGGCGTGGATCTTCACCCTGCCGGTCTGTATTCTGCTGTCAGGTTCGCTCTACTGGATTGCCTTAAAACTGGTGTGATGCCAGCAAAAAAAAGGGCGACGCAGGTCGCCCTTTTTTAATGCCAGATCGCCAGCGCCACCAGACTGATTACCACCAGTCCGCACAGCGCACTGGTCAGCATAAACTGCCCCCGCACCCGCTCGCAGCGCCGGATAAACTCATCGTCATGATGATCGAGATAGCGCTTTGCCCAGATATAAGTGACCAGCCGCACCTGCTTGCTCGGCTGACCATGAGAGGTGAAAAAACCCGCCCCATCGACATACTGATACAGCAGCGGATCACAACCGCGTAAGACCGCCAGCAGAGCGCGCAGGGATGAAAAATAGCGCGCCATATTCACGATACACACCACGCAAAGCGCCCAAAAAAGCGCAATAGTGCTGATCATATTCTCCCCCTCCCGGCTGGAATCGCAGCAACAGGCCCAGCGTCAGACACTGAGTCCACCTGCAGAAATAACCAGCCACTGAATCACCGGACTGCGAAAGTTTTTCGACCCCCTGAGCGGTTGCGAATCGGACCGCCTTTTTTCAGTGTAGGAGAAATCTTTACATTTTTTCCAACGATGATTTTCGTTCAGCGCGAGTAAATCTGGCATAGCCTTGATCTTATTCATAAGCCAGGCGGCAACGGCAGCATTTACAGTGGGAGAAGGCTATACTGAGGACATAACAACATCATCACCTGCAATGCAGGTAGACACTTTGGTGGCGCTCATCGCCCGCTCGCGCAAGGGATTTCGCTAAGCTGTGACGCGGCAGGAACACCGGATGCCATCCTTAACCTCGTGAAAGGAGTTTTATCATGGCTTATAAACATATCCTGATTGCAGTAGACCTTTCTCCCGAAAGCCAGTTGCTGGTGGATAAGGCCGTCTCGCTGGCTCGTCCGTACGATGCCAGAATTTCCCTGATTCACGTTGATGTCAATTACTCCGACCTCTACACCGGCCTGATTGATGTCAACTTAGGGGATATGCAGAAGCGTATCTCTGAAGAGACGCATGCGGCGCTGAAAGGGTTGTCAGATGCGGCGGGCTACCCGATCAGTGAGACGCTGAGCGGCAGTGGCGACCTCGGCCAGGTACTGGTTGACGCGATCAGAAAATATGACGTTGACCTTGTAGTATGTGGTCATCATCAGGATTTCTGGAGCAAGCTGATGTCCTCAGCCCGTCAGCTGATCAACACCGTGCATATCGACATGCTGATTGTGCCGCTGCGCGATGAAGACGAGGCGTAATTTCGCCGTATAAATGATTAAAGCCGGCGCAGAGCCGGCTTTTTTATGCTTTAAAGCGGTGGGTAAATATCAAAGCGATGGCTTTTGGTTACCACGGCCGCCTGCGTCACAATACCCGCCAGCGGCGGTGCATAGTCTGGCCGTTTAACCACGATGCGTTTCTTCGCCAGCCGGCGAGCGGGTTCCAGTAATGCGTCAGCATCTTCATCCGGCCCCACCAGCGACTGAAACACCCGCATCTCCTTTTTCACCAGCGCACTTTTCTGGCGATGGGGATACATCGGATCGAGATAGACCACATCCGGCGGCGGCGTGATATCCCCCAGCGCCTGCGCGCTGGCCGCATGAATCAGCGTCAGCCGATCGCGCAGCCAGGGGCCAATTTCCGCATCCTGATACCCGCGCTGCAATCCATCTTCCAGCAGCGCAGCGACAACCGGATGACGCTCCAGCATTCGCACCCGGCAGCCCAGCGCCGCCAGTACAAACGCATCTCGTCCCAGCCCGGCGGTGGCATCGACCACATCCGGCAGATAACCGCCTTTGATGCCGACCGCTTTGGCGACGGCTTCGCCGCGTCCACCGCCGAAGCGACGGCGATGGGCCATCGCGCCAGTGACGAAATCAACAAAAATGCCGCCCAGCTTTGGCTCATCACGCTTACGCAGTTCAAGGTGCGTCGGGGTCTGCACCAGCGCCAGCAGTGCCTCTTCATCGTGCTCCAGCTGCCAGCGCTGCGCTAAACGTGATAAGGCGCCGTCTCCGGCGCCTGATTCATCGAGCAAACAGATTTTCACGAACCGACTTATCCCTGAATGCCGTAATGTTCCAGCATCGCATCGAGCTTCGGTTCACGGCCACGGAAGCGTTTGAACAGTTCCATCGGCTCTTCAGAACCGCCACGCGTCAGGATGTTATCCAGGAATGACTGACCGGTTTCACGGTTGAAGATGCCCTCTTCCTCGAAGCGGGAGTAAGCATCCGCCGCCAGCACGTCTGCCCACAGATAGCTGTAGTAACCCGCCGCATAGCCACCCGCAAAGATGTGGCTGAAAGCGTGCGGGAAACGGCCCCATTCCGGACCCGGAACCACTGCCACGCGGCTTTTTACTTCGCGCAGGGTTTCCAGAATCTGAGCACCTTTCTCCGGATTAAACTCGGTGTGCAGGCGGAAATCGAACAGGCCGAACTCCAGCTGACGCAGGATAAACAGCGCAGCCTGATAATTCTTCGCCGCCAGCATTTTATCCAGCAGCTCTTTCGGCAGCGGTTCGCCGGTTTCAAAGTGGCCCGAGATAAAGGCCAGCGCATCCGGTTCCCAGCACCAGTTTTCCATGAACTGGCTTGGCAGTTCGACCGCATCCCATGGCACACCGCTGATACCGGAGACGCCAGGCGCTTCAATGCGGGTCAGCATGTGGTGCAGGCCGTGACCAAACTCATGGAACAGGGTGATCACTTCGTCATGGGTGAACAACGCAGGTTTGCCTTTCACCGGACGGTTAAAGTTACAGGTCAGGTAGGCAACCGGCTTCTGCAGGCTGCCATCGGCTTTACGCATCTGGCCGACGCAGTCATCCATCCAGGCACCGCCACGTTTATGTTCGCGGGCGTAGAGATCGAGATAGAAGCTGCCGCGCAGTTCGCCGGTTTCATCGAACAGATCGAAGAACTTCACGTCAGGATGATAAACCTCAACGTCGTTACGCTGCTTCGCCGTGATGCCGTAAATGCGTTTCACCACCTCAAACAGACCGGCGACCGCACGCTCTTCCGGGAAGTAAGGGCGCAGTTGCTCATCGCTGATGGTGTAGAGATGCTGCTTCTGCTTTTCACCGTAATAGGTGAGATCCCACGGATTAAGCTCGGTCACGCCGTGCTCTTTACGGGCAAAGGCGCGCAGCTGCTCCAGCTCTTTTTCACCCTGCGGACGGGCGCGTTCCGCCAGGTCATTAAGGAAGTCGATTACCTGGGACGGGCTTTGCGCCATTTTGGTCGCCAGCGATTTATCGGCGTAGGAGTCGAAGCCCAGCAGCTGTGCCAGCTCGTGACGCAGCGCCAGCTCTTCCGCCATGATTGGGCCGTTATCCCACTTACCGGCGTTCGGACCCTGATCGGAGGCGCGCGTCGCATAGGCGCGATACATCTCTTCACGCAGCGCAGCGTTGTCGCAGTAGGTCATGACCGGCAGATAGCTTGGGATATCCAGCGTCAGCAGCCAGCCTTCCTGCTCTTTGGCTTCAGCCTGTGCTTTAGCCGCCGCCAGCGCGCTTTCCGGCATACCGGCCAGCTCGCTTTCATCGGTAATCAGCTTGCTCCAGCCCATGGTGGCATCGAGCACGTTGTTGCTGTAAGCCGAACCCAGCTCAGAGAGGCGCGCGGCGATTTCGCCGTAGCGCTGCTGTTTATCTTTTGGCAGGCCGATGCCGGAGAGTTCGAAATCACGCAGGGCATTATCGACCGCTTTCTTCTGCGCCAGATCCAGTGCAGCGTACTGATCGCCCTCTTTCAGGTTGCGATACGCCTGATAGAGCCCTTCATGCTGACCAACCCAGGTGCTGTATTCAGAGAGCAGCGGCAGCGTCTGCTCATAGGCTTCACGCAGCTCCGGGCTGTTTTTCACCGCATTAAGGTGGCTGACCGGTGAGAAGATACGGCTCAGGCGATCGTCAGTTTCCGCCAGCGGCTGAACCAGATTATCCCAGGTATACGGCGCACCCTGCGCCACGACTTTTTCGACTTCTGCGCGACAGTGGCTCAGCACTTCCGTCACGGCAGGCACCACATGTTCAGGCTTAATGGCAGAAAAAGGGGGTAGCGTAAAAGATGTCAGTAGCGGATTGGTCATAGCGCAGTCCTTTATAGATGTATGGGGCGCAGCGGGTCGCGCAACGCAATCTAAGTAACATGCGGCTTAGTGTAGCGAAAATCAATGGCAGCCAGGATGAGGTGGGGAAGAAACGCGCGAATAGCAGCACGGAAGATGCACGCTTTTATCTCATGCACATGATGCTGGCTGGCGCGTCGGGGAAGATTTGCGGTCGCTTTCCGTGACTGCGTGCCGGGAACCACACGCCCCGCCCTGAGCGGCTTGCGGTAATCCCGATTTGTTATCACGCTTCTGGCCCATCAACAGGTCATCCCTGATATAATCGCGGATTCTCATGCTTTTCCTGCGTCGGTTGCTGTGCGTCGTTCTGTGGGTAATACGTGAGGTAATAATTGGTATAAATTGATTTTCCATCAATTAAAACCTTATACATTCAACAGGATAAACAATGCTGAGTTATCGCCATAGCTTCCATGCTGGCAACCACGCCGACGTGCTGAAGCACACCGTTCTGAGCCTGATCATCACGGCGCTGAAAGAGAAAGAGAAACCGTTTTTCTACCTGGATACCCATGCGGGCGCAGGTCGCTATCAGCTTAGCGGCGAGCACGCCGAGCGTACCGGTGAATATCTGGAAGGCATCTCACGTATCTGGCAGCAGCCCGATGCGCCGGAATTGCTGCAACCCTATTTTGATGCGATTCGTGCGCTGAACCGTAGCGGCACGCTGCGCTACTATCCGGGTTCGCCACTGATTGCCCGCCATCTGCTGCGTGAAGATGACAAACTGCAACTCACTGAGCTGCACTCCAGCGACTATCCGCTGCTGCGTAACGAATTCAGCAAAGACAACCGCGCCCGCGTCGATCGTGCCGACGGTTATCAGCAGTTAAAATCGAAACTGCCACCGCCGTCACGTCGCGGTCTGGTTCTGATCGATCCGCCGTATGAGATGAAAAGCGACTACCAGGCCGTGGTGAAAGGGATTCAGGAAGGCCATAAACGTTTTGGCACCGGCGTCTTTGCGTTGTGGTATCCGGTGGTTTTACGCCAGCAGATCAAACATATGCTGCGCGACCTGGAAGCGACCGGCATTCGCAATATTCTGCAAATCGAACTGGCGGCCCGTCCGGACAGCGATCAGCGCGGCATGACCGCCTCCGGCATGATCGTGATTAACCCGCCGTGGAAACTGGCCCAGCAGATGAATACCCTGCTGCCTTGGCTGCACCAGAAACTGGTTCCGGCGGGTACCGGCCACTACGCGGTTAACCAGATCGTACCCGAATAACTCTCTTTGTCTTCTACGCCGCCGCTCACTACCGGTGCGGCGGCGTTGTACCAGGTCTTTACCATGTGGATCATACTGGCTGGCGCGCTGGCCGCGCTGCAACCGGCCCGACGGCTGGCATTATTATTACTGGCGCTCACCACACTGCTGGGTTTTTATCAGGACGTGTTAGCGTGGCCGGTGCTGCTGCTGTTTACCGGCACCGCCGCTGTGGTGGCACTCCGTATTTATGACCGTGACCATCATCGACGACAAATAGTGACCGAAGCGCTGCTGGTGCTGATCGCCATCGGGTTGCTCCTCCATCTTTTTCCAGGCTTTAATAATCCCCTTAAGGCAGAGGATGTGCAGGCCGGACCGCGCAGCGTGCCTTTCAGCTTCGGGTTTAACTTCGATAAAGCGCTTATTCCTTTTGTACTGCTGGCCTGCCTGCCGACGCTGTTTCGCGCGCCTGCCACGCCACCACGCTATCGACTACCCGCCGCACTGGCGCTGATCGCCGCCATTCCGCTGCTGCTGTACTGCGCGGTATTACTGGGCGGATTAGCGTTTGAGCGACATACACCGGACTGGCTGGGGCCATTTATGCTCGCCAACCTGTTCTTTGTTTCGCTGGCGGAAGAGGCCCTGTTTCGTGGCTATCTGCAGCAGCGATTAAAGCAGGTAGTGGGCGGCATCCCGGCGCTGTTACTGAGCGCGCTGCTGTTTGGTCTGGTGCATCTGAGCGGCGGCCTGTTGCTGGTGATCTTCGCCACCCTGGCCGGGCTGTTATATGGGCTGGCGTGGCACTGGAGCGGCCGCTTATGGCTGGCGACCGCCCTGCACTTTGGCCTTAACCTGACCCATCTGCTGTTTTTCACTTATCCCGCACTGCATCATTAGAGGTTAAAAACCGCCAGATCCCAGGCCAGCTCGGTGCAGGGAAAAATCGTCTGGCACTCCGCCAGCAGGCGGTTCATGTCTTTTGCCAGATAGCGTGAACTGAAATGGGTGGCGATCAGGCGTTTTGCCCCGGCGCGTTTTGCCACTTCGGCGGCCTGCAGTGTGGTGGAGTGCCCGCGCCCGTTGGCTTTTTCTACCATCGCGGCCTCCAGCGTGGTTTCATGCACCATCAGGTCAACATTGGCCGCCAGTTGCAGCGCGACCTCAGTAGGTGCCGTATCGCCAAAGATGGCCAGCGTTTTGCCGGGTGTCGCGGGGCCAAGATAGTCAGCACCGTTGATTACCCGCCCATCTTCCAGCGTCACGCATTCACCCTGCTTCAGCTGCTGAAACCACGGGCCGCGTGGCACCCCTTCCGCTTTCAGCCGCGCAGCATCCAGCAAACCGGGTTTATCATGCTGTTCAATGCGATAGCCAAAACACTCCACCGGATGGCTCAGCGGCCAGGCGCTGATACGAAACTCACCGTCGTCCAGCGTCCAGCCCGCCTCAATCTCAACGATGGTCAGCGGGTAGTCGGTGTAAGAGCCGCTGATCGACAGCGCCGTCTCAACAAAGGTTTTTAATCCCCTGGGGCCATAGACCGTCATCGGTGTGGTCAGCCCGGCCATTGACCGGCTGGTGAGTAATCCCGGCAGCCCGAAAATATGATCGCCATGCAGATGGGTGATAAAAATCTTATCCAGCTTGCCCGGTTTGAGGCTGGAGCGCATAAACTGTAATTGTGTGCCTTCCCCGCAGTCGAACAGCCAGGTTTCACCACTCAGCGCGCGGGTAAAAGCAATAGACGTGACGTTACGTTGCAGGCTGGGAGCACCGCCGCCGGTGCCGAGAAAAGTAAGGTGCATGGTATGCTTCCCTGTAAGCGAGTGAAAAAACAGAACCCTATTACAATCATAGGCGCAAACTTTGCGTCATTTCGACCCGCAGCGTTACACTCAACCCCAATTTTTTATGCAACCGGATGGATACTTCAATGACCCGACATTTCGACTATCTCGCCATTGGCGGCGGCAGTGGCGGCATCGCCTCAATTAACCGTGCGGCTATGTATGGCCAGAAATGTGCCCTGATTGAAGCGAAAGAGCTGGGCGGCACCTGCGTGAACGTGGGCTGCGTGCCGAAGAAAATCATGTGGCATGCCGCGCAAATCGCCGAAGCGATCCATCTCTACGGACCGGATTATGGCTTCGACACCACCGTGAATCGCTTCGACTGGGCCACACTGGTGAAAAACCGCAGCGCCTACATTGATCGCATCCACAACTCCTATGACAACGTGCTGGGTAAAAACAAAGTTGAAGTGATCAAAGGCTTTGCCCGCTTTGTCGATGCGCACAGTGTTGAAGTCAACGGCGAGATTATCACGGCTAACCATATTCTGATCGCCACCGGCGGTCGTCCGGTCCACCCTTCTATCCCGGGTGCAGAGTACGGCATTGATTCCGACGGTTTCTTTGAGCTGGACGCGCTGCCAAAACGCACTGCGGTCATCGGCGCAGGCTACATTGCGGTTGAGCTGGCTGGCGTGGTTAACGCGCTGGGATCGGAAACGCATCTGTTCGTCCGTAAACACGCGCCGCTGCGCAGCTTCGATCCGCTGCTTACCGAAACGCTGGTCGAAGTGATGAACAGCGAAGGCCCGGCGCTGCACACCAAATCTATTCCAAAAGCTGTGATTAAAAACGGCGATGGTAGCCTGACGCTGCAGCTGGAAAACGGCAGCGAATATACCGTGGATTGCCTGGTCTGGGCGATTGGCCGTGAGCCCGCCAACGATGCCCTGAATATTGACGCCGCTGGCGTCGCGCTGGACGACAAAGGCTATATCAAAGTCGATAAATTCCAGAACACCAATGTGTCAGGCATCTACGCCGTGGGCGACAACACCGGTGCGGTTGAGCTGACGCCGGTTGCGGTCGCGGCGGGCCGTCGTCTCTCTGAGCGTCTGTTTAACAACAAACCGGACGAGCATCTGGATTACAGCAATATTCCGACGGTGGTGTTCAGTCATCCGCCGATTGGTACCGTGGGACTGACCGAGCCGCAGGCACGGGAACAGTATGGCGACGACCAGGTGAAGGTTTATAAATCGTCATTTACCGCCATGTACACTGCGGTAACCCAGCATCGTCAGCCGTGTCGCATGAAGCTGGTCTGTGTGGGTGCAGATGAGAAGATTGTCGGCATTCACGGTATCGGATTCGGCATGGATGAGATGCTGCAGGGCTTCGCTGTGGCGCTGAAAATGGGTGCCACTAAAAAGGACTTCGATAACACCGTGGCGATCCATCCGACCGCCTCCGAAGAGTTCGTGACGATGCGTTAATTCCCCGAACAAAATACTATTGGGAAAAACTGGTCATCAGGGCCAGTTTTTTCCTGCAACTTCGCTCAACGAAAATTAATGCGCCCGCTGACGCGAAATGTAAAACCTGCGTTTCTCTTCATATTATCAACACCCAGCAAGAGCCAGGCTGATTAACAGCGAAAAAACCGAACCGACAGTAATTAAATCCATTTATATATGAAATTATTTAATGACTACCGATTATATTCACAGGCCCGGCGTCCATTTCCACAGCATTATCGTTAGTGAATTTATCGCTGTGCTTAATGAATGCCTGAAGTGATACGACTGCTAAATAACCTCTCCACGCTGTCGCTTTTGAGGAGATAGCCTTTCTTCGAAACTCTCAGGATCACATCATCACTTAAACCCAGAAAAAAGAGCTTCGACTTTAAATTAGACATAACCTGCCAGACCCGCTGCGTAGAAGAACTCAGTCCATGTTTATCCCAGACGTTCTCCATAAGTTCCGAATCCGTGACAACATCAATAGTGGCATTTTCAAAAAGATACTCTAATACGTGCGACATGGTTTTTCTCAGGATGATATCTTCACCATACCCATTCAAACAAATTAGTCGCTTTGTCTTGTGTAAATAAACCACGTTCTCTTCAATAAGATAGCCAATAAAATTTACTTCATTACCCGGTAGCATGATGTTCTCCAGAACAATGATGAAAACAAGATAATAACTTTTATTCAGGTATTTAAAAAACATCCCTTCATTATTTGTACATCACTTTTTAATCAGCCCTGGCCACGCCTTTCCATTGTTCCTGGTCTGTAATAGCGATGCCTCGATGATCGTCATGCATATAACCCTTTGTTGTGTGTTAAAATCCTGACTATCCACCTCGCCACATCGTTAATAAAAAGTAATAATAAATAAGTCTGTTCTGGCGGAGAAGCAGACTGACCTTAATACTCATCCGACAGAGTGCAATAAGATGTTGTTGCTTATCATCGCCGGCAAGAAAACTTAAATATTTCTTAGTTAAATCAGAAACCACCGATAAACTGACCAGGATGGATTGCTGTCTGATTTGCCTCATCTTATGCGTAGCCGTTATGAAATCATCTAACGTTAACGAAGACAATAAAGTGGGATTTTTATTTTAGTTCAAAACTTACGGGTTTTATCACGGCCATCTGTAGCAGAATCAGCCAAAATAAAGCTTAAAAGAAGAATCGCTTTGGATTGAAAGACGATTGCGTCATCCGAACACGCCCGCTTCAACGCTTTCATTAGTTTTTTTATAATCCATAAGACCTGATATTTCTGGCCAATTTTTGATCTGTATCAACTGGCAATATATCGGTGGAAAAAGCAAAGTAATGGCGGAAAAACAGAAGCAAAAGATATGAGATAGGAATGTTCTTTGCCCGGGAATTAATCAGATCCGTTTGTTTATTAAGATAATTATTAAAGCGTCTTTATTTAGCTATTTTGTACCGTACTAACGGCAGGAGATTGTCATCTCATTGTATACCGAGTCAGAAATAAGCGTGAGTGCCCCTTAGCTCCGTACACCCTCGCTAACGTGATAAATAAGAATGAGTTATTAATGCGCCCTGACCTGTCAGCATAGTCCGCTGATATCAATATTGAGGGTCTGGGTTTGGGTTTGGGTTTCGGTTTGGGAGGTTTAAGATGGCAGAGGGCGCAGCATTAACCGGGACCGGGACAAAGGGTCACCTTCGATCTGGTGACCTTGCGCCAGGCAGGGGGAGAACGGATCCCCCGGTGCAGTCGTGCACCGCGCCAGTGCAACTCAGCTCACGCGATCCAGCCAGCGAACATAAGCCTGATCCCATAGCGCCGCTGGCGTGCCCGCCTTGCCAAGGCCAAAGCCATGCCCGCCTTTGCTGATCTGAATCAGCTCAACCGGCACACGATTACGGCGACAGGTGTCGCGCATCAGCTCGGTGTTAAACGGATTTGAGGTGTGATCGTCCTCGGCCTGCGCCAGAAACGTCGGCGGATATTGCCGGGTTACGTAGTTCTGCACTGACCAGTTCGCCTCATCCTGCGGCGTGGCATTTTTGCCGACCATCATCAGATGGGTATTGGTGTGCTGATAAGGCGCTTCCAGGGTGATGACCGGATAGATCAGACCCACGCTGTCGACTTTGGGCACCACTTCATCCAGCGGATCGATGGCCGGATAGGATTCAAAGTCCGGTCGCGCCGCTGCCAGCCCCAGCAGATGCCCACCTGCCGAGAAGCCCAGCACATGCACCTTGCGCTCAAAGGATCGCACCAGCCGGATGGCACGCTGCGCATCCTGCAGCGGTGCCAGCCGCCCCGCCTGCCACTTCTCATGCGGCAGCCGGTAGCTGAGCACATAGGCGGTATAGCCATTGGCATTGAGCCAGCGCGCGACCGGCCAGGCTTCGCGTCCCATGCCGATCCAGCGATAACCGCCACCCGCTGCAATTAATACCGCTTCGCCATTGGGATTTTCCGGTTTAAAGCGCTGAATCGCCGGGCTGACGATATTTGACCAGGAACCGGTGCTGTTAATATGCAACTGGCCCGATGGGCCGCCGCCGCCGGGCGGATCGTCCGGCCAGAGGGGAATAATGTCATCGCGGGCAAATATTTTGCCGGTGGTCATGGAGAGCCCGAGCGCTCCCGTGCCGAGAATAAAGCGTCGACGCGTAATCATAATGCCTGTTATGTGATACCAGAAGAGTGAGCAAACCGTTGCGGCAGGCTGCAGTAAAATCAACAGATGCAAGTCGGGTGCCATGGCTGGCGATTATGTACGCAATGGCCCCTGAAAAGCCATAAAAAAACGCGCCCGCCAGGCGTAATGCTGATCAGTTAAGATTAGATTTGTAAAGGCTGTCACGGTCAAACGTGGCAGCTTTTTTCCGGGCGAGCGAGCCGCAGTGCGGGCCTGAGCACCTCTGCTGCTGCCGGGCCGTCCTCGCGCCGCTCACGCGGTACCTTCGGCTTTGACGTCGTGCCGACGAACCGTTCGGGGATCGGCCCTCCCTGGCCGGCCCCGAACTGTCCACGCTTCCCGGCGTGGACTTCTGGCCCACCGTCACGCCTCAGCGCTGCGGATAACCCTTTCAGCAGCAGAGGCGCTCAGGCCTCCACTCTCGTGCCCTTTTTAACAATACACACTGAAGTTTCAGAGCAGGCCGGTGGCGATCAGGAGCAGGCAATCCGCAGCGCTGAACAGAATGAGTCTGCCAGGAGAGCCCGCAGGACGCGGGCGAAAGGCGGGGCGGCACAGGATGTGCCATCCCCGGCGGTCCGTCAGGCAGGCGAATGAAGTGAAGGAACCGCGCAGCGGCGCGAGGACCGCCAGCCCCTGAGCGGCACCAGACTGCGTTATCACCTGTCGCTTAACTGGCTGGCATTAGCCCGGCAGGCGCGTTTTTATTTAATCCGATGCGGTTAATCTTCCTGCTGGAACTGCGCCATCACGGCCTGCTCACACTGCTGTTCGTTAACGCGCAGTTTGGCACGCTCATCATCTCCCAGCTGCAGCCAGGCACTGGCCACTTCACGCGCGGACTCTTCATCAAATTCAGGCTGATTCATCGCCGACGGCGACTGACTGCGCGCCACGGTCGATTTCATCTGTTCGACATACTGATCCGCACTGGCGACCTTTTTCTCGCCGCTGACAATGTGGCACAGCTGACTGGCATAAACATTCTGCTCAGTGTCAGCCTCGTCCGCCGCCAGCGCGCTGCCGGTGGCGAGGATGCTCAGCAGCACTATCTGAGTTACTTTCATTCTTAACTCCTGTTAGTTCGGGTTAAACCTTACGCTGAAGGGCTTCTAGGCGTTTCTGACGCCAGTTCAGCAGCGGCGACACGGTGGTGCCGTGGACCACCACGCTGCAGACCACCAGCGTTAACGCCATATTGGTCATAATTTCCATCTGCGGGCCTTCCATACCGTGCGTCCAGGCATAGGCGATGTAGTTCAGACTGCCAATCCCGCGGATGCCCAGCCAGCCAATCAGCAGACGCTGCCCCAGCGGCAGTCCGGCGCGCAGCGTCACCAGCCAGACGGCCAGTGGCCGCACCACCACAAACAGCACCAGGCCAATCAGCACGCCGTAGATGTTCCAGTGCTGCGCCAGTGTGACGCCCAGCACCACCATCATGCCAGCCGCCAGTAAACGTTCAATAGTATCGCCAAAAGAGAGGGCGTCGCCTACTACAAACCCTATCGACTTCACCATATTGTTGTCGCCCTGATGCGCCAGGCGTTTGTTAGGGTTCACCAGTGCTTCAGAGGGCAGCACGCGCTCGTCGTCAGAGAGATCGTCCGGCTGATGGCGACGGAATACGCCCATCTCAGCACGGCGTAATCCCAGCCCGGCGGCGAAGGCAGCCAGGAAGCCGGAGGCACCCAGCCACTCCACCAGTGAATAACTCAGCGCAATCAGCGCCAGCGCCAGGAAATCATTGGGTGCCACATCGCCATTGGCATTGCGCAGTCGGGTCGCCAGCAGGCCAATCAACTGCCCCAGCACGAAACCGATGATCAGACCGCCGCCAATTGCCCAGAGCACCTCGATCGCACCCCAGTGCCCCAGCATCGCCACGCTCAGGCTTTCGCCATTAAACAGCAGCAGCGCCAGCATCAGCAGCGGCAGCGCGGAGCCATCATTCATGCCCGCTTCGCTGGAGATTGCCACGCGCAACGAATCATCATCCTGCGCATCGTTGACCGAGATTAAGCTCGCCAGCACCGGATCGGTTGGCGCGACAATGGCACCAAACGCCAGTGCAATCGGCCAGTCTAATCCTACCAGGAAGTGCGACAGCAGGGTCATCGCGGCCACGGTCAGCAGCATGGCGGGAAAAGCCAGTTTCAGCCCGGTGTGCCAGCAGTTGTTTTGCAGCGGCTGACGCAGCTTGAGGCCGGTGATGAACAGCGAGGCAGCCATGGTGATTTCAGTGATGTGCGCCACGGCTTCGGAATGGGTAACAATATCGATGTGGATAACATCAAATCCCCACGGGCCGCACAGCATGCCCGCGATAAGGAACAGACCAAATGAGGTGACTGGCCCCCGGTGAATCCAACCGGAAGCCAGCGACATCAGCAGCAGAAGGCCGCCCGTCGCTGCTGTCCAGGCTAAAAAGTTCATAACACTCCAGATTATTTCGGGTTTATGAATAAGCCTGGCACATTTTTTGACGGGCGAGGTGTCAGTTTTTCAGGTGACGACTGGCGAAGCGGACCGCCAGCGCGGCTGCACCGGCTAAGGTCGAGAGCGCAACCACGCCATTCCAGCCCCAGTGTGCCAGCGCCAGACTTCCCAGCGCCGCACCGGTGGCCATACCGATAAACACCACGGTAAACAGCAGCGCATTCAGGCGACTGCGTGCTTCCGGCGCCAGGCCATAGACCAGCGTCTGATGCGCCACCAGGGTGGCCTGCACCCCTAAATCGAAGCCGATGGTGCAGAGGACAATCAGCGCCAGCTGGGCTGGCATTGGCAGCAGCGGCAGCAGAAACATCAGTGCAAAGGAGATTGTCACCAGCGCGGCGCCAGCCTGCGTAACCCTTGCCGGACCGATGCGGTCAGCAAAACTGCCCGCCAGCGGTGCCGCCATGGCACCCGCCGCACCGGCTAAACCAAATGCCCCGGCCACGGCACTGTCCAGATGAAAGCGGTCGCTGAGCATTAACGCCAGCGTCGACCAGAAGGCGCTAAAGCCCACTGACAACAGCCCCTGAGCCAGTGCGGCACGACGCAGCGTCTGATGGTGACGCCACAGGTGCACCAGCGACAGCAACAGGCGCGGATAGCTCACCGAGGTGCCTGGCGCGAAACGCGGCAGTACCCGCCACAGCGTGAGCGTAATCAGCAGCACCGCCAGCGCAGCAATCATATACATGGTGCGCCAGCCGAAATACTCTGCCACCACCCCGCTGACCACCCGCGACAGCAGGATGCCCACCAGCAGCCCGGTCATCACCGTGCCGACTGTTTTACCCCGGCTGCGTTCCGGCGCCAGCGCCGCCGAAGCGGGCACAATATCCTGCGCCACGGTGGCGGTCAGGCCGGTGATAAAACTGGCAATCAGCAGCGCGCTGAGTCCACCGGAAAAACCACACAGCAGCAGCGCCGCCACCAGCATTAAGCCTTTGATAAAGATAATGGTGCGCCGGTCATGACGATCGCCCAGCGGAGCCAGCAGCAGGATGCCCAGCGCATAGCCGGCCTGGGTCAGCATCGGCACCATGCCGACCGCGCCGATGCCAGCGTTAAACTGCTTGCTGATGATATCCAGCATCGGCTGGCTGTAGTAAATCGACGCGACGCTGAGTCCGGCACCGGCGGCCAGGGTAAACACCAGCGGCGCAGAGAGCGGTTCATTTTGAGTCTGGGTCTGTATGGCTGACATGCTGTAATCCTCATCATTTCGTCCTGCCATTAAAGCGCATTGCGGTTATACGCGGTAGACTGACATCAGGCAAAACCGTTATACATGGTGCGTATGAACAATCCTAACAGCAGCGATCGCATCGATCTGATGCAGACTTTTATCCGTATTGTGGAGAGCGGCAGCTTATCCGCCGCCGCCGCGCAGCTCGGCACGACACAACCCACCGTCAGCCGCCGACTGCAGAGCCTGGAGCAGCGGCTGGGCCTCAAGCTTATCCTGCGCACCACCCATGCGCTGAAGCTTACCGATGATGGCGAGCGCTGCTACGCCCAGGCGCGGCAGCTGCTGGCGACCTGGCATGCGCTGGAAGATGAGCTGACCGGGGCCAGCGATGACCCGGTCGGTACGCTGCGGGTTCGCGCCCCACACGCCTTTGGTCAGGATCAGCTGATCGCCCCGCTGGTGGACTATCTGCACCGCTACCCCCGGCTCAATATTGAGTGGATGCTGAATGACCGCACGCCCGACTTTATGGCAGAGAATGTGGACTGCGCCATTCAGGTCGGTGCGCCAACCGATCCTTCGGTGGTGGCGATACTGCTGGCAGAAGTGCCACGTATTGTGGTGGCCGCCCCGCACCTGCTGGCGCAGCAGCCGCCGATAGAGCGGGTTGAACAGCTGCGCGACCTGCCGTGGCTGGCACTGACCAGTTTTTACCGTAACGAAGTGGTGTTGCAGAAGATTGACGACGGCCAGCCGGTCAACCTGGCGATTACGCCCCGACTAAGCAGCGACAGTTTATATGCGGTGCGCAAAGCGGCACTGGCAGGGATGGGAGCCGCGATCGTCTCGTCCTGGGCGGTGCAGGAAGATCTGGCGGATGGCGGCCTGGTTCAGCTGATGCCTGCGTGGCAGGCACCGCCGCTGCCGGTGTGGCTGACCTATCCCTGGGCGAGTTACTACCCGGCCAGGCTGCAACACTTTTTTGCCATGATCAAAGAGGTGATGCCGCAGCTGGCGGGCACGCGTCCGGCCTCACAGCCAGCGGGTCGTTCAGGGGGAACAGAGCGGAAAGGGTAAAGCAGGCGCCCGCCTCAGCGGGCCGCCAGAGAGGTTACTTCGGTTTTTTATCGCTGCGCGACATCTGATCCAGCCAGCCCATCACAAAGGCGGAGAGCACAAAGGTCAGGTGGATAATCACGTACCACATCAGCTTGTCGTTTTCGACGTTGCGCGCTTCCATAAACACCCGCAGCAGGTGAATTGAGGAGATGGCGACAATGGAGGCGGCGACTTTGTTTTTCAGCGAGCCGGAGTCCATCTTGCCCAGCCAGCTCAGCTTCTCTTTATCTTCGTCGATATCGAGCTTAGAGATGAAGTTCTCATAACCTGACAGCATCACCATCACCAGCAGGCCGCCAACCAGCGTCATATCCACCAGCGACAGCAGCAGCAGGATCAGATCGTTTTCCGCAATGCTGAAAATGTTGGGCAGCAGGTGGAAAATTTCCTGGAAAAATTTAATGGTCAGCGCCAGCAATCCCAGCGAAAGTCCAATGTAAACCGGGGCCAGCAACCAGCGCGATGCATACATCAGGTTTTCGGTAAAACGTTCCATACAATCCCACGAATAATCAAACAGGTCCGGGAGTATAACCGATCAACTGTGAAGTTATTTCAGCCCTTCGTCAGAAATTTCAGGGACCGGCGGCAGCGGCAGCGAGAGACGAAATGCCGCGCCCCCTTCGGCCCTGTTCTCTGCCCAGATCTGACCACCGTGGCTCTCGATAATGGTTTTACAGATTGCCAGACCCAGCCCGACGCCCGGCACCGCCGACTCTTTGTCGCCCCGCCAGAATTTATCGAATATCCGGCTTAAATCGTCTTCGGCAATGCCCGGTCCGCTATCCCAGACCGAGATCTCCAGCCGTGATGCCGCACGCCAGGCACGAATGCCGCGTGGTGCGCTGTTACCGGCATACTTCAGGCTGTTCTCAATCAGGTTGGTGAAGACCCGCTCCAGCAGCGTGCTGTCGCCTTTGATCAGCACGATGTCGTCCGGCAGATCGAGCCGGACCTCATGCCCTTTCAGTGATGGTGCCATGCTGCTCAGCGCTCCGCCGACCACCTCTTCCAGCGCCAGCCACTCCTCACGCAGGTTGAGGCCGCCCGACTGAATGCGCGCCATATCCAGCATGTTGCTCACCAGCCGGATGGTGCTCAGCGTCTGCTCGCGGATCTGACTGGCCTGCGGCACATATTTTGAGTTGTCGCTGGCCAGGTCGAGCATCAGCATTTCCGCCTGACCAAACAGCACGGTCAGTGGGGTGCGCAGGTCGTGGGACAGCGCTGACAGCAGCGCATTGCGCAGCTGTTCACGCTCCGCCGAGAGCCGGGACGCCGCCTCGCTATGCGACAGCGCCATCCGTTCCAGTGCGTTAGCAATCAGCACCGTAAAGGTTTCCACCAGCCGCTGCTGCTCGGGGATCATCAGCTGACGCAGGTTCTGCGGCTCCACCACCAGCAAACCCCGGCAGTGCGCGCCACTTTTCAGCGGCAGGATCTGATAAGGCACCGCCGGTAAGGTATCAGTGCCCGCACCCGCAGGCTGGCCTTTGCTGTAACTCCATTTAGCAATCGCGCGATCCGGCTCGCTGGCCGGTAACGCATCGCCCACCGGTTGCAGTTCGCCCTGCTCATCCGGCAGCAGCAGCAGGCAGCGCGCCTGTAACGTGGCATCCAGCACCCGCTGGCTGGTGGCGGCGATATCCTGCGGCGTTAACGCACTGCCCAGCGATTTCGCCATCTCATAGAGCTGGCGCGCCCGCTGCTCGCGGTAGCGCGCCACCCGCGCCTGATAACGCACGCCTGCCGTGAGATTGCCGACGATTACGCCCACCGCCAGCATCACGCCAAAGGTCACCAGATATTGCAGATCGGAGACCGCCACCGTGCCGGTGGGGGCAACAAAGAAGAGGTCAAAGGCGACGATATTCATCACCGTGGCGATCACCGACGGCCAGCGGCCATAGCGCAGCGCCACGATCACCACCGCCAGCAGATAGATCATCACGCAGTTGGCGGGATCGAAACCGATCAGCACCGACTGCCCGGCGGCGGTTACAAGAATACAGAGCACCAGCGCCATCATTACGCCGCGCAGCTGAATACGCCATTTTTCGCTGGTGACGCGGCCATCCGGCAGCGGATGCGGCGCATCCTTCAGCGGCTCATCCAGCGCCACCACCAGCAGATCGAGATCCGGCCCCAGCTGGCCGAGCCGTTCGGCAAAGCTGTCACGCCGCCAGCGCCGCAGCGGGCGACGACCGGTGACAATTTTGCCCAGATTGTGCGCGCGGGCGTAACCCAGTACCGCTTCGGCTTCATCGGGCTCAGAGAGAGTCGCGGTTTCCGCGCCCAGCTCCTGCGCCAGCTGTAACGTACGCAGAATCGCCCGTCGCCGCGCTTCCGGCAGCCGGTGCAGCCGGGGCGTTTCGACATAGACCGCATGCCATTCACTGCCAAGCCGCGCCGCCAGTCGGGCGGCGGTGCGCACCAGCTTTTCACTGCCGCTGTCGTCGCCAATGCAGAGCAGAATGGCGTCGCGGGTGTGCCAGACGCGCTCCCGTCCCTGCTGATCGCGCCAGGCGCGCATCTGATCATCCACCCGATCGGCGGTGCGACGCAGGGCCAGCTCACGCAGGGCGAACAGGTTACCTTTGCGGAAAAAGTTTTCGATAGCGCGTTCCGCGCGGTCGCCAATGTAGACTTTGCCCTCTTTCAGCCGCTGCCGCAGATCGTCGGGCGGCAGATCGACCAGCACCACTTCGTCGGCGCTGTCGAAAAAGGGATCGGGTACGGTTTCGCGCACCTGAATGCCGGTGACGCCGCCTACCACATCATTGAGGCTCTCAAGATGCTGTACGTTGACGGTGGTCAGTACATTGATGCCCGCTTCCAGCAGCTCCTCAATATCCTGCCAGCGCTTGGGATGGCGCGAGCCCTGCACGTTGGTGTGCGCCAGCTCATCCATCAGGATCACCGCCGGATGGCGAGCCAGCGCGGCATCAAGATCAAACTCCGCATGACGCGAGCGGCCGGTTGCGCGACGCGGCAACAGGGTTAACCCTGTCAGCAGCTGCGCGGTTTCCGGCCGGTCATGGGTCTCTACCACACCGATTAAGACATCCAGACCCTGCGCGCGCAGCCGCTGTGCCTCCTGCAGCATGGCGTAGGTTTTACCCACGCCAGCACAGGCACCAAAGTAAATTTTCAGCTGCCCGCGATGAGTCTCGCGGTTAGCCTGCAGTAGCGCGTCGGGATCGGGACGCTGGGGTTCGTGGTTCATCGCTTCCTTAGAGCCTATGCCAGTAGGCGTAATTGTTGCAGACAGTCTGGACACGGACAGCGCGGAACAACCGGAGCGTACACGTAGTACGTGAGGATGACTCGCTGCGCTCGCCCCTTCAGGGCCGCCCTGACGGGCGTTCAGGTTGCTAAAGCAGACTGTGTGAGCACTGCCCAGGTTCAGACTGACAAATAAAATAGCCTAATGGGATAGGCTCTTAACACCATTACAGTTCGTTGAGCGCCATATTCAGCTGCAACACATTGAGGGTCGGGGTGCCGAGGAATGGCAGCAGCGGACGATGCGTCATCTTATCAATCAGCGCCTCGACCTGCGGCAACGGCAACTGGCGGCTGGCGGCGATACGCGGTGCCTGCCAAAGGGCGGCCTGTGGCGAAATATCCGGGTCCAGCCCGCTGGCTGACGCGGTGACCAGTTCAACCGGGACGGCGGCCGGTGCCTGCGGATTCGCGGCCCGCAGCGCAGCGACGCGATCGGCTACCGCTTTGTCCAGCGCCGGGTTGCTGGCGGCCAGATTGCTGCCCCCTGAGGCCAGCGGATTATAAGGTTTATCGCCACTGGCTGAAGGGCGGCCCCAGAAATAGTTGGGCTGGGTAAAGTTCTGGCCAATCAGCGCCGATCCGCGCGCCACGCCATCCTCCTCCAGCAGCGAGCCGCTGGACTGGGACGGAAACAGCCACTGCGCCAGACCGGTGGTGAGCAAAGGATAAACCACGCCGGTAACAAGCGTAAGCAGCAACAACAGTAAAATTGCCGGACGTAACTGACTCATTTTTCTCTCCTCAGGCCATGCCTGAAAACACTAACAGCAGATCGATCGCTTTGATGCCGACAAACGGCACCAGCAGGCCACCCAGACCGTAAATCAGCAGGTTGCGGCGCAGCAGCGCAGCAGCGCTCAGTGGGCGGTAGCTGACGCCTTTCAGGGCCAGCGGGATCAGGAAGACAATCACCAGAGCGTTAAAGATCACCGCCGACAGAATCGCACTGGCTGGCGAGTGAAGGTGCATCACGTTAAGCATGTTGAGCTGCGGATAGGTCGCCGCAAACGCCGCCGGAATGATGGCGAAGTATTTCGCCACGTCGTTGGCGATACTGAAGGTAGTCAGCGAACCGCGTGTCATCAGCATCTGTTTACCAATGTGCACCACTTCAAGCAGCTTGGTCGGGTTCGAGTCGAGATCGACCATGTTGCCCGCCTCTTTCGCCGCCTGGGTACCGGAGTTCATCGCTACCGCCACATCCGCCTGCGCCAGTGCTGGCGCATCGTTGGTGCCGTCGCCGGTCATCGCCACTAAACGTCCTTCCGCCTGATACTGGCGGATCAGCGCCAGCTTGGCTTCCGGCGTGGCCTCTGACAGGAAGTCATCCACGCCCGCTTCCGCAGCAATCGCTGCGGCCGTCAGCGGGTTATCGCCGGTGATCATCACCGTTTTGATACCCATTTTGCGCAGTTCGGCAAAGCGCTCTTTGATGCCGCCTTTGACGATATCTTTCAGCGCCACCACGCCCAGCACGTTCGCGCCCTCTGACACCACCAGCGGCGTGCCGCCACTGCGTGCCACCTCTTCCACCTGCGCATTGACCTCGGCCGGGAAACGGCCATGGTTCGCTTCGATGTGGCGACGAACCGCATCGACCGCGCCTTTGCGGATCAGTCGATCCTGCACGTTCACGCCGCTCATGCGGGTCTGCGCAGAGAACGGAATAAAGCTGGCACCCATGCTGCTGAGATCGCGCTCACGCAGATTAAATCGCTGTTTCGCCAGCACCACGATGCTGCGCCCCTCCGGCGTCTCATCGGCCAGCGAGGCGAGCTGTGCGGCGTCGGCCAGTTGCTCTTCGCTGACGCCCGGCGCGGGCAGGAACTGGGTCGCCTGACGGTTACCCAGAGTGATGGTGCCGGTTTTATCCAGCATCAGCACATCCACATCGCCCGCGGCTTCCACCGCACGCCCGCTGGTCGCAATGACGTTAGCACCCAGCATCCGGCTCATCCCCGCCACGCCAATCGCCGACAGTAAGCCGCCGATGGTGGTCGGGATCAGACAGACCAGCAGCGCCACCAGCACCGTGATGCTGACCGGCGTTCCGCCCCATGCCGAGAACGGCCAGAGTGTCACGGTCGCCAGCAGGAACACGATGGTCAGTGACACCAGCAGGATGGTCAGGGCGATCTCATTCGGGGTTTTACGGCGTTTCGCGCCTTCCACCATGGCGATCATCCGGTCAAGGAAGGTTTCGCCCGGGTTGGCGCTACAGGTGATCACCAGCCAGTCAGAGAGAATGCGGGTACCGCCGGTGACGGAGGCGAAGTCACCGCCCGACTCGCGGATCACCGGTGCGGACTCACCGGTAATGGCGCTCTCATCCACCGAGGCACCGCCCTCCATCACTTCACCGTCGCAAGGGATGATGTCGCCCGCTTCCACCAGCACGGCATCGCCTTTGCGCAGCTCATCGGCACTGACCTGCTGCCACTCGGCGCCATAGCGCGCCGCTGAGAGTTTTTTGGCAAAGCTGGTTTTTTTCACCCCTTTCAGGCTGCTGGCCTGGGCCTTACTGCGCCCTTCTGCCAGCGCCTCCGCCAGGTTGGCAAACAGCACGGTGAACCAGAGCCAGACCGCGATCGCCCCGGTAAAGCTGGCGCTGCCGCTGATCCGGCCGGTCAGCATCGCCAGCGCCAGCAGCGAGGTCAGAATGCTGCCGAGGTAGACCACAAACATCACCGGGTTACGGAACTGCACCCGGGGATCGAGCTTTTTCACTGCATCCCAGGCCGAGGTACGCAGCAATGCTGCGTCAAATAACGCCTGTTGTTGACGACTCATGAGGATTGTCCCTGAACAAGTTGCAGATGCTCAGCCACCGGGCCCAGCGCCAGAGCAGGAATAAAGGTCAGTGCACCCACCAGCAGCACCGTGCCGATCAGCAGTCCGATAAACAGCGGACCGTGGGTTGGCAGCGTGCCGTTACCCACCGGCTGCACTTTTTTCACCGCCATCGCACCGGCAATCGCCATCACCGGAATGATGATGCCGAAGCGGCCCAGCAGCATGCAGGCAGCCAGTAACAGGTTCCAGAACGGCGTGTTAGCACTCAGTCCGGCAAAGGCGCTGCCGTTGTTGTTGGCAGCCGAGGAGACCGCGTAGAGCACTTCGCTGAAGCCGTGAATGCCGGGATTGGCCATGGCACTGCGTCCGGCGTCGGTCATCATCGCCAGCGCGGTACCGATCAGCACCAGCGCCGGTGTGACCAGAATCGCCAGCGCGGTCATCTTCATCTCCCAGACGTCGATTTTTTTACCCAGGAACTCCGGGGTACGACCGATCATCAGCCCGGCGATAAACACCGCCAGCAGCACAAACAGCAGCATGCCGTAGAGACCGGCACCGACGCCGCCAAACACCACTTCGCCCAGCTGCATCAGCCACATCGGCACCATGCCACCCAGCGCAGTAAAGGAGTCGTGCATGGCATTCACCGCACCGCAGGAGGCGGCGGTAGTGATAACCGCGAACAGGCTGCTGTTAAGAATGCCAAAGCGCGTCTCTTTACCTTCCATGTTGATGGCGCTGTCAGCACCCAGCTGGAGGAAGTGCGGGTTGCCCTGCAGTTCGGCCCACATGACGACCGATACCGCCGCCACAAACATCAGCGTCATCGCCCACAGCAGCATGTGGCCCTGACGACGGTCACGCACGCTTTCGCCAAACGCGAAGCAGAGCGCCGCCGGGATCAGGAAGATGCTCAGCATCTGCACCAGGTTAGTCAGCACCGTCGGGTTTTCAAACGGATGGGAGGAGTTGGCGTTAAAGAAGCCGCCACCGTTGGTGCCCAGCATTTTGATCGCTTCCTGCGACGCTACCGGCCCCATCGACAGTGTCTGCTGCACGCCTTCCAGCGTGGAGAAACTGTGATAAGGCGCGAAGTTCTGGATGCTGCCCTGGCTGACAAAGAACAGCGCCATCAGCAGGCTGATGGGCAGTAAGACATAGAGCGTGATGCGCGTCAGGTCGCGCCAGGCGTTACCCAGGGTCGCAGAGCTGCGATTAGCAAAACCACGGATCAGCGCAAATGCCACGGCGATACCGGTCGCGGCTGAGAGGAAATTCTGCACCGTCAGGCCCACCATCTGACTGAAATAACTCAGGGTGCTTTCGCCGCTGTAGGATTGCCAGTTGGTGTTGGTGACGAAGCTCACGGCGGTGTTCAGCGCCAGATGCCAGCTCAGGCCAGGCATCTGCTGCGGATTCAGCGGCAGCGCGCCCTGCATCAGCAATATTGCCAGCAGCACCACGAAACCCAGCGCATTAAACAGCAGAATCGCCAGCAGGTAGTGCGGCCAGCGCATGTCCGATTGTTGCGCGCCCAGCAGTCGCCACAGCGGCGCTTCCAGGCGGGCAAACACCGGCTTGTCAGCCACTAACGACGCCAGACCCCGTCCGAGCGGCTGCGCCAGCACCATCAGCAGCAGCAGATAAAATGCGATGAGTAAAAAAGCATTGGCCGCCATCAGAAGGCCTCCGCATTTAACAGGGCATAGATCAGATAGCCCAGTAACAACACCACCAGCACAATGCCGGTTATTACGCCCACGCTCACAGGAACCTCCAGAGGATTGGATTTATGGCTTAGCTTGCGCGGAGGCGTATAAAGAAGGGGTTAAAATGCAGCGGGCGGGCGTAAAAATAGTGTAAAAATGGCGAAAAATCAGGCGACTTCCAGCGCCCAGATACGATTGAGATCGACGTTACCCCACAGCGTGCTGTCCTCTGCGCCCACAATGCTGTCGGTGCAGAAGCTGTCGCCAAGGTCGAGCTCTTCCGGTTTCACTTCACGCTGGGCGTGCAGCGACCAGAAGACATGCACGCAGGGACGCATCAGCGATTTTTCGCCCGCTTTCACCACCAGCGCCACCCGGCCGGAAGCCAGACGCACCAGCGATCCCACCGGATAGATGCCGATGGTCCGCACGAAGGAGTGCAGCAAGCCAGGGTCGAAATGGCCGCGCCAGCTCAGCATCTGGTGCATCGCCTCGGCGGGTGTCCAGCCGTTGCGATAGGAGCGGGTCGAGGTCACGGCATCATAGACATCGCACACCGCCGCCATGCGGGCGTAGAGCGAAATCGCCTCGCCTTTCAGGCGGTGCGGATAGCCGCTGCCATCATATTTCTCATGATGATGCAGGGTGATATCGAGCAGATCGTCATCGGCGTCGGCTTCTATCAGCATCTGCGCACCGACCACCGGATGCTCACGCATCACCCTGAACTCCTCTTCAGTCAACTTGCCCGCTTTGTTCAGGATTGCCAGCGGCACAGCCGCTTTGCCGACATCATGCAGTAAACCGCCCATGCCCACCCGACGCAGTTCCTGCTCATCCAGCCCGAGTTTTTTACCCAGCGCAATCATCAGCCCGCAGACCGCCATGGAGTGCAGATAGGTGTAGTCATCATGATTTTTCAGTCGCGCCACGCTCAGCATGGCGGAGGGTTCACGCGTGATGGATCCGGCGATTTCATCCACCAGATCCATCATATAATCGAGCTTCAGGCCGTTACCCAGCCGCGCTTCGTTGAACATCGCCAGCACTTTCGGTTTGCCCTGCAAAAAGATCTGCTGTGCCTGATCCAGTTCCTGGAAAAACGGGGTGCGGCCAATGGTTCTCTTCGCGACCGTGGAGGCGATCGGCGCCTGCACCGATCGATCGAGGTCGATCCAGAGCTGGCGGATCCCTTCAGTGCGAAGCATGGCGATTTGTCGGGGATCGGTGATCAGCATCTCATTATGAATGCGCTGGTCTTTTATCCACCAGACCTCCAGCTTGTGGATAAACATCCCTGGGCGCAATTCATCAATGGTAATCAGCTTTATCACGCTATCACTCTTTAATATCAGCGGGTGGTAAGGTGATATCGGCAGCCGGACAAATTTTCTTCAGGCTGTTTTGTGCGAAGGTGAGGGTCTGGTGAGTGGTCAGAGGAGAGGCGTCCTGCCTCGCCCCCGTTTCAGCAGGGGGGTTAAGACGCCGCTGCGGTTACACTACCCGGGTCAGCACCGGCTCACCACGGGCAAACGCCAGCATATTCTCAAAGACCAGGTCAGCCATCGCCGCCATGGTTTCGCGGGTACTGCTGGCGATATGCGGCGTGATCACCACATTGTCGCGCTGGCGCAGTGCGTCAGGCACCTGCGGCTCCTGTTCAAACACATCCAGCCCGGCACCGGCGATCTGCCCGGTTTCCAGCGCATCCACCAGCGACTGCTGATCCACCACGCTGCCGCGCGCAATGTTAATCAGATAGCCCTGCGGTCCCAGCGCCTGCAGTACTTCCGCATTGATAATGTGGCGCGTCGCGGCACCGCCCGGCAGGGTCAGCACCAGAAAATCGGCCTGCTGCGCCAGCGCCACCAGGCTCTCATGACGGGTGTAGGGCACATCGGGGCGTGAACGCGGGTTGTAATAGTGAATCGCCATATCAAACGCCTGCGCGCGCCTTGCTACCGCCTGACCGATATTGCCCAGCCCGACGATACCGCACACCTTGCCACCGATTTTGCTGCTCAGCGGAAAGCGGCCCTGCGTCCAGTGACCGGCGCGTGTGAAGCGATCGGCCTCGCTGATGCGGCGCGCCACATCCAGCAGCAGCGCCATCCCCAGATCGGCGACACAATCATTGAGCACCTCCGGCGTGTTGGTCACCACAATGCCGCGCGACCGGGCGGCTTCCGTATCAATGCTGTCATAACCGACGCCGTTACTGCAGATCGCTTTCAGGTTTGGCAGCGCGGCGATCAGCGCGGCCGGTGCGCCCATCACCGCGTTGCCGCTGGTGACCAGCATGTCGATATCTGCGCCCTGCTCAGCCAGAAAGGCTGCCTCATCTTCCGCCTCCCACAGCCGGAACGCGGTGAACGTCTTTTCAATGTTCTCTATCAGCTGCGGCGGCAGGAATTTCCCTCTGATCAGCACCTTACATTGCTTTAATGCCATCTTCTTTCTCCTGATTGTTATAGGATGCCGGGCGATCGCTCTCTTCACCGACGCGTTCAATCGGTCCCATCACCAGCAGGAACAGCAGCGCCGCTACCACGCAGTGTGCCGCCACAAACGCCAGCCCGATGCTGTAGCTGCCGGTCAGACCGACGATGATGCCGAACAGCAGCGGCGTGGTGAAACCGGCAATATTGCCGATGCCGTTAAAAATGGAGCCGGCCAGGCCCACCGCCTCTTTAGGTGCGGTGTCGCTGATCACCGTCCAGGTGCCTGCACCGGCCGCTATACCTTTACCGAAAAAGGCGAAGGACATAATGGCGATAATGCCGCCGTTACCGGGAATAATCGCCGCCAGCACCAGGCTGGACGCCATCAGCATGCCGACGATATAGGGCGTTTTACGCGCCCAGGAGACGCTCCAGCCCCGGGCGATTAACTTGTCTGACAGATAGCCGCCGCTGATCCCGCCCAGAAAACCAAACAGCGCCGGAGCAACGGTGGCGAAGCCCGCCTCCATGATGTTCATGCCGCGCGCCTGCACCAGATAGATCGGAAACCAGGTAATAAAGAAGTAACTGAGCGCAATGATGCAGTACTGACCGAGATAGGCGCACCAGAGCATGCGATTAGTGAGCAGCTTTCTGAACATCGCTTTACTGACCGGTGGCCGCGCTTTCAGCGTCTGCGCCGAGTCGATATCCACCAGCGCACCACCGTCGACGATGTGGCGCAGTTCACTCTCTGACACGCCAGGGTGATTGCGCGGCTCGCGCATCCAGGCAGCCCAGACAAACACCGCCAGCAGGCCGATGCCGCCCAGCACAAAGAACGGCCACTCCCAGCCAAAGCGCGACACCAGCCAGCCTGACAGCGGCGAGAAGATGGCGACGGCAAAATATTGCGCCGAGCTGAACAGCGATGAAGCCCGTCCCCGCTCTGCGCCAGGGAACCACATAATCACCACGCGCGCATTGGCGGGAAAGCTGGGTGCCTCGATCAATCCCAGCATAAAGCGCAGACCAAACATCAGCATCAGCGCGCCGGTCATGCCGCTGGAGAACTCGCCAACGAATCCCATCGCCAGCGTCGAGACTGACCAGAGCGCCAGCGTGACGCCATACACTTTTTTAGCCCCGAAGCGGTCAAGAAACAGCCCGCCGGGAATCTGACCGATAACGTAGGCCCAGCTGAAGGCAGAGAGGATCAATCCCAGCTGGATCGCTGACAGGCCGAACTCCTCTTTGATCGCCGATCCGGAGATCGAGAGGATCGAACGGTCGGCATAAGCCACGACCGACAGAAAGAGGATCAGGCAGAGGATCCAGATGCGCACATGAGACGTCCGGTGAGTCGTTTGGTCTTTAAGCATGAGCTGAATTCCTTAAAAAGCGGCAGGTTGCGCCACGAGGTTTTTTTCAGGAATAACGCTGAGATTTCCCGCTTAAGGAAATATAGATAGGAGGCTAACGATGGATCATTGTGCGGATGTTGAGATCGTCAGGCCCGATTCAGCGGTTTTCTGACAACCACCACAAAGGCCAGTGCGATGCTGCACAAAAGCGCAAAAAGCCGCGGCTGCCTGCCGCAGAATGTGCGCCACGTCGAGGATTTCATCGGCGCTGGCAGCTATGACGCGGCGATTTTACGGCAAAGTGTGGCGGCGCTAGCAAGAGTGAAAAGGGCCGGTTGTCAAACCCGGCGACTGTTCATAAGCTGCAAATGATAATCTTTATCCATTTTTATAATAAATGAAAAATCTATTCCACTCAGTTAACCTCGGGAGTCTGCAATGAAAAAACGTGCATGGGCAATACTCTGTCTGCTCTCTCTTTCCACGTCGGCGCTGGCAGAGAAAATTGGCGTCTCAATGGCCTATTTCGACCAGAACTTTCTGACCATTATCCGCCAGTCGATCGAGAAAGAGGCCAAAGCGCGTCAGCTGGATGCGCAGTTCGAAGATGCACGCGGCGACGTGGGCCGTCAGACCGATCAGGTGCAGAGCTTTATCAGTTCCGGGGTAGACGCGATTATCGTCGATCCGGTCGACTCCGCCAGCACCCCTGCCCTGACCAGACTGGCGCAGCAGGCTCACATTCCGCTGGTCTACGTTAACCGCACACCGGGCGATAAAACCCTGCCGCCGGGCGTGGTGTTTGTCGGCTCTGACGAACGCGAATCGGGCACGTTGCAGATGGAAGCGCTGGCGAAGCAGGCGGGTTATCGTGGCAGGGTCGCCATTATCATCGGTAACCTCAGCGATGCGGGTGCGCTGCAGCGCACCAAAGATGTCGAGCAGGTGGTGGCAAAGTATCCCGACATGAAAGTGGTGCTGAAGCAGACCGCCAACTATTCGCGTAATGAGGGCATGGATTTAATGCTCAACTGGCTGTCGAACGGGGAAGAGATCGATATTGTCGCCGCCAACAACGACGAAATGGCGATTGGCGCAACCATGGCGATTGCCCAGGCGAAACCGAAGAAAACCATTCTGGTGGGCGGCATTGATGCCACGCCGGATGGCCTGAAAGCCCTGGCAAGCGGCAAACTGGCCGTCACCGTATTCCAGGATGCCGTAGGCCAGGGCAAAAAATCGGTCGAGGTGGCGCAGCAGATGATCAAAGGGGAAAAAGTCGATTCCCACCAGTGGATCCCGTTTGAACTGGTGACGCAGCAGAACATGCAGCAATACAGCAATAAAAATCCGTAATGAAAAGCGGAGCGGCAGCGCTGCCGCTCCGGTTATCACTTCTCGTGCAGCAGTTTCGCCATCATCACCACATCGCGCAGCTGACCGTCGCGCAGGGCGGCCTGGCGCATCACCCCTTCACGCTCAAAGCCCAGCCGCTCATAGAGCCGCAGCGCCCGTTCGTTGTCGTGAAACACCTCCAGCTCCATACGCGTAATCCCCAGCCAGTTACGGGAATAGTCGAGCGCGGTGCGGATCAGGCGCTCACCGACGCCGCGACCGGCGTAATCGGGATGCACGCCCAGCCCAAAGCTGATGCAGTGGCGGGTGCGCGGCTTGTTATCCACAAACAGCGTCAGCTCACCGGCCAGCACGCCCTCGATCTCCGCGACAAAGGCGATAAACCCCTCGGCATCCATTCTGGCGATTTTTTTCTCCCAGGTGGCAACGCTGGGAAACGGCAACTGCAGCGTCCAGGGATAGACATCGGGATGACTGTAGAGTCGCTGATAGGCGGCGGCATCCTGCGGTTCCCGTGCCCGAATAATGATTTCCATATTTTCTCCTTTTAGCCGAACGGGGTTCATGCACTAAGCTGTAGCTCTTTACCGGACGGAAAGAGTATCGCTATGTTGTATCGCCGTTTTGAGCGTTTTATCAATATTTTTCATGACGCGCCCACCGACTCGCCCCCCTCAACGGTCTGGTCGTTTTACCTCTACTATCTGCGGCAGGTCTGGCCGAGTTTCGCGGCACTGCTGCTAGTGGGACTGGCGTCAGCCCTGATTGAAGTGTCGCTGTTCAGCTATCTGAGCCGCATTATCGATATGGTCAATCACTCCACGCCCGCCACCCTGTTTCGGGATAACTGGCCAATACTGCTGTGGATGGGGGCGGTGGCGCTGATTCTGCGGCCGATTTTTATCGCCCTGCACGACATGCTGGTACATCAAAGCATCAGCCCCAGCATGACCAGCATGATCCGCTGGCAGAATCACAACTACGTGCTGCGCCAGAGCCTCAATTTCTTCCAGAACGATTTCGCGGGTCGCATCGCCCAGCGCATTATGCTGACCGGCAGTTCACTGCGCGATTCCGCGGTGCAGCTGGTGGATGCCATCTGGCACGTGCTGATCTACGCGGTGACCTCTCTGGTGCTGTTTGCCGGTGCCGACTGGCGGCTGATGATCCCGCTGATTCTGTGGATGGTGGCCTACAGCGCCTCGCTGCGTTTCTTTGTGCCGCGCGTTAAAGCGCGTTCGGTGGTCTCCTCAGAGTCGCGATCTAAACTGATGGGCACCATTGTCGATGGTTATACCAACATCGCCACCATCAAGCTGTTCGCCCACAGCGATCTGGAACGGCAGTATGCGCGTGAGGCGATTCAGGAGCAGACCGAAAAAACCCAGAACGCCGGTCGCATGGTCACCAGCATGGATCTGACCCTGTCGGCGCTGAACGGCCTGCTGATTGTCTCGACCTCCGGGCTGGCGCTGTGGTTATGGAGCCAGTCGCTGATTAGCGTCGGGGCGATTGCACTGGCGACCGGTCTGGTCATCCGCCTGGTGAATATGTCCGGCTGGATCATGTGGGTGGTCAACGGCATTTTCGAAAATATTGGTACGGTACAGGATGGCCTGAAAACCATCGCGCAGCCGCTGAGCGTGCAGGATGCGCCGCAGGCGAAGCAGCTTAAGGTGACGCGCGGCAACATCCGTTTTGAGGATGTGCGCTTCGATTATGGCGGTGGCCGTCAGGTGATTAACGGCTTTAACCTCGACATCAAACCTGGCGAGAAGATTGGGCTGATTGGTCCCTCGGGCGCCGGTAAATCGACGCTGGTGAACCTGCTGCTGCGCCTCTATGACCTGAACGCGGGGCGGATTGTGATCGACGATCAGGATATCGCCGCCGTGACGCAGGAGAGCCTGCGCAGCCAGATTGGTATGATTACCCAGGACACCTCGCTGCTGCACCGCTCAATCCGTGAAAACCTGCTGTATGGTCGTCCCGACGCCAGCGAAGAGGAGCTGCAGCTTGCGATTCACCGCGCCCGCGCCGATGAGTTTATCCCGCTGCTTTCCGACTCGCTGGGTCGCACCGGGCTGGATGCGCACGTGGGCGAGCGCGGCGTGAAACTGTCGGGCGGTCAGCGTCAGCGTGTGGCGATAGCCCGCGTGCTGCTGAAGGATGCGCCGGTTCTGATCATGGATGAGGCCACCTCGGCGCTCGACTCCGAAGTGGAAGCGGCGATTCAGGAGAGCCTGGAGTCGCTGATGCAGGGTAAAACCGTTATCGCCATCGCGCACCGCCTGTCGACCATCGCGAAGATGGATCGGCTGGTGGTGCTGGATAAAGGCGGCATTGCCGAGATGGGCAGCCATCACGAGCTGCTGGCGCAAAACGGTCTCTATGCCCGGCTGTGGCAGCATCAGACCGGCGGTTTTGTCGGCATCGATTAATCGCCGCGTCGATAGGGTAAGGCGTCGCGGGCTTCTTCCGCCCAGCCGCGCACGCCTTCCCGCTCCTGCACCAGAAAATCAGCGACCGCATCACGCAGGCCGGGATGCAGCAGATAGTGCCAGGAGTGGGTAATCTGCGGCTCAAAGCCGCGCACCAGCTTGTGCTCGCCCTGCGCGCCGGCATCAAACCGCGTCAGCCCCTCATCCAGGGCCAAATCCATTCCCTGATAGAAACAGGTTTCGAAGTGCAACCGGTCAAACTCCGCAAGACAGCCCCAGTAGCGGCCATAGAGCGCGTTGCTGTCCCGCAGATAAAACGCCATCGCGGCCGGTTGCTGCTGTAAACGGGCGATCACCACCACAATATTCTGCGGCATGCGTTCCGCCAGCAGGCTGAAGAAGTCACGCGTCAGATAGGGACGCTGCCCGCGCACCGCATAGGTGTTTGCGTAACAGGTGTAGACAAAATCCCACTGATCTTCGCGCAGCTGGTAGCCCAGGTAGCGGTCAAACTCAAAGCCGCTCTGCATCACCTGCTCACGCTCTTTACGCAGCTGTTTGCGCTTGCGCGACATCAGCGAATCCAGGAAATCCTGAAAATCGCGGTAGCCACGGTTATGCCAGTGATACTGACAACCGAGCCGGGAGAGCCAGTCGGGCTGATCGGCCAGCAGCTGGTTAGCCTGCGCATCGGTAAAGTTGATATGTGCCCCGCTTAAGCCCTGCTGTAACAGGCTCTCAGGCAGGGCCGACAGCAGTTGCGCCGCGGCAGCGGTTTCGCCCAGCAGGCGCGCGCCGCTGACCGGGCTGAAGGGGATCGCGCCCAGCCATTTCGGGTAGTAGCGGATCCCGGCGCGCTGGCTGGCATCCGCCCAGGCGTGATCAAAGACGTACTCGCCCTGTGAATGGCGTTTGCGGTAGCCTGGCAGCGCGGCGCGGGTCACCCCCTCCTCCCGCCATAGCAGATGATCGGGCTGCCAGCCCGCCTCTAACCGCACGCTGCCGCTCTGTTCTAACGTGAGCAGAAAGGCGTGGCGCAAAAAGGGCTGGTCATCAGGCAACAGCGCATCCCACTCGGCGGCCGGGATCTCCGCCAGTGACGTCAGGTGAATCAGCGACATGAATTACTCCAGAGAACGTCGGGCAGAGAGTCAGTCAAGCAGGTTTTCCGCGTCAGCGAAAGGGTTAAGGCACGCAAAGTGAAGGCTGCATCAGCGGAGCACAGCTTCTATACTGCGACTTTATCTCCACAGGACACCGCCATGGATCGACTCGATTGTGACCGGATGTTTGTCACGGTGCTGGAAACCGGCAGCTTTTCTGCGGCGGCGTTACGTCTCGGCACCAGCAGCAGTCAGGCTTCCAAGCTGGTTTCAAAGCTGGAGCAGCGGCTCGGCGTCCAGCTGTTTAAGCGCAGCACGCGCGCCCTGTCACCCACCGATGTCGGGCGCAGCTATTATGAGCGGGTCAAAAACCTGCTCGATGCGTTTGAGACGCTGGATGCCAGCGTGCGTGAAAGCGCTACGACGCCTACCGGCAGGCTGAAAATCAGCGCCCCCGGCTCCTTTGGTACTGTGGTGTTGTCTGAGGTGCTGGTGGCGTTTGCCCGGCGCTATCCGCTGATTGAACTGGATGTCAGCTTTTCAGACCGGTCCGTCAACATCGTCGATGAAGGCTTTGATATGGCGATCCGTATCGGCACCCTCAGCGACAGCAGCCTGGTCGCGCGCAAGCTGGGTGAGGTGTATGTGCGCATCGCCGCCTCGCCGGTCTATCTTGAGCAGTTTGGCACGCCGCAGCACTGGCGCGAGATGCCCCAGCATCAGTGCATCATCGACACCAATTTTCGCGATCCCTGGCACTGGCCGTTTGCCGGCGGCGACGGCGACGGCAGCAGCGAGATTGTCACCGTACCGGTCCGCGGGCGTCTGCGCTTCGCCAACACCGAAGCCTGCCTGCAGGCCGCGATGGCCGGACTGGGCATTGCGCGGCTGCCCGGTTTTATCGCAGCTCCCGCGCTGCAACGCGGTGAGATTGTCCGGCTGCTGGAGAATTTCGACACGCCACCGCTTGGCCTGTTTGCGGTTTATCCGCCCGCCCGTCATCTGGCACACCGTGCGCGCCTGCTTATCGACTTCCTGGTGAGCCACTTTACCCGTTTTCCGCCCGCGTAATTTCTTCCAGAATGGAAGAAATGATTGTCTTTATGACCGGATTATCAGCCGTTTAGTCATCAGTTAAGCTGCTTCTCACATTACAGAGGAGTCGCGCGATGTTAGTAGAAGGCAAATGGAGTAGTGACTGGCACCCGGTGCAATCGACCGATAAACAGGGTGGATTTGTTCGTCAGACGTCCGGTTTCCGGGATTTTATCAGCAGCGATGGCTCCACTGAATTTGCGGCAGAAGCGGATCGCTACCACCTCTATGTGGCGCTGATCTGTCCGTGGGCGTCGCGCGCGTTAATTGCCCGCAAGCTCAAAGGGCTGGAGTCGCTGATTAGCGTGACGGTGGTTGAACCGCAGCTCGGTGCCCAGGGCTGGCGCTTTGGCAATTTCCCCGGCGCACAGCAGGACCCGCTGAATAACGCGCAGTACCTGCATGAAATCTATACCCGCGTCGCGCCCGATTACACGGGCCGGGCCACCGTGCCGGTCTTATGGGACAAGAAAACCGGCACCATTGTCAGCAACGAGTCCGCTGACATTGTGCGTATGTTCAACAGCGGCTTTGGCGATCTGGCCGATAACCGCATCGACCTCTATCCCGCCGCGCTGCGCCCTGAGATTGATGCGCTGAATGAGAGTCTTTATCCGCGTCTGAATAACGGCGTTTACCGCGCCGGGTTCGCCACCACATCGATCAGCTACCAGCAGGCATTTAATGACGTCTTCAGCCAGCTCGACGAACTGGAAGCCCTGCTCAGCGATGGACGCACCTTCCTGCTGGGTGAACGGCTGACTGAAACCGATATTCGCCTGTTCGTCACCCTGATTCGCTTTGACGTCGCCTATCATGGCCTGTTCAAATGCAACCTGCGCCGGATACGCGACTATACGCTGCTGAATCGCTATCTTAAGAGCATGCTGTCAGTCTCCGGCGTGCGTGAGACGGTCAGCATCGATCATATCAAACAGGGTTACTACTCAATCAAGGCACTGAACCCGAACGGGATCGTTCCGGCAGGCCCGGATCTGAGTGAGTACGGTCTTTAAAGGAGCAATAATGGCAAAAGCACTGGTGATTTTTCTGCATGGCGTAGGCAGTAACGGCGACGATCTGGCACCGATTGGCCGTCACTGGGCGACGCTGTTGCCGGATGTGATTTTTGCCTCACCCAATGCGCCCGAACGTTTTACCGCCGGTTTTGGCTGGCAGTGGTTCAGCCTGGAGGAGGTGACGCCAGAGAACCGGCCAGGTCGGGTACGGGCCGCGCGGGCGGCGTTTGACGCGACCCTCAGCGACGTTATCGCACAGCACGGCTTCGCCGACCGCTGGCAGGATGTGGTGCTGGTCGGCTTTTCACAGGGGTCGATCATGGCGCTGGATGCGCTGGCATCTGGCCGTTATCCGCTGGCGGGCGTGGTCGCCTTTTCGGGTCGTCTGGCGGTTGACGGTGAACTGACGCCACAGCCTCATCTGCCCGCGCTGCTGATCCACGGCCAGGCCGATGAGGTGATCCCGTGGCAGGAGAGCGAATCTGCCGCAGCACGACTCAGGGCCGCATTGGTGCCGGTAGAAGCGCGATTTGAACCCGCCACCGGCCACACCATCTCCGCTCAGGGTGCCATGCATGCCGCCGCGTTTATCGCGCAGTGCTTACAGGATTAACCCCAGCAGCGCTTTAATGCCTGCCAGGCATGACGGGCAGCGACCTCAGGCGGCAGGCGTTTCAGCGCATCATTAAAGACTTCAATGCCCACCGGTCCCTGATAGCCCGCGCTTTTGAGCTTATCGACAAAGCGTTCAATGTCGATAATGCCATCGCCGGGCAGCAGACGCTGATGCTTTGCCATCGCCATCAGGCTCTGCTTATCCTGCGCAGGCATGGCGGCCATATCACACAGCTGCACTTCATAGATGCGATCGGCAGGGATACCGTCCAGCTGTGAGGCATCGCCGCCCAGTGCGCAGATATGAAACAGATCGACCACCAGCCCGATATTGGGCTGATCGAGCCGCTGCAATCGCTGCCACGCCAGCGGCAGGGTGTTATCCACGCTGCACCAGGCCATCGGCTCATACATAATGCGCATGTTGTAGCGCGCAGCTTCAGAGGCCATCCAGCGCAGGTCATCATCAATCTGGTCGGCGCAGCAATCCTCACGGGTACTGGCCGGCGCCTGAATAGTGTCGCAGCCCAGCACCTGGGCAATCTGAATAAACTGGCGCAGCTCTTCGCGCTTCTGTCCGCGCAACGCGCTGGGTGCCCCGGTGAAATCGCGCAGCACCTGGAGATTGGTAAAGCCAGGTCCCTGCCGGGCAGCGATCTGAGCCAGTGCCGCCGCGCCGCCCTCGCACGCCTCGACATCCTCGCGCCAGATCTCCACCTGATCGAAACCGGCGTCATGCGCCGCCTGGAGCTTCTGGCCGGGTTCACCGTTTAACAGCACCAGGTTAAGGAATGTGGGGTTAGTTCGCATTGCTCGGCTCCTTAATCGTCCGGAATAATCGGTGACGTTCAGCTTCTGCGCCCGTTCATGCGGGATGGTCGGGCGTAAAACCTGAAACAGTATCTACCTCTTAAGGAGTATGACAAGCGCCGCTTAGCCGGATCAGCCCAGCATCGTGACCAGTGCGAAACCGGCAAACGCCATCAGCAGCGAACCGATCACATGCACCAGCGCGCTGGTCATCGCCCAGAGATAGTTCCCTGATTGTAGCAACCCCATTAATTCCGCCGTAAAAGAGGAGAAGGTGGTCAGCCCGCCGCACAGTCCGGTGACGATCAGCAGTTTCCAGATCGGGTCGATGTCGGGATGGCGAACAAACCAGGCCATCGCGCCGCCGATCACCAGACCGCCGATCAGATTCACCAGCAGTGTGCCAGGTGGCAGATTGGGAAAGAGCGCATTAAAGCGCATCGCAAAGAGCCAGCGCAGTACACAGCCGGCAGAGCCGCCGATCATCACAGCCAATAACGGTTTCAACATGTCTTGCTCCTGATTGCAGATTGACGCCGGGCTGAGGGGGAAAGGCAGAGATAAACTGCGCCTGACACCTCAGCTCCCGCGAAAGGATTGAGTGTCAGGCGTCATCAGCCGGTGTAAAGCCCACCGGCGGTTGGGAAAGGTGGCACGCCATCACCTTGAGCCGGTGATAATACGACGCCCGTTTCAGGCTGGCAACAGTGAGGTCATGGCGGCTGAAAACCTTGACGCGCACGCCACAGACGGAGTAATGCTGATGGTTTACAGCCTGTTGCGGAGACCCTATGCGTACCCTGATTTTTGATACCGATATCGGCGTGGATGACGCCTTTGCGCTGGCCTATGCGGCGCGGACGCAGCATCTGCTGGGGATTACCACGGTCTTCGGCAACGTGGCAGTGGGTCAGGCGGTGAAAAACGCCCGACTGTTTTGCGGGAAAATGGCGATTAACGCGGAGGTCTATCGCGGCTGTTCACGACCGCTGGCGCTGCCACCCTCTGCGCCTGCCAGACTGCACGGTGAAGATGGGCTGGGCGATGCGTTTGATAATACCTGCAGCGATCAGGCGCCGGGCGCGGTGCAGTTTATTATCGACAGCGTGCGGGCGCAGCCGCATCAGATCACCCTGGTGGCGATTGGTCCGCTGACCAATATCGCCACGGCCATTAATCAGGCGCCGGATATTATTCCGCTGGTAAAAGAGCTGGTGATCATGGGCGGCGCATTTGGCACCGACGGGCACAGTGGCAACGTGACGCCCTTCAGCGAATTTAATATCTGGAAAGATCCGCATGCTGCCGATCAGGTGCTCGCCTCGGCGCTGAACGTGGTGGTGATCCCGCTGGATGTCACACACAAGGTGCTGATCAGCGGCGATGAGGTTCAGCGTCTGAATCAGCCGGTGCTGAGTGCGATCTGTCGCCCTTACCTGGCTTACAGTCTGGAGAAAGAGGGATTCGAGGGTATGGCGCTGCACGACACCCTGGCGGTGGCGTGGCTCACTCTGCCACAGGTGTTTACCCTGACCGAAAGCCCGCTTCGGGTGATCACGGAGGGCATCGCCTGCGGTCAGACGGTGCGTAAGCTGAGCGCGCTGGCCTCCCGCCAGGATCGCTTTAACGGCCTGCCCGCCCAGCGTATCGCACTTGGCGTGGATGCTGACGCGGTGCGGGCGCACTTCTTTCAGACCCTCACCGCGCCCTGAACCACGCGAACCGACTGGCCGCGTTACCGGTCGAAATGAATCACGCCTTTGATCAGCTCGCGGTTGTTGATGATTTGCGCCTCAAAGGTTTCATCCAGCGTGGAGAAGGCCAGATGATGATTCAGCATCATTTCGGCGCGCAGCTGGCCGCTGGCCATCAGCGCACGCACCCGATCGAAATCTTCACGGGTGGCGTTGCGGCTGCCCATCAGGGTGGTCTCTTTTTTATGGAATTCACTGTCCGGGATCACCAGATCGCCTTTGTGCAGGCCGACATAAACGATCGTGCCGCCGTGTCGCATCAGGTTGACCGCATTGTTCATCGCCGCCGGGCTGCCGGTGGCGTCGATCACCTTCAGCGCCAGACGGCCACCAAACTGCTCGCGCAGCGCGCTGTAAAACGCTTCATCAGCCGGATTCAGTGTCGCCAGGCCGAGCTGGTCAGCAACATGCTGGCGACGAAATTCGCTGGTATCCGCCACCACCACCTGCGCGCCGCTGGCGGCGGCGATAGCGGCAACACCCAGCCCAATCGGTCCGGCACCCACCACCAGCACCTGCTCATCCGCCACAATTGCGGCACGACGCACTGCATGGGCGCTGATGGCAAAGGGCTCAATCAGCGCAGCCGCTTCCGGCGCGACATCATCCACCACCAGCAGCGTGCTGACCGGCACGCTCAGGTAGTCGCAGAACCCGCCATCCTGATGCACACCAATCACTGAGATCTGCTCACAGCAGTTGGTCTTGCCGCTCTGGCAGGCGTCACAGCGCAGGCAGGAGATGTAGGGCATTAACGCTACCCGCTTGCCCGGCTGAAAGCCCTCCGCATCACTTCCCGGCGCCACGACTTCGGCACAGATTTCATGGCCCAGCACCCGTGGATAGCTGAAGAATGGCTGATTACCGGACCAGGCGTGGATATCGGTGCCGCAGATTCCCGCGGTGAGGATTTTAATCACTACCTCGCCAGCGGCGGGCGTGGGGATATCGCGGGTGGTCCATACCATCTTACGTGGTTCAGCGATGACCAGTGCTTTCATTGTTGTCATGGTGATTCTCCGGTTGTCCTGCAGGCAGTTATGGCGAATCCTGCACGCGCTGCGGTGTTCGTTTGCGGGAAGTGTGAAGCACCGCGATTTTTTTGGGCTTTGAATGGTTTTTAATGCATAAAAAACCGGAGAGTGAGATGAGCCGCAGCCAGAATTTGCGCCAGAACGTCATCAACCAGATGCTGGAAAGCATCGCTCAGCACCACATTCGTTCACCGCTGCCGCCCCAGGCGGCACTGGCGGAAATGTTCAATATCAGCCGGACTACGGTGCGCCACACCCTGCACTATCTGCATCAGTGCGGCGTGCTGGATAAGGTGGATCAAACCTGGGTTATCGTGCGCGATCCGCGCGAAGATGACGGTTTTAGCGCGTTAACGCCGCCGATTGAGCAGCAGGCCAGCCACTTTGAGCAGATGTTTTTTAATATGATTAATCAGCGGCAGCTGGTGCCCGGCGATACCTTCAGCGAGCTGCAACTGGCGCAGCAGGTGAAAGTCAGTCCGGTGGTGGTGCGCGAATTCCTGCTGCGCTTTATGCGCTATGACCTGCTGGAGCCGGTCAGACGCGGCCAGTGGCGGATGAAAAAATTCACCCAGGATTACGCCGAGAAGCTATTTGAACTGCGCGAGATGCTGGAAACCCACGCCCTGAGCCGCTTCCTGAATCTGCCCGCAGGCGACGAGCGCTGGGTTCAGGCGCGGGATCTGCTGGATCGTCACCGATCGATGCGCGACACCATCGCCAGCAACTATCGCCACTTTGCCGCGCTGGATCGTCAGATGCATTCGCTGATTTTATCCGCCGCCAACAACCCATTTTTCAATCAGTCGCTGGAGATTATCTCGGTGATCTTTCACTCGCACTATCAGTGGGATGAGAGCGACCTCAAGCAGCGAAATATTGTGGCGCTGGAGGAGCATATGGCGATTCTGACCGCGCTGATTGGCCGTCAGGATGTCGACGCCCTCTGTGCATTACATAACCATCTGGCGACCGCTAAAACCTCGATGGTGCGCTCAATCGGTCAGTACAATTAAAAACCGATTAAAAACCACAAAGCATTAGCTCCCGCACGATTCAGAAACATCTTTGCAACATCCTTAACCCTTTGCTCTTAGTCTCGACTGCAACGTCACGGCGGCCTTTTGCCGCTGCGCGCAGACCCCTTCTCACCATAACGATAAGTACCCAGTTTCGGGAGAGTGCAATGGAAAAGACTTCAGTAACCGGCCGCGACAGCGCAGCTGGTGACACGCCACCAGACCAGGATTTCGTGCCGATGCGTAGCGACGTGGTGCGTTCACCGCGTATCCGCAAGATTCAGATCACGGCGATGCTGCTGTTGCTGTTCGCCGCCATCATCAACTATCTGGATCGCAGCTCGCTGTCGGTCGCGAATATGACCATCCGCGAGGAGATGGGGCTGAGCGCCACCGAAATCGGCTTCCTGCTCTCCGCCTTTTCGCTGGCTTATGGCCTCGCGCAACTGCCATGCGGCGCGCTGCTGGATCGTAAAGGGCCGCGCATTATGCTCGGCATTGGCATGTTTATCTGGTCGCTGTTCCAGGCCGCCTCTGGCCTGGTGCATAACTTTACCCAGTTCATCCTGGTGCGCATCGGCCTCGGCATTGGCGAAGCGCCGATGAACCCGTGCGGCGTGAAAGTGATCAACGACTGGTTCAACATTAAAGATCGCGGCATGCCGATGGGAATGTTCAATGCGGCTTCGATGATTGGACTGTCGGTGGCTCCGCCGATTCTGGCGGCGATGATGCTGGTGATGGGCTGGCGTGGCATGTTTGTCACGATCGGTATCCTCGGCATGTTCCTCGCTATCGGCTGGTATATGATCTACCGCGACCGCGACAACAACACCCTGAGCGCTGAAGAGATCCACTATCTGCAGGCGGGCAGCGTCGCCTCGCGTAAAGAGCCGATCAGCTTCAAAGAGTGGCGCGGCCTGTTTAAGCAGCGCACCATGTGGGGGATGATGATTGGCTTCAGCGGCATCAACTACACCGCCTGGCTCTATATCGCCTGGCTGCCGGGCTACCTGCAGTCGACCTATCATCTCGATCTTAAAAGTACCGGCCTGCTGGCGGCGATTCCGTTCCTGTTCGGTGCGGCGGGCATGCTGCTGAATGGCTATGTGGTCGACTCGCTGGTACGTCGCGGCTTTAACGCGGTGAAAACCCGCAAAGTCTGCATCGTCAGCGGGATGCTGCTGTCCGCCGGCTTTACCGCCGTGGTGACCCGCGCGACCGACACCACCAGCGCCGTAACGCTGATTGGGATGGCGCTGTTCTGTATCCACTTCGCCGGAACGTCGTGCTGGGGATTGATCCACGCCAACGTCACCGCCCGTATGACAGCGTCTGTCGGCAGCATCCAGAACTTCGCCAGCTTTATCTTCGCCTCGTTCGCGCCGGTCATCACCGGCTGGGTGCTCGACACCACCAAATCGTTCAGCATGGCGCTGATGATTTGTGCCTGCGTGACGCTGGTTGGCGCACTCGCCTACCTGCTGCTGGTGCGCCAGCCGATCACCGACGGCGAATAATCACGGCTGACGGCGCGACTGTTACGTCAGCGCCGTCAGGGTGACCCCATGTTTCGCACCATAACGCTGAATACCCGTCATCACCTTCTCCGCGCTCAGCGCGGGTGGAGGTGGCAACAGCGGTGCCCGTTCACGCAGCGCCGAGTCGAAGCGGGCAAACGTCGCGAAATCACGCGGGAAACGTTCCTCATCCACGCCAATCAATACGCCTTCATCACGTGCATGGGAGAGCAGCGCCCGCCAGCGGTCAATCTCCGCCAGCCCGATACTGTCGGTGCCGTGAGAAAAGAGCATCATGTCGATGTTGCGGAACGGCGGCTGTTTTTCCAGGAAGCGTTGCAGGGCCGAGGCCGAGGATTCGTTGCTGAAGCTCAGCCAGAATGGAATCGCCTGCTGCTGCTGAGTGCACCACGGGTCCATCAACAGGAAGCTGTCCACCGTCAGCCGGGTCGGTAAAATTCCCGCCGCCAGATACCAGTCGCGGTAGATCTCAGCCACCACATAGCTCATCGCCTCTGGATCTTCATAACGAATCTCCATCAGCTTCCAGTTCTGCGCCGCCGCCAGTTTTTTCAGCGGCGAAATCAGATAACCATCCAGTCCCCACTCCGCTTCCGGCACGTGGTCAGTAATGGCCGGCGGCGTCCAGCGCTCGCGATCGATGCCATAGCGTGCCAGATATTCCGCCACGCGCGGACCACCCTGCATAAACTCTTTTTCGCTGGCTCCGCCCGGCGCACCAAACTGGAAAAACGAGCGATCGCTGGTGCGCGTTACCGGCCACTGCCGGGTGCAGTGATTGATAAACAGCGTGGAGCCAGCGGGCAGACTTCCCATCAGGAATTCGTTAAAGGCCAGCGGCAGCTCGCGCAGTTTCAGCCGGAAATAGCGCATCTGGTCGAGCATCAGCCGATCCTGATTCGGGTCATGCATATGGTGAACCGCAAGACGCGGCCAGGCGGCCAGCAGTGCCGCCGCCACCTCTTTACCCTGCTCAAAACTCGCCTGTACATCATCGGGATCGCTATTGGCCGCGCGCACCGGACAGAGAAAGGTTTGCGGCAGCCAGGGCACGCTCATCGCTGACGCCAGATGCACCAGCGCGCCGTTCGATGAACCGATAAAGGCCGCCGGATAATCCTGTTGCGGGTATTCACTCACCATCCATTCGGCGATCCCTTCCACATCCAGTTCACCCGCCTGACGCAGGTTGATGCCTTCTGCCATGCCGCCCAGCGCATAGCCCCACTCACGCAGTCCGGTCGGCAGCCGGTTAAGCGACGGCAACAGGCGATCCAGCGTCGGTGACTGGCTGGGGCTGGCAAAGGGGCGGTCGTGCAGCGCATTGGCCAGCGCAAGCAGCATGGCGGCAGCAGAGTCAAAGCGGGCAATCCCTCTTGGTGGTTTACTCATGTTGATCCTCCTGCTGGATACGTGCCAGGAACGGGCGGATGGCGTGACAGAAACTCCACGGGTAGACGTAGTGCAATGTGTGCGTCCCGTCGCGTAATGTCAGTCTTTCGCTGCGCGGCATCAGGGCGGCGAGTTCATCCAGCCAGCGGGCCGGACAGACGGGATCGCGCGAGCCCCGCAGCAGCAACGTGGGTGCGTTAATGTAAGTAAGGCGATGCTCAATGCGGTCGCGCATCATGGCGCGCAGGGTACCGAAGGCGCGCCGCAGGCCCGCTTTGGCGTAATCGATTCGGGCCAGTGGCCCCGGTGGACGACGGGATTCCAGCCGGCCATTACGCCAGTCGCGCCAGAGCTGACGCGGCAGACTGCGGGCATGACGATCGACCGTCGGCCCCTGCAGCACCAGTCCCGCCACAGCCTGTGGATGTTTCACCGCCAGCGCGGCCAGAATCTGGCAGCCAAACGAATTGCCGACCCAGATAGCGCGCTGGAAACCGTTATGCTGTAACCACAGCCACAGCGCATCCGCCAGCTGATCCACCGACATGATCGGCGAAGAAGGGGGCAGTGTGCTGGCGCCAAAACCGGGCAGATCCGGCACCAGCACGTGATAGTCGCGCCCCAGCGCCAGCGCCAGTGGCTCCATCGCCCGGCCCGACATCACCAGACCGTGGATCAGCACGACCGGCAGTCCCTGAGCCTCATTGGGCGTAACGCGGGTAAACATGCGCCAGTCACCAATCTGCTGATAATAACCGGCCAGACCGGCGTGATGACTGTTCGGCGACACCGGCGGCGTCTCCTTAAGCTGCCGCCAGCGTTTCATGCCCCATAATGTGGCCGCCACACCCAATCCAACACCTGCCACAATCGCTGCCTGTTTTCGTCGATGCTTCTGGATCATCCGCTGCTCCTGGTTTGGGGAGAATAATTCAGTGTAGGTCGGGATCAGGCAGCAGGCGGGTTATCGGCGCGATGGTGTGAAAAAGTATGGGGTTTCGCCTAAGAAGACGCTGGCATTGCGGGTGATGAACTCTGGCGGGAGATCTGTCTGGTGTAAGCGGGAAGGCAATGACGGCAGTGAATGATGTGTGTACGCTGTGAGCGAGAAGCAGACATGAGAGATATAATTAATCCGCCATGAGAATCTCAGATTCCCAGGACTTATTAACCCGGTGAATGACGCCATTAAAAGGGAGACAGGGTGGCAATCGATCACAACGGCTTTATTGCCCTGCCAGAAACCAATAAATTGCAGCCAGAGTTCCGGAATATTGTTGCACAGGTCGTGGCAAAGCTAATCCAAAGTTTTCCTGAGCTTATACATAGCCTTTATTTGTATGGCAGTGTGGCTGAAGGCCGGGCAAAAATCGGGAAGTCCGATCTGGATATAACAGTCATATTTAGCGTTGATCCCGGCGAAGTGGCTAAATTTCAACTCACTGAAATACAACGTAAAATTGAAAAAAATAATCCTGTTGTCAGTAAAGTCGATTTTGATTGTGGTCTGTTACAACAGGTAGTGCATCCGGATAATCTGCTTAGCTGGGGATACTGGCTCAAACATCACTGTGTCTGCGTTTATGGAGAGGACCTGAGTCAACGATTCCAGGCATTTAAACCTTCAAAAGAAATCGCGGTAGCAGTGAATGGTGACTTCCTGCCGGTGCTGGAAAAATTAATAAGTCAAATGCAGTTATCTGCTGACGAAAATAAAAAGTTGCAGCTACAGCGTGCTGCTGCACGAAAGGCAATCAGAGCAACCAATATTCTTCGAAGTGAACATGACAAAGAGTGGCCTGAAACACTCGAGGAGTATCGCTTTACATTCAATGCCCGATATCCAGCGTTAGCAAAAGAAATGGATTACTTGCTGGTAATCAGTAATACACCTCAGGGGAGCATCGCTGATTTCAAAAGGCGCGTTATGGCTTTTGCCCGATGGCTTAACGTAACATTTCATCACGGGCAGGGCTTATGAAGAGAGGATTAACATCGGGGTAGCCTGATAAACGTGGAGCAGGTCAACGGACCAGAGATGATGCGAATTTCAGGCAATAAAAAACCCGCACTGGGCGGGTTTCTTTTATTATCAGCAGATCTTATCTGCTCAGACTTATGTCTTCATCGCTATTGTAAGCGTCGCTGATAATGAGCGCGGCTTACTGCGCTGTGACGTTGCCAGCTGCAGGGCCTTTGGCGCCATTTTCAATGGTGAAGGAGACTTTCTGACCTTCATCAAGCGTTTTGTAGTTATCACCCTGGATAGCAGAGAAATGCACGAATACATCTTTGCTGCCATCATCGGGAGTGATAAAGCCAAAACCTTTATCTGAGTTAAACCATTTTACTAAACCAGTCATTTTGTTAGACATAGATATTTCCTTAATCGATTAGCCACTAAGAGCGGCGAAGATGGCCTGTAGTTAGAGATTTACTTATTGGGCACTTAGGAGGAGGCTCTCGAAGAAGGATATCTGTGGATAACACTTGAACTGAGGACTACTTTACTAAAACTGCTTTCATAAGGTCTGTGTTCCAAACCGATGACGCATTAAGACATAGCGATAATAATTTAGCAATGTATATGTTTATTTATTTTAACCATTTAAACGCTCAGATGGCTGAATGGCTGTTTTATTTTGACTGCTCAGGAAGTGCTTCAGGCTCCGCTGTGTGCGAAGAGGAGCAGGCTAATCCTGTCATAATGACGGTGCCGATTTAACGTTGATGCTTAACAATAAACAGAGCCTGTAATGTCACATCGCCTAAAAATTTCCGCACGGCCAGCGAAGCGCTGTCATCGCCCTCTTCATCTGTGAGCTTTACCTGCTGCATATCGTACGCCCGGCTTTCGGTATCTTTCATCCTGATATCGGTCAGTATCCGGACGACCTGCCCGCCCTCACCCTGCATCTGAAATGCTGGAGGTTTGCCACCCGCCTCCATTCTGGTGCAGAAGCAGCCTGCCGCGATGAGCGAGAAGCGGGCTAAACCCTACCTGTCCGCCCATTTTGGGCATGCTGACTGTCTCAGTGACCGTGAACGGTCAATCCTACGAGCCGGATAACAACAGGACGGACAACCAGTATGCAAAAGAAAGCCGCTGGCATGGCGACCCGGTAAGCATTCATCACATTTGTCATGTAATGAGGCCCCATTCCGAATTCGGCTAACGTGATGACCAGACTCATCAGGAACGCCATGATGATCGCCATATAAAGCGCAAATATGTAAGGTGTCGTGCGCACCGGCAAGCGGGTTCGTAAGGTTTTTTTTGTTGCAGCATCAGTCATCTGAATATCCTGTTTAACAAAAGTAGATAAGACTGTGGCTAACTTAACAAGCTTATGCGGGGGGTTGTAGAGCGGTTATGCTTTAATCATTATTAAGTAAAAGTGACGAATTAACGGTTGAGGATACGATGGACATTTTAGGTCTGATTAGCACTTTTATTCGCGTGGTGGAAAACGGCAGTATTGCAGCGGCGGCACGCGCTAAAGGTATGAGTCCGGCAGCAGTCAGCCAGAGTCTTTCCCGTCTTGAAGCGCATCTGGGCGTGCGACTGCTATCGCGCACCACCCGCAGCATGACCTTAACGGAAAACGGTAAACGCTATTTCGAGAAAGTCCGTCACATCCCACATGATATCGAACTCGCCTCTCAGGCTGCTGCGAATGAAACCAAACCACAGGGGCCACTTTGTATCGCTACGACAGCCGCGTTTGGTCGGTACGTTCTGGCTCCCCTTATGCCCGCTTTCAAAGCGTCTTTCCCCGATATAGATATTGAACTGATCAGTACCGATCGCAACGTCGATCATCGCCTGGAAGGCGTCGATGTCAGTATCCGCATCGAAGCACAGCTGAATGATCAACTGATCGCCAGAAAAATCGCATCGTTACCCTTTATATTCTGTGCGGCTCCCGCTTACCTTGATCGCGCTGGTACGCCTCAGACGCCCGGAGAACTGAGCCAGCACGCCTGCCTGGTTTTCCGCTATCCCACCGACAGACGGTTTCTGCCATGGACGTTTATGGTCAACGGACAGCCTGTTAATGCAAAACTCAACCCCAGTTTTATCAGCGATGATATTGATATCATCGCCAGAATAGCCGTAAACGGCGGCGGTATTGCCCGTCTGGCAAGCTTTGTAGCTCAGCCACTGATAGACAGCGGTCTGCTAAGGCCTTTGTCCTGGTCAGGTCACAGTGGCGAGAGCACCATTGAGTCCCTGCCGATGAATATCTATGCCTGTGTCACCGAACGTTCGGCACTCAATTCGAAAGTACGGACATTTATTGAATTTTTGGCCGATGCGATTTAAGACAGGAGCGTTTTTGCCGGGCGAAAATTGTCCCTTATCCACCCGCAAAAGTAACTCACCGCTGCCGGTCGTGGTGATACGAAAAGCGGCCCTTTTGACGATGTGCAGAAAGGATATAAGTACGCTTTGAGAAGGGGTTTAACGCGGTGAGAATGGGATCCGAAAGTATCTGGCAGTCGGTGAAAACTGCCAGAATTGAGGAATAAAAAGTCGTTATCAGTCACTAATTCTGATGACGATTTTGCCAAATGCACCACGGGAGAGATGCCGGAAGGCTTCAACCGCCTCATTAAAGCTGTAAACCTGTTCAATGACGGGTTTAATATTATGTTTATTGAGGAACGGATTCATCCGATCAAACGAGGAGCGTGGTGCAACCGCAATGCCCCGGATTTTTGTCTGACGGAAAATTAACGGCATCAAATCAAGTTGTGCTGTCTGGCCGGTCAGAAATCCTACCTGAGCAATCGTACCGGCAACTTTTGTCGCAGCAATTGACTGATTGATGCCATTGCCCCCGGCGACATCTATCGTTACGTCAGCGCCTTTACCATCAGTAATTTCAAGCACTTTTCTTTCCCACTCAGGGTATTTTTTATAGTTAATCCCTTCATCTGCTCCCAGCGATTTAACGCGCTCAAGGTTTGCATCGTTACTGGAGGTGGCAATGACACGTGCACCATAGGCATGCGCTATCTGAGCAGCGAAGACCGATACGCCACCGGTTCCCTGTACGAGCACGGTCTGACCGGGCTGCAGATTGCCGATATCCATTAGCGAGTACCATGCCGTAAGTGCAGCGATGGGAAGTGTAGAGGCTTCTTCATCGGTCATGCTGTCAGGCGCTTTAACTGCGCTGTCCTCATGAATAATCATGTACTCAGCCAGCCCGCCGGGTAACGGCATTCCAATACACCATGCTGGCTCATCGGCTGCAGGTTCACCCTCTAACCAGCGTGAATAGAGATGCGAGTTAACGCGATCACCCGTGCTAAAACGGGATACACCCTGTCCCGTGGCAACAACGGTACCTGTGGCATCAGAGACAGGAATCAGTGGCTTTGGAACCAGATGAGGCTCATAGAAGCCTTCTACTATCGCCTTATCCCTGAAGTTCAGAGACACCGCGCCAACTTTAACCAGAAGTTCACCCGGACCAGGTACAGGCGTTTCCACCTCTTCAAGCTTTAAGTTTTCAAGGCCAAAATCTTTCAGTAACCATGCTTTCATTTTGTCATTTCCCATGTGTATGCATCGAATAGGACGATGATAAAAAAAGCAGGGAGGCGTAAAAAGCCACGTAAAAGGACGTCAGTGTTACTGCAGGAGAAACAATCGGAATGAGATATAATCCGCAATACACTATTTCGGCAGGAATATTTTTTGCGGAGTTAAATGATGCGCTCGAACATGCTGGAATTGATGGATATTTTTGTTCACGTCGTTGAATTCCGTAGTTTCACCCGGGCCGCTGACGCCTTGCAGCTGCATCGCCCTGCGGTCAGTAAGTCCGTACAACAACTGGAAGACAAGCTTGGCGTTAAGCTATTGCACCGCACAACGCGCAGTCTGAGTGTGACCGTTGAAGGGGAGGAAATTTATCAGCGGGCTAAAACGCTGCTGAGTGATGCCAGCGATATAATGGCTTCTTACTCTTCAAATCAGCGACCTTGTGGCCAGCTGCGCATTGATGTTCCACTGGCGCTGGCGCACAGTATCCTGATCCCACAATTAAGCGAGTTTCAGGCTTTATATCCTGAAATTGAAATAGTCTTAACCGCTTCAGATCGCCTGACCCATTTAATTACAGAAGGTGTGGACTGTGTTATTCGTCTCGGTGAGCTTGCTGATTCGAATTTTATTTCGCGCAGAATGGGCAGCCTGCAGATGGTCACCTGTGCAGCACCCTCTTATCTGGATAAATATGGCACTCCTTTAACGCCTGATGACCTTAAAGATCACAAAGCCATTTATTTTTTTAATGAACACAGTCGGGACATCCAGGAATGGAAATTTGTCATGAATGGCGAAATTGTTTCACGGCATCCGGGAAGCAGCATACGAGTTAACAATTCTGACGTCCTTCTTTCCTGTGGCGTGGCGGGCCTCGGCATGCTTCACGCATTATATACGGCATTAAAGCCCTGCCTCGAAACAGGCCAGCTGAAGGAAGTATTATCGGGTTATGCGACTGTGACGAAACCGGTTTCTATACTCTACCCTGACCGACGCTATCTTCCGCCTAAGGTCCGGGTCTTTATCGAATGGTTTACTGAAATATTCAGGAAGAATCATCAGGGTTAACCGTGAATCTTTGTTTCGGCACAGGCAATCCCGTGACCCATTAAAAGTGCTTGTTTCCTGTTTAAGGTATGCCGCCATTTTGTCTGGCATCCGGAAATCTCCCGGGCAGATTAGATCACTGCAGCAACGTCTTTTCTGGCTCAAAGTGACGCATAACGGGAAAATCAGAAGGAGAGGAGTAGCAACAAACAGGATGCACCCGAAGTGCAAAAACGCGGGTTTAAATCAGCAGAAGCAAAGGCAGAAAAAGCAGAAAAGGTGATAATCACAGGTCGATCCCTGACCGCGATTATCGAGGGTTTCTTGCGGGGTGCTTAGTACATGGCACCCGGCGGTACGTGTTTGAACGTCTCAACGTAAGCGCGGAACACGTGTTTAAAAATACGTTTCATGGAACACCTGATTCAAATTTAGTTGAACATATACCGAAAAAGTATAGCTCCTGTGCGTTTTAACAGCAAATAAATTTGAACCAGATCACAAAAATGGCGGTTTTATGTGCAAAAGCCCTACGCGGTGTAGCCGAGATGCTGCAACAGAATGGTAGAGCCGACGGCAATCAGCACGACTCCACCCAGCACTTCCGCCCATTTGCCCAGGATCGGACCAATAAAGCGCCCGACTAATACGCCAGTCGTCGCCATCACCGTAGTGGCTGCACCAATGGTCAGCGCGGTAGTAATGATGTTCACCTGCAGGAAAGCCAGACCCACACCAACAGCCAGCGCATCCAGGCTGGTCGCTACCGCGGTGGTCGCCAGTACCATAAAGCCATGGCTTTGCGGGGCTTCACAGGGCTCTGCGACAGCAGTCTGACGGAAGCCTTCCATCATCATACGTCCACCCAGAAACGCCAGCAGGATGAAGGCAACCCAGTGATCCCACGCCATGATGTAACGGCTGGCGGCCAGGCCAAGCGCCCAGCCAATCAGCGGCGTCAGCGCTTCAATTGAGCCGAAAATCAGACCGGTACGCAGCGCTTCTTTAAAACCGGGACGATGCAATGTGGCACCTTTGCCCAGAGCAGCAGCAAACGCGTCCATCGACATGCCCAGCGCAAGAATTAAAGTGGCAATAAAGGTCATGATTTATTCACCTGGGGCGAAAAAGCGGCAATTCACGCTGAATTCACCACACAAAGTGTTCAGTTATGAAAAAGTGGGCGCAGTCTACCATGCAAACCCAAAGATAAAAAGACAGTAAAATCAGGGATTTAAGTATAGCAAAGGCTATAACTCTTATCATCCGCTATGAATCGCGCTAAGTCGATGGTAGCAAAGCATTTTCTGACCATTTCTCTGGCCATGTAGCATGCCGGATGCGCACGAAGCAGCGCGCCACCATTGAACCGTGTCGCCGTTTACCGGAAAATGCCGGGCTGATAAATATGGGATACCGGTTATGAATAACCCTTTTGAAACGTTGATCGTGCCTGGTGGCATTTTACTGCTGGGCTTTCTCTCGGCGCTGCTGCTGCCCGCGCCCGCCTTTAGCGTGACGGTAGCGCAGCATCTGTTGCAGATGTTCCATTTGCAGGACCTGAATCAGCTCTACACGGTGGTGTTTTGCGTCTGGTTTTTGCTGCTGGGCGCACTGGAGTTTTTTGTTATCCGTTTTGTCTGGCGTCGCTGGTTCAGGGGCTGACCGCCTGCGCATCGACCAGCGCTTTTAGCCGTTCGGCACTGCGCGCATAACCTTCACGTGGCAGATGGGCCGTCCCCAGTAACAGGCCCGCACCGCGCTGATCCGCCTGCTGATACCAGATCGACAGCGGCGACGGTGCCATGCCCCACTCCACCGCCTGCTGCGCAATCACCTGATCCGGTGAACCGGCGGGTAAACGGACAATCACCGCCAGCCCGGCGCGTTGCAGGTCAGGAAAGTGAGGATGCAGCGCCGCGATCATCTGCTCCAGCCGCTCATGATAGACGCGCTTCATGCGCCGCAGATGCCGCATAAAGTGGCCATCCCGCAGAAATTCCGCCACCGCGTTGTGCAGCAATCCGGAGGAGGCTGGCGAAAGCAACGCGCAGACCTCACCGAATCGGGCCGTCAGCGCGGGTGGCACCACCATAAAACCGAGACGCAGTTGCGGCGTCAGCGTCTTGCTGAACGTGCCGATGTGCAACACCCGCCCCTGGCTGTCGAGCGCGGCCAGTGCCGGCGCGGCGCGATTGCCGGGCTGAAGCTCGCCGAGATAGTCATCTTCGATAATCCAGCGCTGCGCGCGGCTGGCCCAGTTAAGCAGGGCATGCCGGCGTGCCAGGCTCATCGTCATGCCAAGCGGCGCCTGCTGTCCCGGTGTGACCAGCGCAAAAGCGGCATCCGGCGCGCGGGCAACCCCGGCCTCAACCTGCAACCCTTCGGCATCAACCGGCACGGCAACCGGCGTGACGCGCAGCGCTTCAACCGCGCGACGCGCCACCCAGAATCCGGGATCTTCCAGCCATGCTGTTTTACCCTGAAAATTCATCGCCAGCCCAATCAGTCCCATTGCGCCAGCATAGCCGCTGGTAATAATAATCTGGTCCGCCTGACAGCGCAGGCCGCGTGCCACCGCCAGGTAGGCCACCAGCGCCTGCCGCAACGCTAAGCTGCCGCGGGGATCGGGATAGCTGGCCGGTCTGCTGACCTGCATGCGCGTCTGACGCTGCAGAATGCGCAGCCAGACTTTGGCCGGGAATGCATCGCTGGCAGGAATGCCCATCTGGAAGGTCAGCGGTGGCGCTTCATACTCCTCTGCACCCTCCAGCAGCTGGCGTTCAGCCTCGGCATTGACCGGTTTTAACGGCGGTAATGGGCTGACGAAGGTACCCGCCGCGCCTCTGGCCTGCAGAAACTGACCATCAACCAGCATGTCATAACTGGCGCGAACGGTGCCACGCGCCACGCCGAGCTGAGCGGCCAGATCGCGGCACGAAGGCAGACGTGCGCCAGGTTGTAAACGACCTTCACCAATCGCCTGTTCGATCAGCTGGCGCAGTTGTTCACTGAGGCCACGTGACGCGCCGCGCTGCAGTGTCAGCGTGGAAAGCGGCGATGGACCAGTCAGACTCTCATTTTTTGGCACTTTATCTGCTCCATTGAAAGGCTGAAAATCGCCTTATCAACCCTGAATGAGGCAATAAGATGAGCGAACGTATCGATTTTCACAGTGCAGCACCGGCAGGCATGAAAGCGCTGGGCGGCGTATACAGTTATCTGGCACAAACCGATCTGCCGCTCACTTTACTGGAACTGCTGTTCCTGCGCATATCGCAGATTAATGGCTGTGCCTACTGCATTGATTTACATACCAAAGCACTGAATAAGTCGGGCATGGGCTGGGATAAGATCGTGCTGACCTCGGTCTGGCAGGAATCCGGTACGCTGTTCAGTGATAAAGAGAAGGCTGCTCTGCACTGGGCTGAATGCCTGACCCTGATTGCTCAGCAGGGTGCGCCAGACGGCCGCTATACCGCACTGAAAGCGCACTTCAGTGAAAAAGAGATTGTCGATCTGAACATCGCGATTGGTCTGATGAACACCTACAACCGCATGGCGATAAGTCTGAAAAAGTTGCCCGCCAGCGCCAGTCAGTCATAAGTGAATCCGATGCGTGCGCCGGTGTGTACGCATTTTCAGACTCACAAAAATGTAACATTATTTTTACACAAGCAGCCTTTCAGCCTCTCATCCCCCGATTCCCGTTATTCCTTACTGCATAATAAATCGCTAAATTTCAGCGGATTAAATAATTCCGCACGGTTCATACCTATTCCGTCGTTGCACCAGTATGGGGCTTTTCAGCAACATGCCATTTCCGTTAACCCACTGACTTCACACTAAAAAACCCCTAATACGCCGCTGGCCCTGATGATTAATTCTTATGCTGAATCATTTCTGCATTTAAAAAATAAACAAATGTTTAATTCAGATGCGAGAATGTTATATTCAGATGACAAAGCATAACGTGCAGTTAACGCGTTATTACCGCTTTAACCCTATACCTGAGACTTAACCTTTGAGAAATAGCGCAACGCGCTCGTAAGAAGCGTGACTATTTCGCCTGCAAAACTGTTGGGCTTCAGGTCAACAGAAGAGGAGATGTCGCCTCATGTGCAATTCAGCTGTAAACCTTGCGCTCGCGATGAGTGCCATGGCAAAGGACACCACTACTACCGCGCAGGAGCGCAAAGACGTTGACGTGCTGCTGATTGGCGCAGGTGTGATGAGCGCCACCCTCGGCGCGTGGCTGCAGGATTTAGAGCCGGACTGGTCCATCGAAATGGTGGAGCGGCTGGATAGCGTGGCCGAAGAGTCGTCCAACGGCTGGAATAACGCGGGCACCGGTCATGCGGCGCTGGCAGAGCTGAACTATACGCCTCAGCAGGCGGATGGCAGCATCGACATCTCTAAAGCGGTAACGATCAACGAATCGTTCCAGATTTCCCGCCAGTTCTGGGCTTATCAGGTCCAGAAAGGCAACCTGCGCAACCCTAAAAGCTTTATTCACAGCACGCCGCACATGAGCTTTGTCTGGGGTGACGACAATGTCGACTTCCTGCGCAAGCGCTTTAAGGCGCTGCAGAAAAGCACCCTGTTCCGTGGCATGGCCTACTCCGAAGATCCGCAGCAGATTGCCCGCTGGATCCCGCTGGTGATGAATGGCCGTGACCGCAGCCAGAAAGTAGCCGCGACCTGGACGGAGATGGGCACCGACGTGAACTTCGGTGAAATCACCCGTCAGCTGATCGCCTCATTAGAGAAGAAAGCGAATTTCCAGCTGCGTCTGCGCCAGGAAGTGCGTGAGCTGAAGCAGCTCGCCGACGGTCGCTGGCAGGTGACGCTGCAGTGTCTGAACAGCGGCACGCGTCGCACACTGACGGCGGGTAGAATATTTATCGGTGCTGGCGGCGCAGCGTTACCGCTGTTGCAGAAGGCTGGCATCCCGGAAGCCAACGGTTACGCTGGTTTCCCGGTGGGCGGTTCATTCCTGGTAACGGAAAATCCGCAGGTCGTCGCGCAGCACATGGCTAAGGTCTATGGCAAAGCCAGCGTCGGTGCGCCGCCGATGTCCGTGCCGCACGTCGACACCCGCGTGCTGGATGGCAAGCAGGTGCTGCTGTTTGGCCCGTTCGCCACCTTCTCGACTAAGTTCCTGAAGCAGGGTTCGCTGATGGATATGTTCACCTCACTGAACAGCAGCAATATGCTGCCGATGGTGAAAGTGGGGCTGAAAAGTTTTGACCTGGTGAAATACCTGATGGATCAGGTGCTGCAAAGCGATCGCGACCGGATGGACGCCCTGCGCGCCTATGTGCCGCAGGCGAAGCAGGAGGACTGGCGCTTAGTGACTGCCGGTCAGCGTGTGCAGATCATCAAGAAAGATGAAAAAGAGGGCGCCGTGTTACGCCTGGGCACCGAAGTGGTCGCCTCACAGGATGGCTCGATTTCAGCACTGCTGGGTGCATCGCCTGGCGCCTCTACGGCGGCACCGATCATGCTGGAGCTGCTGCACAAGGTCTGTCCTGAGCAGATGGCTTCGCCGGAATGGCAGAACAAAATCCGTGCGGTGATCCCATCCTGGGGACGTAAGCTGAACGGCGACGTAGCGCTGACAGAGAAAGTGTTAGCCGAAACCAGCCGGATTCTGCAGCTCGACTATTCGCCGGTTACCCCGATGGCAGCAAACGATGAAGGACGGGAAACCGCGTTCGTCGTCGGCAAATAATTCAGCGCCATTGATAAAAAGGCTCCGCACTGCGGGGCCTTTTTTATTGGCCGGTTACCTGGTCGATCCGGGCATTCTCTATTAGGGTTAAGCCATCTTTTAGCTGCACGATCAGGAGGAAACTGCATGTCTTACTCCCCTGCTTCACCGGAATTCACGCTGCTCGACCGCTACTGGCGGGCAGCAAACTACCTCTCCGTCGGACAAATTTACCTGATGGATAACCCGCTGTTGCGTGAGCCACTCAGGCCTGAACACATTAAACCGCGTCTGCTGGGTCACTGGGGCACTACGCCAGGCCTGAATTTTATCTATGCCCACCTCAACCGCGTTATCCGGAAGCAAAACCTGGATATGATCTACATCTGCGGACCAGGACATGGCGGCCCCGGCATGGTGGCGAATACCTGGCTTGAGGGCAGCTACAGCGAGATTTATCCGCACATCACGCAGGATGCCGCAGGCATGCAGCGTCTGTTCAAACAGTTCTCCTTTCCGGGGGGCATTCCCAGTCACGCGGCACCGGAAACGCCTGGCTCGATTAACGAAGGCGGTGAGCTGGGCTATTCGCTCTCCCATGCGTTTGGCGCGGCCTTCGATAATCCCGAACTGGTTGTACCCTGCGTGATTGGCGACGGCGAAGCGGAGACCGGTCCACTGGCCTCCAGCTGGCACGGCATTAAATTCCTGAATCCTGAACGTGACGGCGCGGTCCTGCCGATTCTGCACCTCAATGGCTACAAAATCGCCAACCCGACGCTGCTGGGTCGCAGCAGCGATGAAGATTTGCACCAGTTGTTCAGTGGCTACGGCTATGAGCCGCTGTTCGTCTGCGGGCATGAGCCTGAAAAAATGCATCCGCTGATGGCGGATGCGCTGGATAGTGCCTTCAGTAAAATCGCCGCTTATCAGCGCGAGGCGCGCCAGGGTAAAGCCACCACCGGGGTGCCGCGCTGGCCAATGATTATCCTGCGCAGCCCCAAAGGCTGGACCGGCCCCAAAACGGTCGACGGCAAGAAAGTGGAAGATTTCTGGCGGGCGCATCAGGTGCCGGTCGCGGCCTGTCGTGAAGATGAAGGACATCGCCAGATCCTTGAGACGTGGATGCGGAGTTATCAGCCAGACGACCTGTTTGATGAACAGGGTCGCTTAAAGCCGGAACTGCAGGCGCTGGCACCGGAAGGTGATAAACGCATGGGGTCTTCGCCTTATGCCAATGGCGGCCTGTTGCGCCGTGAGCTGGATGCGCCTGAACTCGCGGAGTTTGCCTGCGATGTCAGCGAGCCAGGCGCACAGATGGCGCAGGCCACTGAGCATCTGGGCCGCTATCTCAGCGTGCTGTTCCAGCGCAACCGCGATAATTTCCGCCTGTTTGGCCCGGATGAAACCGCCTCTAACCGCCTGACGCCGGTCTTCGACGTGACCAGCCGTACCTGGCTGGAACGAACAGAGCCTTACGATGAGCAGCTGGCGCGTGATGGCCGGGTGATGGAAATTCTCAGTGAGCATCAGCGTCAGGGCTGGCTTGAGGGCTATCTGCTGACCGGCCGCCACGGGCTGTTTAACTGTTATGAAGCTTTTATCCACATCGTCGATTCGATGTTTAACCAGCACGCCAAGTGGCTGAAAGTCTCACGTAAACTGGGCTGGCGTAAGCCGATCTCGTCGCTGAACTATCTGCTCTCTTCGCACGTCTGGCGACAGGATCACAATGGCTACAGCCATCAGGATCCTGGCTTTATCGATCACGTTGCCAATAAAAAAGCGGACATTGTGCGCATCTATCTGCCGCCCGATGCCAATACGCTGCTGTGGGTTGGCGATCACTGCCTGCGCACCTGGGACCGCATCAATGTGATTGTGGCGGGCAAGCAGCCTGCGCCGCAGTGGCTGGATATGGCGAGTGCGGTGACCCATTGTGAAGCGGGCATGGGCGAGTGGCGCTGGGCGGGCACCACCCCAGAGCATGAGGAGCCGGATGTGGTGATGGCCTGTGCCGGTGATGTGCCGACCATGGAGACGATGGCGGCGGTGGATCTGCTGCGCGGTATACTGCCCGAACTGCGTATCCGCGTGGTGAACGTGGTCGATCTGCTGGCGCTGCAGCCGCAGGATCAGCATCCGCATGGTAAATCTGATGCAGAATTCGACGCGCTGTTTACTCAGGATAAACCGGTGATCTTCGCCTTCCACGGTTATCCAACGCTGATACATCGCCTGACCTATTCGCGTACCAACCACCGCAACTTCCATGTGCGCGGCTTCAATGAAGAGGGAACCACCACCACGCCATTTGATATGACGGTGCTGAACGAGCTTGACCGCTATCATCTGGCGCAGGAGGCGATTCTTCGCGTGCCTGGCCTGGCCGATGCGCATCCTGAGCTGCTGGACGATCTGCAGGAGCGCATCGCTGAGCATCATCGCTATGTGCGTGAACACGGTGAAGATGTGCCGGAGGTGCAGAACTGGAAATGGCCGTCGGCCACTGCACCTGGTGCACCCGATTAAGCGGCCAGCAAGGCGTCGGTCAGCATCCAGATGGTAGTCGCCACCAGCGACAGCGCCATCAGGCTGTTAAATAACTGACGCTTCCAGGCAATCTGCAGATGGCTGCGCAGGCGATCGCCCAGCGCAGCCCAGATCAGAATGCAGGGCAGGTTCAGCAGCATAAAGCCGATCATCACCGTCAGCACGCCGCTGCTGGCGCTGTACAACAGCGCCACATTGGTCGCCATCAGCCAGGCTTTGGGATTGATCGCCTGGAAACAGGCACCGCCCAGCAGCGTCATGGGCTGCGGCTTGCTGCGCACTTCAGGTGCTGCCGCACGGAAAATCTTCCATGACAGCCACAACAGATAGGCACAGCCTGCCAGCGTCAGCGGCAGGCGAATCGCCGCCATCCAGTGCAGTAAGACCTCCAGTGCGACGCCGGCGATCACCGTTTGCAGCGCACAACCTACCAGTATGCCAAACACCATCGGCAGCGTGCGGCGCATGCCGAAATTGACGCCTGAGGTCGCCAGCAGCAGATTGTTCGGGCCTGGCGTAATCGACATGACGGTAACGTAACTGAAGAAAGAGGGATCGAGCATGGTGACTCTCCTGAAAACAGACAGAGTTCTATGCTACGGCGGGAAAAGGGATGGTAACAGTGACACAAAATCACTATTGTTATGGTTACAGTTCCCGTTAACAGCAATTGTACCCATCCAATCCGGAGGCCACTGTGTCCCTTGCTCCCACTTCCGATCAGCCGCTCTATCAGCAGCTGGCAGAGAGCTTCGCTGAGGCTATCCATCAGGGCACGCTGAAACCCGGCAAACGTCTGCCGGCGATCCGCCGCGTCGCCCAGTCACATCAGGTCAGTGTCAATACGGTACTGAATGCCTGGCAGTTGCTGGAAGATCGCGGGTTGATTGAGGCGCGTCCCCAGTCGGGCTATTACGTGCGCGGCGTGTTGCCCGCCGTGACCCGTCATGGTCAGCATAAAACCCGGGTACGCGACCCCAGCAGCAGCAAGCTCGACCTGATCGATAAGGTATTTGCGGCGCAGAACCATCCCGACTACATCAATATTTCCCTGGCCTGCCCCCAGGATAGCGAGCTGTTTCCTGCGGCGCGTATTGCCCGGATTACTGCCTCACTGCTGCGCCGTGATCCGAACATGATTGGGCGCTATGCGCTTCCGCCCGGTAGTGAGCGCTTACGGGAGGAGATTGCGCGACGGGCGCTGCACGCCGGACAGACGCTCACCGCCGATGAGATCACTCTTACTCACGGCTGCATGGAGGCGCTTCAGCTGGCGCTGCGGGCGGTCACGCAGCCCGGCGACTGCGTCGGACTGGAGTCGCCGACCTACTTTTTCCTCTTCCCGCTGCTGGCTTCACTGGGCCTTAAGGCGCTGGAAATCCCCACCGATCCGCAGCATGGGCTGTCGCTGGATGCGCTGGAGATGCTGCTTCAGGAGCAGCGAATTAAGGCGCTGATTGCGATGCCGAGCGCACAGAACCCGCTGGGCTGCGGCATGTCGCTGGAGAGCAAGAAGCGGCTGGCGAAGTTAGTGAATACTTACCACGTTCCGCTGATAGAAGATGGGCTGTATGACGAGTTGCAGTTCGACTGGCCGCTCTCGCCCGCGGTAAAAGCCTTTGATCGCGACGGCTGGGTGATCTACTGCACCAGCTTCACCAAAACCGTGGCACCCGATTTCCGTATTGGCTGGACCGCCGCTGGCCGTTTTCATGATGCGATTGCCCGACTGAAAGCGGTGTCGTCGATGGCAGAATCTGCCCTGCTCTCTGAAACGCTGGCGGAGTTTCTTGCTTCCGGCGGTTATGACCACCATCTGCGCACGCTGCGCCGTCGCTACGCGGCCAATCTGGATGAGGCGCGGGGACTGATCGCCCGCTACTTCCCGGAGGGCACCCGCGCGACGCTGCCGCGCGGTGGCTTCGTCTTCTGGGTCGAGTTACCGGGCGGCGTAAATACCACCGAGATGTTTGATCGGCTGCTGCAGGAGCAGATTTGCGTCACGCCCGGCGCACTCTATTCGCTGAGCGAGCGATACAACCATGCACTGCGCCTCTCCTGCTGCTATCCGTTTGATGCGCGCTATAGCTGGGCGATCAGACGCGCGGGCGAAATCGCCTGTGAACTGGCGGGAGTATCCTGCGGCGAGGCTCAGGGTGTACCGTTGCGGCCCCAGACGGTATAGCCGTGGCGTTCAGTCAGGCGTTCGTAATAGGTGCGTACCGCCGGATAATCAGGGTGTTCGAGCGGCGTTTCAAACCAGCGGTTCACCGCCAGACCAATCGGAATGTCTGCCAGCGTGAAATTACGTCCGGCAACGTAGCGACCGGTTTTTTCCAGCTGCTGATTGAGAATGCTCATGGTGTGTGCCCAGCCTTTACTGGCCGCGGCCAGCAGACGTGGATCCTGATGAGCCGGTGAATTTCGCACCAGCGACATAAATGCGTAGCGCCATGAGGTGTTGAGTTCAGTGGACTGCCAGTCCATCCACTGATCGACAGGCGCACGCGTTTGCGGATGATGAGGATAGAGCCACTCGCCGCCATAGGCGTTCGCCAGATAGCGCAGGATGGCGTTGGATTCCCACATCACAAAGTCATCATCTTTCAGTACCGGCACCATCGCATTGGGGTTGAGTGCCATGAATTCGGGCAGGTGCGTTGAGCGGAATCCATCGCCCCACTCTTCGCGCTGATAATCAAGGTCAAGCTCGTCACACAGCCATAATACTTTGCGCACGTTGATTGAGGAGGCGCGTCCCAGGATCGTTAGCATTCACAGTCTCCGGTAAAATCTTTAACTTATTGATAACGCTGTTAGCTGTTATAAGCAATCATCCGGCAGAGAAAAGGCCGCACTGAACCCAATCGCAAGGAGTCATCATGAAGGTCGCGTTTAAGCAAGTCGATGTGTTTACCTCAGCAGCCTTTAATGGCAATCCGCTGGCGGTGATTATGGATGCTCAGGGGTTGAGCGACAGCCAGCTGGCGGCGATTGCCCGCTGGACTAACCTGTCGGAAACCACCTTTGTGCTGCCGCCACAACATGAAGAGGCGGACTACCGGGTGCGTATTTTTACCGTGGAAGGCGAACTGCCGTTTGCCGGTCATCCGACGCTGGGCACCGCACACGCGCTGCTGGAGGCGGGCTGGCCAACCCGTATGCCGGGTGAAATCGTGCAGGAGTGCGGCGTCGGTAACGTGACGGTGAAGATTAATGAGACGGGCGGACTGGCCTTTGCCGCGCCAGCTGCCACCCTGATGCCATGGCAGGATGCGCTGATGGGTAACGCCTTAAACAGCGATGCATTCGATCTGACGCAAAGCCCGACCGTGGTGGATATGGGTATCCGCTGGCTGCTGGTGCCGATGGTCAGCGCCGAGGCCGTGCTGGCGCTGCAGCCCAATGTCAGCGATTTGCAGCGCCTGATTAAACATGCGGGTGTCTCGGGCGTGATGCCCTTTGGCCGTTTGCCCTCGGGCGAGCATGAACAGTATGAAGTGCGTGGCCTGCTGGTGGAAAATGGCAGCCTGACCGAAGATCCGGTGACCGGCAGCGCCAACGCCTGTCTGGCGCGGTATTTTGCAGCCGCAGGCCATACCACCTCCTATCGCGTGCGTCAGGGTACTGCCCTGCAGCGTGCCGGTCGGGTGAACGTAACCTTTAATGGTGAAACCATCTGGATTGGCGGTAATACCGTAACCGTCATCGATGGCACCATTACGCTGTAAAAGGCGGCGACGTCGCGGGGTGCTTTCCGCGACGCCACCAGCGGTTAAATCCCCTGCCCGCCTGAGGCTTCAATACGCTGAGCGGTGATCCAGCCGGTTTCGTCACTGAGGATCGCGCTGATGGCGTCGCCGATATCATCCGGTAGTCCGACCCGGCCCAGCGCCGTCAGCCCGGCAATCTGATGGTTAATCTCGGGGGTATCGCGTACCCGGCCACCGCCAAAGTCGGTCTCTATCGCGCCAGGTGCCAGGATATTAACGCGAATGCGCCGTTCGCCCAGCTCCTTCGCCTGATAGCGCGTCAGTACCTCCATCGCCCCTTTCATTGACGCATAGGTCGAGGAGCCAGGATAGATCAGCCGGGTCAGACCGCTGGAGATATTCAGGATGCGGCCACCGTCGTTGATCAGCGGCAGCAGCTTCTGGGTCAGGAAGTAAGGCCCTTTGAAATGCACATTAACCAGCGCATCAAATTCCGCCTCGGTGGTGTCGGTAAACGGCTTGTAGTGTCCGTGTCCGGCGTTGTTCACTAAATAGTCAAAGCGCTCACGCTGCCATTGCTGTTGCAATGCCTCTTTCACCTGGCCGACAAAACGATCGAACTGACCGGTTTCGCCGACGTCCAGCGCCAGCGCCACTGCACGCCGTCCCAGCGCCTCGATCTCCTTCACCACCGTCTGTGCCTCATCGGCATGGCTGCGGTAAGTCAGGATAATGTCTGTCCCCCTGGCCGCCAGTTTTAACGCGCCATTACGGCCTAAACCGCGGTTTGCACCGGTAATTAACGCCACTTTCTGATTCATCTCTCGCACCTGTTGAAAAATTGAACACAGGTTAAGGATATTCGCGAATTATTGATCTATAAACAGTGTTAAATGCGCATCACTGTTTCAATAAAAACAACAATCGGTGAACAACATGGACAAAATTCACGCAATGCAGGTGTTTGTGCGGGTGGCCGAAATGGGCAGTTTTACCCGCGCGGCAGAGAGTTTAGGTGTCCCCAAAGGCAGCGTTTCGCGGCAGATACAGGCGCTGGAGAATCAAATGGCAACACGTTTGCTGCATCGCACCACGCGCCGGGTGCAACTAACCCAGGATGGGTTGGTCTATTACGATCGCTGTCTGGATTTATTGTCGATGATTGACGATATGGACAGCCTGTTCCAGCACGAGCCTGCCTCGCTCAGCGGTAAGCTCCGGATTGATATGTCTGTGGCCATGGCCACCAGTTTTATCCTGCCACGGCTGCCGGAATTTTTGCAGCACTACCCCGGCGTAGAGATTGAGCTGAGCAGCAGCGATCGTCAGGTGGATGTGATCCGGGAAGGGTTTGACTGCGTAATCCGCGTCGGCGAGCTCAAAGATTCTGGCCTGATTGCGCGAAAAATTGGTACCCATACCTTGATCAACTGCGCCAGCCCTGTCTACCTTTCGCGTTTCGGCATGCCGATCCGGCTGGAAGAGCTGTCGCAGCATGCGATGGTGCATTACAGCCAGCAACTGGGTCAGGCCTCACCGGGTTTTGAATATTTTGATGGCAGGCAGTGTCACTATGTTCACACCGGCGGTGTGGTCACCGTGAACAGCACCGAAACCTATCGCGCCGCCTGTCTGGCGGGGTTAGGCATTATTCAGGTGCCAGCCGCCGGGATTCAGACATTACTGGAAAGAGGCGAGCTGGTAGAAGTGCTGCATCGCTTTCCCGCCAGACCGATGCCGATCCACCTGCTCTATCCGCACCGGCGCAATGTGGCGCGTCGCGTGCGGGTTTTTATGGAGTGGCTGAGTCAGGTGTTACAGGAGTACGTCACCTGAGCGGCTATACTTTGATTTTAATGATAAACAGGACAGTGAAGGTCTATGACAGACAAGCAGGAAAACCCGCAGGATACGCAGCCGCAAAAGCCACTTATCGATATTAAAACCGGCAACGAGACGGTTGATCATTCGATAGTGCGCGTGTCGCGTTTTGCCGCCTGGTTTCAGGCGATCCCGGCAGTGGCGCATTTTATTCGCGCCCTTGACCGCTTTAATGATCGGCTCGGCAGCCAGTTTGGCGCGGCCATTACCTATTTCTCTTTTTTATCGCTGATCCCCATTCTGATGGTGTCGTTTGCCGCCGTGGGTTTTGTGCTGGCATCGAACCAGGATCTGCTGACCGATATCATCAACAAAATCGTCAGCAGCATCAGCGACCCGACGCTGGCCACCACGCTGAAGAATACGGTAAATACCGCCATTCAGCAGCGTGCCACCGTGGGTATTACCGGTTTACTGCTGGCGCTCTACTCCGGTCTTAACTGGATGGGTAACCTGCGCGAAGCGATTCGTGCCCAGTCGCGCGACGTATGGGAACGCAAACCGGATGACAAAGAGAAGATCTGGAAGCGTTATATTCGCGATTTCCTGTCGCTGACCGGTCTGATGCTGGCGCTGGTGATTACGCTGTCGCTGACCTCGGTAGCCGGTTCGGCGCAGGCACTGATCGTCAGCGCACTGGGGCTGGATGGCATCGACTGGTTACGGCCCGCCCTGACCATTATTGCCACCTCGATTTCCGTTATGGCTAACTATCTGCTGTTCCTGTGGATTTTCTGGATCCTGCCGCGTCATAAGCCGCGTAAGAAAGCACTGTTCCGCGGCACTCTGCTGGCGGCAATCGGTTTTGAGGTGATCAAGTTTGTGATGACGCTGACGCTGCCGAAGCTGGCGACCTCGCCTTCCGGTGCGGCCTTTGGTTCCGTGCTTGGCCTGATGGCGTTTTTCTACTTCTTCGCCCGTCTGACGCTGTTCTGTGCGGCGTGGATCGCCACCGCCAAATATAAAGACGACCCACAAATGCCTGAAGCGAGCAGCGCGTCACGACACAAATCATCGTAATCCGTTAACAACAGCGGAAAATATTACCCCTCGGCTATTTTTTAACCAGATAACAGGATGAATAGCTGAGGGGTCACTTTTATTTAGCCCTTTCGTAGAGTATCCCGCCAGATATCGTCCGGATTACCCCGGTATCACCCGACATTCGTCGCACCTCAGAAATTATCCTCTTTTTGCCCGCTGAAGCCAGACGCGGCGCGGGTTTTCTTCATTGAATGCGCTCTGGCAGATGCGTAAGATTCTTTGTCTGTATTTACAAATAAGAAACAGTTATGCAAGCCTCCCTCACAGACACGCTCGACAAACAGCAGGATCCCACGCCGGTTAACTCACGCAGTAAAGTGGTGATTGCCTCGCTGGTCGGAACGGCCATCGAGTTCTTCGACTTTTATATTTATGCCACTGCTGCGGTGATTGTTTTCCCGCACATTTTCTTCCCGCAGGGTGATGCCACGGTCGCGACGCTACAGTCGCTGGCCACCTTTGCTATCGCCTTTATCGCGCGTCCGATTGGCTCCGCCGTGTTTGGTCACTTTGGCGATCGCGTGGGTCGCAAAGCCACGCTGGTTGCCTCGCTGCTGACCATGGGGATCTCCACCGTGGTGATTGGTCTGCTGCCCGGCTATGAAACCATCGGCGTGATGGCTCCGTTGCTGCTGGCGCTGGCGCGTTTTGGTCAGGGACTGGGACTGGGTGGTGAATGGGGTGGCGCGGCGCTGCTGGCGACGGAAAATGCCCCGGCGAAGAAGCGTGCGCTTTACGGTTCCTTCCCTCAGCTGGGTGCGCCGATTGGCTTTTTCTTCGCTAACGGCACTTTTCTGCTGCTTTCGTGGCTGCTGACCGACGAGCAGTTTATGCAGTGGGGCTGGCGCGTGCCGTTTATTCTCTCCGCCGTGCTGGTACTGATTGGCCTGTATGTGCGCGTTTCGCTGCATGAGAGTCCGGTGTTTGCCAAAGTACAGAAAGAGAAGAAGCAGGTTCGGGTGCCCATTGCGGCGCTGCTGAGCAAGCATCTGACTGCCACCATTCTCGGCACCTTTATCATGCTGGCGACCTATACGCTGTTCTATATCATGACCGTCTATTCGATGAGCTACGGCACCACGGCAGCACCGGCCGGTCTGGGTATTCCGCGTAATAGTATGTTGTGGATGCTGATGCTGGCGGTGATTGGCTTTGGAGTGATGGTGCCGATTGCCGGTTTGCTGGCTGACCGTTTTGGTCGCCGCAAGACGATGATTACCATTACGCTGATGATTATCGCGTTTTCGTTCCTGTTCCCGGCGATGCTCGGTTCCGGATCGCAGGCGCTGGTGATGGCGTTCCTGTTGCTGGGTCTGAGCATTATGGGCCTGACCTTTGGTCCGATGGGCGCCCTGCTGCCGGAGCTGTTTCCGACCGAAGTGCGTTATACCGGCGCATCGTTCTCTTATAACCTCTCATCGATTCTGGGTGCTTCTGTTGCGCCTTATATCGCGACCTGGCTGAATGCGCATTATGGTTTGCAGGCGGTGGGACTTTATCTGGCATCGATGGCCGTGCTGACGCTGATTGCATTACTCGCCTGTAAAGAGACGCGTAATCAGACGCTGTATGACGTTTAATCCGGCTGGATGAAGGTCAGTGAAAACCCGGCGGCTGCCGGGTTTTTTTATGGAGCAGGCTCACAGAGTACAACCGCTCTGAAGGGCTAAACAAAACATCGCCTTATGGTCAGGCGACAGGCTCAGGGAGCATACGCCTTAAGCGGGTTAGCTTTCTGTTTGAAAAAACCGGACCTCGCTGAAAAGCGTATTGATACTGGCAGCAATAAAGAAGCTTAAGGGCACAGGGAATACGGTCAGAAGAGGAAAGCGTCCCGCGCCAGGGACAAAAACGCCGGGAGCGTTTTTGAACAACGCAAAGCGTTGGCCCGGAAACGGGCGCACCTCAGGGATGAGGTGCGTAATCGCGCGGGCCGAGCATGCCATGGATGGCGGTTTTGCGTCTTTCCGATCTGACCGTATTCCATGTGCCTGCACTGTCTCACAGCAGTGCAGGCACGGTCTCACAGAGAACCGTCCAGCCGTTGTTCATCAACAAAAAACCCCGGCAAGCCGGGGTTTGTTTTGCTGAAAACTGTGATGACGGTAATTAGCCCGCGACAGCGATACGCTTCATGTCGGTCATGTAGCCACGCAGCTTACGGCCAACGGTTTCAATCGGATGCTGGCGAACCGCTTCGTTAACGTCACGCAGCTGCGCGTTATCAACCTGCGTGCCTTCAACCGCTTTACCCAGATCGCCTGGCTGCAGCGTGGTCATGAACTCTTTCAGCAGCGGCACCGCGGCGAAGGAGAACAGGTAGTTACCATATTCGGCGGTATCGGAGATCACCACGTTCATTTCATACAGGCGCTTACGGGCGATGGTGTTCGCGATCAGCGGCAGCTCATGCAGTGATTCGTAGTAAGCAGACTCTTCAATGATGCCGGCGTCCACCATGGTTTCAAACGCCAGCTCAACGCCCGCTTTAACCATCGCAACCATCACCACACCTTTATCGTAGTACTCCTGCTCTTCGATTTTGCCTTCATACTGTGAAGCGGTTTCGAACGCGGTCTGGCCGGTCTCTTCACGCCAGGTCAGCAGGTTTTTATCATCGTTAGCCCAGTCCGCCATCATGCCGGAAGAGAATTCGCCGGAGATGATGTCATCCATATGTTTCTGGAACAGCGGTGCCATGATGGTTTTCAGCTGCTCTGACAGCGCATAAGCGCGCAGTTTAGCCGGGTTAGAGAGGCGATCCATCATCAGTGTGATGCCGCCAAACTTCAGTGATTCGGTGATGGTTTCCCAGCCGAACTGGATCAGTTTTTCTGCGTAAGCCGGGTCAGTGCCTTCAGCCACCAGCTTGTCGAAGCAGAGCAGTGAACCAGCCTGCAACATGCCGCACAGGATAGTCTGCTCACCCATCAGGTCAGATTTCACTTCTGCAACGAAAGAGGACTCCAGCACGCCAGCACGATCGCCGCCAGTTGCTGCTGCCCAGGCTTTGGCAATCGCCATGCCTTCGCCTTTTGGATCGTTTTCCGGATGAACCGCGATCAGCGTCGGTACACCAAAGCCACGTTTGTACTCTTCACGAACTTCTGTACCCGGACACTTCGGTGCCACCATCACCACGGTGATGTCTTTACGGATGCTTTCGCCCACTTCAACGATGTTGAAACCGTGCGAGTAGCCCAGCGCAGCGCCATCTTTCATCAGCGGCTGAACAGCCTGAACTACAGCGGAGTGCTGCTTGTCTGGCGTCAGGTTAACCACCAGATCAGCCTGCGGGATCAGTTCTTCGTAGGTGCCCACTTTGAAACCGTTATCGGTCGCTTTGCGCCATGAAGGGCGTTTTTCCGCAATTGCTTCAGCACGCAGTGCATAGGCCACATCCAGACCGGAATCACGCATGTTCAGACCCTGATTCAGGCCCTGCGCACCACAGCCAACGATAACGACTTTTTTGCCTTTCAGGAAACTGGCACCATCCGCGAATTCATCGCGTGCCATGAAACGGCACTTGCCTAATTGCGCCAGCTGGTTGCGCAGGTTCAATGTGTTGAAATAGTTAGCCATGGGTACTCCGGTAAGGTTGTGTTTGCTTTTTTTGTTCAGGAACGGCGTGTCATGCAGCGCCGCGAATGACCCCATCATATGACAGGAATTCTGTTGCTTAAATTGATATATTAACAACGTCACATTGCAATAAATGCAACACCACCCAGAGGCGACGCGCACATGGATTTACGGGATCTGAAACTGTTTCTTCATCTGGCAGAAAGCTGCCACTTCGGGCGCACTGCGCGTGCTATGCACGTCAGCCCTTCCACGCTGTCACGCCAGATCCAGCGGCTTGAAGAAGATGTCGGCCATGCGCTGTTTCTGCGCGATAACCGCACCGTGACGCTGACAGAAGCGGGCGAACGCCTGCGCCAGTTTGCCCAGCAGACGCTGTTGCAGTATCAGCAACTGCGCCATGTGATGGATCTTAACGGTCCGTCGCTCAGCGGCGAGCTGCGCCTGTTCTGTTCGGTGACGGCGGCCTACAGTCATCTGCCGCCCATCCTCGACCGCTTTCGCGCTGAACATCCGCAGGTCGAAATCAAACTGGATACCGGCGATGCCGCGGATGCGGTGGAAAAAGTGCACTCCGGCGATGCCGATCTGGCCATTGCCGGCCGTCCTGAAACGCTGCCCGCCAGCATTGATTTTATGCCACTGGGGCTGATCCCGCTGGTGCTGATCGCGCCTGCACTGCCCTGTGCCGTTCGTACCCAGGCAACACAGCCGCAGCCCGACTGGTCAAAAATTCCGTTTATCCTGCCGGTGCAGGGACCGGCACGGCGACGTATCGATCTCTGGTTCCGCCGCCAGCGCATCCCGAATCCGGTGATTTACGCCACGGTCTCGGGGCATGAGGCGATTGTTTCGATGGTGGCGCTGGGCTGCGGTATTGCACTTTTGCCGGATGTGGTGCTGGAAAACAGCCCGGAGCCGGTGCGTAACCGCGTGCTGCTACTGGAGAATATTGACTCGGTTGCGCCGTTCGAACTCGGCATCTGCGTGCAAAAAAAGCGGCTCGGAGAGCCGCTGATCAGTGCTTTCTGGAGCCAGCTGTAATCAGTTGCCTGACAGGAAGAAGCGGAACGCCGGGTTCTGGCTTTCGTCATGAAAGTCGTAACCCAGATCGGTGAGATGCTCTTCGAAGCGTGGCTCATCGCTGCCAAGTTCAAAAGCGGCCAGCACACGGCCATAATCGGTGCCGTGGCTGCGATAATGAAACAGCGAGATATTCCAGTGGGTGCCCAGCGTTTGCAGGAACTTCAGCAACGCGCCGGGTGCCTCCGGGAATTCAAAGCTGAAGAGGCGTTCACGCAGTGGTTTAGAAGGGCGTCCGCCCACCATGTAACGCACGTGCAGTTTCGCCATCTCATCATCCGAGAGATCGACCACCTGATAACCGCCGCCGGTGAGCTCGCTGATGATCTCGCTGCGCTCTTCCACGCCGCGCGTCAGTCGTACGCCAACAAAGATGCAGGCTTTGTCCGCATCGGCGTAGCGGTAGTTGAACTCGGTAATCGACCGTCCACCCAGCGTCTGGCAGAAACGCAGGAAACTGCCCTGCTGTTCCGGGATCGTTACGGCCAGCAGCGCTTCTCGCTGTTCGCCCAGCTCGCAGCGCTCAGAAACGTAGCGCAGGCCGTGGAAATTGACGTTGGCCCCGGATAACACATGCGCCAGCCGCTCGCCTTTGATCCCATGCTGCTGGATATACTTTTTCATGCCCGCCAGCGCCAGCGCGCCAGAGGGCTCCGCCACAGCACGGACATCTTCAAACAGATCTTTCATCGCGGCACAAATGGCATCGCTGTCGACGGTGATGATGTCATCAATGTATTCCTGACAGAGCCGGAAGGTTTCGCTGCCAATCCGTTTCACCGCCACCCCTTCGGCAAACAGCCCGACGCGCGGCAGATCGACCGGATGACCCGCCTCCAGCGCTGCTTTCAGACAGGCTGAATCTTCTGACTCCACCGCGATCACTTTGATTTGCGGCATCAGCTGCTTGATCAGCACCGCGACGCCGGCTGCCAGACCTCCACCGCCAACCGGGACAAAGACCCGGTCGAGATGCGCATCCTGTTGCAGCAGCTCCATCGCCAGCGTGCCCTGTCCGGCAATGACGGCCGGATGGTCAAACGGCGGTACGAAGGTGTAACCGCGCTGTTCAGAGAGTTCTATCGCTTTGGCTTTCGCCTCGTCAAAGTTGGCCCCGAACAGGAAAGCCTCACCGCCAAATGCGCGCACCGCATCAACCTTGATGTCTGCCGTCGCCAGCGGCATCACAATCAGTGATTTGATGCCCAGCTTAGTGGCAGAAAGCGCCACGCCCTGCGCATGGTTACCGGCTGACGCCGTTACCACGCCGCGCGCTTTCTGCTCTTCGTTCAGACCGGCAATCATCGCGTAGGCACCGCGCACCTTGAAACTGTGCACCGGCTGACGATCTTCCCGCTTCACCAGAATGGTGTTGCCAAGACGCGATGAGATTTTTTCCATAACCTGCAGCGGCGTCACCTGTGCCACTTCATACACCGGTGAACGCAACACTGCGCGCAAATACTCAGCGCCACAAGGCGCCTCGGGTAGCGGTTGAGACTCGGCCATTGTTAGCCTCCCAGCTTGCTCTTATCGCGGACGGCGCCTTTGTCAGCACTGGTCGCGAGTAATGCGTAGGCACGCAGCGCAAAGGAGACTTCACGCTGACGATTGACCGGCGTATACGCCGCATCGCCACGTGCCTGCTGCTCTTCACGACGGGCGTGCAGTTCGTTATCCGGTACGGCGAGTTTGATACCGCGGTTAGGGATATCGATTTCGATGGTGTCGCCATCTTTGACCAGCGCAATGGTGCCGCCGTTGGCTGCTTCAGGCGAGGCGTGACCGATAGAGAGGCCTGACGTACCGCCAGAGAAACGACCATCGGTGATCAGCGCGCAGCTTTTGCCCAGCCCCATCGATTTCAGATAAGTGGTCGGATAGAGCATCTCCTGCATGCCTGGCCCGCCTTTTGGACCTTCGTAGCGAATGACGACCACATCGCCCGCAACGACTTTGCCGCCCAGAATCGCTTCAACGGCGTCATCCTGGCTTTCATAGACTTTGGCCGGACCGGTGAAGGTCAGGATTTCTTTGTCTACGCCCGCAGTTTTTACGATACAGCCATCTTCCGCGATGTTGCCGTAGAGCACGGCCAAACCGCCATCCTGCGAGTAAGCGTTTTCATGTGTACGGATACAGCCTTCGGCACGGTCATCATCCAGCGTGTCCCAGCGGCAGTTCTGTGAGAACGCCTGAGTGGTACGAATACCCGCCGGACCCGCGCGGAACATATCTTTTACCGCCTGATCTTTGGTCAGCATGATGTCGTACTGATCCAGCGTTTCACGCATGGTCTGCTGCAGGATATTACGAGCGCTGCTGTCGAACAGGCCGGCACGATCCAGCTCGCCGAGAATGGCGAAGACGCCACCCGCGCGATGCACATCTTCCATGTGGTATTTCGGGGTACTTGGCGCCACTTTACAGAGCTGAGGCACTTTGCGTGACAGGCGATCGATGTCGGAGATATTAAAGTCGATATCGCCTTCCTGTGCGGCTGCCAGCAGGTGGAGCACGGTGTTGGTGGAGCCACCCATGGCGATATCCAGCATCATGGCGTTCTCAAAAGCGGCCTTGTTCGCGATGTTACGCGGCAGCATGTTGACATCATCCTGCTCGTAATAGCGCTTGGTCAGGCTTACGATGCGCTTACCGGCATTGATGAACAGCTCTTTGCGATCGGCGTGCGTAGCCAGCAGTGAACCGTTGCCAGGCTGCGACAGACCGAGTGCTTCAGTCAGGCAGTTCATCGAGTTGGCGGTGAACATACCGGAGCAGGAGCCGCAGGTCGGACAGGCAGAGCGTTCGATCTGCTCGCTGTCGGCATCGCTGACGTTCGGGTTGGCACCCTGAATCATCGCATCTACCAGATCCAGCTTGATGATCTGGTCAGAAAGCTTGGTTTTACCCGCTTCCATCGGTCCGCCTGAAACGAAGATCACCGGAATATTGAGGCGCAATGACGCCATCAGCATACCCGGGGTGATTTTGTCGCAGTTAGAGATGCAGACCATGGCGTCGGCACAGTGGGCGTTGACCATGTACTCGACCGAGTCAGCAATCAGCTCACGCGACGGCAGTGAATACAGCATGCCGCCATGACCCATGGCAATACCGTCATCCACCGCAATGGTGTTGAACTCTTTAGCCACACCGCCTGCCGCTTCGATCTGCTCGGCGACAAGTTTACCAAGATCACGCAGGTGAACGTGGCCCGGCACAAATTGGGTGAATGAGTTAACCACAGCGATAATCGGCTTGCCGAAATCGTCGTCGGTCATTCCTGTCGCGCGCCATAAGGCACGGGCACCCGCCATATTGCGGCCGTGGGTGGTGGTGGCGGAACGGTACTTAGGCATACTCTATTTACTCCAGTAAGAATAAGCTCGCGGACGTCAGATGACGCCCGCGCTGTATCTGATTATGGGTTAACCGGATCTAACCAGCCCCATTTGTCTTCGGTTTCGCCGGTGAACAGGCCAAAGAAGGCCTCCTGGATGCGTTTGGTCACCGGGCCACGTTTGCCTTCGCCAACCTGAATGCGGTCAACGCTGCGCACCGGTGTAATTTCTGCCGCGGTGCCAGACATAAAGACTTCGTCAGCCAGATAGAGAGATTCACGCGACAGGGTCTGCTCACGCACTTCAATGCCCATATCGCGCGCCAGCGTGATGATGGCATCGCGGGTGATGCCCGGCAGTGCTGAAGAGGTAAATGGCGGGGTAAAGAGCACGCCATCTTTAACTTCAAACAGGTTTTCGCCTGCACCTTCTGAGATCAGGCCATTAGTATCCAGCGCAATCCCTTCCTGATAGCCGTGACGACGGGCTTCGCTGCCCACCAGCAGTGAGGAGAGGTAGTTACCGCCCGCTTTAGCGGCGGTTGGCAGGGTGTTCGGTGCTACGCGGTTCCATGAGGAGACCATGGCGTCGATGCCATTCTCCAGGGCTTCAGCGCCCAGGTATGCGCCCCACGGGAACGCCGCAATGATCACGTCGGTGGTGAAGCCGTCTGGCGGGTTCACGCCCAGGCCCACATCGCCGACAAAGGCCAGCGGACGGATATAAGCACTTTTCAGTTTGTTCACGCGGATGACTTCGCGGCACGCTTCCATCAGCTCATCAACGCTGCTTTTAATCGGGAAGCGATAGATTTTGGCGGAGTCGTGCAGACGTTGCATGTGTTCGCGATGGCGGAACACAACCGGTCCTTGGTGAGAGTCGTAGCAGCGCACGCCTTCAAATACCGACGTACCGTAGTGCAACGCGTGGGACATGACGCTGACCTTCGCCTCTTCCCACTTAACCATCTCGCCATTGAACCAAATAAAGTCTGCTTTCTTCGTGCTCATTGTTATTCCCTCTCGCGGCTAAGCGCGGATTTGTTGTGTTGTCTGTTGTTGAATCTGAACGCATGCAACGTCGATCAATTTGCTTAACTGCGAAGACAGTAAATCGACGGAACGCTGACTGGCAACGGTCATTTCAATATTAATGTTTTCTGCGTTGGCGACTGAGGCCATGTTCATAGAACAGACCTGAAAACCGCGGTGACGCACTACGCGTAAAATGCGCTCCAATATTTCAGGGCGGAAACGGGCTTCGATAGACAATTGATGCTGGTTCATACAGTTTTCTCCATCATGTTTGCATTGCTGGCACCCGGCGGTACCAGTGGCCAGACGTTTTCATGCTCATCAATTGCAACATGCAGGAAGTAAGGACCTTCGCTGTTCAGCAGAGCATCAAGGGCGGCGTCGACCTGATCTTTACGGGTAATGCGCTGGCCGGGAATATTGAAAGCGCTGGCCAGCGTGAGGAAGTCGGGGTTGTCGGACAGATTGGTTTCACTGTAGCGGCCATCGAAAAACAGCTGCTGCCACTGACGCACCATGCCCAGACGCTGGTTATCCAGCAGCACGATTTTGACCGGCAGCTTGCCGCGCTTGATGGTGCCCAGCTCCTGGATGTTCATCATGATGGAGCCATCGCCCGAGACACAGATAACCGTATCTTCCGGGCGTGCAACCTGCGCACCGATGGCGGCGGGTAAACCAAAGCCCATGGTGCCTAAGCCGCTGGAGGTGATGAAGTTCTCCGGCGCGCTGAATGCCATGTGTTGCGCCGTCCACATCTGGTGCTGACCGACGTCGGTGGTCACTACGGTATTGGCCGGTTTGCGATCGGAAAGCTGCTTCAGCAACAGCGGTGCATAGATCGCTTCGCCCGGATGGTCGTAGCGCCATGGGTGACTGGCCTTAAGCGCTTTCATCTCATCGCGCCAGGCGTTGATATGCAGAGGCTGACTCAGGGCGGGCAGCAGTTCGTTGAGATCACCCTGCAGAGAGACGTGTGCACGACGTAATTTGTTTAACTCAGCGGGATCGATATCGAGATGAATCACGCTGGCATGGGGGGCAAAGGTGTCCAGCTTGCCGGTCACGCGGTCATCGAAACGGGCACCGACCGCGATCAGTAAGTCACAACTCTGCACCGCCAGGTTGGCGGCTTTAGTACCGTGCATCCCCAGCATGCCGAGATACACCTCGCTGTGGGGGTTTACGCTGCCCAGCCCCTTTAAGGTGGCCACTGCCGGGATGCCGGTCTCTTCTGCCAGCGCGCGCAGTGCCGGAACAGCCTGTGCCAGGCCAACGCCTCCACCAACATAGAGCATTGGTTTTCTGGCCTGCGCCATCAGTGCGCGTGCTTCCTGAATCGCCTGATGCGGCAGCGCGCTTCCCTCTTCTACCGGAACCAGATGCGGGGCAGGTTCTCCCTGCGCAATCTGAATATCTTTAGGAATGTCCACCAGTACCGGACCCGGACGGCCCGACTGCGCCAGCGCAAAGGCTTCTGCCATGATGGCGGGCAGCTCATCCAGCGATTCAACCAGGAAGCTGTGTTTGGTGCAGGCCAGCGATAAGCCCAGTACGTCGATTTCCTGAAAGGCGTCGGTACCAATAAAAGCGGAAGAGACCTGACCCGTTACGGCAACCACCGGAACCGAATCCATCATGGCATCTGCCAGGCCGGTAATCAGGTTGGTCGCGCCAGGGCCAGAGGTGGCGATACAGACACCGGTTTTGCCGGTTGAGCGCGCATAACCGATCGCCGCCATCACAGCGCCCTGCTCGTGGCGACACAGTAGGTGTTCCACGCCGCCGTCGTAGAGCGCGTCGTAAACCGGCATGATTGCGCCGCCAGGGTAACCGAATACGGTATCAACACCCTGCGCGCGTAAAGCCTGAACTACCCACTGTGCACCTGTCATCGCTATTCTCCTGTGTCCTGACCGGAACAACAGAATTTTATGCTACTGTTCATTGTTTGTTCCTTGTGGATTTACTGATATTTCCTCTGGTCGAAAAAAAACCCCCGGACCTTTCGGTGCGGGGGTTTTTTCGGATTCGAGGCTTGATTTTTAAGCCTTTCTTTCTCCAAGCGTTGCCCCGCACGGTAGGTTAATAACCACCACCACGCTAATCACGACCAGGCTAATCACTTGTAGAAGGGCTTTCATGTGTTGTTCAATTCTTTCGCTTGTTCGAAGTAATGCCTACAGAGTTATCATAGTCAGGGGGCATGACACAACTTTTTTTACAGAGTTTTTTTAGCGCCTGGCGCTAAATCGCGGTCTATCAATTTGTAATAAAAGAAATAATTACATGATGATAATTATTCATCACTTTACTGACGTAATAATTTTTTGGTGAATTTGCGCGCAGACACGCAGCGTTTTAACAGGTTGTGAAAAAACTTCTGATAGATTGTGCAATGACCCGAATAGTGCTGATGATGCCCTGGCTTTCCTTTGATGCTGTCACCAGACTGACGGTAACAAGGAGCGAGTATGTCATTGTCAAAAGTTCTGACCCGGGCAGCGCTGGGAGTGGAAGCCCCGCTGGTGACCATCGAGGCACACATCAGTAACGGACTGCCTGCGTTAACGCTGGTGGGGCTGCCTGAAACCACGGTGAAAGAGGCGCGTGAGCGGGTACGCAGCGCCATTATCAACAGCGGTTTTGCCTTCCCGGCAAAACGCGTCACCATCAATCTGGCACCCGCAGATTTACCCAAAGAGGGCGGGCGGTATGACTTACCTATGGCGATTGCCATTCTGGTGGCCTCTGAGCAGCTTCCTGCCGACAAACTGACGCACTATGAGTTTCTGGGTGAGCTGGCACTCGACGGCGCACTGTGCGGTGTACAGGGCGCGATTCCAGCGGCCATGGTAGCCATTCAGGCTGGACGACAGCTGGTCCTCTCCGCTGAGAATCAGTGTGATGCCGGGCTAATCCGTCAGGGCTCGTCGCTGGTTGCCTCTCACCTCAGCGAAGTGTGCGCCTTTCTGCGCAATGAACTCACACTACAGACAGCCCAATATCCTGAGCATCAGGGCGATGCACCTGCTGACGATCTCGCTGATATCATTGGTCAGGAACAGGGGCGCAGAGCACTGGAGATCACTGCGGCTGGCGGGCACAACCTGTTGCTGATCGGGCCCCCTGGCACCGGTAAAACCATGCTCGCTACCCGGTTGCCCGGCATCATGCCCTCCTTAAGCGATCAGGAAGCACTGGAGTGCGCGGCAATCGCCAGCCTGGTGAACAGCAATACCCTGCACCGACAGTGGCGCACCCGGCCTTTCAGATCACCTCACCACAGCGCCTCTCTCTATGCTCTGATTGGCGGCGGCTCATTGCCACGGCCCGGTGAGATCTCCCTGGCGCATAACGGCGTGCTGTTTCTGGATGAATTACCGGAATTTGATCGCAAGGTGCTGGACTCACTGCGCGAACCATTAGAGTCGGGCGTCATCGCTATTTCACGCGCACGGGCAAAAGTTACCTACCCGGCCCGGTTTCAGCTGATTGCTGCGATGAATCCAAGTCCAACCGGACACTATCAGGGACAGCATAACCGCTGCTCACCCCAGCAGGTGCTGCGTTATCTCAGTAAGCTATCCGGCCCATTTCTTGATCGTTTTGATCTTTCGCTGGAGGTGCCGCTACTCCCCAGCGGCATGCTCAGCGGTCAGCGCGCCAGGGCGGAAGCATCTGAGCAGGTTCGTCATCGGGTGGTCGCAGCGCGTGACATTCAGCTGGCTCGTGCAGGAAAAATAAATGCGCATTTAAACAATGCAGAGATTATGCGCTGGTGTCAGCCTGCTAAAGAGGATGCGGAGTGGCTGGAGTCAGTGCTGGAGAAGCTGGGTTTATCTGTACGGGCATGGCAGCGGATTTTAAAAGTGGCCCGTACCCTGGCCGATCTGGCTGGGGAAACAGACATCACCCGGCATCATCTGCAGGAAGCTGTCAGCTATCGTACGATAGATCGATTAATGATCCATCTGCATAACAGCCTGCAATAAAAAAGGGGCTTTCGCCCCTTCTCTGTTAATCGTCGCTGTCGGTGAAGTCTTCAACGGTGTCCATCTGCGGTTTACCGCCAGACAGCGTATGAAAACGTTTAGGACGCTTAATGCGGGTCATATACTTAGACCATACACGTTCAGCTTCCGTTTGCGGCTCACGCACGCCACGACACACTTCAATAAACAAACGTTCTTCTTCGGTTGCAGGCTCACGCTTTGATAAATCCAGCTCATTAAAGGCAAAACCGTGGCGTTCAAGAAGCTGAGCTTCTTTAATAGTAAAGTCACCGTGGCGTGAGAAACCACGCGGGTAATGTTTGTTATCAAAGAAACGATTCTCTGTTGAGAAGCTTTCCGCCATGTTACACGCTCCTGATTTTCTAATGCCGTGCTGTTAATGGCGCGGAGTATTAGATAGGCTTGACAGAGTGTAAAACAAAACATTTAAATCTATACGACAAACATTTTTTGGGAGAACGCTGTGGATACGGAATTACTGAAAACTTTCCTGGAAGTGAGCAGAACTCGCCATTTCGGGCGTGCTGCAGAAGCACTTTACCTCACGCAATCTGCTGTCAGTTTTCGCATCCGTCAGTTAGAGAATCAGCTTGGCGTTAACCTTTTTACACGGCATCGCAATAACATACGTCTGACGGCGGCCGGAGAGCGACTGCTCCCCTATGCTGAAAGCCTGATGAACACCTGGATGATGGCGAAGAAGGAGGTCTCTCACACTCAGCAGCACCATGAGCTTTCAATAGGTGCCAGTGCATCACTATGGGAGGCTTATCTGACGCCATGGCTACAGACGCTCTACGAGAATCGGGAGAGCCTGCACTTAGAAGCGCGCGTGGCACAACGACATCTGCTGGTTAAGCAACTCCATGAGCGCCAGCTGGATCTGTTGATTACCACTGAAGCACCTAAGATGGATGAGTTAACCAGTCAGCAGATTGGTCATATTTCACTGGCGCTTTTCTGCGCCCGGCAGAGCGAGAAGCGTGAAAAATATGATTATATTAAGCTGGAATGGGGAGCAGATTTTCATCAGCATCAGAGCTATCTCTCCGGGGCTGATGATGTACCGGTACTGACCACCACGTCGGCACATGTCACCCGTGAACTGCTGCATACCACCGGAGCGTGCGCATTTCTGCCGGACTTCTGGCAGAGTGTGTACAGTGAGTTGATGGTGATTCCGGATACGCCCGTCGCCGTGCGTCCGCTCTATGCTGTCTGGTTGCAGAACAGCGATCAGCAGGCACATATCCGTCAGTTGCTTAAATTCCCGATTCTGGTCAGGCAAAATAGCTGAATTTGCAGGCAGGACAGTAGGCAGGGAAGATCAGAGGCCAGTTAGATTTAGCTGGTTTTTCTTTTTTGCTTTTTTAAAGGCAAAAAAAAATCCTTTGCCGAAGCAAAGGATCGTTTTCTGGCAGGGGCGGAGGGACTCGAACCCCCAACACCCGGTTTTGGAGACCGGTGCTCTACCAATTGAACTACGCCCCTAATAGGGTGGCGGAACGGACGGGGCTCGAACCCGCGACCCCCTGCGTGACAGGCAGGTATTCTAACCAACTGAACTACCGCTCCACCGATTCTTTCACAGCTGTCAGCAACGGGCTGATGGCCGTCTGTTCCTGTTATTTTCCTTGTCAGGGGAAAAGGAACGAATTTGATGCCTGGCAGTTCCCTACTCTCGCATGGGGAGACCCCACACTACCATCGGCGCTACGGCGTTTCACTTCTGAGTTCGGCATGGGGTCAGGTGGGACCACCGCGCTAAAGCCGCCAGGCAAATCTTG